>MWFC01000001.1 GCA_002071415.1 Bacteroidetes bacterium ADurb.Bin012
CCAATCCCTGTACCTGCATCGGAACTTGCTACCACTGAAGGGCTCATTTGCAACACATAAGGTAAATCTCGTCCAATGTTCAATTTCCTTATCTCCTTCCGATGTAGTTCGCTAAAAGTAGTGGGAACCGAAATATCTACCCTGGTGGATTTTACGATTACTTCTTCCTGCATGTGAGCTAATGTCTGTAATTTTATTTTTAAAAAGAGATTCCTGTCTAATTTAATGGTATCAAAATATGACTCATATCCTACATAACTGATTTTTAAAGGATAATTACCCGAAGGAAGTTTTTTGATGGAAAAATATCCGACGTCGTTGGTTACAGCTCCATAAGGAGAATTCAATATAACAACATTGGCTCCAACGAGACTTTGCCCGCTCGAGGCGTCACAAACCGTCCCACTCAGCATATACTGAGACATGGCCACATAGGGGACAAGCGCCATGAAAATGAAAATAAAAGTTTTTTTGAACATAAATAATGGTTTTAATTGTGGAACAATGTATTAAAACCATATAGGGGAAAAGGTCATGAATGAATTATATCTCCCTACGCCGGTATAATCCGGATCAGGTTCAAAGGGTATGATCTCAGCCCCGCTATATCGGGACACCCCTATAAGGTATCTACGGCAAAATTAGAATATTTTATCTAATAAACGATTTGATAAAATAATTTGCTATTTTTGATGAAAAATGATTTGATAAAAGATGACTATCGCGATTATCAATGGACCAAATCTAAACCTTTTAGGAAAACGACAACCTCATATCTATGGTTCTGAACGATTCGAAGACTATCTCCGTCAGCTCGAAACAACTTATCCTTATATCAATTTCATCTATCGACAACATAATATGGAGGGTGAAATCATCAATACCTTACATGAATTTGGATTTTCCACCGATGGGATTATACTAAACCCTGGCGGTTTTACACATACTTCGGTAGCAATAGCAGATGCTATACGTTCTATTTACTGCCCTGTGGTAGAAGTGCACATCAGCATGCTCTTTGGCCGTGAACCTTACCGACAAAAATCGCTTACTGCTTCGGCCTGCAAAGGTTTTATTTGTGGCTTTGGATTAGAAAGCTATCGGTTAGCTGTAGAAAGCTTTCTCCAAAAATAAAAATAAACATCTCTCTAATAGAGAATTACCACAGCACTTTTTGTTTTTCTGAAAATGGTTAGAATGAGCCAAATCATTATTATTGACAAGAGCTATTTTAAATGAATAAATTTTATAGTCAATGTTTCTTGATTCAAAAGAAGTAAGAAATATTTGGAAAAACGCCCAAAAAGTAGAAAAAGCTTGTATATTTGTGTTATGAATTCCTTATTTTGATTCTTAGAAAAAGCATCTATGCCCATGGGGCAAGTCTCTGATTTGTTTACACGGGCTTTCCTTCAGAGAGAAGCAATTAAGGAATGCTACTATTTCAAATAGAAACACAGGTTTTAATAAAGTTTAACTGAATTGGAAACTCTTCTCATGTATAGCGTAAAAGTTAATAGCTATCCTTTCATCAAATGGTTTAATTCTTTTGATGATAAGGTTGCCAGATTATTATTATGGCTACTGCATCCAATATAACAAAACCCGAACGGTGTTGTGCGTCAGCTAATGAGATACAGAAAGATACTTTCTTATCGTTTTACAAATTAACATAATACATTAATTTAATTAACTTATTAAAATTTAAATTTATAACAAAATGAACAAAATAAAATTTTTATTAGTAGCAGTTTGTTGCATCACAGCTACTTTAGCTTTTAAGGATGCTTCAGCACAGATAACGGTAGGTCCAGTTAATTTTAATTATTACATATCTGATCCTGAGGCCCCTCCAACTACAGAATATTCTGTTTATGCAGTCCTTGAGACAAGTGAGGGAAATCTCTATCCTATCCCTATAGGAGAAGTTACCGGCCAAGGGCTAAAATATTTACCACAAGTCATTAATTTTCCCGGGGTTGTTCCGCCCAATCCTATGCCAAGGTATCCTTATCGAATAATTGTTATGGTGTACAGAGGCAGCATTGTTCGTACAGGAGTTTCCGACTGGGCCAACGAAGAAGGCTTATACCCCTGTACGCCTAATCCTATCAAAGTCCAGCAGTTTTGATTAAATTTGCATTTCCCCGGCCTGTTCCGGGGAAATGCTTTATCTTAATTGAAAAATGGAGCCTCACTATAAAAAATCCTTACTTTTAGTCTTAGCCGTTCTATTGTTCCGATTAAACCTATTTTCCCAAAAAGAACTCGACATTTGGTATTTTGGAAACAAAGCCGGCATTAGTTTCGTTAATGGAGGACCCATCGCATTATTGAATAATAATGAATTTATTCCTGGATATTCATCTACTATATCTGATTCCTCAGGAAATTTACTTTTTTATGGTCAAATTCGTTTACTAAACCGCAATCACACCTTAATGCCTAATGGTGATTTGGGAACTACGGGGGAGCATGGTATGATTGGTATTCAGACGAAAATCCCAGATACGATTTATTATATTTTTCATGTGGATGGTTTTGGATTTCCCAATCCATCAGTTCACGAAGGCTTGACCTATTCCATATTGAACATGAATCTCGACAATGGACTGGGCGATATTGAACCCAGCAAAAAAAGTATTCCTTTATGTGGTGCATCACAGGCTTTTGGATGTATTACGGCTACTCGCCACAGCAACAATCATGATGCCTGGATAATTTCGAGAATACATGATCCTGATTCGAATTTTTATGTATCCTATCTTTTGAATGATAATGGTGTTGTCGATCAGCCTGTATTTAGCAATAGCGGGGTATTTCTGGATTATTCTATATCTACAATGATACAGGCCTTGAAAATATCCCAGGATGGGAAGCATCTGGTATGCTGCTATTCCGACAGGTTTGAGGTGTGCAGTTTCAATACTGCCACGGGTGAAATTCAGCCCAAGTTTACCATTATTCCCAGTTATATTCCGGTTGGTCCATGCTTTCCTGATGATTTGGCCTTTTCGGTTGATGGCAAGTTTGTGTATGTTGCATGTCATTATTACTGTACTGCCATTTCAGGTTGTGCTGCTGTATTTCAGTACAACATGGAGAGGGGAGATTCTCTGTCATTTAAAGATTCTGAAAAATTCATAGCCATTGGGTCATTAATGGGCATACATCTTGGTCCAGATAATAAGATATATGCTACACAGACGTTTACAGATTCTCTTAGTGTTATTCATCATCCCTCTTTACCTGGTTCAGCCTGTCAGTGGCAAAAAAATTATCTCAGCCTGCGGGGAAGACAATCAGGTGTAGGGCTTTCACAAGGTCTTCAACGTTACTTTGCCTATATTAATCACTCTGGGCAATGTCAAGGAATGCCGGTAAGCTTTTCACCCAACACCTATCCAGCACCCGATTCGCTTTGGTGGAACTTTGGCGATCCCGCCAGTGGCTCTGCCAATACTTCTATAGATAGCACTCCTCAACATATTTACGCCAACCCTGGTTCCTACACCATACAAATGATAGTAAAACATATTGACAATCGCTACGACACGGCCATATTTCATCTTTTCATTGAGCCTCAGCCCATCCCCAACCTTGGGCCGGATATTACAGTATGTGAAAACCAGGCAGTAATTCTGGATGCAGGCTACAACCCCGAATGGACATATTTATGGAATACAGGAGCTACATCGAGCAGCATAACTGTCGACACCAGTGGAACATACAGTGTTACCGTAAGTTCTCAAAGCGGCTGTTCGGGCAGCGATAGCATCAATGTATTTATTGGTCAAGGCACAAAACCTCCACCCCGTCTCATCAAACACGATTGATTATAAACCAATAGAAAAAATTTTGTAGGCTATTCAAGCAAAAACGAATCGAATTTTTTTAAACTCTATCGACATCAAATTAAATTTATTTATGAATATTATATTAAATAACAAAACAAAATTTATAAGATGTGAAATTTTTCTATTTATACATTATTTATGAATACGAAACGAATCGATAAAATATGTTTTCGGGATATGTTAGTTTTGTTTTAAAAGAAGATGTTCATAGAGAAACTCAGTCATCAATGAATAGAGATGGTATGTAGTATTTTTTCCAGTATAAATTCCGTGATTGCTGTCGGGATAATACATTGTTTGAAAATGTTTATTGGCATTAACCAGTGCCGAAACCATTTCAACCGAATTTTGAAAATGGACGTTATCGTCGGCCGTGCCATGTATCAGCAGATAGTTCCCTTTAAGTTTGTCGGTATAATGGATAGGAGAATTGTCGTCGTAGCCTTGAGAGTTGGACTGAGGTAATCCCATATAGCGCTCAGTATAGATGTTGTCGTAATATCTCCAGTTGGTAACTGGAGCTACAGCTATACCTGTAGTAAAATAATCGGAGCCTTTGGTCATACACAGCGACGACATAAATCCTCCATAGCTCCAGCCAAATATAGCAATACGTGTAGAATCGGCTATTCCCGAACGAATAAGGTATTTGGCGAGCTCTATCTGGTCGTCGGTTTCATATTTCCCCAACTGGCTATAAGTCATTTTTCTGAATTCTTCTCCTCTGAAACCAGTTCCGCGATTATCTACTGAAACTACGACTATCCCATGTAAAGCCATCATTTGATACCACAATCTTCCGCCTTCCCAATAATTGGTTACGGTTTGCGATCCAGGTCCTCCGTACAGATAAACCAATACTGGATAAGGCTGTTGAGTATTGAAATGGGGGGGCTTTATCATCCATCCATCCAAAGTAACTCCATAAGAAGTCGTAAAAGAAAAAAACTCCACAGGTTGAAGCTGATATTCTTTTGCTTTTTCGGTAAATCCCGCATTATTTTCGAGGATTCGGAGTTCTTTGCCTCTGGCATCGCAAATCGACATGATATGTGGTGTATTGGCATCCGACCATCTTTTAAGAAAATATGTGTAATTTGGATTAAAGCTGGCCGTGTTATTTCCTGGCTGGCCAGCAATGATTTTAAGATGCCCCTTAGTGTCAACTGTGCAGATTTCACGATTTAGCGGGCTGCTATAGGCTGCAGAAAAATAAACAAGCTTGCGGATAGCATCATAACCAATGATATGATCTACTTCCCATTCTCCTATCGTAAGTTGTTTATTTAATCTTCCATCGGTTGAATGAAGATAAATATGGTTGTAACCATTTCCCTGACTCGTGATGAAAAATTGATTCCCATCAGGAGTAAACATGAGGTCGTCGGTTATTTCTATATAGTATTTGTTCTCTTCACTATAGATGATATTTCCTAATGCGCTAGAAGGATTATAAAGAAGAATCTCGAGATGATTCTGCAAGCGATTGAGGCGCTGAATGGCCAGCATACCTGAATTTCCAGCCCATTGCATGCGAGGTAAATACTGATCGTTTTCTGAACCCGTATTCAATTTTAATGCTTTCTTTTCTTCAATGTTATAAACATAGACATCAACGATGGAGTTTTCTTCGCCAGCCTTGGGATATTTATAACAGTAATTCTCCGGATACAATTTTCCATATTTTGGGAAGCAATATTGTTTTACACGAGTTTCGTCGAATCGATAATAAGCTATTTTGCTGCCATCGGGCGACCAGAAAAATCCTTTAGTAAAACCAAATTCTTCCTCATACACCCAGTCGGTCGTGCCATTGATGATTTCATTGATTTTTCCGTCGGTTGTCAATGGCATCTCGCTTCCATCGTCCAGATTTTTAATAAACAGGTTGTTCTCTCTAACAAAAGCAACCTTACTGCCATCGGGTGAAAACTCGGCCAGCCGCTGTTGCCCCTTGTCCGACAAAGCACTCAATTTTTTTTGCTGTAGATCATAAATATAATATTTTGCATAATAAGAATGTCGGTAAATGGGTTCAATTGCCGTTGCAATCAGCATTTTTTTGCCATCGTTACTGAGGCTAAAATCTTCCATCGAAATTTTTTCGCCTTGCGCATCGAGCAGGTCTTTGAGAGCTATAAGATAGCCAACATAAGCCCCAGTTTTGTAATCATAAATCTTTAAAGTGTCGTTTTCCTTTTTTAGGTAATTTTTTCCATCGTTTAAAGGGGTAATCCAGTAAGAACTTTTGGTTGCCAAACCTCGGTCCTTCAATATAGCATCGAGTGTAAGTTCTTTGGTTTGCGAATGTAGAGATTTCGATAAGGTAACCAAAACCACCAAAAACACAAGATAATAAAATTTTTTCATGATATTTGCATTTAAGAAATATGTGTGGTCAAAATTATTGATTTTTCGCGGATTTTCAATGAAGACAGATTATTTTCTATATTTCTTGATGAGAAAGTAGAATTATAATCGGGAGTAACTTTCGAAATAATAAAAAAATAGAATATGACGAATCAGGAGGAAAGAATAAGAACTGCGGCCGAATTTATCAAAAAGTCGAAATATCTGGTAACCTTTACGGGTGCAGGAGTAAGTGTAGAAAGTGGAGTGCCAGCCTTCAGAGGCCAAGGGGGGTTATGGACTAAATATGATCCCAAGGTCTTAGACATCGATTATTTTATGAAATTTCCAGAAAAGAGTTGGCCTGTAATCATCGAAATATTCTATCAATATATGGGTAAAGCCAAGCCCAATGCTGCTCATCTTATCTTAGCAAAATGGGAGAAAAAGGGTTTACTCCAAATGATTATTACACAAAATATCGACAATTTACATTATGAGGCCGGTAATCGAAACATCATAGAGTTTCATGGCAATACACGAAATTTGATTTGCTTGGAATGTAGGAAAATTTATAAAGTGGATAAAAATTTACTTGAAAATATTCCTCCCCGATGTTCAGTTTGCAAATCTATATTAAAGCCCGATTTTGTATTCTTTGGCGAAGCTATTCCCACTGAAGCCTATTCTGCTTCTATACAGGCAGCGCAAAAATGCGATGTATTGATTGTTATTGGCACTACGGGCGAAGTTATGCCCGCTAATCTTATTCCTGGGTTAGCGAAGAATAATGGAGCAAGGATTATCGAAATCAATCCACACATTTCTGAACACACACAGGTCGTTACCGATGTTTTCCTTCCCATTAAGGCCTCTGAAGCCATGATGGCGCTTGATGAAGCCATTTATTCGTCATCTGTTGAATAAAAATATGTTTTCGGATTGCCACAACGAGGGCAAATGCAGTCGTCGGGAAGTTCGTCGAAGGGGGTACCCGGTGCAATGCCATTCTCGGGATTGCCTTTCTGTGGCCTGTACATATATTCGCACAATCCACACTTATAAATACCAGAATCCATAATACGCTTCAAAATTTAAATCTCGAGCAAAAATACCGAATTTTGCACGCGGATAAATGTTAATCATTCGAGAAATTATGATTAAAACGCTTCGAACTCAGTCTCTTTTGTCATATCTCGCCTTATCGCTATTATTGATGTCATGCAGTCGCAAACCTGAGAAGACAATCATCACCGGTGAGGCTCAAGGAACATATTATCAGGTAACTTATTTAGATGTTGCGAAGAGGAACTTTAGCAAGGAAATAGATTCCCTTTTGCATGCCTTCGACCGTTCGGTCTCGTTATGGGACGATAGTAGCATCATTTGCCGTATCAACCGTAACGAAACAGGTGTAAAAACCGATAGTGTTTTCCGCTTTGTGTTTACCCAATCGATGGAAGTAGCCAAGAGAACTGATGGAGCTTTCAATCCGTGCGTAGGGCCGTTGGTGAAGGCTTGGGGATTTCATCGCAAGCAGGGAAAAATGCCCGATAGCCTCTTGATTATTGAATTGTTGAAACATATCGATTATCGGAACATCTGGTTGCAAGGCGATAGTGTTGTGAAATCGGATACAAGCATAGAACTCGATTTCAACGCCATAGCACAAGGTTATTCTGCCGATTTGCTGGCTTCATTTTTACGGCAAAAGGGAATCACTTCCTATTTGGTTGATATTGGCGGGGAAGTAGTTACGGGAGATCCGAAACCCGATGGAAATCAATGGAGAGTTGGAATAGAAAAACCATCCGACAGTGCGAGCTCAGAAAGGGAAATTGAAGCCGTGGTGGAAATAGCCCACAAAGCCATTGCTACTTCGGGAAGTTACAGGAAATATCGTATAGAGAACGGAAGGCGATATTCTCATACGATTGACCCCAAAACAGGTTATCCTGTCAATCATAATTTGTTAAGTGTAAGTGTTGTGGCAAAAGATGGCATTACAGCCGATGCTTATGCAACAGCATTTATGGTAATGGGAGCCGAAAAAGCATGGAGATTTATTAGAGATAACAAAGATTTAGGACTTGAAGCCTATTTTATTCTCGACGAAAACAAATCGAATTTCCGAATCATTCAAACCCCGGGATTTGTGAGTCTGCTCTCCAAAACAACTGAATAAAGGATGAAAGAGCTACTGTTTTGCCAATATATTCTTGGTATGAACCTTCGCCTCCACAAGTGCAGCTAAGGTTTTCGCCCGGCAACGACGAGGCACGTGTTTTCTTGAACTTGGTTCCCTTGATGAAAAACATTTTGATGGCTATACCCGCAGCGGGAATTATTAGAAGAGTAAATGCTATCAAAATAAGTTTGAGCATCACCGTGTTTCAAAATCGGTCATTTTGTAATTTTTGCAGCAAATCAAGCTGAAAAATGTTGTTGGTTAATCTCGGAAAGTATAATCGATCCAGCAATTGCTACATTAAGAGATTCTGGCCCTTGTTTCAAATTATGCTTGGCGGCGGGGACGGCTACACTTTTATGGATAAAATGCTCATACTCGGGATGAATGCCTGAGGATTCGCTTCCTAATAAAAGAAGACCTCCCTTGGGAAAATTCGTCGTATAAATAGAATGGCCATTCATTTGAGCGCCGAAAATTTTAACTTCGTTTGGAAGGGTAGCAAAAAACTCATCGAGCGGTAGATAATAAACATAAGTACGAGCAATGGAGCCCATACTAGCTTGAACACATTTTGAATTGTATACATCCACGGTAGTGGACGAACAAACGATATAACGTATGCCAAACCAATCGGCAGTTCGCAATAATGTACCCATGTTTCCCGGATCGCTGATATCATCCAGTACAATGCCCCATTCGTCTTTAAAAATTATCGTATTAAGCTGTGGGAGCGATGGAATGGGGAACAAAGCACTAATGGTTGAGGTAGTTTTCAGTTGTGAAATTCCTTCCATTTCTTTGCTTGAAATGGCTTTCGCCCGAGGATGCAAGGTTAATGGACCCTTGTATGATTCTATAAAATAAATTTCCATGGGCATGCATCCCGACTGAAGCAAATCAGTAACTAATTTTTCTCCTTCTGCCAGGAAAACTCCTTCCTGATAGCGAAAGGATTTCTCCTTGAGTTTTCTAATGAAAGCTATTTGTTGATGTGAAAGCATAGATAAAAAACCCGCCATGGAGGGTCATGACGGGACCAATTATTGAAAGCCAAACAAATTATTCTGCAAAGACTTCAAATTGAATAGTAGCTTTGACGTCTTTATGAAGATTTATGGTTGCCGTGTATGTTCCGAGTTCTTTAATGGAATCCCCATCGATGAGGATGCGTTTGCGATCTACTTCGATATGATGTTGATTTTTAAGAACTTCGGCAATTTGCAATGCATTCACCGAACCATAAATTTTACCGCTGCTCGAAGCTTTGGCACCCACTCTGATGAGAAGGCCATCTAATTTTTTAGCCAACTCGAGGGCTTCGTTTTGAACCTTTTCCTGTTTAAAGGCTTTTTGTTTAAGATTTTCGGCCAATACTTTACGATTAGAAGGATTCGCCATAATAGCGTATCCTTTGGGGATGAGATAATTAAGTGCATAACCGTTTTTCACGTTTACGATTTCGTCGGTATAGCCCAGCTTAGGTACGTCTTGAATCAAAATAACTTCCATACTTTTTTCCTCCTTATTTGAGTAAATCAGCTACATAGGGAAGAAGTGCAAGATGACGGGCTCTTTTGATGGCCTGAGCCACTTTTCTTTGGTATTTCAAGGAAGTACCCGTGAGCCTGCGCGGCAAAATCTTTCCCTGTTCGTTGACAAATTTCAGCAAAAATGACTCGTCTTTGTAATCAATATATTTTATACCGCTTTTTTTGAAACGGCAGTATTTCTTCTTTTTGGTCTCAACCGCTATTGGAGTCAAATATTTGATTTCACTTTCACCTTGTGCCATAATGTTCAATTTTTAGTGTTCAATCGTTTAATGTAGGAATGTCGTTTTTGTTGGTACGCTTTTTTTCATTGTAAGCAATAGCGTGTTTATCGAGCAATACCGTGAGAAAACGTATAATACGTTCATCACGTCGGTAGGCGGTTTCCAATTCATTAATCAGGCTGCCTTCGGCCTTAAATTCGAAGAGCTGATAAAAACCCGATGATTTTTTTTGAATTGGATAGGCAAGCTTGCGCAAACCCCAGTTTTCTTCGTGCACAATTTCAGCACCTTTTTCCACCAGTAAATCGTGGAACTTCTTTACCGTTTCCCTCATCTGATCTTCAGACAAGACGGGAGTCATAATGAAAACGGTTTCGTACTGGTTATTCATTTAATTGAAATTAAATTAATTAGACTGAATAAATTTTTTATTAAATTGGATGGCAAAATTATTAAATTCTTACAAATTGCACAAAAAAAATCGTAAAATTTAGCTAAAGTTCAGCATTCAGGATGGATTTAGGAGCTTATTCCGTAGCAACAATCTCATTTAAAATAAAATGTGCAGTCAGGCCGTCGCCAAAAATGGGAGGAAAATTCCGTGGAGGATTCTTCAAATATTCTATGCTCTTGGTTAAGATTTGTTCTTCGTTGGCATCAGCCAAAGCCCCCGCACCTGTTTCTATAATTTCTTTCCATTCGGTTTCGGCTCGAAGTATTACACAAGGTTTTCGATAAAAATAGGCTTCTTTTTGTACTCCTCCCGAATCGGTCAAAATAAGAGCCGCATTCTTTTCGAGTAAAATCATATCGAAAAAGGAAGCAGGTGGAATAATAAGGATATTGGGTTGATGCTGAAGATTTTTATAGGGATCGAGTTGAAGTTTCGATTTCAAGACTTTGGATGTTCGGGGATGGATAGGCAAAACAACAGGCAAATGGGTGTTTTCTGTCAAGCGGATGAGCGATCTGAATATGGATTCGAGCCTCTGAGGCTGATCGGTATTGCTATCGCGATGAATAGTGATTAGAATAAATTTTCCTGGATTAAGCCCATATTGTTGTAAAATTTGGCTGTTCCTTTCGGCCATATCAGAGAAATACAGGCAATTATCATACATGACATCACCACAATGATAAATTTTAGGATTGTTGATGTGGTAAGGAGGTAAAGTATCGGGCAGAAATCCTTCGCGTACGAGATTATGGAAACCCGTGGCTGTGGGGCTGAAAAGCAAGGTGCTGCAATGATCGCAAACAATGCGATTGATTTCTTCGGGCATGAGTTTGTTGAATGATCTCAATCCGGCTTCAACATGAGCGACGGGGATATGGATTTTTGCTCCAGCTACGGCTCCTGCAAGAGTCGAATTGGTATCTCCATACAAAATGACAAAATCGGGTTTTTCGGTAAGAAGCACGTTTTCGATTTTTTCTATCATTCGGGCAGTTTGAATGCCATGCGAAGCAGAACCTATTCCTAAATTGTAATGTGGGGTTGGAATTTGAAGCTGCTCTATAAAAACCTGCGACATCTTTTCGTCGTAGTGCTGGCCAGTGTGGACAATGATTTCTTGAATGGTTTCCGTAAAAAAATCTCTTATAGTTCTTGAAATAGCCGCAGCTTTTATTATTTGTGGCCTTGCTCCAATAATGGTTACAATTCTTATCATGATCTTGAAAACTTAGCCGATAATTACACCATTTCTTGAATGAGGCAAAGTAAAGTAAAATTTCTATCTCTCCATTTTTTTAACTTACAACTACCAAATTCCAAATTACAAACATTCCACTCACCAATCACCATCCACCAATCTCCCTGTCGCCTCGTCTCCCCCGTCTCTGTTATCCATTGCCTGTTTGATCGTCATTATCCAGATAACTATCGGGCTCGTCGAGCTTTTTTGCAGTAAGTATCTTGATGAAGAAATATACTGCAAAACAAGTAACTATTGTCCAGGTAGATATCATGAGAATTAATGCCGAGGTATTCATAAGAGTTATATTTTATGGTATTTTTTACGATTTCGATAAGCCAGATGAACCATGACACCGAGACCAATAAACAATGTAAGGAGAATAAAGCGGGCAAATTTAATGTATAGAATGCGGTTAATGACTCTGCCTTCGAAAATGGGCTGTCCGGCGTTTACCACATCACCCAGTTGGACGAGCACTTTTTGATGTTCTTTATAGATGTAATTTTTCCCAAGTTCTGCGGTTTTCCCTTCGGGTGTAATCCGAACATAATCTTTCCCACGCAATGAATAGATAGAATCAACTATACCGGAATTTTCGGAGTAAAACACATCGGCCACATTTTGTTTATTGTAGATAATGCCTTTATAGGTAATTTGCCCGAGAATGCTTTCAGGGTGAAGTTCCCAGCCTTTGAAGCTCAGGGATGTCCAATCGTCGTTAGCCGGACGGATCATGGAAGTAATGAAAACAATGATCAGTAATACGGGAGTAATATATTTCAGGATATAGCGGAAAATATTAGGCAGTTTCATATCGGCACCTTTCATGAATTCACTCCAGCCTTTATCTGCCCCAAAAAACCATGAAAACAGTATGGATTCGAACATAGCAAAAACAACCAGAGCAACGGTGCCAGCCCAGTAGTCGAATTCGTCGAAAACACCTTGTTGAAAGAATAACACAACAGGTAGTCCCAAAGCGAGTGTAACTAAAGCAAATGTGAAGGATGCTTTCTTATTGTTGAATTTGAATTCGTCTTTTAGAAAACCCATTATGGGCGTCCCCATGGCCAAAGAAGAAGTTATTCCAGCAAAGAAAAGCAATCCAAAGAAAGCCACACCAGCGATGACGGAAAGAATAGTCCCCCATTGTTCGAAAAGGAAGGGCATGGTGCGAAAAGCCAAGCCTAAACCTCCCAGACTAACCAGGTCGATAACTTTATCTATACCCAAATAACCTACCGAAATAGGGATAATGATTGAGCTTCCAAGAACAATCTCGACAAATTCGTTCATGAATCCTGCCGACATGGCATTTACTGCAATATCGTCACGTTCTCTCAAGTAAGAGGCATAACATTGTATAGAACCCATGCCCACCGAAAGTGTAAAGAAGATTTGCCCTGCAGCAGCCAGCCAGACCTTGGGATTGGTAAGAGAATCATACTGAGGGGTCCACAAGAATGAGAGGCCAACTAAGCCATCATAATTGGCGTTTTCGTTACCTGCTTTTAAGGTAATAGCTTTTATGGCTAAAAAAATTCCAAATACAATAAGCAAGGGAACTCCAATCTTCGAAGCTTTTTCTACTCCTCCCGCCAAACCCCGACTTAAAATCCAGGCATTGAGGGCCAGGCACAATATATAAAAAACGATAGCTTCATAGGGTATACCCGTAGTGGAATGGCTGATATCTACATAACCATCGAAAAAACTACTTACCTGAAGCCGGCTCAAATGATCGAAAGTACCAAAAATGCTGTGAAGAATATACGACATGGTCCAGCTTTCTATGTAACAATAGTAAGCCGCAATGGCTAAATTGCTGAAAAGCCCAAAAACTCCCACATATTTCCAGACTGCCTTTTTGCTCATGCTATGAAGGATAAATGGGGTGGAATGATGTCCGAATTTTCCACCATATCTTCCTACTGTCCATTCGATCATCAATAAGGGAAATCCTAATAATACAAGGCAGACAAGGTAGGGTATAATAAATGCTCCTCCTCCATTCTGCATGGCTTGTACCGGAAAACGCAAAAAATTCCCGAACCCTACAGCATTTCCTGCCATCGCTAAAACAAGACCTACTCTCGAACCCCAATGCTCCCCTTTTAAATCGGCAGTCTTAAAATTTTTCCCCATCCCCGTGGTGCTAATTTATTAATATATATATTATTATGTTTATTATCGAAGTTTTTCTTTTACGAAAAATGACTTGTTTTCGAATAAAATTTTCGAGGCTCTAAAATAAAAAATATTGAAAACATAAATTGATGAACGAAAAATCATTCACGCGACAGGAAAACCGTATGGGAAGAAATTAGCCTGATTTATCCGATGTCATCGTTATTTTTGGGTAAGCAAAGAATGTCCGATTCTGCAATCGAGGCAACGTTTCAGGTTGCAATAATGCGTTTTGAGTTCGATAAGAGCCTGACTTTCGAATGCGTCTTTCGCTTTATACCCAAGCGTTTCCCAGCCTCTTAAAATTTGATTGTTTTCGGGAGGCAAGTCCGATAAAAGATTTTCGATATGTTTCTGATGGCCGCTTTTGCCCGTATAAACGGCCTGAATATGAATGAAAGGAATGACAGAGTTGATAATGATAGAATGGATAAAATCCTTTCCGGCATTTTTTGGTCTGACGGCACTAATTTCTCCAAAACGATAATGTGTATCCCAATAATTCGAAGCCCGGCAAGCCAAAAGTTCTTCCATTTCGATGAGAGAATTGCATTCTGAGAGTTTCGACAAAAGATGTGATGAAGTATTGATGAGCGCGGCCAATTGTGCAATCCGAATGGTAGGAAAACTTGCAGGCCTCATTCTTAAAAATTTCCACAAATAGACGGGAATAGGAGTGAGATGATATTTGTTCTTCAGGAAATGAAATTCTTCTTTTAATTTCCTTTGGTAATCGTCAGAAGCCTCGGCAAGCATGCCTGCCTGACCGAACATGAGGGCTTCGATCTGAAAAAGATTGCCTTTGTGTTTGGCTAATAAATTCAATGGCAATGACCTGGCTAAAAGTTCAAATGGTTGAATATTGGCTTTTAAACCAAAGTTACGTGTCAAAATGATATAAAAGGCTTCTGAAAGATTGTTTTTATTCAGGGTCACGATTTTTGAAATCTCTTCGATCTTCCGTTCGAGGCGCATAACGAGGGAAATTTCGAGCATGGAATGTGTGGTAAGTGGAAATGCTTCGTGAAAATTTCTTGCACAGGGGATCCAGTCTTTTGACATTAAAAAAGTTTGATAACGATTCCATAAGCATGGATCAGTAAAGGGTTTCAGCTCGAGAGTGGGAAATTCTTTGGGTTCTTGCCCACTGAGATCATTTTCGAAAACAGCATGCAGAATGATGTTTTGATAGGCCTTGTCCTTCTCGTGCCCATGCTTGTACCAATCAGATGTATGCAAATGGATTTCGACGTTTCCGGCCCATATTTCATCTTCGATTTTTATTATGGCTTGAATAAAATCGGGCCCTGCATCTTCATTGTGTATTCCTGGTTGAATAATGGTAATAGGTTGACCCGATGTGGTTTGCAGTTCTGGTTTCAACAGGTTGTTTTTCCATAAATAATGCACAAAGGATTCGGTCATTCCATTTTTATATTATTTTGAAAACCAAACAAATCTATAATAATTTGGAAGAATATTGCGAAGAGAGGAAGATTTTGAAAATGAACTTGCGGAAGTCTCTATTGTTGCTCAACTGATGAAAACATCGATCGAAAGTTTTGGGGTGCTTCGATAGATATTTAACGATTCTATGTCTTGATTTGAATTCTTTCTCGAAAATATTGGCAATGATATGATTATAAGTTGAAAGGAATTCATCTGAAAAATTATTTTCTTCGAAACATTTTAAGATATGAAGCCCGGCCAGGTGACCACTCAAAAGTGCATTACCTATTCCTTCTCCGGCCAGGGGGTCCACCAGACGTGCTGCATCGCCAACTTTCAGAATTCTACCCTCCGAATAACTGCCTTTGGGGTATCCAAGAGGCAACCAGCCACCCTGAAGTGATGAGGCTAATGAAGCACTCTGAAATTGACCCGCCAGAATGCTGTGGCTCTGAATGAGCTCGAAAAAATAGTGTCGCAACTGCAAAAGTGAGGCTTTATAATAAGTTATTGGCACATACAAACCTACGTTGGCCAATCCTTCCTGCAGTGGAAAAATCCAGAAATAGCCCGGGAAAATATAAGACGTAAAATAGAATTGCAGGATGTTTTGCTGATGTTCTTCTATCTGAAGGTCTTTCACGAAAGATGAGATGGCAAAAGCCCATGAGTTTCTGACAGATTTGTCACGTATATGTTTAACTCCTGTAGCATCTATCAAAATGGAAGTCTTGTGAAAATTCTTTTCGGTAATCAGCTCGATGTTACCTTCATTTTTCAATGTTTTTAAAACACTGGTTTGGGGGTAAAATTCGATAAATGGATCATCGAGAAGATTTTGAAGCAAATAGAAATCGAATTCCTGCCTGTTTACCGTATAGCCCATTGGTTGCACATCATTTTTTTGCAGGTCGAGTAAAAATGAATAATTGTTATGCTTCAGGGTGTTGATCTGAAATCCATAAATAGGATTTTTATTATCGAAACCATCGAGCAATTTTTTGTTATTGAAACTCAGCTTTCGCAATGTGTTGATAGCTCTTATTCCCAGTTCGCCTCCGCAGGGTTTCGATCGTGGGAAAGCTTTTTTATCGAAAATTTTTATTTTGAGCCCTCTTCCCTTAAGGGTAAGTGCACATGCCAATCCTGCTGGCCCTGCACCAGCTATGGCCACATCACAATCATCAGGCGAATCCATCGCAGATCGGGTATTTTAAGAGATTTACCTTGCGAAATTAAAGAATAAAGTTGTAATTTCTATCGAAACAAAGGAAATGAATTGGAGGGTACAACCTAAAATCAATAAAAAACCCGCCGTAGAGGCGGGTTCAATGGGACTACCGGCGAGCGGTTTGGTTTGTTTACATTTTTAAGTAAAGGGCCCGTTAAATATTAATATCTGCGGTTACCTTGGTAGCCACCACGGTTGTCGTTTCCACCCCGGTGGTTGTTTCTGCGAGGACCTTCTTTACGTTCTTCGGCTTTGTTAACAACGATAGTTCTACCATCTACTTCAGCACCGTTAAGTTCGTCGATTGCCTGCTGAGCTTCAGCATCATTGGGCATTTCAACAAAACCAAAACCTTTACTGCGGCCGGAGAATTTATCTGTGATGATCTTCACCGAAGTTACTTCCCCATGTTCTTCAAAGATTTCTCTTAAATCAGTCTCTTGTAGCTTGAAAGGGAGACTGCCAACAAAAATGTTCATACAAAAACAAAAATTAAGTGAGTAAATTAAAAACGTGCAAAGATATAAACTAATCTAAACGAGTATTCATTTCGGCGAAAAATTGAAAAAATTTTTCCAACTTACTCAGCGAAAAAAATTTTTTTACCCGGAAATTCAAACAATTGATGCGACTTTTCGAATCTCCCATCCAATAAAAATCTTGGCTTTTTGATGAATTCAATTTCCTAATCGACCCTGTCTTGCAATATATATCCCATACGCTGTAAACTTTTCGCCTCATTGCCTATTTTTAATCACCATTCACCAAACCCCATCTTCTTTGCCAGCCTCTTCCTTGCTGTAATAGAATGCAGTGGGATGTGGTAGTTTAAACTTCTCCCGGGCAATCTTCTCGGGAAACAAGTAATATATAATCATAGCCCTGGTACAAACCCCAGTATCTTCTTTCGAAAGCGTAACTTCTATAAATGCAAGATGATGCTTCTGTTCGATCAAGCGTGCTTCTAAATGAATATTACTGCCAATTCCACTTACCGGTTGTAAATACCGAAATTTCATCGATGCAGTTACTCCACCTGTTTTTAGTTTCACAAATACATACCAACTTGCAATTTCATCCATCAAACAAGCCTGAATTCCTCCATGGAGTATATCGTGGTAGCCACAATAATTCTCAGTGAAAAGCCACTCGGCTGTAATAGCATCATCCGTTTCCTTGAACTTCAAGTGAAGACCGTAAGGATTAGTGGGCGAACATCCAAAACAATGGTTATCCTCCTCATCAACGAAAGGATTACGTATATTTCTCATCTTATCCTGTTCGATTCGTTGCAAAGTTAAACCTTCCTCTAGCATAATCTATTGTTGATTCTTCTATGCATGATTAACCATCTGTTTCATAATTTATTATGGTTTATAATTCGTTTTCTGATATTCAACAAAGAAGTCTATACCGATTCGAAAAATCTTTGGGGTATTGCGAAGCGTATCGATCGGGTTCAAACTGGCGCTGGTTGGCTTCTCCTGAAATCAATGGTTTCTAAAGCTGAAAAATGTAAGGTTTAAGTGATATTATCAATGAGAAAATCCTCCTTCATTATATAACTCAATAATTATGAGAAACTGATTGAAATTCATTAGTATATAAATTAGTCGAGGGTTTTCTTTTGGCTTTGATTTTTCGAGCTGGATGACAGAAAAGACTCAACAACCAGTTTTATTTTAAATTTGCAGTGGAAACGGAATAAAATCATTTTCGCATGAAATTATTGGAAGGTAAAACTGCTTTGATTACTGGAGCGGCCAGAGGTATAGGTCGTTCTATTGCCTTGAAGTTTGCTTCGGAAGGGGCTCACATTGCCTTTTCCGATCTTCGTTTGGACGAGGCAACGCAAATTTTGGAAGAAGAAATCCGAGGAATGGGTGTCGAAGCTATGGCTTATGCTTCGGATGCGTCTTCTTTCAGTGACAGTGAGATATTGGTTACGCAGGTTATAGAGGATTTTGGTACGATTGAAATTTTAGTGAACAATGCAGGCATTACGCGTGATAATTTGTTAATGCGCATGAGTGAAGCTGACTGGGACTTGGTAATGAAAGTAAATTTGAAATCGGTTTTCAATCTAACCAAAGCTGTTCAAAAAATTATGTTAAAAAACAGATTCGGAAGCATCATCAACATGTCGTCAGTTGTTGGAGTGAAAGGGAATGCTGGGCAAGCCAATTATTCAGCTTCAAAGGCTGGTATCATTGGTTTTACGAAGTCAATGGCACAAGAACTGGGTTCGCGTAATATTAGATGTAACGCAGTGGCTCCTGGTTTTATTGATACTGAAATGACGGCGAAACTTTCGGAGGAAGTAAAAAGGGAATGGGCCGAAAAAATTCCTTTGAGGCGTGCTGGTCTGCCCGAAGATGTTGCCAATTCCTGCCTTTTCCTTGCTTCTGATTTGTCATCTTATATAACCGGCCAAGTGATACATGTTTGTGGCGGAATGGTTATGTAAACAACATCACTCATTAAGATGTCGTTTATTTTCGAAAATTCCGGCTGGTGGTTGGTGTTAGCCCCTGTGGTGGGCTTCGTTTATGCTTTTGTGTTATATCGCAACACACACGATATCTTCGACCGAAAAATCCAGATTCTGCTCGGAATATTACGTTTTGTAGTGGTTACAATTCTGGTTATCGTTTTGATGGGAGTACTCATAAAACTTACCTCACATCGTTTCGAAAAGCCTTTGGTGGTTTTGGCGCTCGACAATAGCCAATCAATGGCTCAATTACCTGATTCGACCGAAATCAGGAAGAATTTACCTGGACTTTTGAAAAATCTCGAATCAAAACTCGCACCCGAATTTGAAGTTAAGAAAGTGAGTTTCGGTTCATCGGTAAATGACACTTTGAACTTCAGGTTCGACGAATCTGAAACCAACATGGCGTCTTTGCTCACCTATATTCAAGAACGCTATCCCAATAGAATCATCGGTGGATTAGTCCTTGTCTCAGATGGAATCATCAACCGAGGACAAGATCCTTTGACCATGGCTGAATCGAAGTTATACCCAATATTTCCCATAGCTATGGGTGACACTTCAACTCGAAGAGATTTGTTTTTTCAAGAAGTACGTTATAATCAGATTACTTTCACCGGGAATCAATTCCCTGTCGAAATTTATTTAAAGGCCGAATCGTGTAATAGCCAGAAATCGTCAGTAACTATCAGCAGCAATAATAAAAAATTGTGGACATCCGATTTTACGGTTTCTTCCGAAAATCAAATCATAACATTTTCTCCTGCCTTAATGGCCGAAAAACCTGGTATAATCCGCTATACAATCGAAATAAAACCCATTGAAGAAGAGAGCAATGTAAAGAACAATCGGATGGATTTTTTTATCGAGGTAAAAGACACCAGAGTAAAGGTGTTGATTCTGGCCGATGCTCCTCATCCCGATATAGCAGCTTTGAAGAAAGTATTTATTTTTCGGGATATTTATCAGGCCGAAGATTATTTAATCTCCAATTTCGATAAGGATATCCACCAATTCGACCTCATCATCTTTCATCAGCTTCCTTCCACTCGTGTTTCCGTAAATGATATTTACGAGCAAGCGCTGAAGGCAGGCAAACCCGTTATGTTTATTCTTGGCCAGAGTTCGGATATTGAACTGTTGAATGCCATGGAAATCGGATTGAAGGTTACAGCAACAGGAAAGAAATTCGTAAATGCTTATCCACTGCTGGTCGCCGATTTTCAACTTTTCCGTACAGATCATCGTTTGGTAGAGACGTTCGACAAACTTCCTCCTTTGATTTCACCCGATGGAAAATATTCTGTTTCGCCGATTGCCGTTCCTTATCTACTACAGAAAATTGATAATGTACTGACATCGAATCCTTTAATTCTTTTTCATCGCAAGGAAAACCAGTCTGTTGCAATAATTGCCGGTGAAGGCCTTTGGTGGTGGCGCAATATTTTGTATCAGAATTATCGGGATCATGAAATATTCGAAGATTTTATTCATAACATGGTTCAGTATCTAATCAGTAGCGAACCTACGGGAAATTTCAGAGTAAAAGTTGGAAACCGTTTTCGTGGCAACGAACATGTAAAGTTCAATGCCGAATTGTATGATGCCACTTTCAAGTTAGTGAACGAACCTGAAGTTCACCTCGAGATAAAGGATGAAAACGGTGTGAGATATCCTTTTATTTTTAATAGAATAGGGGATATCTATGAGCTCGATGCCGGGATATTCAATCCGGGAATCTATTCATGGACTGCCAGAACCACCTTCAACAAGGAAGAATTATCGGCTGGAGGGATTTTTGTTGTAGAACATACAATTGCCGAAAAAAACTACTTAAAGGCTAATCATCGTCTTCTTTTCGATTTGAGTGAAAATAGCGGAGGAAAAATGGTCTGGCCTGTTCAGACCGATAGTATTCCCCAATGGTTGAAAAAAATGGGAAATACCGCTACTAAAGTCTATACCGAAGAATCTTATGTTAAACTGAATGATTTAGGGTGGCTTTTGGCATTGATGATCATCCTCATATCGGGAGAATGGGCAATAAGGAAATGGTCGGGAATATTATGATCAGATGAGGCGAATAAAAATTTAGATCAATAAATATGAATACTACTGTTATTTATTTGTTTTATGCTTTCTTGGCTATTTTAATACTGAGTTTTGCAGCCGAAAGGATCCTGGACTGGTTGAACATTAGGAATTGGCCCAAGGTATTACCCGATCTTATTCGAGATATATTTCCGGAAGAGAAATTTATGGAAGTCCGACAATATCAGTTAGTAAATTATAAAATAGGATTCATCGAAGCGACGATTACTTCTATCATTACCATTGGGTTTCTATATTTTGGTGGATTTGCATGGCTGGATGGAGTAGCACGGTCCTTTTCATCAAATTTAATCGTACAGTCTCTGATTTTTTTTGGAATTATAGCTGTAGCCACATTTATCATCAGGCTTCCGTTCGATATCTATGATACCTTTGTGATAGAATCGCGGTTTGGATTCAATACCACTACTCCCAGAATCTATATTACTGACCAGCTAAAGTCGGCATTGTTGACCATCTTGATCGGAGTTCCATTGTTTTCGCTTATTGTTTTTCTTTATCAAAAGACCGGAGAATATTTTTGGGTACTGGTTTGGTTGGTGATTAGTATTTTTGCATTATTTATGTCGTTGTTTTACAGTAGTTTGATAGTGCCTTTATTCAACAAGCAAACCCCCATACCCGAGGGAGAATTACGCACTGCCATCGAAGAATTTGCCCATAAAGCGGGATTTAAGGTGAAGGATATTTACGTGATCGACAGTTCGAAGAGGAGCAGTAAGGCCAATGCTTATTTTACCGGCCTTGGACCCGAAAAAAGAATCGTTTTGTATGATACGCTGATAAAAGATTTTAGTATCGATGAGATTCTGGCTGTTTTAGCTCATGAAATTGG
Organism: Bacteroidetes bacterium ADurb.Bin012; assembly: GCA_002071415.1. GTDB lineage: Bacteria > Bacteroidota > Bacteroidia > Bacteroidales > TTA-H9 > TTA-H9. Next base: position 22,180 of record MWFC01000001.1, read on the forward strand.
ACATTACAAGCATCATCATACCACGATAGGGCTTATAACGAGCATTGTTCAGACTGGGTTAATATTGTTCGTATTTTCTCTTTTCGTTAAACCCGGGTCGGAATTGACGGAAGTTTTATGCAATGCTGCAGCAGGTGCCAGGCAAGTAACTCCTTCATTTTATATGGGATTAATTGGCTTTACTCTTTTGTTTAGCCCTATCTCGGCCATCATCGGATTAATCTTCAATTCTATATCACGCAGACATGAATTTCAGGCCGATGCCTATGTAGCAGAACATCAAATGCAGGGCTATTTGCAATCGGCTCTTAAAAAATTATCTGTCAATCATTTGAGTAATCCCTTTCCGCATCCTTTGTACGTAAAAGTGTATTATTCTCATCCTCCATTGATAGAAAGACTGAAGGCATTGGAAAACACTAGTCGAAGAGAACCTCAAGGGAATGGTTTTTAGAAATAGAAGCTGCGGGCTTAATTTTTCGGAAGAAAGATTGGCTAAGTATAAATACTGAGATAATATGATTTCTACTTTCTCATTTAATTCTTAGCCCGAATTTGCCATGAGGGTAGAGATTCAATATAAGAAAGAATAGGGGAAACATCGAGAATTATTTTCTTTTTTCGAGGTTTCACAGTTTCGAAGAATTACATAGCTTTATATAAAATAGGGGAGGGTTACAATCGGATGAAGAAACTGGCCTTGATCATGAATTTAGGTATTTTTTTGCCATCGGGACCCGGGTCGAGGTATGATAATCGATGAAAGGCCTGAACACGTATGATTTTGAGGATGTTTTCTATACCATATGAAACTTCCATGTAGGGTTTGCCAAAGTCCATGATACGGAACTCTGTGATTGGATTTCCGTTGATAGAGGGAGCCAATAAACCTTTTGGATTATCGTTTGTACGTATATAATTTTTCTTTCCATAGGTTGAGAAGACGAAATTGAATCCTGCCACTTCTCTCCATTTGAGGTGTTTGAGCAGCGGAATACGGTTGAAGAACAGGCCATCGAAGTGGTGGAGTAAAATTCCACTGATGGATTTATCGGCAACGAATTCGAAAAAATTCATCATGTTGAAGGCTTTCTCAGCAGCGAATACGGGTTCATTGCCTTGAGGGATAATGGCTTCGGGATAGGGAACTTTTCCCAGAGTAACTTCTCCGGTTAATGAGTAGTCGAGTTGGCCGAAATAACCAGTTCGCCATTTATGCATGACATTTAGGGAAAATTTCTGGAAAGTGAAGTCACTGCCGAGAACATTTTTAAATCCCAATGTAGCATGGAAAGTCCATAATTGTGATTTAAGTGCTTCGGCACCAACGCGCCAGTTGTTTTCCACCAGCCATGTTCTTCTTTTCGAATAGCTGGTAATAAGATGAAATTCGGAAGTACGGTATTTTGTCCGAATGAGGTCATTATCGTCGTAATAGCCAAAATAGTAATCACCTTGAGAATGGAAGGTTTTGGTTCTTATCATCAATTTTGTATTCCAGCCTCGCCAGTGGTCGGTTTCGTACCAGATACGGGCGTCTTGCGAGAGGCTCATCCTGTGAAGATATCCAAACTGAGAAGAAAAGAGGAAGATATAATTGAGGAATACATGGGATTCGAGAAACTCCGGGTCGACTCCCAGGCGCATCATATCATACGAATAACGTAGTCCTATCTTTTCCCATTTGCTGCGGTTTAAGAATCGTTCTACCTGCAAACGGTATTTGAAAGTTTCGTCTTTGAATCCATAAGCGCCATAGCCTGAAAGTATCCAGTAGTAGTTCCAGTTGATATTGGTCCTTACTGAAGTTTGAAATCGAAACCCTTCGACGGGGTTATTGCCAAACATGGTGTACCAGTGCCCAAGTTCTATCTTTCCAAAGTTGTAGTAGCCATCCCAGATGATTCGAAGAGCTCTTCGAATAAATGTAATTTGAGGGGCTTTTTTGAGTGAATCGATTGCCTCGAGCGAACTTTTTACTTGTTCATGATCAGCTATCATTTCTTTGCGCTGCTCGTTCCAAAAGTCGTCGGAATACGTCTTGGCTGCCATATCCACTTCAACGTTTCTATCGTAAAATGAAGGAGGTCGGGGTTGATTGATGATATAATCTTTGTTGGCAATATAGTATTTACCGATGAAGCCTACAGCTGAATCGCTAGTTTGTTGCAGATCGACCAGAACTCTTGTTTTGGTAGGCAGATAGTGGCCTGTAGATTGTCGTTCATAATCTTGTTGAATTTTGTATTTATCGATGAAGTTGATATTCACGGAGCTGGTAATTTCCAGATCGAGGCGGCGTAAGGCGTAATTTTTCGTATCGATCCATATTTTCCCTGAAAAAACCAGATCAAGGGGTCGACGGGGTTTAACTTTCAGTTCGTAACAACTGTCGTTATCAACCATGACGGTATCCATGATAAAATAATCATAGTAAGCAAAACTTCCTGTAGCTAAAGGGGTTATAAACGAGCGGTCGAGAATTTCCTGAAAGTTATTGTAAAAATTATATTCCTGAAGGGTTTTTCCAAGATAAGATTCAAAAATCTGGTAGTTATCGATAATCAGGCCATTCATACGACTTGCTTTCACAACGGTTTTGTTTCGTTTGGGATTTTTCCTGTAATATACCTCATTGATCTGTTCAGAAACGAAAAAGGGTATAACCAATTTTCCTTCCTCGCCAGCGGCTTTTTGTAAACTGTCCATCAAAGCGGAATAAGGCTTGAAGGTTTTGCTATTCTTGAAATTTTCATTGATTTGGTCGAGACTGATGTCAACTTTTACGTAGCTCTTATATTCGTATGCATCTAAATTTTCAGGATTGAAGAATTTTCTATTTTCACGTGCTTTTCTGATAATAGGGTAAGCTGGATTTTCTCCTGCCCTTACTACCACTTCCTCCAATTCAAAAGAAGTGGGTTCGAGTTGAAAATCCAAGGTTTGGTTTTTACCCTTCTGTATCTTTTTCGATTTGGATTTGTAACTGATAACCGTTACAGTGAGAGAATCGCCAGGAGTAGTGGTTTCGAGCCTGTATCTGCCATCAAAATTGGTAGTCGTACCTATAGTAGTTCCTTTGAAGAAGACATTAGCAAAGGGTATGGGTTCGTTGGTATTGGCATCGGTAATCTTGCCCTGAATTATAGTAGTATTTTGGTGAGGTTGGGCTTGTACGATCGTAATACCCCATGAAAACATCATTAGGAGTGAACAAACCACCCACGAATAAAATAACTTGGTTCTCTTATTCGTAAATTGTATAATGTTTGGAATATGCCCATGTTTTATTTGAGTAAAAATGTATTTTGCCGTATGAAAAGGATGGCTTATAATTAACCGAATCTCTTCGAAATAAGATAATGAATGCCACTTTTCATCTATTGATTTATTCATAAAAAAGTTCGACTTCAATCTTTGTTGCCTGATTATCGATAAAAATTTAAAACGAAAATAATCAGAGTATATTTGACAACTGGTTAGTTAAAAAGTTATCAAGCTAATGTAGATTTTTGAACCGGCAAAATTACTATAAATAAATGTATACTTAATATAAATAAAGGGAAAAGATAAATTTGCAGTATGGAATTGATGACATCGAATTTATGGGCAAACAGTCGATTCAGCAGAAGCTTTGGTGTTCGTAGTGTGTTTAGCTTAGTATTCATTCATTTATGTGTTTTTGTTTCTTTAGGTGGGGATTTACCTACTGTTAACCGAGTTTTTGTGATCGAACGCTCGAAAAATGCCAATCAGGTTTGTTATGATTTGAATATTGACAGTCGAGGAAATTTGAATGCCGACAAACCGTTAAAAGTTTATTGGTTAAATAGGACAGACAGGCCTGGAGCTATGGATAATCTGTCGTTGATTCAAGCGAAATATGCTTATGGATATTCATCAAAGTCATTAGGTAATGGGGATTACGAAATCACTTTAGTGGCATTTCCGGAGCGCAAGCTTAGACTTGAGAAAGGTAGCGATGGTAGATATCGAGCAATTATAAGTATAGCTGGGGTTCGGGCGCAATTAACCAGAATTTTTGTACAGTCTGAACCTGGAAATTATACCAAGGTAGCTTGGGTCGATTTGTATGGAATTTCTTTGAACAGTGGTAAGGAGGTAAGTGAGCGAATTATTGCCCGTTAGAAGATTTTGCCTTATAGTGAGGATGTTTTGTGAATAAGGAAATAGGGCTCAGGTAAAGCCTGAGCCCCAATATTAAAAAATTCTTCTATGAAATTTATTTGAATTGTTTTATCTTTTCATCGAGATGGGTGATGGGTTCTTCGTCCATAATTTCTCGCATGGTATTCTTGAGCTTGATATGCTGGATAAAGATATCATGTTCGGGAACCACATCGGGAGAATGCAATGGGCTCTTGAAGTAGAAAGAAAGCCATTCTTGTATTCCGTAGAAGCCAACTCTTTGAGCAAGGTTCATCAACAACACGAGATCGAGAGCAATAGGAGCAGCAAGTATGGAATCACGGCAAAGGAAGTCGATCTTAATTTGCATGGGATAACCCAGCCAACCAAATATGTCAATATTGTCCCAGCCCTCTTTATTATCTTTACGAGGTGGGTAATAATTGATGCGAACTTTGTGATAGTAGTTCTTGTATAATTCGGGGTAGAGTTCGGGTTGCAGAATGCTTTCTATTACACTGAGTTTACTTTCTTCCTTGGTTTTGAAAGAACCAGGATCGTCGAGTACTTCGCCATCGCGATTGCCCAGGATATTGGTCGAGAACCAGCCTTCGAGGCCTAGCATGCGCATTTTCAACATGGGTGCAATAGTGGTTTTCACTAAGGTTTGGCCCGTTTTGAAATCTTTCCCTGCAATGGGAACATGTAATTTTTCTGCCAACTGGAAAGCGGCAGGTGTATCGATGGTAAGGTTGGGAGCTCCATTGATGAATGGAACGCCCTCGAGCAGTGCTGCCCATGCATATAACATACTCGGAGCAATTGCCAGATTATTGTTGCGCATACCCTCTTCAAACTTTTCTATACTCGAATGCACTTCTTGTATAGGAGTATAAACCTCGGTACTGGCGCACCAAATCACAATCATATCATCGCAATGATTGTCGGCTTTGAACTGGCGAATATCGTTACGCAACATCTCCATCAGCTCCATTTTGGTATTGGCTTTTTTTACCCAATTCCCATCGAGTTTTTTTACGAATTCCTTATCGAATACGGCTTTCATGGGACGAAGAGTAGCTAATTCATCGGCTACCTTATTAATATCTTTTTCGTTTAAAACTTCAGCGGTTTTTGTACCATCAAGAGCTGATTCGTCGTTGATATCCCATCCTCCGAAAACCAATTGATCCAATTCATACAAGGGTAAAAAGTCTTTGATTTTGGGAAAATTGTTTTCAATCCGTCTTCCAATGCGGATAGTCCCCATTTGAGTGAGAGATCCCACTGGAACACCCATTCCTTTTCTTACAGCCATCGTACCGGCTATAAATGTCGTAGCAACTGCGCCATTCATTCCTACGATCAATACCCCAAGTTTTCCTTGAGGCTTGCTAATCTGTTGTTTCATGATGATTAAATTTAATTTTAAAGGGTTATATTATGAATTAAAGTATCGAGTTCTTTTAGACTATGTATTGCATAATCGGCTTGCTTGCCGCCTTCCTCCTTTTTCCAGCTCCTTCCCTCGAGCCAAACGGTAATGCAACCGCATTGCTTGGCCGGCACAATGTCACGATCATAAGAATCACCTACAACGACAGTATTTCCTGCAGGCACTCTCAGTTGATGAATGGCAAGTCGAAAAATGTCAGGACTGGGTTTACGAACGCCTACCCTTGCCGAATCTATCACAATTTGAAAGTATTCAATAAGATGAAATTCCTTTAAAACTGTGTCCATATTGCCATAAAAGTTGGATACTACGCCGAGAAGATAATCTTGGGCAAGTTTTGAAATAATTTGATTCGATTTTTCCAGGGTTTTACTAGCTTCTTTGTACGAGTATTCTAAGATGGCGTTCTTGTACTTGTAATGTTCAACCGGAGGCAGGTTATGATTCGATTCTAAGTAACGTAACTGAAGTTCTATCTGGGCAGCTAAGGTATCTTTGAAACCAAAATGAGGCTGAATGATAACCGAAACGAGATGATCTCCAGCTTCGATGAAAGCCTTTTCGTATTCGGACTTATCAACGGGTATACCTGCCGATGTATATGCTTCCCAGAATTTTTCGCTCCAGTGCACTCCATCCGTATCGAGTGTTCCTCCAAAATCAAACAAAATGGCCTTGATATTATGAATGGGATTCATCTTCTACGGGTTTTGTCAAAGGATTGATTCGCATAAGGATGAGTCCGAAAAAGATAAAGAAAAATTCTCGAACACGTGTAGCCAGACTTACGACAATACCTTGTGCAGGGGCTAACTTTAGACTTTCGTATACTAAATAAAGGCTCCCTTCGCGAGTTCCTAACTGCAAGGGTACAAAACCTACTAAATTGGTTAGCAGCGAAGTGGCGGCACTAATATAAATGGCCTCGAAAAAATTGATATCGATTTGAATAGCCCGCATGATAAGAAAGAACTCGATCGCACCAACAATTCGTGCAAAAAATTCCATCCCAAGGCTTAAATAAAATTCTTTTCGGCGAGTATTATAAAATGCCACAATCTGTCGTTCTATCTCTTCGAGCGTGTCTTCCTGCTTCGACAGCTTGGCTGCAACTTTCTTCAAAAGCGGAATCTTATTCAGAAAATGAATGAAAGAAAATACTATCCCTTTTTTATACCACTTATAAATAATCAGTATTATGCTGATGAGAAAAGCAAGTACCACGCCCAGCACGATGTAGGTAGCCAAGGTAGGTTTCACTGTAAAGAAGATAATAAAGAGGGTAAAAGTCCAGAAGAAGAAATGGGAAAGAATATGCATCAAATCATAAAGGATGACTGATGAAGAAGCTCTTTCGATTCCTATTAAACGTTTGATGTTCATTACTTTCCATGGTTCTCCGCCTAGGGCAATCACTGGAGTGATGTAATTGAGTGCAAATGAACTGATTTTAAGAGAGACCAACTGAAGAAAATTTACCTTCAAGTGGTTTCCTATGATGATTTTCCAAGCAATAGTATTCAAACTATAAATAATCATCCAGATGAAGATGATGGGAATAAACCATACGCCTATTTGAGCTATCTCATTCAGTATGTTTACAATACCGAATCGAATAATGAGAAAGGTAAAAATGCCTATCCCAATAAGAAAGAACAGCGTATTTATTTTGTATTCCTTTTTCATGTGTTTTGTAAGACTTCCTTTTGAAGCAAGTTCAGGTATTTCTTACTGATGAATTGTTGCTTTAAAACCATGTATATCAGGATAATATTCAATACAATGAGCTCAAAAAACCAATAGAGCAAAGGTAGGTTAATCAGCAATGATATCCATAATGTAATAGCTCGTGTATTGAATGATAATATATTGGTGTATTTCATCAAAGGCTTGTTTTCTTTGCGAAAATCATCGCGAAGCCATTGAGGTATCTGGCCTTGAAAATTCTTCTGGACGCAGCCAATGAGTTTTTGTAGATTTCCTGTAAAAAGTTCTTGTTCTCGGGTATAGTTGTGATAAAAATACATGAAGAGTTTCATCCAGAAATCTTTTTTCCACGAAAGTGAGTCGTATTGTCTTTTTATATCCTTACTTGAATGGAATTCGCTGCCGGCTTCGCCTTTAATGAAGTAAAGATGTCCGTTTCGGTAATAATCGGCAATAGCTGCCTGAAAGATATGCGAGATACCAGTAACGATACCAATGATCCAGATCCATGAACCATAGCCGTTGTGGGTAAGGCGGAGCCCAATGTGAATGTAAATGCTGAGAAACCATAGATTGCCTGCCAAACCATCGAGTATTCTGCCCAGTTCGGTTTTATCGTTTGTCATTCTTGCAAGCTGGCCGTCGGCACTGTCGAGAGTATTTGCAATGATCAGGAAAAGAATACCGAGAATATTGATCCAGATGTTGTTGTAATAATAAAGATGACCCGCCACAACACCCCAAAATATGCTGATAATGGTGATGGTATTCGGACGTATCTTGTGCTTTGCCGAAAATAAGGCTACCCTGTAACCTAATCTTCGATAAAAGTAAATATCGATCGCTTCCTCAGTATCCGATGATTTAAAAGTATTTTGTAATTCGCTTTGCTTCATATACTCGGAAAACTGTGCAAGTTGAGTTCTACGGAGTGTGAATAAGCTTTGTTTATAATTACTTGTGCGATGTATTTAGCAGCTTCGTCACGTACAGGAGCAAAACTCGGCCAATCATTCAAGTCAATAATTTGAATCTTACCATCGGGCGAAACAATAGCATCACCTCCATATACATCAACCTTTAGGGTTTCGGCACATTTGGCTGCCAAATATTTCAGTTTTATTTCATTAATCTGCATGGTAAAGGTACTATCATGAAAATACCAGTGAAAAAACGGTGTATTCCTTACTGCATAAAATTTTATAACCGGTCCATCTACATGTTGTTGAATCACTGCACTGTGAATGCCTCTTTGTCGATATTCGAGAATGATTTCGTTTAATTCTTCGATACTGTATACAGTGGTTACATCCTCGCGATGAATGGCATGGACATCACCTCGTTTTATCCATACCTTGAATGGATTGGAGGCAAAAGGAATTTCGGGCAGAGGCATATAAGTATCTATCACAATGGAGGAGGGAATGGGAATATTGGCAGGAGGTAATAAAGTGGCAAGGTTTTTACGGTAGCAGTTGAGAATTGCTTCGGTAGAATTGATGACCAAAGCGCCATTGGCTTCCAATTCCTGCAATACCCCGAGCGACCGAGTGCCTCGTATCATATTGAAAATATAGGGTGTATCGATCAAATCGGGTCTTATTTCATCCTCGTCGTAAACCGTAACACTATGCCCCTGCTTTTCAAGTTCTTCGATGGTTAATTGAAGAATCCGAGCATCGTTGGTAATATGATTGGGTGAGTATCTTTTCCCTCTCGATATGGCGGCAAAATGTAGATTCATAATCGCTGATTTAGTTGTAAGCAGAATTTGAAAATTGAACTTCCTAATGTTCTAATTGTTCGAGTTCTTTCAATCCTTTGTCAGTTGCTATCCCTCTAAAATAGTTAATAATCAAGTCTTTATAAATATTTTTTCTATCGATGCGAGTATCATTATCTAATTCAATAGAAAAGGCAAGTTTAAAAAGTTCGAGTATAACCCGGCTAATGAATGTGATGTGAAGATCGGCTCTAATCAAGCCATTCATGATGCTTTCCTTCAGAAAATACATAATTTCACTCATTTTCATGGTATCGTTCTGATCGTTCATTTTTTTCCACAGGCTTGGGAAAGATTTCTGAACATCGAGAAAAAAATTTGGATGAAAACGCTGTAACGATTGTATGTGAAATTCTTCGAGTTGTTTGATAGTTTCGAAAAAACAAGTGGAATTTTGTCGGATCTGATGAAGTGCATTGAGGTTTTCCTCTGTAATTTTATCCATACAGGCTTTCAAAAGTTCGGCCTTTTTGGTAAAAATTTCGTAAATGGTACGTTTGGAAACTCCTGCTTCGCTTGCTATCCAATCCATCGTAACTGATTTGATTCCATTTTGTTGGAACAGCTCAATGGCGGTATCAATGATCTTTTGCTTTGTTTCCATTCCATCATCACGATTGGAGGCGTAAAAGTACAAAACTTTTTCATTTTGAAAAGTTTTCTTTACGAAATAGGTAAGTATAGCTAAAGTTCAATGACTGCTAAATTAGGTTAGATTATTCTATATTAGATATTTAAGATACTATAAACCATTTTAAATTTTAACTATTTTTTGATTTTAACATGAGTTCGGCTTGAAGGATATCGCTTGTATGATCGATGTCTATTACCTTGCCAACGTTGCAAGCAATCAGAGAACATCCCTGTTTTAAAAGAAACCGCTGGAAATCGCGCATACGAAACATACCCTGTTGCATTGCTTTCTCGAGGAAGTTTATAACGAGGGGCTTGAAATAGTAAAAACCGGCACTCACTAACGACGACTCTTTTTGCGTGTCGGAAAATTCTACAATTTGCATTCTATTGTTGCAGATAATCCAAAGTGGCTTTTCGTCATCTACATAATTTGTGGCAGCCATTATGCCATCGGCATGTGGATGAGTGTCGATAAACTCTAGAAAGTATCTGAACGATTCGTCGGTATAAATTGGATCGACTGTAGTCAGGATGAAATCATCATCGCGAAGAAACTGACTAAGTTCATAAAAACTATGCATTGAACCTGGAGTCGATTTGACAATTAACTGGATGAATATCCCGTAATCCTTATCTCGAAACCAGTTCGCCAGTTCGGGATAGATATCGTTTACGATGATGCAGGCAGTTGAAAATTCATATCGTTTCGCACGATCGATCAAACGGTCTATCAGTGTCATTCCACCGATTTCGATCATGGGCTTGGGAATGTAAAGGCCTTCTTTACGCAGGCGACTGCCTTCACCTGCTGCTATAATGGCAAATTTCATCGACGAGTAGATTAAGTGAGTAGGTCAATACCGCGACCTAAAAGATAGATAGATATACCTATCAATATAAAACCCAGGCCGCGGATAACATTTGTAAGTGTGCTGATATTGATGCGATGCCGGTTTTTTACTAAAAACGAGACATAAATGTAGAACCATGTAATACTACCAATGGATACAAAAAACGCATACAAGGCCGATAAGGTGTAATGATACCAGCGTGTAACGGGAGCTTTAGCCGTAGTGTAGGCTTCATGTTCTACCGATTCCGGGGCATTGTAAGAAAGGCTATCTTTTAAGGAAGGTGTAAATAGAGAGGGTTTTTGTAACATGGAATGATCAACTGCGTTTATGCTTTCTTGGAAAGAATCTTCCAATCCTCCCATGTTAAAACCAAGAGAAGCTACAAGCGAAAAAGTTATAAAAGTAGAGGAAAGCCATCCAAAAAAAAGTGTGGGGTTTAAGAAATTAAGGAACAATCCTGTGCGAAATCCTCCCCGATTATGGTATTTACTTTTCAGAATAGAATTATCGTTAAGGTTTTCAACTTTCAACCTGGTTTTAGTAATTCTAAATCCAATTACAAATACGAAAACCGCTCCAACCAATAGAATATATGGAATAGCAGGTTTATACCATTCGTAAAAATGGGTTAAGCCGAGCATGGAGATAAAAACATAGAAAAAATCGGCAAACGAAGCTCCTATGGCTGCTTTAAGGCTATACCAAAATTTTCCTTTGAGAGCATTGGAAGTAATCAAAATACTGATAGGGCCAGCAACCGGCACTGAAAATATGAATCCCGCCAATAAACCTACAATAGAGATAGTGATAAAATTGCTGACCATTTTTTAATTCGATTTATAAAATATTGATATTAAATGAATTGTTCGCTTTGCGCCAATCGGTTTCAGTATCTATTTCCATGCTCTGGAAAGGAGCAATATCCATAGCATAAATTTTTTCTCCCCGATGGATTAATTCCTCGAATGCCGATTCATAAAATTCATTGATATGTTGTTGATAATCAATCTGTTGATGAAGAATCTGATAGAGCTTGTTTGTAGTAGCTACCGAAAAAAGCTGAATACCTGCCGATTCTCCTGCGGCTAAAATCGGATTGATATCTTTACTGATTTCAACGATATAATTGTCTTTGGTAATTCTCACCTTGATTTCTTCACTGCTTAAAAAGTTTTTATGGGCCTTGTTCAAAGCCAGAGAATTTTCTTGTTTACAATGAACAAGTTTATCGATAATCAAAGGATCGAAAACAATATCTCCGTCGAGCAAAAGTAAGCTATGTCCTTCGATAGCTTTTTGGGTAAGTAGTAAAGAGTAAGCATTGTTGGTGAATTCATAATCGGAATTATATACAAATTCTATGTTGAGTTGAGGATAGTTTTTCTTTACATATTGTTGGATTTGAGCCGATTCGAAGCCGGTAACGATTACGATTTGAAAAATCTGGTTTTCGATCAGGTTGTCGAGTATCATTCCCAAAATGGTCTTGTTTCTGATTTTGAGCAAACATTTGGGAGTATAATTAGTGATGGGTTTTAACCTTCGTGCTAATCCTGCAGCTAAAATTACGGCTTTCATCATATTTTGTAAATCTTAGTTTTTAGTTGGATTGGGGTTAGTAATAAAATGAAGTGTCTTTAACTTTTTATTCTGAATCCACACTAAGAGTAACCAGTAGATATTCATAGGTACTACGATGATCCAGGCGGCAATGTCGGGTCGCATGAAAAGACAGCACACAATAATGATGGTGATATGAGTTGTGGGACCTAAGAATGTCCAGGCCTTCATCATTTTGCGAAATTTTCTGTAATAAATTCCCGGGTCATATATAAAATATTGATTTTTAGGTGACTTATGGAAGAATCGGCTAATGTTCAAATAAACCAGATAGGTTTGTAAAACGAAGCGTTCGAAACAGGTACCTGGGATTTTTCTTAAACGATTGAGCTCTTCCTTATAATACTCGTAATCGTTTGTCAATTGATGAGGTCTTCCCCAGGCATGATGTGTAAAACGGTAACGTTCCGAATCGATTACAATGGAATGGACAATATTGGAAATAGCAGCCAGTGCTAGCAGTATCCACCATCCAACTGGATTAGAAACATATTCGACATAGCCTATTCCTATACCAATATAGATTGCGATGCCGGCGATATAATCGGCGGCACCATCCAGAATTTTACCTGCAACCGATGATGTTCCTTTTATTCTTGCCAATTGTCCATCGCTGCAATCTAATATATTGAACATAAAATAGAGCAAGGCACCCAGAATAAATGCCTGCTGGGTTCCCAGGGAGAAGACATATCCGCTGGCGATACCGCAAAACATGGCTAAAACCGTAAGCTGGTTGGGTGTTACACTTATTGACTGAACCAATTTTGCCACTATATATCCTAAAGGCCGATAAATCCATAAATCGAAATACTCCTCAATTTCTAAAGCCTTGAGTGAAGCCTTATATTCTCGGGTACTTACAAGCATTGTTTATGGTTCGAATTGATGTGGTCTACAAAAATATAAAATTTCACAAAATCTCATTATTCGTCAGCTCTTGGGGAAACATCATCTCGTCGATATTTCATTGTAAACTGATGATTATTATTTGAAAAGGAATTGATTTTTTGTTTGGCAAATCTGTTCACTGAAGTTTTGTTTCGATTCATTGGTCGTACAGGTGATCAGATGTGCTTTATATAGGCTCGTCTTCGCTTGTGTTGTCTTTTGGGGAACATATCCCACTGCCGCCTTACCATTTGGTTATTCTCGAGCTCAACATTGCTTTCGGCTTTTTTTATCCCAAATTTTCTGTATTTGGGAATAAGGTCAATAAACAATAGTGCATTTACTCCTTTTCCCTGAAGTTCTGGTCTTACGGCTGTCAAGTAAAAATCGACCGTGTCGTTTTTCTTCATGGCTCGTAAAATATGGATGAAGCCAAAAGGCAGAATCTTGCCACCTGACTTTTGTACGGCCTTGCTCAGTGATGGCATGGTAATGCCAAAAGCTGCAACTTTGTCGTGTTCGTCAACGACAACCGAAATAAAATCGAGTACGATGAACGAGAAATACATTTTGATGTAGTAGTCGATTTGAGCGTCGGTTAGAGGGGCAAAACCATACAAGGGACGGAAGGACTCGTTAAGAACCTCAAAGATTTGGTGTGCATATTTCAGCAGATCCTTCTTCTTTTTGAATTGTACAATACTGAGCTTGTAGCGTTCCTGAGCAATCTGTCCTACTCTGATGAACTTTTCGGGAACGGTAACCTCGGCATTCAGTTCATATTCGAGCCAATCGACATCTTTCTGATAACCTGCTTTTTCAGTATGAATGGGATAATAGGGATGATTATAGTAAGTAGCAATAGTCCCTAATTCTTCGAAGCCTTCTATGAGCATACCTTCCTTATCCATGTCGGAAAATCCCAGTGGTCCTTGTACGGCTTTCATTCCCATGCTTTTTGCCCAATTTTCGACCTGAGCAAATAACGCAGAAGATACTTCAAAATCATCGATAAAATCGAGCCAGCCAAAACGGGCATTCCGTTCGTTCCATATCTGATTAGCCCTATGATTGATGATTCCGGCTATGCGTCCCACTGCTCGTCCATCCTTATAGGCCATCCATAATTTGGCCTCACAAAATTCGAAGGAAGGATTTTTCCTCGGGTCGAGAGCATTCACTTCATCGAAAATAAGAGGGGGAACCCAGAAAGGATTCCCTTTGTAAAGGGGAAATGGAAAGCATACAAACTTCTTGATTTCTTTTCGTCCTGAAATTTCTTTGATTTCGATTGCCATAAGAATAAGTTTTATATGCTATCTTCTGAACGTGTGCTACTTAAGAAATATTTCTGATAGCATCTGCGGCATTTATGCTGACGATGTGAAAAATGTCTCCAAAGCGATCGCACCGCGAAATTGCTTTCATATTCGAAGTTGCTTTCTGCATAACGATAACCACGTTCAATAATTTTTTCCCCAATCTCATACATCAATACCGAACTGATTCCTTTGCGAATGTATCCCGGACGAACTCCTATATAATACATATCGACCGTATCGGTTTTTTTATGTTCTCCTTTAAAAAGAAGCCATTTAAGACGAAGCATATTCCCTTTCGATTTGATGAACACGTCGCTGTATGAGGGCATAGCAACCCCAAAGGCGATTACTTTATCGGCTCGATCGGTAATAATGGAAATTAATTCTGGATCGAGAAGATATTTATAACGGGAAATATAGAAATCACCAATTTCTTTGGTAATAGGGACATACCCATAAACCAGGCCATATATTTGGTTTACGATATCGAAGATTTGATTGACGTAAGGGAAGGCTTCGTTTATATTTTTGAAGGTATGTGGTATCAAATTATGGCGCTGAGTAACGTAATGAGCTATTTGTTCCAATTTACGAGGCATGGCATCGGGAATATCAATCTGATATTCGATCCAGTCGGCGTCTTTTCTATAGCCCAAGTCCTCTATATATTTTTGATAGTAGGGATAATTGTATCTACCCAATATTGTGGCCTTATATTCGAAACCTTTGATGAGCAACCCTGAGGTATCGAGATCGGTAAAGCCAAGTGGACCATTGATGGCTTCCATTCCATTTTGAATAGCCCAATTTTCTACTGTTTCGAAGAGTTTGGCGGCTACCCGAGGGTCGTCGATAAAATCCATCCATCCGAAACGAGCGTAACGCTTTCCCCATTTGTAAATGAATTCATTGTTAATGATTCCGGCAATACGTCCTACCATTTTCCCGTCCCGAAAAGCCATCCAATAGGCTGTTTTGCAATCTTTTATAATTGGATTGTGTTTGGAAGAAAGGGTTACTATACCATCTTCGACGATAACGGGTACATAATGAGGATCTCCTTTATAGAGTATGTTGGGGAAAGCAACGAACTGTTGAAGATCCTTGACGTTTTTTACCGGTTTAATCTCTATTGTATTCATGGTGAGGCATCCTAAAGGTTGACTTCAATCTATGAGGTTGAGCTTTCTGCCTACTTTTTGGCAAGCTTCCAAGGCTTGGTCGATTTGTTGATAGGTATGGGTGGCCATCAGCGAAAAACGGATGAGGGTCGAATCGCTGGGCACAGCAGGCGAAACTACGGGATTTACAAAAACTCCTTCATCGAGCAACATTCGTGTAAACATGAAGGTTTTTGCATCGTCTCTTACATAAAGGGGGATAACGGGAGTTTCCGACCTCCCAGTATCGAAACCTAATTCCTTGAACCCTTTCATGGCGTAATGGGTATTTTCCCAAAGCTTTTCGATGCGTTCGGGTTCATTCTTAATGATTTCGAGTGCTGCCAAAACGCTACCTGTAGCAGCAGGAGCAATGCTGGCGCTAAATATCAATGAACGACAGTTGTGCTTCAAATAATTGATGGTATAAAAATCGGAAGCGATGAAACCTCCTATCGAAGCCAGGCTTTTGCTGAATGTACCCATGATGAGGTCAACATCTTCTTCCAATCCGAAATGGCTGGCAGTGCCCGAACCATTTTTGCCAATCACTCCTAACGAATGAGCATCATCGACCATTACCGTAGCATTATATTGTTTTGCCAGTTTTACGATGCCAGGTAAATCTACAATGTCTCCTTCCATACTGAAGATACCATCTACCACAATAAGTTTGATCTTGTCGGGTTTACATTGTTTGAGGATTTTCTCGAGCGAAGACATATCATTATGGCGGTATTTAAAAGCCTGAGAAAACGATAGACGGCGACCCTCTATGATCGAGGCATGGTCTAATTCGTCGAGGATAATATAATCGTCACGTCCAGTTAAAGTGGGAATGACTCCTGCATTGACTAAAAAACCTGCACTGAAAATAATGGCTGCATCCTTCTGAACGAATTCTGCTAGTTTTTCTTCCAGTTTGATATGAATATCAAGCGTACCATTCAAAAATCTTGAACCAGCGCATCCACTTCCATATTTATCTATGGCTTTCTTTGCGGCTTCCTTAATCATGGGATGATTGGTGAGTCCGAGGTAACTATTCGAACCAAACATTAATATATCCCTTCCATTGATTTTCACCACTGTGTCCTGCTCCGATTCAATGACCCGAAAGTAAGGATACACACCCATTTTTTGGGCTTTCTGTGGAATGTCGTACTTCGACATCTTCTGCTGTAATAGCTTCATACTGTCTTGATAATAGGTTTTAGTTAAGATTCGACAAAAACTGGCAAATATATGGAAACTTTACTTAAGGCAATTTCTTATTGCTCCCTCATATCGTAAGATAAACATTTCCAAGTAGAAACACTGCGGGTACTCGATGAATAGGAGGGGTGAATGCTTTCCATTGTTTTATTTCCATGGTTTTTATAAATTCGTTGGGGGAGAGTAGGCCTGAAGCAATGCATAAATTGGTGGTGGGTTGGCAATACTGCATGATTGAACCCAAGAGAGAGATATTTCGGTAGGGCGTTTCGATAAAGATTTGGGTTTGATGTTTTGCTTTTTGTTCCAGTTCAATTATTCGTTGTTTACGTGCAATTTTTTCGACGGGCAGGTAGCCATGAAAACAGAAATTTTGTCCGTTGAAACCTGATGCAGCTAAGGCTAAAAAAATAGAAGAAGAACCCGGTAAAGGGATAACCTGAATATTTTTGCAGTGAGCCATCCAAACTAAAACGGCCCCCGGATCGGCAATGCAAGGAATTCCTCCTTCGCTCATCAATCCCATATCGTGTCCCTTCATCATGGGTTGGAGCATAGTGGGAATATCTGCCGGTGGGGTATGTTCATTAAGGATTTGGAATGTGCATTCGTCGATAGGGAAGGAGGGAATGACCCTGCGCAGGAGTTTTCTTGCGGTGCGAATCTCTTCTACAATAAAATATCGCATCTCCGTGATAATCGAAAGGGTTTTTACATCCCAGCCAAAGGGCGAATTGATGGAAATAGGGGCGGGAATTAAAAATAATTTTCCTTTACTCATCTCATATTTTCTTTGATGGCTGCAAAGGGAAGGCAACCAAGATCGACATTTCCACCCGAAAGGATGATGACAGTCTTAGAACTGTGGAATATTTCCGGATATTGAAGAACCGCCCCAAACGAAACGGCAGCCGACGGTTCTATAATTATTTTCATTCTTTCCCAGATCAATTGCATTGCCTTCACGATTTTTTCTTCGCTAACCCTCAGGATTTCAGTAACATTTTCTATAATAACAGGAAAAGTTCTCGAGCCCAGTGAGGTGAGCAAACCATCGGCAATGCTTACGGGATGAATGGAAGGGACAATCATACCACTATGGAAGGAGAGATAAGCATCGTCAGCGCCTTCAGGTTCGGCTCCCAATGTTTTGGTATGATTCGAAAAATAACGAACAGCTAAGCTCGAACCACTCAATAATCCTCCTCCACCCACGGGGGCAACTAAAAAGTCAGGCCAACCTATTTCTTCGAAAATTTCCATTGTAGCGGTGGCTTGCCCAGCAATAACACTATAATTGTTGTAGGGATGGATTTCGATGGCATTGGTTTGTTGAAGCAAGTTTTTCAAGGTTTCTTCACGAGCAGCAAGAGTGGGTTCACAGAAGGTTATTTTGCCCTGATAATGTTTTACGGCAGCAATTTTAACTATTGGGGCCGTACGTGGCATAACGATATAGGATTTTATTCCGCGAAGCAATGCGGCTCTGGCAAGGGCCTGAGCGTGATTCCCCGACGAATGGGTTGCTACTCCCCCTGCACTTTCATCATCATCGAGCGAAAAAACAGCATTGCACGCTCCCCGCGATTTAAACGCCCCTGCCTTCTGAAAATTCTCGCATTTGAAAAAAAGATTACATTGGCTTAGTTCATCCAGAGTTTTGCTGGTAATTACAGGTGTTCGGTGAATGTACGGAGAAATACGCTTGTGAGCTTCATATATATCAACAGGTTGAGGAATGCTTTCGAGAAGCATACGGTTTCGGTTTAAATCTTTATTTTCCTTTCAATATCAGTATAATATTGTTTAAAGGTTCTATCGGTTTCAAACAGATTTTTTACAGTTCGGCAGGCATGCAATACAGTCGAGTGGTCTTTGTTGCCACATTGAAGCCCAATAGCTGCTAAAGAAGATGTTGTATATTCCTTTGCAAAATACATGACAAGCTGGCGTGCCTGAACGATGGAGCGCTTGCGTGACTTGCTCTTGAGCTGTTCGATACTGATATTGAAATAATCGCATACCACTTTTTGAATGTAATCCATAGAGATTTCCTTGGTAGTGCAAATCACGAATTTATCGATGATTTTTCGTGCCAACTCGAGCGAAATCGCCTTTTTATTGAGTGCCGACTGGGCAACAACCGATGTAAGAGCTCCCTCGAGTTCACGCACATTGGTGGTAATGTTGGCGGCAATGTATTCGACTACATCTTCGGGTATTACAAGGCCTTCATTATATATTTTTTTCTGAAGTATTGCCACACGTGTTTCAAAATCAGGTGTTTGTATATCGGCGGCCAAACCCCATTTGAATCGAGAAAGCAGACGGTCTTCAATACCAGCAAGCTCTATCGGCGGTTTGTCGGAGGTAATAACGATCTGTTTCCCTTTTAAATGCAAATGATTGAAAATGTGGAAGAATACATCCTGAGTTTTTTGCTTTCCAGCCAAAAATTGAATATCGTCGATCAGCAAAACATCGATCATTTGGTAGAAGTTCATGAAGTCGTTGGAAGTATTGTTCCGTACTGCGTCGGTAAACTGATGCTGAAATTGTTCGGCAGTAACGTAAAGTATCGTCTTATCGGGAAAATTTACCTTCGACTGCAGGCCAATAGCATGGGCAAGATGAGTTTTTCCCAAACCTACAGCACTGTAAATAAAAAAAGGATTAAAGGAGGTTTTGCCCGGATTCTGAGCAATGGCATATCCAGCCGAACGAGCTAATTGGTTGCAGTCGCCTTCTACAAAATTTTCAAATGACAGAGTATCGATTAATTGTGATTGAATCTTGATTTTCTTTAAACCTGGTATGATAAAAGGGTTGGGAATTTCTCTGGCCAAGCCATCAGGATTAATGTCGATAGGAATGCTTACATCGGGATTTTCGATGGTATTCCGATTCGAAGCGGGCAAACGCATGGTTATGTTATCGGATAACGGATAGCAATTATCCATGATGATGCTGTATTCCAGACGGCAATCAGGTCCCAATTCTTTTCTGATTGTCTTTTTCAAAAGGTCTATATAGTGCTCCTCGAGCCATTCATAGAAAAATTGACTCGGAACCTGAATGGTTAAGACATTATTCTCAAACTTCAGCGGCTCGATGGGAATAAACCAAGTCTTGAAACTTGCCGGAGGAATATTATCCTCGATGACTTTCATACACTTTGCCCATTTTTCTCGGGCCTCATTGGTTTTAGTTTCGTGTCTATCCATATACATTCGTTGATATTTTTAAGTTATCATTCAGTTCAATAAATACAATTTTGCTCATTTGTGCCCCCTCTCCAAAAGTCTTCAACAAAATTGTGTGTAAAATTTTTGAAAAAAAAGCCTTTTCCTCCTTGCATTTTTCAATTCTTTGTGTATACACTTTTCTTGAAACTCGTTTTGGTTTGGTTTTCAAAGTTTTATTTTGCACTTCTATTCATCTCAAGAGATAAATATTCTGTTAAAATAAAGGTTTATCTATCATAAAGGCATAATAATGAATTATTAATATAATCATTTGTTTTTCAATTTATTAAAGTATTTGGAGGGAGTTTTTCCCACCGTCTAAATTAAAGGAATTTTTCAAATGGGCAAACCAAAAATGAAAAATTTAATATTGGAATCATTCTAAATAGAGATGATTGATTATAAATGAGTATAATGAGAGAATCAGTCAGGGAGTTATTCCTTAACTACCTGTTTATCAATAAATAAATAGTTATATCCCAATGAGATTGACGCCTATTGTTTTAAGTGTCAGGTGTCAATAAGGATTAAAATTTTATTTCGAGGCTTAACTTAAAGGTTCTTCCCGGTCCCCAGTAGCCCCTGAAGGTTTCCTTATTATGATGAATTCCATCGTTTCCACGGGTGATGTACTCCACATCGAAAAGGTTATTGCAAGCCAGCGCCAGCTCAGTTTCCATTCCCATCATTTCGAAATGAAATCCCAAGCGAACATCGGTTAATCCATATCCGGGAATTCGCCATGACTGAGCATCTTCGGGTTTTGTCCTTAGGGCGGGGTCGAAATCGGCGTAAAATCGGTCGTTCCAGATATAAGACAGGTGAAAATCGAATTGATTCAGGAAATGAATCAGCGCCGAAACTCCGGCTTGAAACTGTGGCGCATCACCCACATACAAACCTTCCGCATAAACCTTTACACTGTCGATCAACTGATTTTCGTTGTTGAATATTTTTGCATCCACATTGTTTTGCCATTTCCAGTTCCCAACAGAAACAAAAGCCGAAAGATTCAGATTAGATTTCAATGCCGAATAATGGGCTTCGGCTTCTATACCCTCATGCAATGCATCCAGACCTGTAACCAGCGA
This sequence comes from Bacteroidetes bacterium ADurb.Bin012, assembly GCA_002071415.1. Taxonomy (GTDB): domain Bacteria; phylum Bacteroidota; class Bacteroidia; order Bacteroidales; family TTA-H9; genus TTA-H9. The sequence goes on from MWFC01000001.1 coordinate 43,309, forward strand.
GCGGGTTGTAGTTTGATTATCGATCAGTTTATATTCGTTTGAAAGGAGTGATTTGTCCTGCCATGCCACATAATATCCCGCGAGGTTGAGGTTGAAGTCGTTTTTTTGCCATCCCATTCCAACTTCTAGCGAAGTAATTTTTTCGTTCTTGAGGTTTTGAGCTGGATTATTGTTAAAGTTGGGGAACACGAACTTGTAGTAAGGGGCTCTCGAAGTATAACCTCCGTTGAAGTAAACTCGTAATTGTGAGTTGAATGCATACGCCATGCCGGCTTTCAGCTCGTATCCGGTTTTATTGACGATGGAACTTGCCGGATGTGTGGGATAATTGTAGCGATCCTCTCTTTGATAGGTATTGTAGTTGAGTCCGAATGATAGCAATCCCGACAGATCGCCTTGTTCATAATTTGCCCGTACAAAGCCCGAAGCCAGTCCAACAACAGCCCCGTTATCAATTCTCGTCGTGTCTCCTCTTTTTTTCAAAATGTTTCTTCCCTGCCGACTTTCAATAGCCCAAGCATAATCATCGATAAAATATTGTGCTCCCAGCAAGTCGTAAATTTCTTCCCATAGCCAGCTTTTGAAATAACGTGCATGGATTCCGGTAGTGAGAATTATTTGATCGTTAGGTTTATAACTATAAGCCGAGATAAGTCCTGCCCAGTAATGTGAAGCAAGGAAAAGGGTTTGGGAGTTTTTTGCAAAATGGCGCAATGTATCGCCTTGGGGTGTAATATAGATATCCTGATGGGTGAGATTATCTCTGGCAATGGCATCCCAGTCGACTTGGCCCGAAGGCGTCTGATATTCGAATACGTTTTTCCCACTGAAGTTTTCGGCCCAATTGCCTCCTCCTTTCCCATAGCTGAAATAGGCCGAAGTTGAAAGAGAGGCTTTATTACTGATAGTCCAATAGTGGTTTAAATTTAAAAGTGGCTTATGATAGAAGTTCTCGGCAAGATTCTTGCGTATTCCTCCATAAGTTCCCCAATCCTTATTGTACTTGATTCCTCTTTCTTCGATTTCGGCATACGATAACAAAGTGCTTCTTTGTCCATGTCGTTCAGGTGAACCAATAGCATTGAAGGTGAAAAGGTGAGATGGATTCAATTGTTTGCTGATAGATAAATAATAAGCAAATCCATTTACTTGAGTTCCATCTACATAGCCTTGTCCTGTGGTATGCGATCCCATAAAGCTGATGCTTAATCCATTGGGGTTGATTCCGCTAGAATATTTAAAAGAAGTACGTTGCAGTCCATAATCCGTTATTGAAGTGCTTAACATTCCTCCAGTTAATGAAGGATCTGCATTGGTAATAATATTGATAGTGCCTCCTAGTGAATTATTCACCAAAACTGAGGCTCCTATCCCTTTCTGAACTTGAATATTTTCAGTGGCCTCTTGCAGCCCGTCCCAATTCGACCAATATACCAGTCCATTTTCAACGCTTCCAATAGGAATTCCATTCAGGGTCAAAGCAAGGTTTTCTTGTTTGAAACCTCTGATATTGATGGCTGCATCACCTACCCCACCGCCTGTACGGCTCGAGTAAACCCCAGGCATCATCCGCATGATTTCTGGATAGGAATGATCCCCTGAAATTTGATGAATCATTTTTCGATTGATGGAATTTACGGTTACGGGATCGGTTTGTTCGCGTACAGTAAAAGCCAGGATATTTACAGGTGAAAGGTTGATTACCAATCGCCTTAAAGATATTTCGTTCAATTTAATGATATTTCCTTGGCTTGCATCGAAATTGATCGTTTCGTTTTGGAATCCAATATGGCTGATGAGCAAACGCCCTTTTTCCATTTTGGTGATCAGCGTAAACTCACCCTTTGAGTTGCTTACTGTGCCTTCTCCAGTCGATTCCACAGTGATGTCGGTACCCGATAAGGGTTGATGCGTGTCGAAGTCGCAAATTCTACCTTGAATAACCGTTTGAGCAAATGCCTGCCAACTGAATGCAAGCATGATCAGAGTGAATAAATAAGAAATTTGTGTTTTCATATTGCTTGATAATAAAAATGCCCTGATTTGTTTCAGGGCAGAATGATCTTTACCGAGCAATGGAGCACCAAAAGAATAGTGCGTTTGACATTTCTTCTTCCATCCAGACTTTGACTGTCGGTACCGGAGTTTCACCGGTTCAGTCCCTTTGGGGAGTTGCGGACTTTACCGCCGATCGGGAATTTCACCCTGCCCTGAAGAAAATCGCTGCAAAAATAAAGAAATTTTATTGCCAACAATGTGATTTGTTTTAATGCACAAATTTTCGTTGAACTTTTTTGCCCTCCCAATTTATTTCGATGAAATATATGCCTGATGGTAGGCTTGAAATATTAAGTCTTAAAGTTTGAAAACCGGGTAATAAATTGTACATATTGGTATAAACCTTAGTGCCAGAAACATTAAAGATATTGATTTCAGACAGAGAGGCTTTATTAACGGAAATATTCATGTATAATTCATGCTGGACAGGATTAGGATAGATTTCCGAAACCGTAAATCTCTCAGAGAGGGGTTGGGCAATACCAACAGCAATTGAGGCTTGTTTAAGCACAATATCACTGTTGGGATCAAAGTAAACGCCGATGGGTTTTTTATCGAAAATAAACGAGAATCCCTGGTGATTTACATCATTCATTACTCTGATCAGAGTATCGAGTTCATTTAGTCCCACAATCCTTATAGTGATTGGCATTTTAAAGAATCCCGTATTGGTTTGAGTTTGATTAACTTCTAAATATAATCCCCAATGTTGATCGTCAATTTGCGTGATGCTGTAATAATTTTGGTAAATAGGATGATTGGGCATATATATCCATTCATCGAAAAACCATTGATAATCTTCACCCGTAACTGAGTTTACAATATTGATGAAGTCAGGGATAGTAGCTGATTGGTATCGAAACGATGAATCATGGGCATATTGGTGAATAATATTGAAAAATATTGAATCGCCCAAAGTATATCTTAGCTGATGAAGTACACAAGCGCCTTTACAGTAAGTTATGGCATAGTTGAACAATATATCAGAGGAGGGAGTAGTAATAGCCCAACTTGGATCAGAAATAGGCCAATGTGGGTTAGCTGATAGATAATAGGAAGCATTTTGAAGCACATCCTGTTTGTAAGCATTATAACCCGATTTTTCTCCCAGCCAGAGACTTTCGCTAAAGGTGGCAAATCCTTCGTTAAGCCAGATATCGGCCCAGGTTGCACAAGTTATCATATCGCCAAACCACTGATGTGAAAATTCATGTACAATGAGGCTTTCGTCCCAGCAATTGGGACAAATGCTCGTAAGAGTCTGGTTCTCCATTCCACCCCATTGAAATTCGTCGTTCAGGCTTGCAAATCCATTCTTGGGAAAGGGATGCTTGCAAAAAGTTGAACTAAAATAAGTTGTTACATCATCTATAACATTGATGATATTTTGAGGATTTTCGCCTTGATTGTAATAGAACCTGAAGGGGAAATGCTCGGATGTGTCGTTAGGATTCGTATAATTTATGATCTTGAGGTTGTAATTGGTTCTCGAAGTGAGGGCAATGAGATACGTAGCCACGTTTTCATCACTTTTCCAAGTATAATAGATAGTATCAGCAATTTTGACCGAATCTTGCAATATACCGTTACTTCCAAGTTTTACATTGGAAGGTACTTTAGCGGTCAATTCCCATTGGGCCTTATCAGATGTCCGGTCGTAACAGGGAAACCAGCAGCGGGCACCTTCGGGTTCACAATCGGTAAATACAAAGCCATTCTTAGCATAGAAGGCGTAGTCATTTACATTGTTATGATGATATTTTATGGCAATCTGAAAGGTGTCGCCCGGTATCATAGTAGTATCGAGATTGATGGTAAGGATGTTACCGCTGTGGGTGAAGGTGGAGGCAGCAATACTAACTTCCTGAATTTGAAGAGATGAATTCACTGCATTCAGCTTTACATGATCGAGCAAACTGTCGGCTTTCAAGGTAATGACCAGCTTACCGTCGAAAGCATGCGAGTAAGGCGATTGGTAGCACGACCAGATATCAACATCGAGTTGATATTTCAAAACATCGAACGACTTGGGGAAATAATTTTTCTCTTCGTTGCGAAAGTATTCAGTAGAATATTTTTTTATTTTATCGAGATGACAGCGATACGACCCTCTTTCGAAAACTTGTTGAGCTTTTCCAGAATTTAATATTCCAAGGCCCAAAACGAGGGAAAGAATTATGGTAAGTTTGGTTTTCATAATGGTTATGCTTTGAATGGGCGAAGATAGGATTTTTTTCGAAGAACCAATTTTATAAAATAGAGAAAAGATTAATATGGATGATTCTTTATTCTTTCGATGGCCGATAAAATTTCACGGTGAGAGGGAATAGCCACATTGGTAGCGAGAAATCCTTCATAAACGAAATTGCCATATTTATTGCATTCGGCGATAAATTCCTTCACCACTGCACTCAGGTCTATATTCAGAGGTACAAGAATACGAAGAGAGGTGTATTCGAACAAGAAACGAAGTTTCTCGGTTTCAATCTGATAGTTTTTACATGTTTCTTCCCATTCCATACGGATGATGCGAGCCTGGTTTTCGCTGAAAGTTCCTTCAAAGGAAGGGAAGATGGCAATAAACATGCGCAGTTTGTTGTCTTTACCGCCCAAACCCGTCGAAATAAGGCTGGGAGGATTGTCGCTCAACTCTCCTTCGATTAAGGTTCGAGAAATATAATAGGCAAAACGGGCAAAATCCTGAAGCTTTGGTGGAGCAACTTCCTTGTATTTTTCGATAACCCTGAAAGCTTCGATGTTGCTTCTTAAAGCAAGTATGACAAGAATTTTTTTGCCTTCGGCAATAGTTAGATCGCTCTCGAATAATCGGGCAGCCATCTTTAGGGCATGTTCATCGCCAACTTTATTGGGCTTCAGTTTGCGTGCAAGTCGTAAAAATTGCTCCTGATCCTTCACATTGATGATATCATCAACAATTCGAATATTAGAACTGTGTTCTGTAATATAATGATAAAACTCTTCGGCGTCGGAAAATTCTGAAGGTTCGTTCGGCATGTGAGTCGATATTTTTTATAATGGAATAAGAATTCGTAACGAATGGGGTTTCACTTTTACATGAACTTCTTTGTCCATTTTGAAAGGTTCTCCATCAATGTTTACATATTTGCCTGTCTCGCGAATTACGGTAAATTGATCGGCTTTATAAGTGTTCACATAGAGGCTCTTGTCAATTTTATGCGTAAATAGAAGAACCACCGTGCGCAGGATTTTTGAATAGGGAATTTTTTTGACTATTGTAATATCGGCCAGTCCATCGGTAATGCTGGCCTTGGGGGCAATGAATGTATTGTAGCCAAACTGGTTGCTATTAGCAATGCTTAGTAATATGGCTCTTTCCTTGATGATGAAATTGTTGGCAATAACTTGGAAGAGTCGCGGGCGAAAAGTGATGTATTCCTTCACCGCAATCTTGAAATAAGTAAAAAATCCTCGATGATTGTCTAAGGCAAATTGCCTTGCAATACGCGCATCGAAGCCCATACCTGCTATGCTTACCGCAATACGATCGTTTAGCTGAATGGTGTCGATGCACATGGCTTCTCCATTTTTTATCAAATTCAATGCTTCTTCAAGTTTGAAAGGAATCTTGAGAAAATGTGCCAGACCATTACCCGAACCAGCCGGGATGATGCCAAGAACAGCACTGCTATCTACCAGTACTTGTGCAATTTCGTTTATGGTTCCATCTCCTCCTACCGCTACGATGATATCATAACCTTTTGCAACGGCTTTTTGCGTAAGATCCGAAATTCTGTCCTTTTCATTAATTCTAACGATTTCTGTTTGAAAGGTTTCGGCCGGAAAATATTCGGGTATCATCTCTTCTAATTTTTGTTTACGCGAATGATGAATGCCTGCAGCGGGATTGATGATGAAGTAGATCTTTTTCATGGTTTTACCATTTGATCTGCGCGGAGTCGATGATATATTATCCGGTTGTTATATTGCTGTATGATAGCTTTTAGAAAACGTAAAGCTTCGTCCTGTTCAGGCAATTGCTCAGCAGCAAGGTTATTGGTTTGAAGACTGTCGTTTTTTAAATCGTAGAACCCACTTACTTTTTCATTGAAATATCTGAGGCATTTATTCTTATAAATTAGTTGATATTCTTGATTTAGATAGCTGATACCAAATGGGGTAGAGGTGATATCGAAAACACTTCGACCAAAGGCAACAAACGAACCCTCAGCATTTAAGAAATCCATTACCGAAGGATAAATATCACATTGCTGCGCAATCTGCGATGAAAAGCCGCGGAAAGAATTATCGGGCAGATAGAAGATCAAAGGAATGACATGTTGCCCAACCGGTGTAAGATAATAAGGGCTAAAAGCCTCGGAGGTGTGGTCGGCTGTAATGATGAAAAGGGTATTCTTGAACCATGATTCCTGCGAGGCCATTTTGAAGAATTGACCCAATGCATAGTCGGCATAACGTATGCTTTGATGTATCTTGAGTTTCCCAGGTCCGAAACGATTCATATATTTTGCTGGAACGACATAAGGATGATGCGAAGACAAACTGAAGAATACTACCAGAAATGGCTGTGTTTGATTCGAGAGATCCTTCGCCATGAACTGGAAAAAGGGCTCGTCAAAAATTCCCCATCTTCCATCAAAGGCTTCTGGTCCCCTGTATTCATTCTTACCTTTATATTCATCGAAACCAGACAAACGCGAAAATGCATCGAAATGCATGGTGCCATTCATTCCTCCATGATAAAATATGGAATGATATCCCAGAGGCTTCAGGCTTAAAGGCAGGCTCGAGATAGGCTCGCTAACATAGGGCGAATTGATGAATTCTACGGGCATAAGGGAAGGAAGGCTCGAACAAATGGCAGGAATAGCCTCGATGGAACGCTTTCCGTTAGCATAGGCTCGAAAAGTAAGACCATGCCTCATGAGGGAATCCAGCACGGGTGTGTAACCTTCCGTGGAATCCTTGTAAAGCTGCGGATTCATCAGTGCGGAATGCTCAAGTGAAAAACTCTCCATAATAATTATGACCACATTGAATTTCGTTGTAGGTTGCGTAGCTCGATAATAATTTTTTAGGGGCTGGAATATGCTGGCGGCTTCTGCTTCATCTTCATAATAAACCACTTCTTTCAGCGAAGGTTTTCCATAGGTTTTGATGATTGTAAAAGGAGTATTCAATATAAGAGCATCATAATCGGGAGAAATCATTTCTGCTGCATTCACCAAATAGATCGGCCTGCGCTGAAAACCTCCTCTTATTCCTACAATGGCTATTCCTCCCCATACAATCATTAAAAACAAATTCCAGATAAAAAAGTTCCATTTGCTTTGGTAAAAGAGTTTTTTTTCGTACCTTAGTCTTGTGGTCAGCAAAACAAAAATAGAAAACAGAACAAAGAAAACCAGCAGATAAATCCAGAAGTCGGATAAAAATTTTGGAAGGAGCAAGCCCATGTTGTTTGTGGCTTTTAAAAATCCAGTAACATCCCATGTAAGTCTTTTCAGCGTAAATGGATAGTAAGCCGAATCGATGATATTGAGAAGGATGCCAATGGCGTTTGCGAAATAAAATAAAAAGGAACTAAAATTTCGGTAGTACTTATGATTGCGAAAAGGGAAGGGGAGGGTTGCAAGGAAAATATAAGGCAAATTCAGCATGATTACAGCCGAAAGATCGAATCGCAACCCTAACCGCCATATTGTAAAAATAGAAGGAATGGCTTCGGAGGGGAAAAGATCATGCTGAAACCAGTAAAGACATAAACGCGAAAGGGAAAAAACAATAAGAGCTATGAGTAAACGATAGGCTACAATAAGATGGGTGCCATTTTTCCAGACGAATTTAATTTTCATTCAAAAATACCTGGGCTTATTATTTATTTGTGATAGATCAGTTGGCTTATATACGAAGTGTCGAGTGAAGTGGCTGTTTCGGTTATCAAATGGTAAAAAAGTTGAAAGGATTTTCCATCGTGTTGAATCGTTCCAGAAGCTAAAAAATACGTGGTAGAAGTATCGGTAATCTCAATAATTTGTTTGCTGAATCCAAGTGTATCTCCCAAGTATCCCAACAAATCGGCCTTGATGAGAGAAGGGTAGAGGCCTCCGATTTGTTCGAAGTAAATATGACGGGTTCCAGGATTATACAACGAATCAGTGAACAGAACCGAAATGCCTCCAGGATAAGGCGAAATTCGTTCACCCGACCATTTGCCGGTTAAATTTGCCCCTTCGATGCGAACAATGACCGTTCTTTCGGCATTGGCTACATTATTATTGAAATCTTCGGCAAAGTAATAAACCTTGTATCGGCCCGCCTTGTGAATGTTCAATTCGGAGGTATCAATCCACATCTTGAAAACCCCATAGTTATCGGTGATAATAACACCTGAATCATAAAATGGGCTGTTGAGTCGGATATAAACCGGATTTGATCCTACAACGGTGATAAACGGAGGGGTGTCATCTTTTACTTCATCTATACAACCAGTAAGCGTAAAACTTGTGAATAGACACGCACAAATACAGAAAAACAAAAACCTTTTCATAATAAGAGGATTTTGATTGATTTTGCAAAATTATTCAAAAATCGATGACTTTGGTTTTTACTCCGCCTCGAGTGTCAATTAAGGAATTTTGGATTACATCCATTCGATTGCTATCACGGTTGTTTTGTAATTTTGCTATGAATAATCGAATCGAACAGTCATGGGTTTACAGTGTGGAATTATAGGTTTGGCTGGAGTTGGGAAAACTACTCTTTTCAATTGTTTGTCGAGTTCAAGAGCTCGGGCAGGGGGAGGCGGAAGTAAAAGTAATTTAGGAATGATTTACGTTCCCGATGATCGTTTACAAAAGATCGACGCTTTGATAAAATCGGCCAGGATTGTTCCTACCACGGTAGATATCGTAGATATACCGGGTTTGGTGAGAGGAGCTGGTAAAGGCGAAGGTGTAGGGAGTAAATTTCTGGCCGATATACGAAATACCGATGCTTTGATTCATGTTTTGCGTTGTTTCGATGAACCTTCGGTGCCTCATGTGGAAAGCAGCATCGACCCTGTAAGAGACATCGAGATGGTAGAACTCGAACTTATCGTTCGTGACCTCGAATCGATCGAGAAAAAACTACAGCGGCTCGAGAAACAGGCAAAGAGCGGCGACAGGGAGGCTCGAACTGGTATCGAAGTGCTCGAAGTATATAAACATCATTTGGAGGATTTTCTTCCTGCACGCACAGCTCCTGTAGGAAAAGAATTCCAACGTTATTTAACCGACCTTTTTCTCTTGAGTGCAAAACCCGTCATGTATGTGTGTAATGTCGATGACGATTCTGCTATTACGGGAAATGCTTACAGTAATGCCGTAAGAGATTTCTTCGACGATCAGAATGTTGAAATATTGACTATTGCAGGAAAATTGGAATCAGAAATTGCCGAATTGGATGACCCGGCCGATCGTCGGGCATTTTTAGAGGAGGTAGGCTTGAATGAACCTGGCGTTAATAAATTGATACAATCGGCATATCGCCTGCTGAATCTCCAGACTTTTTTCACGGCAGGACCCAAGGAAGTAAGAGCATGGACCATTCGCAAAGGAATTACAGCACCAGAAGCTGCTGGCGTCATTCATTCCGACCTCGAACGCGGATTCATAAGAGCTGAAGTGATGAAATACGACGATTTTATTCGATTGGGCTCTGAACACGCATGCCGTGAGGCCGGTAAACTATTCATCGAAGGAAAGAATTATGTGGTTCAAGATGGCGATATCCTGCATATCCGGTTTAATGTATAAGGTGGCATCGAGGCGTAAACTGCCTTCATAGGAATCGAAAATTATTCGCAGAATCTTCCCCCTGTCCCTGATTTTATTTCTTGTTTTTCAATCTGTTGGCAACAAAATAAGAACTCAGGAACAACCCTCCCGAAAGAATGAAAGGTAAGGCATACACAAATCCACCGAAAGAAAGACTAAGATGACCTCCCATAAATTGAAGAAAAAATATTACGGCCGAAAAAATAAGAATGATGCCCGCTTCACCAGTGTGCCAAAAACCAATGATACAACCAATGAAAGCCATTCCCACTAATAACATCAAATCAATGATATGGGGAAGTTTTGTGCCTTCGGTAAACGTAACCCTCTTTATTAAATAAAATACCAGGAAAAATAATAAACCAACGATTCCTGTGATGAGGCCAGCCACTTTCAGATATTTGCTCAATTTATGGTTTTTATGTTCGTACATCTGTCTCGATCGAATTTTTAGTCAAACCCACAAACATACACTATCGATTCCAATCAAATTTGACCATCTTCGAATGAAATAAAACGAAACAGCCAAAATCTAATACACTCGAGCGAACCTCTGTCTATTCGGATAATCATACAGAAAGTTTTACGAATTGATAAGATAATTACCCATGAATATGTTGACGAATAAGAATATGAAAGAATCAAGACCGCTGCTAATGTGTAAGTTCGAACGAGCTTAGCCTTAAAGGCATATCTCAATTGGTCGACTTCATGTTTAACTTTTAATCGGAAAGTACATGTGATAGCAGTCGGTCTTGACTTGTACAAAATTACAATATTTTGAGGAATAAACAACATGAAGAACACTTTTGAAGTGAAGAAATTTTCGACCCTAAGGTGTGGCATTCTATGGGCAAGTATTTGAGAGAGATGAAAGCGAACAGAATTGCCATGGAGAGTCCATGAATTTATGGGATACCACTAGGGAACCTATTCGAAGAAATGGGATTTGAGCTGCTTTTTAGTGAATCCATATCGGATAAAACAAATGCCAGATAGAACGAGCGATGTAAAAGATGTGCAATGGATTGTCGTGTTTTTACAGAGAGGTATGTTTTAACCCAAGTTTGGTTCCGGATAAGCATATCAGGGAATTGCGAACTTATACACGAAAATAAGGCATATTGCAAAAGTGTATCACAAGTGTTCTGCAGGAAATGGAATCTGCCTTGGAAATGTGTGGCATTCGTATTACCAGCTATGTAAGCAATATATCGTCGAAAAGTATTCAAAAGATAATTGACAGTATTGTTGACGGGAGTGATGATATGGATCAATTGGAAGAATTGGCACACAGTCGGATTGGCAATAAGCATAGGGAACGAAAAGAAGAGATGGAACTATTGTAAACCATCCGTGCGATGGGAAAAATCATCTTCCATGAGTATCATCGCCGAAATGGAGGCAGAATGAGTAAATTCGGGAACAACATTAAATTTAGTGGCTGGGCATGATTAGCCCATGAAATCATGGAAGTGTCGTTCGAATATTGAACTAAATATCTCCTCGTATAACTTTTATTTTTTGAACTTATCTTTATAGATTTGGTTGAAAAAATTAGCTTCAAGGACGAGATCATAATCATTGGGATCCCATTCGTCATTCGGACCTAAATCGAGCCATTCCAATAATTCCGAACGTTGAGGATCGGATTTGTCGGCCATAATGAATTTGAACTCTTCGAAGCTGTAAGTGCCACCACAATCTTCAGGTGGGCATGCACCTTTGCCGCCAAGCAGAATTGCCGATGAAGAATCATGCAACTTATCGATTTTCTCCAGAGTAATTTTATGCACCCAGTCGTCGCCAAAATCATAAATGTAGGTAAAAATTTGTCCTTCGCGATTGAAAATGTCGGTAAGTTTTGTTTTAGCTGCATTAAGTGAATTGACAGCGTTGAAAAAAAGGTTAAGAGAGAAGAAAGAGTCAGATGTCTCTTCATCTTCTTCGGGTACAGCTTCTATTTGAGGGCTCGAACGATAACCCAAGGGGGAAAAGGCATACAGATGAGAATTCGACCAACCGAATGCATCTTGAATGATGTTGTGAAAATCATCGAAGGTAATTGCAGCTGGAACTATTATTCTTCGCCAAACTGACGGTTTAGTGATGCGTTGGAGCTTAATTTTGAATTGAAAAGTCATGGGGTTTAGTTTTTTAGTTAGAGTTTGTCAAACACTCATTGAAATTATTGGTAAAAGTATGAATTCAAACGAAAGAAGAAAGAATTTTACGAAGATTTCCCGAAGTAACTTTCTCTTTAAAGCTGCATTTATAGAATTCTGCTGCTTTCTTACCACGACATCCTGCTTTTTTACCTTTCGTTCGTCGAAAGTCTTCTATTCCAATTTCTTATCAAACCACAACGGTCTGTCTCCATTCTTTTAGCGAATTCCCAATGTCTTCTATTCCAATTTCTTATCAAACCACAACGCATGGTCGACACCTCTACAAGAGCGCATTAATGTCTTCTATTCCAATTTCTTATCAAACCACAACGGCATCGAAATGATAGTCATGCAAGGTCGTAATGTCTTCTATTCCAATTTCTTATCAAACCACAACAGATTCGACGAAATTGCGGACAATTCAGAAAATGTCTTCTATTCCAATTTCTTATCAAACCACAACGCAAAAGCACCAGCCGAGAAAGGAGGAGCGAATGTCTTCTATTCCAATTTCTTATCAAACCACAACGTGGAGGTGGAGGAGGAGGTGGTGGAGGCTAATGTCTTCTATTCCAATTTCTTATCAAACCACAACTGACAGTAAAATAACTCTACCGTTTTTTCAAATGTCTTCTATTCCAATTTCTTATCAAACCACAACCCGGCGGTGATTACATACCCACAGAAAGCCAATGTCTTCTATTCCAATTTCTTATCAAACCACAACGGTCCCAATAAAAAGTAATCTTGCACCGAAAATGTCTTCTATTCCAATTTCTTATCAAACCACAACGGTGCACAGTGGGAAAAAGGAGTGACACAAAATGTCTTCTATTCCAATTTCTTATCAAACCACAACGGTCATAGCATCGACCCACTGCTCGTATTTAATGTCTTCTATTCCAATTTCTTATCAAACCACAACGCTCTCTACGAAAGCCCAATCGTGTCGCAGAATGTCTTCTATTCCAATTTCTTATCAAACCACAACACTTTATCGCAAAGTGTCCGTACACCGATAAATGTCTTCTATTCCAATTTCTTATCAAACCACAACCGCATGCTCCACCAACCATTCGTGTACCTCAATGTCTTCTATTCCAATTTCTTATCAAACCACAACAAACCGCTTTTTCTTCCTTGTCAAATTTCGAATGTCTTCTATTCCAATTTCTTATCAAACCACAACACGTCCCGGTTCATAAACGGACTATAAAGTAATGTCTTCTATTCCAATTTCTTATCAAACCACAACTACGATCGATGACGACTTTATTTATCCGAGTAATGTCTTCTATTCCAATTTCTTATCAAACCACAACGAGAGCCTGGAACGCAGAGAAAAAATCCCAAATGTCTTCTATTCCAATTTCTTATCAAACCACAACTTAGAAGAGTTCCTTTTTTGCGTGACATAAAATGTCTTCTATTCCAATTTCTTATCAAACCACAACCAATCATGGAATCAGTTTTTGGCGCAGGCAAATGTCTTCTATTCCAATTTCTTATCAAACCACAACTGGAGGAGGACGAAGTGCTGGATACAACAAAATGTCTTCTATTCCAATTTCTTATCAAACCACAACAGTTGTTCATTAAGCGTTTCTGCGGCTTCTAATGTCTTCTATTCCAATTTCTTATCAAACCACAACATAAGTTTTGCCCGACCTTGCCCCACCTTGAATGTCTTCTATTCCAATTTCTTATCAAACCACAACAGTGTTGCCGAGGGACTTACAGGTGCTTATAATGTCTTCTATTCCAATTTCTTATCAAACCACAACATACACCGGTAGCAGAAATGCGGGAGCTAAAATGTCTTCTATTCCAATTTCTTATCAAACCACAACTTAATGGATGAAGGGTTCGAAAAAGAGCTTAATGTCTTCTATTCCAATTTCTTATCAAACCACAACAAAGAAATATGAGCAGTGGGTAGATGCTATGAATGTCTTCTATTCCAATTTCTTATCAAACCACAACATTTAGCGCTATATCTACGACAGCATCAGTAATGTCTTCTATTCCAATTTCTTATCAAACCACAACAATAAATCAGAAATATCTGAAAATTGTGATAATGTCTTCTATTCCAATTTCTTATCAAACCACAACTATCCGTTGTTTGCTGATGCTATTGAGGAAAATGTCTTCTATTCCAATTTCTTATCAAACCACAACTATCGTAGCATAGTCGCCGGTTTCCTCCGTTAATGTCTTCTATTCCAATTTCTTATCAAACCACAACTATCGTAGCATAGTCGCCGGTTTCCTCCGTTAATGTCTTCTATTCCAATTTCTTATCAAACCACAACGGCGCATACTTTTATAATAATTCAATTGGTAATGTCTTCTATTCCAATTTCTTATCAAACCACAACACCTCTACGTATTCGCCAAGGTCATTCCATAATGTCTTCTATTCCAATTTCTTATCAAACCACAACAGAGTTGTCTTTAGATGGTATATAAGTGTTAATGTCTTCTATTCCAATTTCTTATCAAACCACAACATTATATTATGTGGGACAGGGATAGGTGTGAATGTCTTCTATTCCAATTTCTTATCAAACCACAACGGGCGCTTTACCTACAAATTTAACATATTTAATGTCTTCTATTCCAATTTCTTATCAAACCACAACACAGGCTTTATATTGTAATCCGCAAAAAATAATGTCTTCTATTCCAATTTCTTATCAAACCACAACCTACGTTATACGAGATTTTATAGCCATTAAAATGTCTTCTATTCCAATTTCTTATCAAACCACAACGGGCGCTTTACCTACAAATTTAACATATTAATGTCTTCTATTCCAATTTCTTATCAAACCACAACGAAAAATTAAATGACATTTTAACTGATATTAATGTCTTCTATTCCAATTTCTTATCAAACCACAACGTCCATTAAATTTTGCTATATAAATTAATTAATGTCTTCTATTCCAATTTCTTATCAAACCACAACAGCGAAAAATTAAATAAAAAAGGTTTTTTAATGTCTTCTATTCCAATTTCTTATCAAACCACAACTCTTTGCAGGACATTTATATAAACTAAAAGAATGTCTTCTATTCCAATTTCTTATCAAACCACAACATATTTTAAAAAGGTATTTCAGTATTTTTTAATGTCTTCTATTCCAATTTCTTATCAAACCACAACTTCTAAAACTATAACTTGATCTTCGTTTTCAATGTCTTCTATTCCAATTTCTTATCAAACCACAACTATCAGGATGGGTGCTTCACGGGGCTAAGTAATGTCTTCTATTCCAATTTCTTATCAAACCACAACCGCTGCACGATAATGATTTCTTAGCTTCTCAATGTCTTCTATTCCAATTTCTTATCAAACCACAACATTAAGCCTATTAAGGTGTATTCCTCTTCAAATGTCTTCTATTCCAATTTCTTATCAAACCACAACAGAACCTTTGACGTATAAGGCAGTACCTTAAATGTCTTCTATTCCAATTTCTTATCAAACCACAACAGACTTAGCCAAAAACCA
This sequence comes from Bacteroidetes bacterium ADurb.Bin012, assembly GCA_002071415.1. GTDB lineage: Bacteria > Bacteroidota > Bacteroidia > Bacteroidales > TTA-H9 > TTA-H9. Next base: position 58,874 of record MWFC01000001.1, read on the forward strand.
AGTAAAATCAAGGCTTTTCCGATCAATTTAGGATAAAAAAATTGCATAAACTCTTAAGAAAACATTTATCAACCTTTGGTTTTTCAGTTTTGTTAATGAACGTTTGGCAAAATTAAAAAAATTCAAGTTGCCTTGGTCCTTCAGGTAAAAATTTTTCCGTTTTACCGAAAAAATTATAAATTTCACCATATTGCTTGTCGGTAACCATCAAGATACTTACTTGACCTTTTACCGGGATTATGCTTTTCACCCGCTTTACATGAACCTCGGCATTCTCACGGCTTGGGCAGTGCCGTGTATATACCGAATATTGCATCATATTGAAGCCATCTTTTTCCAGATTTTTGCGAAAGCGTGTAGCTTCTTTTATTTCTTTTTTAGTTCCTACGGGTAAATCGAAAAATACAAATAACCACATAACCTGATATGCATTAAGTCGTTCAAATAATATCTCTAAAATGTATATCATTTAAAATCAGGGAATGACAGCTTCCTTTGTTTTCCACCATAGCATCTGGCAAGTGAGGCACTCGATTGCTGCATGGCTAACATAAGCGGCCTCGTAGTCTTTTCCAAATTTACATCTCGTGCTAACAATTGAATAGCCATCTGTTTAAATTCTTTATCGGGTTCAGGTTTATCTGTTTTATACCAAACCTCATAAACCAATTCATCTACATATACTCGATAGGGTTCCATCATATCGTCGGCAAGACAAAATGCGTTATAGCGATTGCTATGGAATATTCCAAGAGTTGAAAGAAGGCCGGAACCAGCCAATGCTCGAGCCATTGCTGAACGAATGATAATGTAACCATAATTTAGCAATGAATTGGGTGGTGGCCCAAAACGGTCGCGTATAAAACCCGATCCCCACAGCTCATGCCAGTAATATTTTGCCGCTAAAGCTTCCCTATTGCTCGTATCGCCACTCATAACTTCATTGGCAAAAATCTTTAAAGGCTGATCATTTTTATTTAATTTATGTAATAAGGCAGCCTGGTTTCGGATTTTGCAAGTAATGACATTTTTCCATAAATTTTTTTTTAGAGGTTCGGAAGCTTCTATCTGAGTATGAAAAATTTCGGTTTGGACCTGATTACTGTCAAGGTTTAGCAACATGCCGGTAGGCAAATATTTTTCGTCGCAAAAAATAATTGCCGCGTTATTCGAATTTAAAGCCGTAATAAGTTGCACGCTTATCGTTACATAACGATTTTCGATTATCAAATAGCCTATGTCTTCGATAGGTGCAGTTTTTTTAATTCCTTCCTTATCGGTAAAAACTAATTGATTATTATTCAAGTTTAAATGCCCTGCATTCTGTATGCAAAGAGTGCGCTTTATCATTTAATAATCTTATTAACAGTACCATCCATATTTATTTTTACTTTTATGGGTTGGTGCCTTTCCCAACTTCTTAAACTTTGTATTCTTAATTCTTCCTCGGGATTCTTAATAGTGGAAGCCAAGTGATGCCTGAATGTCAGGAAAATTCCTCCTTCTGTTGATGATATCTTCTGCACACGGTATAAATATTTGCTTAACTCTTCATAGGGGATTTTCATATCTTCGGATATATCGGAGGCATAAAGATAATTAAATATGAACATATCGTTTTCCTGCACGGTGGCAATTATTTGTGAACCATCAGGCGGAAGCTGATATAATGGCTGTTTGTGACGCAAGCGATTTACAGCATCCCAAAACTTGACCATCTCAAATTTTAGATTCCCTTCTACATCTTTGTAAATAATGCAATGATGATTATTTCTGGGATCAACATAGCAATTTATATTTGGCTTTAATTTAACAGCATTTCCCTTATATTCAAAAATTCTAACTGTATATACAGGAACAGGATCACCTCCTTTGCGATTTGGAAGCCGTATAGCAGGATTTTTATCCTTATCGAAAAAGAAGCCATTTGGGATATTATAAGGTTTTGAAATATCGATATTAAATACATTTTGAAGTCGGTTTTCAATTAGCTTCTTAATAGTAGTATCAACGATTTTCGCTACGTGTTTATGATCTTTTATTTCGGTAATATTACATCTTACATGATATTGTTGTGGTTTAATACCTGGTAGATATTTAGCAGCCGATACTATTTTACCTTCTCCCTGGTCAAGAATATAACCTCCATAGAATGTATCTTTGTGAAGTTGCCCTTTTACCGAATATCCTTTGGAAACATAAGTATCATGATTTTTACGAATTCTCTTATAAACAGGCACCAAAACTCTATAGTTAGTTCGATAAGATACCAAAATTTTTGAAATTGCTTCTTTTACAGCATTTTGAAAGTGTGGGTTAGGTTGTTCGAATTTGGGTTTTGGAGCCAAATTACGTTGTTTATTTTTGAGATTACCAAAATAAGTAGATAGTTTTTGATAGTAACTTGTAGTAGCAGAAGCAATTACAATGGCGTCAATGGCATGATGACGCTGGTCTTCACGATTTTTCTTCGGATCAATAATAATTTCTCCCGTCTCGGTATCCACCCTAATCAAACTTTCAATTATTTTTTCGTTATTATTTTTATCGATAATGGGCTTAGGATTTTCAATAGGTTGAAAATTAATGATTTCCTGTATTTTAAAATAAATAAAGTAACGCCCTGGTGCAACATCGGCTTTTAATTTCCAATTGTAGTCCATATCGGGACAAAATATGCCCTGGCTATCCACAGTTCCATTTAGTGTATAATAGTTTTCAGGAGGACGAGGTAAATTAAGTGCCGGTAAAAAATCAGCATTATTTACATCAAAGTCTAATAATGCAGTATAAAACCCGTTGATTAGTTGAGCTTCACAGGAATAAATGGATGATATAAATTTTTGATTTGAAACTCTACCTTGGATGCTTATTTTATTTTCATTCTTTCTATTATCATTAATATCATTTTGTTTGATTTCAGCTTTGATTACAGGAATTATAGCCCAATAATATCCATCTTCTATTATTTTGTTCGTATTGAAATTAATTCCATGACTTTCGTTAATGAATCTTTTTTTCTTGAGATTACCCTTAATAATTATTACATTTTCGCTAATTTGGGGTTGAGGAGTAAACCTTGGAATGAATTCCTGTGCAGCCTGAGCTTTTATAAAGGCCCAATATTTCCCAGTTTCAAAGCCATTTGCAGGAATTTTTAGTGAGGCATAGTATTTACTATCTGATTCAAAATAGAATTTATTCCCAGTCTCTTTTTTTATTTCACCAGGTATGGCTAACTCATTATCCATTGGTATGGGTTTGAAATTTATTTTTGGGATGGCTTTTTTAACATGATTGTTTTCATCAACGATAAGATAATGAATAGTTGGTTCGCTTTCGTTTATATTTAAATCATTCAAGGGAATATCGGTTATAGGTTCACTAAGAATATCGTTTAGTCCCCATAATCGGCGTAAATCGGCTATAAGTTGGCCAGGGAATGACCTAACGTCGTCGCATATTTCCCTTAAGATTTGTACTGATTTTTTGCTGATATAACGTGTGTCGTTGAGTTGTCGTTGAATAAAATCGTCAAGCATAGCGGGTTTTTTTGAAGTAAAACGCCTTGCTTTTTTATAGGGCAAGATTTGGAAGACTCTTTGCTCGATTTCTTCCCATGAATCAGCATTCCATAAAGATTTACTACTGTTTTTTAAATAAAACTGATAAGGTGTCAATTCACCTTTCGAACGATTGAAATTGGCTTCACATAGAGTTTTATTTCCGAATGAATCGTCTAAACTAACGGAATAGGGTATAATATGTTCAATTTGGAAAAAATTATGAGGCCCAAGCAAATCGGAAAGGCGAATGGTTTTACCCGTATAGGGACAGATTACGATACCATTTTTCTGTTCGATTTCACTATAAAGTAGATACTTAATGATGTTATCACGTGAAGGTTTTAAGCCTGCTTCAATGATTCTTTCGCGAGCTTCCTTATTTTTTTGTTCATTAATTGCATTTTCTTTTCTGATTTCCTGTCGCCTTTTTTTATTGTTTTTCAAATCGCGTCCAACCTCAACATGGATGCGATCAAAACAGAAATCTGGCCCAAATTCGGGCATACTACGATATTTTTTCAGTAGATAATTTACGAGCCGGCGCATTTCATTTAGCCCAATTTGGACAAGTGGATTTCTTAAATTCTCGACAGGTGAAATGTAATCTCCCTTTTTCTCTGGACCTACCTCCCGACTGGGATGGTATAATTTTAAAAAGGCTTTATCATTAGGGTTAAATCCAAAATTATTAACAGTGCTCGAAAGGTATTCTTTTATATTCTGAATAATTTCGCCTTCATGATATTTTTTGCCATTGCAAAGATCTTTGATAAATTGTTCTATATCACTATGATAATCTTTAAAATATTCCCATCTGCTGCCAAAAGTGTTTTTGATCCCTCCAAGCAAGACGGCTTGTTGAAAAATAAATCCCTTTTCAAGGAAAGGCAGTATGTTATGAATAGCTTTTAATGAGATTGATGCATACCCATCTTCAAGTGTAATTTTTGCGCTTTTTTGGGCTTTTTCTTCAGTGAAATGGTATTTTTTTATGAGCCGTTGGGTCAAAAGTTCTTCATCTTCAAAAAACATGAAATCATGCCATATTTCATGTTTATTCTGCACCCATATCTCAGTAGGAAACAAACTTTTTAATTTTTTTATAGTAGGACATCCAGAAACTTTTTGGTCTGCATCGTAATTGAAATATTCATTTTGCAGCTTTAAGGCATCAATAATAACTTTAAAGTCGAAAACTTTATCCTGATATGATATTACATTTAAAACAGTTTGCCGCTGACTAGCATCAAGCGGTTGTTCCTTTCGACCGTATCGTATATTATTTATCAATTGCCATGCTCTATATAGTTCGAAATCAGGATGAGAAATTGGACAAGGGGTAGGCCCGGTTTCTATCCATTTGTTGGTAGTTTTATCAAACATTATTCTCTTTTCGAAAGTACATTTTGACAAAAGATGTTTTTGTGATCTTAATGGCCGTTGCCAGAATAAAAGACTATCCTGACTTCTATATAATATTTCATGAGTTTCGTCATTAATTTCGATTCGTCCCCCAAAAAGAGTTTTTAAGGAGATCTGTTGTGCAACTTTTATGGTTTTCCCAGTAATAGTAACATTCTCAATGCCATATTGCAAGTAAATTTTATTGATTCTTTGCTTATTTCTTTCAGAATCATTATTCCCAGAAAGATGAAAGGATTTGAATATCGTAACAGTTTTATCATTTAATCCTAAATGTGGAGCTTGTTTTTCCCAAATAGCATGAAATTCCTTAACATACATTTCTCTTAAGGTATATCGGTTACGGGCTCTTAGCGGACGTCTATTCTCATCAGTTCTGTAGATATAAGTCTGATGCTCGGGAAGAATCATTTCATACAAAGTAGTTCCAAGAGTTTTATTATAACCAATTTCTTTCTCGGTCTCGAGTATACCAATGGTATTATTTTCCCCTTGATAAATCTTTCCTGAATCTTTTCCTTTTCGACTACTGTAAAAACCCCTTCTCTGAATAAAATGATAAAAGATTCTTCCGAGTTGTTCTAAGCTTAAATCTTCTTCTAATGCTTTTTTCCGCAATGCGTAAGGATTCATTTTCAACCATTCTATAAACTCAGGATCATTTGGAAACTTTCTTCCATCCGATTTCAATTCATTGTTCCAATTTTTCCATTTTTTCAATGAGTTTAATGATAAGGGGCACATTTTAAGAGGGATCAATGTCTCAAGTAATTTGATCTTACTTAATCTTTTTCTGTAATAATGTCTCCTGAGTTGTCTTTTTTCTCTTCTCTGTGCATTTTTTGAAGTCTCTTTTTCCCCCTGTCCTAAATTTTCTACTCCTTCAGGGAAAATTCTAACCCCGCAGTCAATAATTGACGCTTTTTCATCATCTACAACTGCCCATCCAATGCTATTGACTCCTAAATCGAGTCCAAGGATTTTGCTCATAATTGATTAATTTTTAAATTATTAGATTTAATTTTAGATTTCTGAGTGTGGTTTGTCCAGTTAATACCTTTGTTTTCCTTAGAAGATGGGTTAAAATTAAATATTTTTTATGAAAGTGTTGCATAATAAAAAAGTTGTATCTTTGTTGACGAAGATTATTCCAATCTTATCTTATCACAACAAGGCTATATGCCGAAGGACTTAGTCCTATGCCCCTGCTTCGGTAGGGGTTTTTTTAGTTTGTGACTTTATCCTTTCCATTTGATCCTACCGGTTAAGTCGGAGATTTATTGATTTAATAAAATCAGTAATCTTCGTGTCGTAGCTCATTTATTAAATTTCTATAAAGGTAGCACAAATGTCTTCGTCAAAGATGTTTTTTTGCAAAATTGTCCGGAATCTCTTTGTTTTGCAGAAATTCAGGGTTAGATGTTAATAGATAAGGATGAACCAATTTGCTGTTATTTCGAGAATCTTTCGAGATTTGACGGGGAAATTCTGCATTTTGTTTCCACACGAAGGTTTCTAAAAGATCAGCAGTTTTCCATTTCCTTCAATGGTTCTTTGTCGAAAGATAGAGTAAGAGTAAACCGAAAAGTCCTTTTCTCGAAATTTGGACTCGATGTGAGTAGTTCTGTGTTTACCACACAGGTTCATGGAAACAAGGTGGAGCGCATTTCAATAAAAGAGAAGGGCAGGGGTGTCAACGAAGTTTTAAAAACCTGCCTTGGCAGCGATGGCATGATAACGCAACATCAGGAGATTTGTCTGGTTATTCAAATGGCTGATTGCGTTCCCCTGTTATTTTTTGATCCTATAAAAAAGGTTATAGCTACTGCCCACGCTGGTTGGAGAGGAACTGTAATGAAAATTGGCGCAAAAGTTATCGAAGAGTTTCGTAATGTTTACGATTCGGACCCGGCAGATATTTTGGCAGGCATTGGGCCATCCATCGGGCCATGTTGCTATGAAGTAGGGAATGAGGTCATAAGCAAAGTGGAAGAAGCCTTTCGTGATACCAAAGGCATTTTGCTGAATCATCCCAAATTTTCTCGGCCCGTATTCGACTTATGGGAAGCCAATCGAAGAATTTTGATAGAAAAAGGCATAAATCCCCGCAATATCGAAATGGCGAACCTTTGCACGCGTTGTCATTCAGATATGTTTTTCTCGGCTCGTGCTGGCGATGAAGGCCGTTTTGGTTCTTTCATTATGTTGAAATAAATATTTCAATCAAGGGAAAACAGCAGAATGTTTAGACCGAGTGATGAAAATCTCTATTTTTGCAACATGAACCAACATTTTACAAACCCAAATTAATAAGCGATGAGAAAAATTTTACTTTCTGTATTATTGATGTCTTTGGGAGGCTGGTTATCAGCTCAGAGTCTTCAGCTTAAAACCTTGGATGGAAAGTTGATTGCCAATGATGCTACTCTTTATTGGGGTGGATTGCCCACCGAATATATGGTGGCCAGAATTTTGGTAAGCAATACTTCTACCGAGGCAAAGAATGTTTTCGTGAAGAAGTATGAGGAATTTGCCGCCAAGGATTCTACTGCAACTTTTTGCTGGGGAGCTTGTTTCCCATGGTTTGTCAACGTAAGTCCCGAAGGCATTGTGATTGATGCTGGAGGCACTTCTACTGATTTTACGGCCGATTATGATGCCGGTGGCGTACTGGGTCATACACGGCTGAAGTTTACTTTTTTTGTGGAAAATAATCCCAACGACAGCGTTTCGTTTCGTGTAGAATTTTCGCCTTCCTACCTTAGTCTGAGAAACACAGAAGATTCCATTCCTACTGCTTCTGTTCTGAATGTTGTGGGCTCATATACGGAGGTGATACAATATGATTTGATATTGACCAATCACAGCAAAGAAACGAAGAATGTGAGCATGCACAAGATTCATCTGTCGGTGATTGAGGGTACTGAGATGTATTTTTGTTGGGGAGATTGTTATCCACCCGATGTATTTGAACTTCCCGAACCCATGGTTATGGCTGCTGGAGAATCATCTCAAGGGCTGAGTGTGGATTATGACCCAAAATCGCATTCGGGAACATCAACCATAACCTATGTATTTTATGATTTTGATCATCCCGCTGATTCGGTTTGGGTTGATTTTGCCTTCGATGGTCAGGCCGCCGGAATCGATTATCTCGCCTCGGATATTTTGAAGATTTCTTACAGAGCTTTTAGTCATGAACTTTTCATCGAATGGGAAAACGAAATTTCATATGGCAGTAAAAATCTTCAAGTAATTGATATGAGCGGAAAGGTTGTTTTTACAAAAACCTTATCCAGCAATAGCAGGCAGCAAACTATTACACTTCCTTATCTTTCTCAGGGCATATATATGATTGTAATAAATTTGCCAGACGGAATGGTTTATCGAAATAAATTCCTTATTAGTCGTTAAATAATTTTTTATCGTATATTTTTAAGGCTGCCGGAGTTTTAAATTTTTAAATATTCGGCAGTTTTTTTGTTTTTTTAAGGAAACTTCTTTCAAAAAAATTATTTTTGCTTTAGGATATAAATTTTGATTGGTATAAAACATGAAACCACAGGGAAAAGCGAGTCGGGAAGAGATTTTGGAAGCCGCCCGCAAGGTTTTTATAGAGAATGGTTACGATGGGGCCCGCATGCAGGAAATTGCCGATGAGGCAGGGGTAAATAAAGCCCTTATTCATTATTATTTTCGGTCGAAGGAAGAACTTTTTCAGGAAGTTTTTTTAGAGGCCTTTATTAAGGTAGTTCCCTCGGTGATGGTGATTTTAAACTCCGACGAGCCATTGTTCAAGAAAATCGAACAGTTTGTTTCGAAATATCTCGACACTTTGAATGAAAATCCATTGATTCCGGGATTTATACTTCACGAACTTGCTCATGGCCGCCAGCATATCGATGCCTTGATCAGAGGGACAGGACTAAATCCTCAGTTTTTTATCAATCAAATATACAGAGAAATTGACGCGGGGAAAATCAAAAACTGCGATCCAACCCAGCTCATCATTAATATCCTTTCCTTGTGTATTTTTCCTTTTGTTGCTCAGCCTATTTTGAAGGGTGTATTCTTTCGTAACCGGGAAGATGATTACGCGCGATTTATGCTGGAACGCAAGTCGGATGTTGTCAGGTTTATCATTGCCTCCATCCGTAAACAGCAGGAAGAAAGTTGATTTGAGTTTTTTGGCCGATGTTTCCTCTAAAGAGTTATTCTTTGGGAGTGAGTTGTCGATAAAAACCTGTTATTATTTAGGGGCTTTGAGCAATAACCAGATAGCTATAATTCCAAAAAAGATATTAGGAAGCCAGGTAGCCAGCATGGGCGCCATATTTCCATAAACCGAGAATTGAGTAGTGATCTGCATGAACAGAATATAAGTAAAAGTAATGCCAATACCGATACCCAGGTGCATACCTGTTCCTCCTCTAACTTTTCTGCTCGACAGTGCCATACCAATCAATGTAAGTATGATGGCCGATATAGGTTCGGCTATACGTTTGTGCATCTCCGTCTCGTAATATTTTATCGTACTGCTTCCTTTGAGTTTTTCTCTCTCGATGAACGCCTTCAACTCATTGAAATTCATTATCTTCATGTCTTCCTTGTCCACTATGATTTCTGTGGGGCGAAGATTGAGAGTAGTGTCCTTTTGGCTTCCAAATACCAGGCTTTGCTCAAAGGTAGCTGTATCGATAAAGCGTTCGGTGTAATTGATGATGTGCCATTTCGATTTTATTGAATCCCATTTTATCTGATCGCTCATGAGTTTGTAGCTGAGTTTACTGTTTTCTATTCTTTCGATGGTAAAGCGGTAACCGTTTTTTCTGGCATTGTCCCATGATTCGAAGTAAACGAATACACCGGGTTCGATTTGTAAGTGAAGATTGAGGGATTTGCTTCGGAGAGGATTCTTGATATATTGTTTTTCGAAGTCTCTAAGCTTGATGTTTGTATGGGGAATGAGGAAATTAGAGAAATAGAGTGTAAGAATGACGAGGAATGTTGCAGAGATCAAATATGGTTTGAGCAGTCGAAAGAAATTGATTCCGCTACTGAGCATTGCAATGATTTCGGAGCGTTCGGCAAGTCGTGATGTAAAAAAAATGACGGCAATAAAGGTGAAGAGCGAACTGAAAAGATTGATAAAATAGGGAATGAAATTCAGGTAATAATCGAAGATGATAGCTCGCAGAGGTGCTCGTCGGGTTAAGAAATCATCGATTTTTTCGGAAACATCGAAAACGACGACGATAATGATGAGCAGGCCAATAGAATAGAAAAATGTTCCGAGGAATTTTCGGATAATATAACGATCGATTACGGTGAGTCGGAATGATATAAAATTTTTCCTCATGAATATGGGATACAAAGTGCGAATTTACAATCTTTGACTCAATCGGGGGATCATCAGGTTTTTCCATTCTCCGAAATCGCCTTTCATGATATGTTTTCTCGATTCTTCCATCAGCCAGTGGTAAAAGCGAAGGTTATGAAGGCTTGCGACCATGGGGCCGAGAATTTCGCCAGTTACGAAAAGATGACGCAGATAAGCGCGAGAATACAAGTGATCTACAAAGGAAGTGCCTTCTTGGTCTATTTGGCTAAAATCGTTTTTCCATTTTTCGTTTTTAATGTTGATGATGCCCTCCAAAGTAAATAACTGTCCATTGCGGCCGTTGCGGGTAGGAAGTACACAATCGAACAGGTCGATGCCCAGTGCTATGCTTTCGAGAATATTGGCCGGAGTGCCAACTCCCATCAAATATCGTGGCTTATCGGATGGTAGAATTTGGCAGACTTTTTCGGTAAGTTGATACATTATTTCGGCAGGTTCGCCTACCGACAAGCCTCCTATGGCATTCCCCGGAGCATTTTTCGAAGCAATGTATTCGGCCGATTGCAGGCGAAGGTCTTCGTAAACACTTCCTTGAACAATGGGAAATAAACTTTGGTCGTAATGGTATTCGGGCTGGGTTTCGTTAAATCTTTTCAAGCAGCGGTCGAGCCATGAATGTGTTAGTTGCAAGCTTTTCGAGGCATAATCGTAGGAGCATGGATAAGGAGTGCATTCGTCAAAAGCCATGAGAATATCGGCACCAATAATTCTCTGAATATCAATAACCCTTTCGGGAGTAAATAGATGGCGAGAACCGTCGATATGCGATTGAAAAACTACACCTTCTGGAGTGAGCTTACGGCGCAAAGCCAGGCTATAAACTTGATATCCTCCGCTATCGGTCAGTATAGCACCATTCCAGCTGCTGAATCTATGCAGACCTCCTGCTTTCTTCAAAACCTCGAGCCCTGGCCTTAAATATAAATGATAGGTGTTGCCTAAAATAATAAGGGCAGAGGTATCTTCGAAAAGATCTTTTGCATGAACGGCTTTTACGCTGCCCGCTGTTCCTACAGGCATAAACGCCGGAGTTAACACGAGTCCGTTATCTGTATCCAAACATCCAGTTCGTGCTTGGGTTTGACGATCAGTAAATTTTATGTTAAATTTTATCAAAACAGACATTTATTTTAAGGCTGCAAAATTAATGTTTACGTGTCTTTTTATCGAAAGCGGTTTCCCAAGCGGTGTAACTTATCAACAAATTGTTCATAATTTTGGAGGGAGTTTTCATTTTCCAGCAACGGCTTTTGAATAATTTTGCAGCAATCATCATACTCCGTCTTATGGATTTTAATAACCTTCCCCAACTTCCTTATTTCTGGCTCTTTATTATTTATTCAAGTGTAATTATTATCCAGCTTTTCTATTATTGGGGTATATTCATTCGTTTGGCCTTCCACAATTATAGACCTGCTATTATTGAGCAATGGCCGGAGGTGTCTGTAGTAATTTGCGCCCGAAACGAATACGAAAATCTGAAAAAGAATCTGCCTTATATTTTAAATCAGGAGTATCCTGTTTTCGAGGTGGTTGTGGTAAATCATACCAGTGATGACGATAGCCTTTATGTGTTGAGGAATTTTCAGAAAGAATACCCTAATCTTTCGATTGTGAATATCGAAAAAGACCTGAATTTTTTCTCGGGCAAGAAATTTCCATTAAGCATTGGTATAAAATCGGCAAAACATGAAATTATACTGCTTACGGATGCCGATTGTCGTCCCGCTTCCGCCCAGTGGATCAAGACCATGGTATCGGCTTATACCCATGAAACCTCGGTCGTTTTGGGATATAGTGGCTTTTACGAAACCAAGGGACTCGGGAATATCATTCAGCGTTTCAATGCCTTCCATACGGCTTTGCAGTATCTTTCGCTGGCCATGGCAGGGATGCCCTATATGGGAGTGGGTCGCAATTTGAGCTATAAGAAATCGCTGTTTTATCAGGTAAACGGTTTTATTTCGCATTATTCTCTCGAGTCTGGCGACGATGATTTATTCATCAATCAGGTAGCTACGAAGAGCAATACTCGTTGCAGTCTCGACTCTGCTTCGTTTACCTTTTCGTCAGCCAAGAAAAACTTCAGGGAATGGATTCGACAAAAACGCAGGCACCTGACTACAGGCCTGCATTATAAACCTTGGCATAAATTCGTGCTGGGCTTATATTCCCTGAGTCAATTCCTCGTATTTTTCTTTTTCATTATTTTGTTATTGCTCGGATTTCCATGGCCATTAGTAGTTTCAATGTTCATATTACGCCTAATAAGCCAGTTAGTTATCTATGGCAATGCCATGAAAAAACTTCAAACAGGTAAATTATTGTTAATTTCGCCAATTCTGGAATTCATCGAAATGATCGTACTCCATTACGTGGTATTGACCAATCGTTTTGTTAAAAGAAAGCAATGGAAATAAGTACAGAATTCACCGAAAAGGCCAATCGAGATTATCAATGGATACAGCAAGCCTTGCATGGGGGCGACCAGCGTGCTTATGCAAAATTAATGGACAATTACCGCGAATCGTTGTATTATCTTATGCTGAAAATGACCAACGATGTGGACGATGCCGAAGATATGATGATGGAAGCTTTTAGCAAGGCATTTAAAAATCTCCACCAGTATACTCCTATCTATGCATTTAGTACCTGGCTTTTTAGGATTGCTGCCAACAATTGCATCGATTTCATGAGGAAGAAGAAGAATACCTTGTCGCTGGATGCTTCTAATTATACTTATAATTGTGATGATACGGGTTTTGATCAACTTTCGTGGGGTTTACCCGATGACTGCCTTGACCCCGAACAAGCTCTCATGAAAAAACAATCCAATCAATTTCTCCGTGAGATAGTCGATCAACTTAAACCAAGGTATAAACGCTTGGTGCAGATGCGTTACTTTCAGGAAATGAGTTATGAAGAAATTTCGACTGAACTCAATATGCCCTTAGGTACGGTTAAAGCTCAACTCTTCAGAGCTAGAGCACTTTTATCGGGCATCCTGAGTCAAGTAAAACATATACCGTAATTTAACGAATTTTTTTATTTTTACGATTCGAATCAATTGCATTATCATTATGGATAACACCGAATTCAAGAATCAAATTCTGCAGGGTATTCCGGATGAACTCCCTTTGCCCAAACCTTACGATCCTAACATAAATCATGCTCCAAAGCGTAAGGATATATTAACCAAGGAAGAAAAGAAATTAGCCGTTCGTAATGCGCTACGATATTTTCCAGCAAAGCATCATGCTGTTCTGGCGAAAGAATTTGCCGAAGAATTGAAGCATTATGGCCGAATTTACATGTACCGTTTTCGTCCTGATTATAGAATTTATGCTCGCCCTATCTGGGAATACCCTGCTCAAACTCCTCAGGCTGCCGCCATCATGCTGATGATTCAGAACAATTTGGATGAAGCCGTAGCCCAGCATCCTCACGAATTGATCATCTACGGAGGCAATGGAGCTATTTTTCAGAATTGGGCACAATATCTCCTCACCATGAAATATCTGGCTACTATGACCGATCATCAGACTTTGGTGATGTATTCGGGACATCCTTTGGGATTGTTCCCTTCTCATCCTGAAGCACCTCGCGTAGTAGTTACCAATGGAATGGTTGTGCCCAACTATTCCAGTCCTGACCATTGGGAAAAATTCAATGCACTTGGAGTATCCCAATATGGGCAGATGACCGCCGGTTCATACATGTATATTGGTCCTCAGGGAATTGTGCATGGTACAACGATTACCATTATGAATGCCAGCCGGAAAATATCTCGTAAAGATTCGGCTTCAGAAATGAAATTATTTGTTTCGAGTGGTTTGGGAGGCATGTCGGGTGCGCAACCAAAAGCAGGGAATATTGCAGGCGTAGTGAGCCTGGTGGCCGAAATCAATCCCAAGGCAGCTTACAAGCGTTTCAACCAAGGCTGGGTAGACGAAGTGATCGATGATGTAGAAAAGGCTATTCGAACTGCTTTGCATTGGAAAGAAATGGGTAAGCCTCATTCGATTGCTTATCTGGGGAATGTGGTCGATTTATGGGAAAGGCTTGCCATCGATGATATTCACGTAGATATTGGTTCCGATCAAACTTCTTTGCATAACCCCTTTGCAGGTGGTTATTATCCGGTCGGTCTTTCTTTCGAAGAATCACAGGAAATGATGGTTAGCCAGCCCGAAGTTTTCAAGGAAAAGGTAAAAGCGTCACTGCGCAAGCAAGTGGCAGCCATCAACAAAATTGCAGCTAATGGAATGTATTTCTTCGATTATGGCAATGCATTCTTATTGGAATCGGGCAGGGCAGGAGCCGATATCTTCAATGCAAGTGGAAATTTTATTTATCCTTCGTATGTTCAAGATATTATGGGGCCATTGTATTTCGATTATGGTTTTGGTCCGTTTCGTTGGGTGTGCACCAGTGGCAATCCGGCCGATCTGGACAAAACCGATCAGATTGCCGGAGATATTTTCGAAAAAATGCTCACAGATGCTCCTGTCGAGATTCAGCAACAGTTGAAGGACAATCTTTTATGGATACGTCAAGCAAAAACCAATAATCTTGTGGTAGGTTCTCAGGCCAGGATCTTATATGCCGATGCCGAAGGGCGCATTCGTATTTCGGAAGCCTTCAATCAGGCCATCGCCAGAGGAGAAATTTCGGCTGCCATAGTTCTAGGACGAGATCATCACGATGTTTCGGGTACTGATTCTCCCTTCAGGGAAACTTCGAACATCTATGATGGTTCATCATTTACGGCCGATATGGCTGTACAGAATATGGCAGGAGATTCTTTCAGAGGTGCCACTTGGGTTTCGCTTCACAATGGCGGAGGTGTTGGCTGGGGTGAAGCCATTAATGGAGGTTTTGGCCTTGTTCTCGATGGAACGGCTGAAGCCCAGCACCGTCTTAGATCCATGCTCTTCTGGGATGTAAACAATGGCATTGCACGGCGTTCATGGGCACGTAACCAGGGCGCTATGCTCACTATCCAAAAAACCATGCAGCATGAACCCCACTTGAAAGTTACGCTTCCTAATCTGGTCGATGATAACCTGATCGAAACTCTCGATTTTTGAAATTTTTCTTTTACTCTCAAGCTACAACCTATGAAGATAGCAGGCATCATTCCTGCAAGATATGCTTCGACAAGATTTCCGGGTAAACCTCTGGCTGATATCAAAGGCAAAAGCATGATAATGCGAGTTTATGAACAAGCTGCAAAAGTGCAAAAACTCGATGAGGTTGTTGTGGCTACCGACGATCAACGCATTTTCAAACATGTAATCGAAAACGGTGGCAAGGCCGTGATGACTTCTCCTGATCATCCCAGTGGAACCTCTCGCTGTGCCGAAGCAATCAAACTTATCAGTCGGAATGATCACTTCGATTCAGTAATAAATATTCAGGGTGATGAGCCTTTTATACGGCCCGAACAGATTGGAAGAGTTGCCCAACTGCTCTGTCGCAATGAAGTACAAATAGCCAGTTTATACAAGAAGATTACTACGGCAACCGACTTATTCGATCCAAATATAGTCAAAGCCATTGTTTCTAATCAGGGAAAGGCTTTATATTTCTCGCGCCAAGCGGTTCCATTCGTTAGAAATGTGTCAATGGAAAAATGGCTCGAATTGACTGTTTTTTACAAGCATATCGGCATATATGGATATAGAGTTGATACTCTATTCCAAATCATTCAATTACCCGAATCGCCATTAGAAAAGGCTGAATTACTGGAACAGCTTCGATGGCTTTATCACGGTTTCGACATTTACATGGAGGAAACTCATTTCGAGAGTTTTTCGATTGATACTCCCGAAGACTTATCAAAATTTATGAACAATTTGTAAATCTCCCGAGAAGTTTTTTTAAATTTGTGAGCAAAGATTTCAAATTCTTTTATGGAAGAAGGAGAACTTTATACTGAAATAACGAAATTAATTGTCGATTTGTTACCATCGAGCGGATGTATGATTATTCCAGATGTGGGTGGTTTTATTACCTACAATGTTTCTGCTCGAATCGATCAGACATCGAATCGTATTTATCCACCTTCGGGAAGGGTTGGTTTCAATTCTGCTTTAAAGGTAAATGACGGGCTTCTGGCATCTCATTATGCACTGCTTAAGGGAATCAGTTATCCACAGGCTCTCGATAAGATTCAGCGATTTACATTTTACTGTATTTCTGAGCTGAATGCGGGAAAAATTCTGCATTTCGCTTCATTGGGCAATTTGCGACATGACAATACGAAGAATTTAATTTTCGAACCCGATCCTCATACCAATTTTCTCGATGATGCCTTTGGCCTTGCTCCCGTGTCGGCAATGCCGGTTCGCAGAAAACTTGCAGAAGTCGGCTCGATGGCTCACAATAGAAAACATTTCTCCCGATTTCGGACACATAATGTTGCAGAAGGACTGAAATGGACACTTATGATATTGCCTATATTACTGCTGGCACTGTATTCAGTTTATCAAACAGGCGTCCTCGATGGCGTTGTCAATTACTCTTCGTTAGGTGGAAACATTTCTCAACAACCCATCGACGAAAAAGCAATTTCAAACCCATATACCATTGAACCGAGAATTCCTCATATAGAAAAGAAGTTTCAACCCGAAGAATATTCACTCAATAGAATTCATGATGCTTTTACAGATACTGTTTTCCCAGTAATCGTGCTCAATGCTGATATAATGCGTATTTCATCTTCGAAGGAAAAATCACAGGATCGTTTTGACGAATACAATGCCAAAGTATCGGTAACAGACGAAAATTCTATGGCATCTTCGCAGCGATTCCATCTTATTGCCGGGTGTTTTAAAGACATCAATAATGCCTACCGGCTCAGGGACGAGCTCAGGCAAAAAGGGTTCGACGCAACTTTGGCAGGTACTTCTTCCTTGGGGCTTACAAGAGTGAGCATCGCTTCGTTTTTTTCGAAACAGGACGCTCAGCATGCACTCAACGAATTCAAAACAAAATCATTTCAAGATTTGTGGATTTTGAAGATTTGATTCTTCCGAAGATTTTTAGAGAAATGGCCATCTTTTTGAAGAAGAATCGAATTTTTATATAATAAAAACGTAAACAACGCCTTATCGAAGCATTTTATCGAGTGAAGTCCGGCAAATGACGATTGAAATTTTATTGCATTGGATGAGCGGCTAATTTTGCAATCTCTAATCTTTTTAAGTGTGGCAAAAAAGAAACGGATTTTTTGGGCTGAAAGCAAGAAACTTCCTCATTTTTTTGAGCCCGCATATTGTGAACTTATTGAAGGTTTTCGACTACGTGGGAATTGGTATCCTAGTTTTTTTTCGCAACCATCGCCTATATACCTCGAAGTGGGCTGTGGGAAAGCAGAGTATACGGTATTCAATGCAAGGAAATACCCTCTCAGAAATCATGTGGCTGTAGATATAAAGGGTGCCCGAATGTTCATAGGTGCCCGGCAATGCCTTCAGCTCGGCCTGACGAATGCCGCATTTGTCCGAACACAAGTGCAAAACCTTCATAAGATTTTTGCTCCCGGTGAAGTCAACGAAATATTTATCCCTTTCCCTGACCCCCAACCCAATAAACCTTCCGAACGCCATCGACTTACTTCTCCTCGATTCCTCGATACTTATGCTAATATACTCAACCCTGACCATGTTATTCACCTTAAAACCGACAACCTGTCTTTTTTTGAATATACCTTGAATGTGATTTCCAATGAAGGGCATAGACTGCTTTATGCCACCTACGATCTCTATTCATCTACAGATGATAATGATATCAAGCAGGTTCAAACTTTTTACGAAAAACAATGGCTTGCCTCGGGTGCTAAAATCCTTTATCTTCGATTTCAGCTCAAAGATGTACTGCTGAAGCCGAAAGAATAATCCTTCGACCATGATGTGAGCATTCCGACAAGCTTTTGCTATTTGTTTTTATGTCTTTGGCATTTCAACTCGTGAATATTTATAAATTTGGTGCATTAATGTTATTCGTGCTTTAATTACCTATGAATATCTATTTAAAATATTGCAAACGAATAAATTAACCTTTTATTTCCGGATAAGGATATATATTTTAAAATCTACCCATTAAAATTAAAATTCGATGAAAATCAAAAAGTTATTATTGATGAGCGTGGTGCTGCTGATTGTAGCAAGTAGCTGCCAAAGGAATCAGCCAAAACAAGATGAAACGAAGATGGCTGCTATGAAACAAAAAGTTGATGAATATGCTATTGTTCAATTAACCACTGATTTAGGTCAACTCACCGAAAAGGAAAGGCAGATACTTCCTTTGCTTTTTCAAGCCGCAGATATCATGGACGAGCTTTATTGGTTACAAACCTATGGGAATAAGGAAGAATTATTGCCAGGGCTCGATTCATTAACCAGGCGTTTTGCCGAGATCAATTATGGGCCATGGGATAGGCTTAATAATAATGAGCCTTTCATAGATGGAGTTAGTCCGAAACCTTTAGGGGCAAATTTCTATCCCCAGGATATGACCACAGAAGAATTCGAAAAATTGGCTGATCCTTCAAAAACGAGTTTATATACGCTAATTCGACGTAACGCGAAAGGAGAATTGATTGTGATTCCTTATCGTGAGGCTTATAGTGACCAATTGACGAAAGCCTCGGCTTTACTGCTTGAGGCGGCTTCGTTAACCGAAGATTCTGGTTTGAAGAATTATTTACAACTCAGAGCTAAAGCACTAACCACCGATCATTATTATGAAAGTGATTTGGCGTGGATGGACATGAAAAACAATCATATCGATTTTATTCTTGGACCCATCGAAAACTATGAAGATCAGTTATTTGGATATAAAACTTCGTTTGAATCCTTCATACTGATAAAAGATCTGGAATGGACTAAGAATATCGAACATATCGTGACTTTATTGCCCAAACTTCAAAAATCTCTTTCCGTGCCTGAAGCCTATAAGGCTGAAACCCCTGCTTCATCTTCCGATCTGGGCGTTTACGATGCCATTTATTACGCTGGCGATTGTAATGCAGGAAGCAAGACCATAGCCATTAACCTCCCTAATGATCCTCAGATTCAGAAATTAAAGGGAAGTAGAAGACTGCAGCTAAAAAACACCATGCATGCCAAGTTCGATAAAATTTTATTACCCATTGCCACTTTGGTGCTCGATCCTTCCCAATTAAAATATGTCAGATTCGATGCTTTTTTCGAAAATGTCATGTTTCACGAGATTGCTCATGGGCTCGGCGTTCACCAAACCATAAAAGGGAATGCCGATGTCAGGGAAACCTTGAAAGACACATACAGTGCACTTGAAGAAGCCAAGGCTGATATCACCGGTCTTCATTTGATAACTACCATGCATAACATGGGAGAAATGACCGACCGCGATCTGATGGAAAATTACGTTACTTTTCTTGCAGGGATTTTTCGTAGTGTGAGGTTCGGTGCCTCGAGCGCCCATGGCAAAGCTAATATGATTCAATTCAACTATTTTCTTCAAAATGAAGCCATAAAAATGGATCCCTCTACGGGCACATATAAGATCGATCTCGAAAAAATGAAAAAAGCTGTCAGCGATCTTTCGGGTATGATCATTCAAATTCAGGGAGATGGGGATTATCGGAAAGCTCAGCAATTGATTGCCGATATGGGAAACATTCCTCCTAAAATGCAGACTTCGCTCGATAAGATTGCTCAAGCTGGCATACCAAAGGATGTCGTATTCGAGCAAGGATTGAAGGTGGTAGGGCTTTAATTTAAAATCATTCAAAACTATACGTTTGGATTTAGTAAAAAGGATTAATTTTGCGGGTCGGAAAAGGAACTTTTCCGACCCGCATCTATTTATAATAAATCTTTAAACCTCACTAAATTATGAATAATCAAGATATAGAAAAAAAAGTCCGTAATGTAATAGATCAGATTCGTCCTTATCTGCAGCGCGATGGTGGTGATATAGAATTTCTAGACCTTACCGACGATATGCAGGTAAATGTAAAACTCGTTGGAGCTTGCGGCACCTGCCCTTTCAGTATCCTGACTCTGAAAAATGGAATTGAACAAGCTATGATAAAGGCAATCCCCGAAATCAAATCGGTCGAAGCCATCAATATAGAATAACAAATAAAAAATTTTTTCTATCGAAAATCAGTGAATCATATAAAAATCCATTTCTATGAAAAAAATTACATTCTGGGGTTTATCACTTATTCTTCTGATGCTGATGAGTTGCAAACACGAAAAGGTATATAATCAAATCGTGAAAGATGAAACTACCGGTAAGGATATTTATGTAGGCTATGTAAATGTTGAAGGCTTGAAAACCGAAATTTTCAAAGATTTCTATAATAATGGCTTGTATAACTACGAACCCAATGATTCATTAGTGCAAGCCCTGAAACCCTATTTGGATGATGTTACTTTCAGGGTCATCATGGGAACTTGGTGCACCGATACTCAGGAAGAAATTCCACGCCTTTTACATGTTCTTTATACAGCAGAGTATGATCCCTTGAATCCGGAAAAATTCGAAATGATTTGTGTTGACAGGAACAAAAAGGCTGGCAATATCAATGTGAAAAAGTACAATATCGAGAAGATTCCCACTATTATTTTGTATAAAAATGGAAAAGAAATCGGGCGCATAGTCGAAAGATTTACCAAACGACCCGAAGCCGACTTGCTCGATATTGTAAAACAGAATTAAATTGAAATGCAATTAGTTACAACTCGGGCTGAAGCCACGCAGTTTTCTCTTTCTGAACAATCGTTGGGGAAAAAGGTAGGATTTGTCCCAACGATGGGCGCTTTGCACCAGGGACATTTGTCTCTGGTTCATCAATCGATTCGACAAAACGACAGCACAATCGTTAGCATTTTTGTAAATCCAATCCAATTTAATAATGCTGACGACCTCAAGAAATATCCTCGTACGCTGGATAATGATCTCGAACTTCTTGAATCTGAGGGATGTAACATGGTTTTTGCACCTTCGGTCGAAGAAATGTATCCCCAAGTTCCGACCGAATCTTATTCGTTTGGATTGCTTGAACAAGTGATGGAAGGTTTTTATAGGCCAGGGCATTTTAATGGAGTTGCCATTGTAGTCAGGCGTTTATTCGATATTCTTCGGCCTCATCGAGCTTATTTCGGAGAAAAGGATTATCAGCAACTGGTCATCATCCGAAAGATGGTCGAGCAATTTCAATTACCCGTCGAAACTATAGGATGCCCCATCGTAAGAGAGCCCGATGGATTGGCCATGAGTTCGAGAAATCGGCACCTTGCGGCTTCCGAAAGGGCTCAGGCTTCATTTATATATCAAAATCTCGTTTTTGCTCAGGGAAATGCTGGCAAATTGACGGTCAAAGATTTAAAAAACGAAATCATCCGCCGGTTTCAGAATCACCCATCTTTCAGGCTCGAATATTTCGAATTTTCTGATTCATCGAGCCTTCAGCCTGTCGATGACTGGAATGATGCTGCTAACATCAGGGCATTTATTGCAGTTTATCTCGGTGAGGTTCGTCTAATTGACAATATTGTATTAAAAGAAACTCGAGTTTGAGTTGAATAGGGTTGAAAAACCTTAAAAGATCCAGAATTAAATTTTGCTTGTTAATCTTATGATGATTGAAATATTGAAATCGAAAATCCATAGAGCTACGGTAACGGCTGCCGACTTGAACTATATTGGAAGCATTACCATTGATGAGGATTTGATGGATGCAGCCAATATTATCGAGAATGAAAGGGTTTTTATTTATAATATCAATAATGGCCAACGTTTCGAAACCTATGTAATAAAAGGGAAAAGAGGCAGTGGTGTAATAGCCATCAATGGTGCTGCTGCACGTATGGTAGCAGTGGGTGATCTGGTAATCATCGTTTCCTATGCGACTATAGATTTTGAAGAAGCAAAGAATTTCAAACCTACCATTATTTTTCCTGGTAAGAATAATCAATTGAATTGGTAATGAGGAAGAAATTACTGAACATTTTCCGTTTTCTGTTTTTCCTCAGTATAGGGATTTTTTTTATCTGGATTTTCGTACGCAACCTTACTGCTCAGGAACGCAGCGAAATTATCGCTTCATTTCGTAGAGCCAATTACTTCTGGATTGCAATTTCTATTTGTATAGGATTAGCCAGTCATGCTTCGAGGGCTCGACGTTGGGTCATCCTGATGGAACCCATGGGATACAAGCCCAAATATTCCAACGTTTTAATGGCAGTCTTTGTGGGCTATTTTGCCAATCTGGCACTTCCTCGCTTGGGTGAACTCGGCCGTTGCGGTGTGCTGGCACGTTACGAAAAAATCCCTTTCAATAAATCGCTCGGCACAGTCATCACCGAACGAACCCTCGATCTGATCGTTTTTATTCTTTTGTTCATTCTAAACCTTGTTCTGCAAATCGACCTCATTCGTCAGTATGTCAACGAAAAAATTTATACTCCATTGATGCATTCATTAGGATCGGTCGAAAACGTTGGTTTGTTGAAATGGGCTATTTTAGGCGCTTTTGTGCTTTTAATCGTTTTGCTGATTGTTTTTCGAAAAAAATTCTATCGTTTTAGATTTGTAAGAAAACTCAAGGATATGGGTAAAGGGGTATGGGATGGCATTTGGTCTATCTTAAAATTAAACCGGCCTATCGAATTTATTTTTCATACTCTGTTTATCTGGGTAGCATATTTTTTTATGTCGTGGATAGTTTTTCTAAGCTTACCCGAAACTTCCGGTTTAGGCTTAGGTGCTGGTTTGGCAGTGCTGGTATTTGGTTCGATAGGTATTATTCTGGTACAGGGCGGCATAGGTGTATATCCAGCTATCGTAGCCGAAACTCTGGTAATTTACGGCATCAGTTCCATTATTGGTTATGCCATGGGCTGGTTATTATGGGCAACGCAAACTATTATGCTCATAATAGCTGGTTTATCATCATTGATTCTATTACCCGTTAAAAATAAAGTATCGTATGGATTTAGAATATTTAATACAGAAGAAAGTATTTGATGCTGACTCGATCGAGCTGCAGCGTCTATTAGCTTACTGGCGATTCAAGAACTTTAAGATCGTTTTTACTAATGGCTGTTTCGATCTGGTTCATCTGGGCCACATCGATTATCTTATCCGGGCCGCCGATCTGGGAGATATTCTCGTTATTGGCCTCAACTCCAATGAAAGTGCCCGGCGTATTAAAGGCGAAGGCCGACCCATTATGGACCAGAAAAGCAGGTCATCGCTCTTGGCGAGTTTTATATTCGTCGATGCTGTAATTATTTTCGAGGAAGATACTCCTATCGAACTTATACGAACGATTCAACCCGATATTCTGGTAAAAGGAGCCGACTATAAACCCGAAAAAATTATTGGTTCCGACATAGTTACCGAAAATGGCGGTGAAGTGGTTACGCTTCCTCTTGTCGAAGGATATTCTACCAGCTTGATCGAGCAAAAGATTCGACAAAGCTCCTGAATTTTTTGTAATTTCGGTGGCAGATCGCCATAGGGCTGTTATGAGAATCAAAAGTGCATTTTTTTGCAGCAATTGTGGAACGGAATCTCCGAAATGGCTCGGGCGCTGCCCGGTTTGTGGAGAATGGAATACTTATGTGGAGGAAGTGATACATCGGCATAGTGATTCAATCGAAAAAAAATCTTCTTCTCATGGGGCAATTCATATCGACTCTATTCAAAATATCGAGCAGCCAAGAATTCCGACACATTACCCCGAATTCGACAGGGTATTAGGTGGAGGTTTCGTCCCTGGTTCAATTATCCTCATTGGAGGTGAACCTGGCATTGGTAAATCTACATTGTTGCTGCAAGTCGCACTCGACATGAAACAATATAAAATCATGTACGTATCGGGTGAGGAATCGGAGCTTCAATTGCATATACGTGCCGAACGGCTTCAGAAAAATGGTTCGCAATGTTACATTTTTACCGATTCAGACTTGGAAGAGGTTTTTCACCAAGCGGAACAACTTCAACCCGAAATCCTCATCATAGATTCTATTCAAACCCTACAAACCGATGTAATCGACAGCCCAGCAGGCAGTATTTCGCAGGTGCGTGAATGCACAGCCCAATTACAGAAATATGCCAAAACCACCAATGTTCCAGTGGTATTGATTGGTCATATTACAAAGGATGGAGCACTTGCAGGACCTAAGGTTCTGGAACATATTGTAGATACGGTTTTACAATTCGAAGGCGACCGCAATCATGGCTATCGCATTTTACGAACCATGAAAAATCGTTTTGGCTCGACCAATGAACTGGGAATTTTCGAGATGAATGCTAATGGACTTCGCCAGATCATCAATCCAGCCGAACTGCTTATTTCTCAGCATCCTGACGATATTTCAGGGATTGCTGTCGCTACCATCATCGAAGGATCAAGACCTATGTTAGCCGAAGTTCAGGCACTCGTGGCTACTTCGACTTTTGGTGTTCCACAGCGTTCATCGACCGGATTCGATTATCGCCGTATGAACATGATATTGGCAGTTCTTGAGAAACGTCTTGGATTTAGGTTTTCGAACAAGGATGTCTTTTTAAATGTAGCCGGAGGCATCCGCCTCGACGATACAGCCGCCGACCTTGCTATAGCCGCCGCCTTGCTTTCCTCTTCCGAAGATATTCCCTTGCCCATTCATTTATGCTTTGCTGCCGAAATGGGCCTTTCAGGCGAAATCAGACCCGTTACACGACTCGATGCCAGAATTGCAGAGGCTCAAAAAGCTGGCTTCAAAAAAATGATCATCTCCCGCTTTGCCTTGAAAAATTCTTACGATAAAAATAAAGAAATAGAAATTATTACAGTGGATAGAATGGATGAAATGATTCGGTATATTTTTGGATGATGGTAGTTTTACAAGGGGGAAAATTATGCAAACCGAAAAACTCTTATTGATAGGATACGATGTTCAGGCCGAACGGAAAGAAATACTGAAACGCTACAAGCGTCTTTTGACTGCTTTCCATCTTAAACCTGAACAAGCAAAAGAAGATCTTGCCCTCATCAGAAAAGCCTTCGAAGTGGCGCTGGATGCCCATAAGGACATGAGGCGGAAAAGTGGCGAGCCTTATATTTATCATCCCTTGGAAGTTGCCCGCATTTGTGCCGAAGAAATCGGACTGGGAGCTACTTCTATTGCTGCTGCCTTGCTCCACGACGTTGTGGAAGACCGCTCCGACCTATATTCCGTTGAAGATATCCATCGACTCTTCGGAGATAAAATAGCTCGCATCTGCGAAGGTTTAACCAAAATCAAGGAAATTTTCGATCACACCCAACCTTCCGACCAAGCCGAACATTATCGCAAACTTCTGCTTACTCTTTCCGATGATGTAAGAGTAATCCTCATCAAATTGGCCGACCGGCTTCATAATATGCGCACCCTTCAATATATGCGGCCTGAAAAACAATTGAAGATTGCTGCCGAAACCACTTACCTCTTTGCACCATTGGCTCATCGACTAGGCCTTTACAGCATTAAGAGCGAAATGGAAGACCTCGCCCTCAAATTTACCGAACCCGAAATATATAAAGAAATTTCACGACGCATGGCCGAATCCGACCCCGTCCGAGCCAACTTCGCCGAAGAATTTATCAAACCCATCGAAAAAGACCTCAAAGAAAAAGGGTTCAGATATAGAATCATGAGACGAAACAAATCAGTCTATTCTATCTGGACCAAGATGAAAAAAAAACATATCCCCTTCGATGAAGTTTACGATGTATTCGCCATACGCATTATTCTGGATGTGCCCATTAATGACGAAAGATCTGCATGCTGGCAGGCTTATTCCATTGTTACTTCTCATTACCGTCCGAAACCCGACCGTTTGAGAGACTGGATTTCCATTCCACGCGCCAATGGCTATCAAGCATTGCATACAACAGTGATGAGCAAAGAGGGCAAATGGGTCGAAGTACAGATTCGTAGCGAACGTATGGACGAAATTGCTGAAAAAGGATATGCCGCACATTGGAAATATAAAGGACAGTATTACGATGATAAGAACATCGACAATTGGCTCGATCGTATACGTGATATGCTTCAAAATGGAGAAGCAGGAGCTCTTGATTTTCTCGAAGATGTGCAAGGTTACCTTTTTTCGAGCGAAATCTTCGTGTTCAAATTGGATGGAGAACTTCGTATTTTGCCCGCCGGCAGCACCGTCCTTGACTTTGCATATGCAATCAATCCCGATGAGGGAAACCATTGCATAGGGGCCAATGTAAATCATAAACTCCAGAACCGTTTTTATGAGCTAAAGAGTGGCGACCAAATCGAGATTTTGACTTCGAAAATTCAGGAACCATCGGAAGATTGGTTAGACCACGTAAAGACTTCAAGGGCAAAAACAAGAATTCGGGAATATATCCGAGAAAAAAAGAAAAAATTTTATAACGTGGGCGAACAAAAAGTCCTCCAAATATTTAACAAACTCAATATCCCTTTTACAGATGAAAAATTGAACGAATTACTGCAAAAAACCAACCGGGCAAATACACTCGATCTTTATTATGATGTCGCCCAGGGAATACTCGATCCCAAGTATATTTCGTCTATCATGGCACCCCCCAGTCGTAGCTGGTTCTCTCTTAACCCGTTTCATCGCAGCAAACACAATCCCAATAGCTCCTTGTCGTTTGAAATCATTCATCACTTACGTAAAAATTCCGAACTTCAACTTCTCGACAGTAATCTCGATCAAGTTAAATATATTGTGGCAGATTGCTGTAAACCAATCCCTGGCGACGATGTCATCGGTTATATCGACCATCATCAGGGCGTAGTGATCCACAGAGCACAATGCATCGAGGCTGTCCATTTGATGTCGACATTTAGCCATAACGTGGTGAAAGTAAAATGGACAGAAGAATTGAACCTTTCGGTGATGACAGGCATTAAGCTCGATGCCATCGATCGGAAAGGCCTTTTACATGAATTATCTGAACTTATTTCCAACGAAATGGATATCAATATTAAATCAATTCACTTTGAAAGCGATAATGGAGTTTCGGAGGGTATCTTCTTTCTGTATGTTGTGAATGTAGATCAACTCAATAATTTAATAAATAAATTGAAAAAGGTTAATGCAGTTCAAAGCGTTACACGAATCGACAATTATTCACCTTTATAGTCAATCTGAACCAGGATGAAAATTATTTAAAATTAGTTTTAATAAAAATAGTAACTTTGGTTTTTTAATGAATTTGTAATTGATTAAGATAGAACATCCATTGTAATATTTATCGGGTTATGAATCAAAAGAATGCTAATAAAGCCACTTTAGAAACAGTTCAGAATTTCTTTGCGGAATATTTACAGCAGAAAGGACATCGAAGGACTCCCGAACGTTTTGCCATTTTGAGGGAAATTTATTTAACCGATGGTCATTTCGACATAGAATCGCTCTATCTGCACATGAAGCGGAATAAATATCAAGTTAGCCGTGCAACTCTCTATAATACAATGGATTTATTACTCGATTGCGGCCTGGTTTCGAAGCATCAATTTGGCTCTGCTTCTGCAGTATATGAAAAATCCTTCAAATTTCAGCAGCATGACCATGTAATTTGCTATCAAGACGGCGAGGTGAAAGAAGTACTCGAGTTTTGCGACCCTCGTATCATCGAAATTCAGAAAGACGTTGAGCGTCTATTAGACGTTGAAATTGATGGACATTCCCTTATTTTTTTCGGAAAACGCAAACAAGCAGAAAACTAATCTTAACTTTTCTTATTTTTGTGAGTATTGTTGCGGGATGATCTCATCATTATCCAATAAAATCTTCCCGATTTCAAAAAAATGAAAGAAAGGAAGTTATATTCTTTTTGTCCTTACTAACTTTAAAAAAAATCGGAATAGTATTTTGCATATACAAACATTATTCAACCTATAAATTATCGATCATGAAAGTGGATGTATTAGTTGGATTACAATGGGGGGACGAAGGAAAGGGAAAGATAGTGGACGTATTGTCTCCCGAATACGACATCATAGCTCGTTTTCAGGGCGGGCCCAATGCGGGACATACTATCGAAAGCGAAGGATACAAGTTCATTCTTCATACCATACCTTCCGGAATCTTGAATTCTAATACGACCAATATTATTGGCAATGGCGTAATCATCGATCCTTATATACTTCGAAAAGAGATCGATATATTGAAAGAGAAAGCCGATGTAGATATATTTCGCAATCTGCTGGTTTCGCGTCGCAGCCATCTTATTTTGCCTACTCATCGACTTCTGGATGCGGTTTATGAATCGGCTAAAGGCTCCACCAAAATTGGTTCCACTCTGAAAGGCATCGGCCCAACATATACAGATAAAACAGGACGCAATGGAATACGCATAGGAGACTTGGCATCCCCCAATTTTTACCAGAAATATGAGGACTTGAAAAACCGGCATCTTCAGATTGCCTCGAATTATTCGGTCGATTTGAATGCTATTACCATCGAAGGCTTATCGTTTGATGAATACGAAGGTTTATGGATGGAGTCATTGACTACACTGAAACAACTTCGGGTGATCGATTGCGAATATTATATACAAAGAGCCTTATGGAATGGCAAGAGAGTTTTGGCCGAAGGAGCTCAAGGCTCACTTTTAGATATAGACTACGGAGCCTATCCTTATGTAACTTCTTCCAATACTGTTGCACCTGCCGTTTGTATTGGTCTGGGTGTACCCACTTCATATATCGACAAAGTTTTCGGGGTTTTCAAGGCTTATTGTACAAGAGTAGGGAATGGACCTTTCCCAACCGAACTAAATGACGAAATAGGCGATTTTTTGAGAAAAGAAGGCCACGAGTTTGGTTCGACTACGGGCAGACCCCGTCGCTGTGGCTGGCTCGATATTCCGGCTTTACGCTATTCGGTGATGCTAAATGGAGTTACACATTTATTCCTCACCAAAACAGATGTCTTGAATAAACTGGAAACTATACGAGTTTGTGATAAATACCGCATAGAAGATGAAGAAATCGAAGATTTTCCTTACGATTACAGTGAAGCAGCTCCCATTTATGTGCAAAGAAAGGGATGGACCAGGAGTTTGGCCAACGTTTCATGTGTGAGTGGGCTCCCCAAAGAGCTTGGGGATTATTTGCACCTGATCGAAACTCGTGTGGGAATTCCCATAGTAATGGTTTCGACTGGCCCTGACCGCCATGAAACCATCATGGTAAGGCCAATTCGTTAATTGGAATGTCGGTTAAAGAAAAAATGCTCCTGACTGTTTTACCGGGAGCATTTTTTTGTTTATCGGAGGACAAGGTTTTTTTATTTCAATGATTTTTTTACTTCGATTTCTTCGAACCCTTCGATAATATCGCCTATTTTAATATCGTTGAACCCTTCGACATTTAGGCCGCATTCCTGACCTGTCTTCACTTCCTTTACGTCTTCTTTGAATCGTTTGAGTGAACCCAGACGGCCTGTATAAATCACGATGCCATCCCGGATTAATCTGATTTTCGTATGCCGGTTGATGCTGCCATCGAGGACGAGGCATCCGGCTACCGTCCCTATCTTGCTGATATTGAAAATTTCCTTTACCTCGAGATTACAAACGATTTTTTCTTCGATTTTGGGTGCCATCATTCCTTCGATAGCGGCTTTTATTTCATCTATAGCTTGATAGATAATGGAATAGATCCTGATGTCTATTTGTTCCTGCTCGGCTAATTTTTTAGCATTGGCCGAAGGACGTACCTGAAATCCCACAATAATTGCATTGGAGGCCGACGCCAGCAAAACGTCGGTTTCGGTAACCTGACCTACCGATTTATGAATGACATTTACCTGCACCTCATCGGTAGATAATTTCAACAAGGCGTCAGAAAGAGCTTCAACCGAGCCATCTACATCGCCCTTTACAATGAGGTTGAGTTCTTTGAAATCGCCAATGGCTATTCTACGGCCAATTTCATCGAGGGTAATATGTTTCTGTGTCCTAATCTCCATTTCACGTTGAAGTTGCTGACGTTTATTAGCAACTGCTTTAGCTTCCTTATCATCGAGGAACACGTTGAATTTGTCGCCTGCCTGTGGGGCACCACTGAGTCCAAGAATGAGAATGGGAGAGGAGGGCCCAACTTCTTTTACGAACTGGTTGCGTTCGTTGTACATTGCCTTTATTTTTCCATATACATTACCGGCAACAATAATATCGCCCTGATGAAGTGTGCCATTTTGGACAAGAATTTTGGCTATGTAGCCACGGCCTTTATCGAGGCTGGATTCAATGACCGTACCAATAGCCGGCCGTTTAGGATTGGCCTTCAGATCGAGTAACTCGGCTTCAAGCAAGACTTTTTCCAGAAGCAAGTCAACATTTTGACCGGTTTTTGCAGAAATTTCCTGACACTGATATTTCCCTCCCCAATCTTCTACAAGAATATTCAAACTGGCAAGTTCTTCTTTAACTCTGGTAGGATTGGCTGTAGGTTTATCCATCTTATTGATAGCGAACACCAAAGGAACACATGCTGCTAGTGCATGGTTGATGGCTTCTTTGGTTTGAGGCATTACCCCGTCGTCGGCAGCTACAACTATAATGGCAATATCGGTAATTTTTGCACCACGTGCACGCATGGCTGTAAAGGCTTCATGACCAGGAGTATCGAGAAAGGTAATTTTTTTCCCATTGCTTAATGTTACTTCATAAGCCCCAATGTGTTGAGTTATACCGCCATATTCTCCTGCAATTACATTTGAGTTGCGGATATAGTCGAGAAGTTTGGTTTTGCCGTGGTCAACATGGCCCATCACAGTAACGATAGGGTGTCGTGGCAAATAATCTTCGGGTCGATCTTCGAATCTTTGCTCTGAATCTTCTAAGATCTCTTCTTCCGAAAAGGCTACTTCATATCCAAATTCAGAAGCTATGATACTGATAGTTTCTGCATCAATCCTTTGATTTATCGAGACAAACAGACCTAAGTCGAGGCAAGTTTTAATTACTTCATTCACCGGAACATTCATCAAGCTGGCCAATTCATTGGCTGTAACAAATTCGGTAACTCTCAATACTTTTTTCTGTTCTTCTTCTTCTTCAAGCCTTCTGGCATTTTTCTCGAGTTGGGCAGCTCTTTTAGCTCGTCTGATCTTGGCCGTTTTTGATGTAGAACTGGTTTGCGATTTAAGAGCTGAAAGCGTTTCCTTTACCTTTTTTTGAATTTCTTCTTCTGTCAATTCAGGCTTGACCTCTTCTTTTACTCCCCTGTAATCCTTTGACTTGTCTTTCCTCTTTCTTGCCTTATGAACCACAGGTTTATGAGTTTCGACAGGAGTTTGAGATTTTGGTGTTGTTGCCTTTTCCAGGAGGCTTTCGCCGCTGATTCTTTTCCTTTTCTTCTTTTTCGATTTCTTGCCTACGACTTCTGATGAGGTGGCAACAGGCTCCTTGCCGGTAAGTTTGCCTCCCTTGACTTGTTCAAGTTCGATCTTCCCTATAATAGTAGGGCCAGGTAACTTTTTTACTTTGGTAGGAATGAAATTGTCGGGTTTGGTTGTTTTTTCCTCTGGTTCTATCTTTTTCACCGGAATAGGTTCTGTTATTTCGGGTTCAACCTTTACCATGGAGCTGGGAATTTTTTCGACTTCTTGCCTGGTTTTCTGTGCTTCAAGAATCTCGGTTTCGGTTTTTATCTTTCTTTGAACTTCTGGTTCATCTTTCTGAATGGATTCCAAAACTCCGGCCTGCTCCTCTATTTCAGCCTTGGTTTGTATTTCGGCGGGTTGTTCCAGTGTAGGTGGTTGAATTGTTTTGCCCTCTAATGAAGGGGGAGGCCCCTCGTCTTCTTCCTTGATTGTAGAAACTTCCTCGATTTTTTTCTCTTCTATGACTGGAGTTTCCGTCTGTAGTTTTGGAGATTTTTTCCCTGAAACCTTGGGTGTAGCTGTTTTAGTGCTTTTTTTAGATGGTTTTTGTTTTTCGAGATCAATTTTGCCCACGATTTTTGGGCCTGGTATAATCTCTTGAACAGTTGATCGAATTGAATTTTCTTCGGTCTCTAACTCTGGAGTAGTTGGTATGGTTTCTTGTATTGGTGGCTTTTCGGTAAAAGCAGTAGAACCAGTTTCAGGTTGGACAATAGTAGATTTTACCGAAGGAGGTGTAGGAGGTCTGATAACATTTTCTTTAATAATGATACTTTCACTTTCAGTGTCGGCTGAGGTTTCTTCTTTTATCTTCCTGGTTTCTGTTGAGGGAATTTCTTTTTTAATGGAGGAGATACTTTTTTTCTCTACGGATTCTTTTATTTTTTTGTCAGATTCATACAATTTGCGCAATAAATCATATAATTCGGCAGGAATCCTGGTGTTGGGATTATTTTCGATTTTATGACCCTTCTTAGCCAGGTCTTCGACGATGGTACTAATCCCTACATTAAATTCCGTCGCAATTTTACTCAGCCTCACTGATAGTTTTTCTTCTGACATAAATTTTATTTATGATACGCTATAATTTTTGCAAAATTAGTCGATTAATATGAAATATCGGGTTATTATCATATTTCTATGGGTTTTGGTGAATAGGAGTGATTATTACTAAACATATTCGTAAATTTTATTATTCGAATTCGGCTTGCAGTATTTTTCTAACTTCGAGAATAGTTTCTTCTTCAAGGTCGGTGCGGCGGATCAGTTCTTCCACACTTTCGTTTAGAACGCTTTTCGCAGTATCGAGGCCAATAGATTTAAAGGTATCGATGATCCATTGGTCAATTTCATCGGCAAATTCTTGCAAATCAACATCTTCGTACTCAGCATCGCTATCACGATAAACGTCTATTTCATAGCCTGTAAGCTTTCCTGCTAGTTTGATGTTATAACCGCCTTTCCCGATGGCAAGCGAAACCTGGTCGGGTTTCATGTAAACTTCGGCTCTTTTGTTTTCTTCGTCGATGACGATGGATGAGACTTTGGCTGGGCTTAAGGCTCTTTGGATGAAAAGGCTTGGATTGGAAGTATAATTGATTACATCGATGTTTTCGTTTCGGAGTTCACGTACAATTCCGTGAATACGCGAGCCTTTCATCCCCACACATGCGCCTACAGGATCGACGCGGTCGTCGTATGACTCTACGGCCACTTTTGCCCTTTCTCCAGGTACTCTCACAATTTTCTTGATCGTAATCAGTCCATCATAAACTTCCGGTACTTCTTGCTCGATAAGTTTTTCGAGAAACAGGGGCGATGTACGTGAAAGGATTATAACTGGCTGGCTATTGCGCAGTTCCACTTTTGCAACTACAGCACGTATGGTATCGCCTTTATGATAATGGTCGTGAGGTATCTGTTCGCTTTTAGGCAACGAAAGCTCTATCCCTTCGTCGTCCAACACCAGTATTTCCTTTTTCCATATCTGATAAACTTCTCCGGTGATAATTTCTCCAACTTTGTCCTTATATTTTCGGTAAATGTTATCCTTTTCGTATTCCTGCACTTTGCTGATCAGATTCTGGCGAATTGTAAGAATTTCACGGCGTCCGAAATCTTCGAGCTTGATTTCCTGATACACCTGTTCTCCAATTTCGAAATCCGGCTCTAATTTTATGGCCTCCGAATATTCGATTTCCTTGTTGGGATCGGTAAGATTCCCATCTTCGACTATGGTCAGAGTCCTCCATATTTCAAGGTCTCCCTTGTCGATATTTACAATGATGTCGAAATTCTCGTCAGTACCGAATTTTTTAATCAAAGTATGACGGAAAACATCTTCCAGGATGCGCATAAGCGTTTCTCGGTCGATATTCTTATAATCTTTGAACTCTGTAAAAGAGGTTATTAAATTATGTTCCATAAACTCAAAATTTTATTTCGTTGTAAAGTTATTTAAAGCTTAGTTCGATGCGGGCTTCTTCGATATTTTCGAAAGGGAAAAATTTCTCGATGAAATGGATTTTTTTCTTTCCTTTTTCGGTGATGATGGTTTCTTGAATGTTCAGGACAATGCCCTCCGGTTCAACTCTTTGAAGTTCTCCTCTAACTTGATGTTTGTCGGTCAAGATGATTTTGAATTTTCGGCCGATGTGTCGTTTGTATTGCCGTTTAAGGCGAATGGGTGCATCGGCGCCTGTCGACGAAACTTCCAAAGAGTAGTCTTCTTCGTCACGGTTTAGTTTCGATTCGATAAACCGACTTAGTGTGGCACAATCCTCAATATTTATGCCATGATCACCATCGATAAATACAAGGATTTTATTCCCCGGTTTAATTTTCAAATCAACCAGGAACTTGTCGCTCCCTTCGAGGTACAAATCAATGATTTCCAATATTTTGAAACTGTCAATCACTTGTGAATTATTATTTTAGAAATAAAAATTGGGGATTGAATCCCCACCTTTATTTTGCATTTTCCATGCGCATAAATCGTTTGCAAAATTAGTATATTTTAAAATTAATCAAAATTATTAGTATAGAATGACATGAAATTTTTGCAAGTATAAATTCTTATTAAACAGTGAATAATTAAACGGATATTGATAGATTGAGTAAGTTTGCCATGAAAATTGACTTGAGAAATGCCAAGGATTTTAGTTGTAGATGATGAGCGTGCCATCCGCAATACCTTGAGGGAGATTCTTGAATATGAGAAATATATGGTGGATGAAGCGCAAAATGGACAGGAAGCCATTGAAAAGGTTCAATCCAACGATTATGATTTGGTTTTGTGCGATATTAAGATGCCCGGGATAGATGGCATAGAGGTATTGGATAAGATATTAGAACAAGGTGAAACGCCTGTTATCATGATATCGGGTCATGGCACAATCGATACTGCAGTAGAAGCGATTAAGAAAGGTGCCTTCGATTATATCAGCAAACCTCTCGATTTGAATCGATTGCTTGTCAGTGTAAGGAATGCGTTGGATCGCTCGAGATTGCTCACCGAAACTCGAAATCTCAGGAAGAGGGTTTTAAAGAATAATCAAATCATAGGCGAATCGAATGCCATAAAGAATGTTCTGGCCATGTTAGAGAGAGTAGCTCCTACCAATGCTAGAGTATTAATTACGGGAGAAAACGGTACTGGTAAAGAACTTGTAGCCAGGGCATTACACGAAAATAGTCCCAGAGCTCATAACCCATTTGTGGAGGTGAATTGTGCTGCTATTCCTTCTGAACTTATCGAAAGCCAATTATTTGGACATGAAAAGGGATCTTTCACTTCGGCCATCAAGCAAAGGAAAGGAGATTTCGAACTGGCAAATGGAGGAACTTTGTTTCTGGATGAAATAGGCGATATGAGCTTGTCGGCTCAGGCCAAGGTGTTGAGGTCGCTACAGGAAAATAAAATTACACGTGTAGGAGGAGAAAAGGAAATTCCGGTAGATGTACGAATAATAGCAGCTACCAATAAGGATTTGAAAGCGGAAATTGCTAAGGGAAACTTTAGAGAAGATCTTTATCACCGTTTGAGTGTCATCATCATTCATGTACCTTCGTTAGCCGAACGAACAGAGGATATTCCTTTGCTAGCAAAGCATTTTATGGAAATTATTTCGGCCGAAATGGGTAAACCACCCCTCGAATTTACCCCTGATTCCCTCGAAGCTCTTAAAAAACGGAAATGGACTGGGAATGTGCGTGAATTGAGAAATATGGTAGAAAGGCTGGCTATATTGTGCGATCGTGTGATTACGGCTGAAGATGTAATAAAATATTCCAATTAGAGATCATCGTTTGCCTTATTTCTCAGCATAGGAACAAAGGCAAAAAAACCATGTTCTTCTTTCGTAAGACTTCCATCGGCATTCTTGATAAGCAATGTCATGATTTGCATGGAATTTTTACCTATGGGTACCACTAACCTTCCTCCAGGCTTCAACTGCTCGATAAGTGCCTGGGGTATTTCGGGAGCTCCAGCCGTAATAATTATCTTGTCGAATGGAGCATAAGCAGGTAAGCCTTTATATCCATCGCCATAAAAACACCGTATATCAGAAAATCCTGCCGCTTGCAAGAACTCCTTGGTTTGTTGATAAAGTTTCTTTTGGCGTTCGATAGTAAAAACTTTTGCTCCAAGTTTCGATAAAACGCAGGCTTGGTATCCAGAACCCGTCCCAATCTCCAGAACCTTTTCCATGGGCTGTATATCGAGAAGTTGAGTTTGAAATGCCACTGTATAAGGTTGCGATATGGTTTGCTGGTATCCAATCGGAAAGGGTTTATCCTGATAGGCAAATTCGAGAAATGCCACATCGAGAAACCAATGACGTGGAATTTCTTCGATAGCTTTTAATACATTTTCACTGGTAATGCCTTTTCTTCTGATTTCTTCGACCAGTTTTTTCCTCAAACCTTTATGACGATAATTATCTTCGAATTTTCGCTGGAGCATATTTTACTTTGTTCGCACTGCGAAATTACGTTTTTAGAATGAATTTAAGCATTCCTTATTCGTTAATTCTTGGGCTATTTTGGAGATGAGATGATTTTTCCTACGTTTGCAGGTTTTATCTTCGATAGGGGAAATAATTCATGAATAAGTTGAAAATAGGTGTTTTAGGTGCAGGTCATCTGGGGAAGATTCATATTCGTTGCATACGAGAAATAGAAACTTATCGGTTGATGGGTTTTTACGATCCAGATGGTCAAACCGCTGCGAAGGTTTCGGAAGATTTTTCGTTAAAGTCGTATCCTGACATCGATTCGTTGATAGAAGATGTTGATGTAGTCGATATTGTAACTCCTACGGTCGAACATTTCAAATGCGCTTCGAAAGCGCTAAGAGAGTCGCGGCATGTATTTATCGAAAAACCCATCGTAGCCACTCCCGACGAAGCACGCGAACTTATGAAACTGGCATACGAGGCCAATGTGAAGGTGCAAGTAGGACATGTTGAGCGTTTTAATCCTGCCTTTCTGACGGCTAAACCTTTTTTCAACCGTCCTATGTTTATCGAAGCTCACCGGCTTTCGATGTTCAATCCCCGCGGGCTCGATGTCCCGGTCATACTCGACCTGATGATTCACGACCTCGATATTGTTTTAAGCTTAGTAAAAAGCGATATCAAACGCATACATGCTAGTGGGGTCGCCATCATTAGTGATACACCCGATATTGCTAATGCCCGATTGGAATTCGAAAATGGCTGTGTAGCCAATCTTACTGCCAGTCGGATGAGCCTGAAAAACATGCGTAAGATTCGTTTTTTTCAGCATGATGCTTATATCTCGGTAAATTTTTTAGATAAAAAAGTCGAAATTGTACGTATCAAAGACCATGATCCCGAACGTCAAGGTCCTTTCGACATGGTTCTCGATATGGGCCCGGGTAAACCTGCAAAACAATTTGTGTTCGAAAACCCTCCCATCGTACCGGTAAACGCTATTAAAATGGAGTTGGAAAGCTTTGCTACCGCACTCATTTATGACGACATACCACCGGTAACTATTCAGGATGGTATCAATGCCCTTAATCTGGCCTATATGATCATGGAGAAAATAAATATGTAACCCGATATTTTCTCAATTTTTTTATTCACATCAATAATATTCAGCCTACAATCTGCGTTTTCAAAACGAACCCAAGTTTCTTTTTGCTTTTTTATGAGCGTTAAATTCCTCGATATATTTTGTTTAATCTTGTTTTCAATCGCGTTCTTGTCATGCGAGGATTTTGAAGGCGAACAAACCATTCCGGCTTATTTAAAAATTGACAGCATAGCTTTAAAAATCGTATCACCTTCACAGGGAAGTGCTTCGAGCAAAATTACAGATGCATGGGTTTATATCGATGAACAGCTAATTGGTGCTTTCGAACTGCCTGCAACTATTCCCTTGCTTTATACCGGCAAACACCGTCTTACTATTATTCCTGGCATCAGAATGGACGGAATGGTGCAACTGCGAGCTTATTACCCCCTCTACAATCAAATACGCCGCGAAATCTTTCTTTCCCCTGATTCGGTTACCATCATAAAAGGAAATTTAATCAACGGGAAAAATACAATCTATACCACATACAAGGATTTGGTTCAATTTTCCTGGAGTGAAAATTTCGAAGATGAAAACCTTGCCCTTGATACTACAAAAAAAAGCAATGTCAATTTTATGCTCACTCCCGAAGATGATCCAGCCACATTCGAAGGCTTACATTCAGGGAAAATTATTCTTACATTGACCGATACCATTTTCGAAGCCATGACTTCCGAAGCCATAAGTCTGCCCCGTAATGGCTCACCAGTGTTCCTCGAAATGAACTATCGTTGCACAAACACATTTACTTTCGGAATCATTGCACTGGGAAGCGATCAATATATTCAATCTCCAATCCTCGATCTGAACCCATCTGCAAGTTGGAATAAAATTTATATAAACCTCACTCCAAACGTTAGTAGCTCTGATGATGCCCTTAAGTTTAAACTCTTCTGGGGAGCCATGCTCGATATTGGGCAGGAGCAAACCGAGATATATTTCGATAATATGAAATTGGTTTATTTAAATAATCAGTCGAAGTAGTTTATGAATAAAAATTTACAAATTGCTAAATATGTTGTTGCTGATTATCTTACTGCACTACTAGCATGGAGCTTGTTTTTCTTTTACCGCAAATATTATGTCGATCCTTATTTTCTCGAACATTATACCGTGGTTTTCGATGATCCCAAATTCTTTTACGGCATTATTGGAATTCCCTTTTTCTGGCTAATTCTTTATGCTATATCAGGCCAATATCGTAAAATTTATCGTAAATCGAGGTTGAAGGAATTGGGTCATACTTTGATCATTACCCTGATAGGGGTTCTAATTATTTTCTTTGTTTTGATTCTTGATGATGTAATTCGTTCTTATAAATCCTATTATCAATCATTTTTAGTTTTATTCGTTTTGCATTTTTCATTTACTTATTCGGCCCGATTTTTACTAACTACTATTACTAACAACAAGATTCATCGACGAAAGATTGGATTCAATACGGTTATGGTGGGCTGCAATGGCAATGCCTTATCCATATATCAGGAAATCGAAAACCAGCCTTTGTCGCCAGGCAACAAATTTGTTGGATTTGTCGATGCGGGGGTTTCTGAAAAGAATTTACTCGATGGTTATATGCCTCATTTGGGAAGCTATAAGGATCTGAAAAGAATAATCGATGAATATAAGATTGAGGAAGTAATCATTGCATTCGAGCGATCGGAAAAAGATACTGTCGAACGGGTAATTACCGAACTGGAAGATGCCAATGTGGTGATAAAGATTGCTCCCATCATGCAGGATATTCTTCTGGGGTCGGTTCGTACCTCCTCCATTTATTCACCCTTGATTGAAATTTCGACCGATTTGATGCCTGCATGGCAAATGGTATTGAAACGAGCCATGGATATTGTCGTTTCATTGATTGCGATTATTGTTCTTTCTCCCGTATTTTTATTCACAGCCATTGGAGTAAAACTTTCGTCGCCGGGTCCTATACTCTATAGCCAACCACGAGTAGGACTGAGAGGGAAAACATTTAAAATGGTCAAATTCCGTTCTATGTATCAAGATGCCGAAAGCAATGGTCCACAATTATCCTCGAAAAACGATCCGCGAGTAACACCTTTTGGAAGAATCATGCGGCAATACCGATTGGACGAAATCCCTCAGTTTTTTACAGTACTGAAAGGTGATATGTCCATAGTAGGTCCGAGGCCCGAACGTTCTTATTACATCGAACAGATCATCCAAAAAATGCCTCATTACAAACTGTTACTCAAAGTAAAACCAGGAATAACGAGTTGGGGACAGGTAAAATTTGGTTATGCCGAAAACCTCGATCAGATGACCGAAAGGGCAAAATTCGATCTCATATATCTGGATAATATGTCAATTGCCATGGATATTAAGATACTCGTCTATACCATCATGATTGTTTTACAGGGAAGAGGAAAGTAATTGCTCTCAAAGAGCACCGTTTTCGATTAGAACCACGATCTGTTCGATAGTGGCATCTTTTCCGTAAGGGTCGTATTTTTCTTTCAAATTATATCCAAAAATCCGGGCAAATGAATGCCAGAAAAAAGCCATAAATTTTCCCTTGAGTTCTTTTACGAGTTCATACGAAGAATTACCCGTTTCTCTATCTAATAGTTTAAATAGAATCTTCCCTTGTGTAAAGGTGAGTTTTTCCAATTCGTCGGAATATTGTTCGGTTAGCTCTTTTTCTAAACGATTGACATATTTTTTCCGTTCCTTTTCCGATTTAGAGGTCAAAATGAGATTTTCGTATTCCTGAAATTTAATGCCTGCCAATCGTGCATAAGGATACACTTTTTTCACATTACGTACCAATTTTTCCCATTGACGCTGATCCTTCTTGTTTTTGAATACGGGTAAACCATAGATTGTAACAGGGTTGAGGTTTATCAAAGGGATAGTATCATTCTCGAATATAGTAGCCCTGACCACTATTTGAGGTGAAGTTTGAGCTTCAATGGTCATTGCTGTACATAGAAGAAGAATGCCTGTTACAATCGACTTTTTCACGGTAAAAATTCTCGAAACGAATTTGAATGAGAGTGCAAATTTAATACCGGAATAAACACCCGGAAACATATTCCTTACTCTATTTCCTCTATAAATCTCATAATTTTTTTATAAGGGTCTTATAACGGACAATTATGAATTTTTTTTATTTAAGTTTGCATATAGAGTAAAAAAGTTGGAATCAAAAAGGAATAAATTCATAACAAAACCAAATTATTGAAAATGAACAGAGTATTAGTAGCTACGGGTGGTGGCGATTGCCCTGGATTGAATGCAGTAATTCGGGCTATAGTAAAAAGAGCAGCCAGAGAGAAGAATTGGGAAGTGATAGGAAGCATAGAAGCTTTTAATGGAATTTTAAGAGAACCCACCGAGATTATGGTACTCAACGAAAAAGCCGTTTCAGGTATTCATTATCAGGGAGGTACTATATTAGGAACCACTAATAAAGGAGGTCCATTTGCCTGGCCTGTAAGACTACCTGATGGAACCTGGGAAGAAATTGACAGAAGCGATGAAATGCTTCGCAAACTGCAATATTTGGGTGTAGATGCGGTCATCAATATTGGAGGAGAAGGATCACAGACCATCTCGCAGGCTTTGTACGAAAAAGGGCTCAACATTATTGGAGTACCAAAAACCATCGACAACGATTTGCTGGGAACCGATTCTACTTTCGGATTTCAAACTGCCGTACAGATTTGTACTGAAGCTGTGGATAAGCTTGTTACCACTGCTGCGAGCCATAATCGTATTTTGATTCTTGAAGTGATGGGGCGTTATGCCGGATGGATTGCCATGAATGCAGCTGTGGCTGGCGGAGCTGAAATATGCCTAATTCCTGAAATTCCTTATGATATCGATAAGGTTCTTCAAAAAATCGATTCCCGCTTCGTAAAGGGACGAGGTTTTGTGAATATAGTGATTTCGGAAGGTGCTCGTCCTATAGGAGGCGATTTTGCAAGAAAGGAAACCGGCGAAGTGGGCTATCACAGCGTTAAACTTTCGGGAGCAGCCGAACGCCTCATGCAAGAATTGAAGGAAGCAGGCTGCCCTTATGATATGCGAGCTACCGTTTTAGGCCATGTGCAGCGAGGAGGTGTGCCTATTGCCTACGATCGCGTCCTAGCTACTCAGTTTGGAGTGAAAGCCATGGAACTGGTAATGGAAGGAAAATTTGGACAAATGGTGTCGTACCGTCATCCTTACATTACCTCCGTTCCCTTGAAAGATGCCATTAAAAGATACAATTTCGTAGATATGGATACCGCATTAATAAAAACTGCGCGTGGTGTGGGTATATGTTTTGGCGATTGAATCATAGGAAAATATTTTCTCCAAATTTAAAGCCCTGAGTCTTACCGATCAGGGCTTTAAATTTCTTTGTCAGAATAAACGTGAATATTCAATCCAATTCAGGCCACCTTCAATCTGCTGATGCCAGAGGTTTCGAATTTTTCTTGGGCATAATCAAGCGTAATGTGCAGAGTAGGAGCAAGTTTTCCAGAAGGCGCCTCGAACATTAAATCCTTAAGAATGCTTTCCATGATGGAACGTAACCCTCTGGCACCAAGTTTGAATTCTATGGACTTTTGAACGACGAAATCAAATACCTCATCATCGAAGCTCAGTTGGATTTTGTCCATTTCGAATATCTT
The DNA here is from genome assembly GCA_002071415.1 of Bacteroidetes bacterium ADurb.Bin012. Classification (GTDB taxonomy): domain Bacteria; phylum Bacteroidota; class Bacteroidia; order Bacteroidales; family TTA-H9; genus TTA-H9. The sequence continues at coordinate 101,443 of MWFC01000001.1, forward strand.
CTTATACTGTTTTACCAGAGCATTTTTAGGTTCGGTGAGGATACGCTTCAAAGCATTGGCATCTAAGGGTGATAGATGGCAAACCACAGGAAAACGACCTACAAGTTCCGGAATAAGGCCATAAGCTCTCAAATCAGGAGGAGAAACATACTGCAGCAAATTGTCTTTTTCGATTTCGGTAAATGGCTCTTTTTTAAAGCCTACGATATTGGTTCTAAGCCTCGAGGCAATTTTATTCTCGATTCCATCGAAGGCGCCTCCGGCAATAAAGAGAATATTCTGAGTGTTCACCTGAATGAATTTTTGCTCGGGATGTTTGCGACCTCCCTGTGGAGGAACATTCACAATGCTTCCTTCGAGGAGTTTGAGCAAAGCTTGTTGAACCCCTTCACCCGATACATCACGTGTAATGCTTGGATTGTCGCTTTTACGAGAGATTTTATCGATTTCGTCAATAAAAACAATACCCATTTCTGTGGTAGCTATATCGTAATCGGCGGCTTGCAGCAACCGAGCTAATATGCTCTCGACATCTTCTCCCACATAACCGGCTTCGGTTAAAACAGTGGCATCAGCTATGCAAAAAGGTACATTGAGCAAGCGCGCTATGGTTTGAGCCAGAAGTGTCTTCCCTGTACCGGTTTCCCCTACAAAGATGATATTCGATTTTTCGATTTCTACATCATCTATATTGTTCTGGCTGATAGGTTGTGAAATTCTCTTATAATGATTGTAAACCGCAACCGAGAGCACTTTCTTGGCCTCTTCCTGCCCGATAATGTATTGATCGAGGTAGGCTTTGATTTCTGCAGGTTTATAGATTTTCTTCGAATGAACCTTCTTCTTTCGTGCGGAAGTTATTTCCTGCAAAACAATATCACGGGCCTGTTCTATACAACTATCGCAAATATTGGCATTTATTCCACTGATGAGCAGATTGACTTCTTTTTTACTTCGCCCGCAAAATGAACAGTATTCCAATGTTTTTGCCATCGATTTCTTCCTTTTGTACAAAATATCTCGAGCCAAAGAAAAAGAATCCTTAGGCTTGATTTGAACTATCTTTCGTATTCCTTTCCCTGAACAATACTTCGTCGATCATTCCATATTCCTTGGCTTCATATGAAGTCATCCAGAAATCACGGTCGGCGTCTTGCCAGATTTTTTCGAAAGGTTGGCCTGTATGATAGGCAATAATTTCATACAGTTCCTTTTTTAATTTTTGAATTTCTCTGGCAGTGATTTCTATATCGGAAGCTTGTCCTTCGGCACCTCCCATAGGTTGATGAATCAGGATGCGTGAGTGCTTGAGGGCTGTTCTTTTGCCTTTGGCACCAGCACATAGGATTACTGCACCCATCGAGGCAGCCATGCCTGTACAGATAGTGGCCACATCGGCTGCAATATATTGCATGGTATCATAAATCCCTAATCCCGCATATACCGAACCTCCAGGCGTGTTCAAATAGATTTGAATGTCTTTACGTGGATCGGTACTTTCGAGGAATAGAAGCTGTGCCTGAATAATATTGGCCACATAATCATCGATGGGTACTCCTAAAAAAATGATTCTATCCATCATCAACCTCGAGAACACGTCCATTGTGGCTACATTGAGTTGACGTTCCTCAATAATTGTAGGCGATATGTAATTATCATGTACCGCAATGTATTTCTGCAAAGCCAAAGGATTTATTCCTACATGGCGAGTTGCAAATTTGTAAAATTCATCTTTATTCATATTATTCATTATTTTGATTTTCTGTATTGTTTTCCATTATTTCATTACTTTTTTCTTCCTGAGCCTCTTTATCTTCTTTCTTCGTATCTTTTGTAATTGAAGCCATGAATGTTGTTGAATCCAGTTCTGTAATTTCGAGTGGAAGGTTCGATTTTAGGAATTCTATAATTTTACGTTCTCTCAGTTCGTTCTCTGCATTCTCAATATTTTTTTCATTTTTCATTGCTGCATCCACGTACTGTGATATTTTTTCTACTATATTAGGATTATTCTGAAGATAAGGGAAACTCGAAGATACAATCTTCTGTGCTAAATGATTTCTGATGTCTTCTTCATCAATTTTTATATCTGCTTTTTCAATAATATAATTGATTAGTAAGTCTATACGAATTGATTCGATATAATCATCAATACCTTTATCAACTTCTTCTAAATCTTTATTTTCGTCGGTGGCTATCCATCTTTTGAGAAAATCTTTGGGCAGGGGAATATTCGTTTGATTAAGTATCATTTGCATGGAAGCCAAGTAGAATAATCTGTCGCTATATTCTTGCAAAACATTTAAATTAATTTTTTTTGCTACTTCGGCTCTGAATTCTTCTAACGTTTCTATGTTTTGTTCGGGGAAAACTTGGTGAAAAAAGTCCTGATTTAGCTCAGGCAATTTTTTATGAGAAATGCTAATGATTTTAAGTTGAAGATTCTTGTATAAATTCTCCGCTTCGCTTAGGCTAATTCCAATAAATTTGGCTAAATCTTCGGATGAACCAAACAGAAAGTCGATGATTTCATCTTTTCTTAAACCTAATAGCTTATCCTTAATTTCTTGAGGAAGGGATTCCTCTCTAATATCAAATCTTATTGGTTGATGATATCCATCCTCCTTTGGCGAGCCTGAATTGTCTATTTCGAACAGTTCTCCCTCGATGATAGCCTCTCCATCCACAGTTTCTATCTCCACCAATTCGGCAAACTGTTCTCTAAATTTCTCGATTTGACGATCTATATCGGTTTGCGTAGGGACGATTTTAATGTACTTCACCGGTTGTATTTCGGAGAAATTAATTTCTATTTCGGGTGTGAATGCTATATCGAAAAGAAATTCGGGTTCCTCACCTTGATAATACTCCATATTAAATGACCCAGCTTGCTGGTTGATTAACGGATATCCTAAGATAGGCAATTGGTTTTCTGTTATATATTGAATGACTGTTTCAATAAGTAATTTATTAATATAGTCAAAAAAGAGTGAATAACCATACAATTTCTTTATATGCTCCATAGGCACCTTTCCTTTGCGAAATCCAGGAATGACTGCCTCACGTTGTAATTTATTAAGTTCGGCTACAATTTGAGGAAGAAAATCTTCTTCAGATAACTTCAAATGAAGTGTTGCGGTCAATTCACCTGTATCTTCTCGAATAATTTCCATGGATAATTTAAGTTTTTATTTTGAAAGTTTGCTCGTAAATATTGATGTTTAGGTTTGCCTTTTCTCTGTGTCTTCCCAGAATTTAGGTAAGGCAGTTATAAGCATTTTTCAATCATTCGACTTAACAATGTTGCTTAATTTTTCAATGGCTTGTTCTATCTGATGGTTTAAATCGTTTTCTATGCTCCTGAAATGAGCTTTAACCGCACGAGGGTCATCTTTGCCTTCGATATGATTCACCCGGTACACAAGGTTGTTGCGGGTATTGACAAGTTCTCTCAGAAGGTGATAAACTTCTTCTTCTTTTTTACCCGGATAAAGATGAAGTACATTTAAACAGTCAGAGATTACCTCATCGATGGCATATTCAATATATTTTTTGGTATCTTTTTTACTGGCCATTGGGTTTTTTAAGTTTTAAGTAAGGATATTAAACTATTAGAAAATATGTTACTGTGCGGATGAAGGGACTCGAACCCCCACGCCTTTCGGCACCAGATCCTAAGTCTGGCTCGGCTACCAATTACGACACATCCGCATAGGGTTTGCAAAATTACAATAATTTATAAGATTGGCAACCGAATTAAAGAGAATGGCTTTCGTTGCTTAAATGGCTTTTGTTCGAAGATTTTCATCGGAAGGTATTGCTTATTTTCAGCTATTTTTGCAAACGTGCTGAAGCAAATACTAAAAACTCCGTTGATTATTCTGATAAGGGTGTATCAATTTGGTATTTCACCATTTACACCCGCCAGTTGCAGGCATTGGCCTAGCTGCAGCACTTATGCTATCGAAGCCATCAAACGGTATGGCATATTTCGAGGTGGGATGCTTGCCATCAACCGTATTTTGCGGTGTCATCCGTGGGGAACTAGTGGCATCGACCCTGTCCCACTTTTCTTATTCCATCGCTTTTATTCCAATAAAAAACTAAGTTGTAACAGGTTGAAGCCTCATCCGGAAAATTTGCAATAAGCTGAAAATGTACCCATTGAATTGTCTCGATGATTTTCTGGCTTCGAAATATCCTTCGTAAGAGATTGGAATTTTAAAGAACTGAGCCTCCTATTTCATTGGTTTAGCATTGCTCGAATGCGACCAAAATAGCACGATGAATCTTTGAAAAAGTATAAGGAGTTTGTCGACAATTCGTAAGTGTTCGAAAAGTAGAGATTTTAATTTTTATTTGCTTCCTACCATCATTCCGCAAGCAGCCGAAATATCGTAACCAGAAGATATTCTGATGGTTACCCTGAGGCCGTACTCGTTTAATATTTCTCTGAAGTTTTCGATGGTTCGAAGACAAGGTCTTCTGAAATTTGCCCCAGCAATGGAATTGTAGGCAATCAAATTAATATGACACCGGAGGCCGCTCAAAAGTCTGCCGGTTTCATGAGCATGTAAGGGGCTATCGTTGAATCCTCCCAGCAGAAGATACTCGAATGAAAGCCTGCGTTTGCCTGTAAATTTTTTCGTTTTTAGCATTTTTATCACCTCCTTGATGGGATAAATACTTTCAACAGGCATAATGCTCTTTCTTTCTTCGTGAAATGGAGAATGTAAGCTAATGGCGAGATTGCATTTCAATTCTTCGATTACCTTCGAAAGTTCAGGAAATATACCAACTGTGCTAATGGTAATATATCGGTTGGCTAATGAGACTCCCCACCATGCATTCAGTATTTCAACGGCTTTCTTGACGGATTGGTAACTGTCGAGAGGCTCGCCCATTCCCATGAATACGATGTGATTGAAAGGTTTTCGAAGTCCAAATACCTGCGAGAGAATTTCAAAAGTACTTAAATTGCCTCTGAATCCATGCTGCCCTGTTGAGCAAAATTTGCATCCAAACCTGCAACCCGCTTGCGATGATACGCAGATAGTCATTCGTTTTGCGGCTGGAATCCATGCTGCTTCGAACGCTTTCCCTCCCTCACTCTCGAATAGACCTTTTATCGTACCATCGGACGATTGAAGTTTTAAAATAGGTTGTAAAACCTCTATTGAAAAATTATCTTCGAGAAACCACCTCAATGACTTAGGATAAGCCTCAATGGAACTCAAAGGTTTGCCATATTTCTTATACAAATTGTGCGCAAGCAGCGATGGATCTTTGGTTTCATAGCCGGCTGCCATAAAAATATTTCTTAGTTCTTCGAGATTTTTACCTATGAGATTTGCCGAATTATCCATGTCATAAAGCTCAGCCGCAAAGATACCTATGTTTCAATAAAATGGCTGGTAAGGACATAGGCTTAGTTTAGTCGATCGACGCATTCAGCCCTCACCTCCCAAAATTTACGACATGTGGAAGCTCCAATTACTAAATTTTTTTAAACCCAATAGGCCTCTAAGACCTGTTAGGTCTGAATTTCGAAGGAATATTATTGAAATTTTGGAGGTTTTTACCACTGAGACATTCAAGGTGATCCGGAACGGTTTTCCTGACAATTTGCAAAAAGTATGCGTAAATAATCCATAGCTTATGTTTTCGAACGTTTTCCTTTTGTCGAGTGTGATATTTATAAATCACTTATATTTACCTCGTTTAAAATTTTTGGGTTATGAAAAGCTTAAAATTCACAGTGTGCTTGTTTTTTGCTTTGCTCGCAGGGCAATTGTATGCTCAGGATGCATCCACAGAACAGAAGCTTGAGCATCTTATGAAGAAGGTTCAGGATCTGGAACATGAGTTCGATATCTTGAAAAAACTCAGCGACGATATTTTATGGTTCGATCGGGTAGGGGATATGGCACATATCGATAAGGTATATATCACGGGGCCACCACCCCAGGTAGTAAAGAATCCTGATGCCACTGGTGCGCGAAATCCTTTGAAATTTTATTGTTATGTTTTCATTCCCCGACAGCTCGACTATTCGAAGAAATATCCACTGATTATATTGCCGCATGGAGGTGTTCATGCCGATTTTACCACTTATCATACCCATATTATTCGGGAGATGATTTATCAGGGATATATCGTAATTGCACCCGAATATCGTGGTTCAACAGGCTATGGAAAATCATTCTACGAAAAGATTGATTATGGTGGCCTCGAGATTGAAGATGTTCACGCAGCACGAAACTATATGGTCGAAAATTATCCTTTTGTCGACAAGAACAGGATAGGATTGGTGGGATGGAGTCATGGAGGGCTTATAGCCTTGATGGATGTTTTCGAGCATCCATCGGATTATGCTGTGATTTTTGCGGGTGTGCCGGTAAGTGATTTGATAGCCAGAATGGGATATCAAGGGCCATCCTATCAGGAACTCTTTTCGGCCGATTATCATATTGGCCAAACCGCAGCCGAGAATACAGCAGAATACCGTCGCAGGTCGCCGGCATGGAATGCAGAAAAACTCCAAACGCCATTACTTATTCATACCAACACCAGCGACGACGATGTGAATGTTTTAGAGGTAGAACACCTGATAAAATCATTAAAAGCCGCAAACAAGAAATTCGAATATGAAATCTTTCAGGAAGTGGAAGGAGGACATTCATTCGACAGAATAGATACAAAAACCGCAAAAGAAATCAGAGTAAAGATATATCGGTTTATAGGGACTTATTTAAAACCCCCCCGACAAATCCAAACTGTCGATCAAATCAACAAAGCAGCTTATTTCTTCGAATAATTTCTTTCATGAAGTTTTGAAATCAGAAAATTTTCTTAATTTTGCATCCAATTATACGGTGGGCGTAGTTCAGCGGTTAGAGCGTCGGATTGTGGTTCCGGATGTCGTGGGTTCGAATCCCACCGTCCACCCAAAAAATGGCCGAAAGGCCTTTTTTTATTGCATCATGCTTAGCCTTCCCGTTTTTTAACTCGTCTTCCTTCCAAAATTTTAGAAAAATAAGATCAGAAGTCGTATCCATAAGTAAAATAAAGTTTTTGCCTCATGTTGTGTATGCAAAAAACTGATTTATTGATTTATGGAGCATCATCCTATCTTGATGCATGGAATCCCGCTAAATCCTCTAAAAAAGCCATGGAGATAGGTATTTAAAAGAGTGAGGACAATATTTCTTGATAGATCGAATAATTTTCGTTATCATAACACACGAAGATGACCTTTTGAGGAAACTCATGAGATGGTAAGAATTGGATAACTGTATGGATGGCAATTTGAGCTGCATCTTTTTTGGGGAAGCCATAAATGCCCGTACTGATATTGGGGAAAGCCACCTGCCCGAATTTGTTTTCGAAACTCAGGCTTAAACATTTCCGATAACATGATGCTAAAAGATGAGCTTCGTCGTGCTTACCACCTCTCCAAACTGGGCCTACGGTATGTATTACCCACCTTGCCTTTAAGTTAAAACCTGGTGTGATTACTGCATCACCTGTCGGACAACCGTCCAGTTTCTTGCAAGCCTCGAGCAAGAGAGGGCCTGCGGCTCGATGAATTGCTCCATCTACTCCGCCTCCACCTCTCAAGGAAGTATTGGCTGCATTGACGATGGCATCTACCTCACATCGAGTAATATCTCCCTGTGCGACCTCTATCCTTTCTTTTATTTTTTCTAAATTTTCCATGCTTAAAATCATTAGTTTTTAACTTTAACATAAAGCTGAGCATTTTCGTAACGCACCACCTCCACTTCCTGTCCCTTCGAGATATATCCATTTATAGCAACAGCATCGAATACTTCTTCTTCGATCATGATTTTACCTGCAGGTCGAAGTATGGTAAGTGCAAAACCGGTTTTCCCAACCATGCTGGAATAATCCTCATTGGCAATGGTATATCCGAGTTCTTTGTCCTGAGTAGTATCGAGGGCCAGACTTCCCAGGAAAGGGACAGGATGACTGAAGAGGCGCTTACTGCCATAGAATGAAGAGATCAACGAAATAAAAATGGCTATGATTACCGTAAAGAATGCCTTAAGAATATCCTGAACGATTTGGCCGGCAGGTATGGCATTGAAATTTCCCACGAGGCTGAGTGTAAGACCGGCTACCACGAGAATAATCCCGCTAATTCCCGTCACTCCGAAGCCGGGAATGGCAAATATCTCGATAGCAATCAAGATAAGACCGATAATGAAAAGCAAGATTTCCCAATGTGCTGCCAATCCTTCCAGGTATAATGGAGCAAAATACAAAATAGCACCGAGTATGGCGATTGCCAATGGAAAGCCAATGCCCGGGGTCTGGAGTTCGAAATAGATTCCTCCAATTATCAGCATGATTAAAAGAGCCGAAACGATGGGATGTATCAAGAAATTGATGATTTTATCCACTCCGCTCAACTTTTGGGTGATGATAACAGCATCGTCCCATCCATATTTTTTCAGTATTTGTTGAATATTTTCAGTTTCTCCTTCGCAAAAACCGTATTGGATGGCTTCCGAGGTGGTAAAGGTAATGACGGTTGTGGAGTCGTCTATGCCGGGGACGACGATACGTGTATCCACCATAGCCTGTGCAATTTGAGGATCGCGTCCCTTGGCTTCGGCTGTTGAACGCATCATCGAACGCATGTAGGACTGATATTTGTCGGGTAAAGCTCCGCCAGACTGGTCAACTACCGTAGCAGCTCCAATATTGGCTCCTGGTCTCATATATATTGAATCGCAGGCAATGCTGATGAGTGCACCAGCCGAAGCAGCATTATTATCTATGAAAACCCAAACGGGCAATGGAGATGTCAAAATTATGGTACGTATGCTGTCGGCTGCATCCAGTGTGCCTCCGTAAGTATTCATGTGAATAATAATCAGATCTACTCCTTTTTCTCTGGCTTCTCCAAATCCCTTCTGTACTTTTCGCCGCATGGGAGGAGCAATCTCTTCCTTCATTTCAATAACATAGACTTTCCCTACCTTCTCGGGTAAGGTTTTTTTCTTGACTGTATATGTCTGCTCAGCCAATAAAAATAAACCCATGCCCAAAAATGTCATGATCAAAAATAAATGTTTCATTTTCGATGATACGGATTTCACCACGAAATTAGTTATATTTTTTAGAAAAGCCATCAAGGGAAAAACATCTGAATTTGATTCAAAAGCTGTTGATGGAGGATTCCGTTCGAGCTCAGGATCTGGCGTCCGAATACATGATGAGGTTTTCCTTCGAAATCGGAACATTTTCCTCCGGCTCTTTCCACAATGAAGGAACCTGCCGCAACGTCCCACTCGTTCAAGCCATATTCATAAAATCCATCGAAACGTCCACAGGCAACCCAGGCAAGGTCGAGCGCAGCCGAGCCCAAGCGCCTGAGACCCCGTGTGTTCTTCATAAAATGTTTAAAAAGTGCTAAATACTGATCCAGTAAATCATAGTCGTAATAAGGAAATCCTGTGGCTAATAAAATTTCTTTAACATTCGAACGACGTGAAACTTGTACAGGTTTACCATTGCAAAGGGCAGGTCCATCTTTCCATGCTAAGAAACTCTCTCCCGAAAAAATTTCGAGCACTTCGCCTACCACAATCTCGCTATTTTGCATCAAAGCAATGCTCACCGAACAGATGGGAACTCCATGAATGAAATTGGTAGTTCCATCCAAGGGATCAATAATCCAATTAAACTCCTTGCCTCTTAGGTTTTGGGTATTTTCCTCGGCTATAAATCCTGCATTGTTAATCAAAGGCTTTAAATGATCGATGATCAAGCTTTCGGAACCTTTATCGATATAAGTAACATAGTTATGTAAACCTTTGGTTTCGACGTCCGATTCAGATAATGATTTTCTTTGCTCCAAGATGTATCGGGCGGCTTCTTTGGCAATACTTTCTACCTCGAAGGCAATTTCCTTAAAATTCATATTCGTTGGGTTTGTAAATGTTTGTATTTGCGATAGAAAACAATGGAGAACACAACACCAGTGATGAAAATGGCTATGGCAATGATTTGAGCTTGACTCAATTCGATCGGGCCTATGATATGATAATTGCGGTTGACACGAATTTCTTCGATGAAAAATCTCTCGAAAGCATTCAAGATTAAATAGATTCCGAACAGTAAGCCGGGAATTCTGAGTTTTTTCCTTATTCCCCATAAAACAAGAAAGAACAAGGTGCAAATGATGGTTTCGTATAAAGGAGTAGGGAAAACGGGCTGTTGAAGCACGAAGCAATGCTGACCTTCGCAACCTGGGATTGGAATCCCTTCATTAATAACATTATGAGGATAATTAAACGCCCATAACCAATTGGGTAGAAATGAAAGCCAATGGGGTTTGGGACTAGTATTGGGAATTCCCCAGCAACCGTCGCCCGACAGTTGGCATCCAATTCGGCCAACGGCATAGGCCAGTATTAAAGCTGGTGCTGTTGCATCTGCAATATGTTCGAATGCAATTCCATATTTTCTGGCATAAAATACCACGGCTATCGCAGCCAGAATCAAACCACCATAGAAAGTAAGACCACTAAATGAAAATAAAGTACCTAAAGGATCACGGACTAACTCATCCAGATGCTCCATCACATCGAATAACTTGGCTCCTATGATACCGAACACCACAGCTACAAATAATATATTGACGGTTAATTGATGAGGATGAATTTCTACGAATTTGGTCTTAGGTTTGGGCAGCTTTTTCTTTTCTTTGGAATGCCAGATGTAATAAGCAGAAAATCCGCCCGCAAGTAATCCTCCCAACCAGCTTCCTTTCCATGAGAGAATGAATTCTTGAGGATGATCGGCAAAAAAATTATAATCCAGAATAATGCCTATGATCTTGAAGCCAAGTATGAATGTAATGAAACCAGACAAAGCAATTTCGATAGGAGTGGCTGGTAAGCCCTCGATGATCTTTTTAGTATGAGGTTTTAAAATCCCCTCCCTTTCTTTCCGCTTCAATTCGCTGTTGAGGATGAGCCCGCCTACTACAAAGGCAATTGCCATCATCATCCCATACGACTGAATTGGCAAATTAATATGAGTTCCGAAAATATCGTTGATTAGATCACTGATTTTAGGATACATATATGAAAAATGAATTGAAGGATGATTTATCGAGGATAGTAGGCATAATTTCCTGTAACATTTCTTTGTTCGAGTGGTAAATGAATGATTTGATTTACAAAATCTTCTCTGAAAGGGGTTTCTACGCGAATATAATTTTCGGAATAACCCGACATCATGCCATCAGTGTTTTCCGATTCGAACAACACGTTTACCCACTGATGTTGGCATAGTTTATAGAATTGGTCGAGTTTTGCTGCTGAGTACTGGTGAAGCATCTGACTCCTTTGGTGTTTTATTTGGGGTGAAACCTTGCCATCGAGGCTTGCAGCAGGTGTGTTGGAGCGTTCGCTGTAAGTAAAAACATGCATATACGAAAGAGGAAGACTTTGAATAAACTGACGGGTTTCCTCGAAAAGCTCGTCGGTTTCGCCATGGAAGCCTACAATTATATCGCAGGCAATACATGCATAAGGCATTAACTGTTTAATGTATTTAACCCGACTCTCAAAGACTTTGGTCGTGTATTTTCTCTTCATTCTTTTTAGTATTGTATCCGAGCCGGATTGCAAAGGAATATGGAAATGTGGCATTAAAACCCGTGATTCAGCTATTAATCGAATGATATCATCGCTCAATAACTCTGGCTCGATGGACGAAAGGCGAACTCTCTTTACAATTCTTCCCTTATCGAAAAGTTGCAGCAAATCATATAATGATTCTCCATTTTTTCTACCAAAATCACCAATATTAACGCCCGTAAGAACGATTTCCTTTACTCCGTCTGCTGCGGCTTTTTGCGCCCATTGAAGAGCTTCTTGTACAGATGGACTGCGCGACTTACCTCGAGCATAAGGTATGGAACAATAGGAACAGAAATGGTCGCACCCATCTTGAATCTTCAGAAAGGAACGAGTCCTATCGCCCGAGGAATAAGCAGGATGAAACTCTTGCAAGTTTTTTGAAGGTTCTGAATCTAAAGATGTAACCGAAACCTCGAGGTTTGTTGAAAAATCACGGGAAATCAGTTCGGTAATCCGAAATTTTTCCTGATTTCCCAAAACCCACTGCACTCCGCTGATCGCTTTCAATTTTTTTGCCTCGAGCTCGGAGTAACATCCAATCACAGCTATAAAAGCCTTTGGATTTCGCCGGTGAGCCTGATATATGGCTGCACGGCTTTTCTTTTCAGCCACCGATGTAACACTGCAGGAATGTATGATATAGATATCGGCTTCTTTATCGAAATCAGTAATTTGATAACCAAGTTCTCGAAATTTGCGTATCAAAGTGGAGGTTTCTGCAAAATTCAATTTGCATCCCAATGTATGAAAAGCAACTATTATTGAATTCATGCGGCAAAATTAATATATTCCTTTCTATCGATTCTTCTTTATTTTCACTGAGCTTTTCTCCCTTTTTTCTCTATATCAGGTACATATTGCTGCATGATGATACCTACTACGACCAAAATCAAGCCTGTGATGGTACTTAACATGATCCTTTCCTTCAATATAAAATTGATATAGAACAATGAAAGAAATGGAGAAAGGAAAACCAGATTGCTGATATGAGCTGTTGTTTTTGAATATTTTAAAGCTTTTAGCCAAAAGATGAAAGTGAGTCCCATTTCGAAAATTCCTACATAAATAGCTCCAGCCAATCCCTTAATAGGAGGGAAAGTCAAGCTATGTTTGATAGCCGAATAAATGATAATGAGAATTGTACCACTTAAAAAACCAATAAAAAGTTTTTCGACCTCATCGCCAGCTATCTTCATATTTAGAATCCAATATATTGCCCATATAAAAGGACAGGTAAGAGCTAGTACAACCCCTAAAGGATTACTGAATTGCATAAGCCAAGGTTTTCCATGGGTGCTGATGATGACAATTCCTATAAAACTGATGAAAACTGAAATTATGCTCATCCAGCTTATTTTTTGACCAAGCATGGGAATGGAAAGCAAAACCAGAACTACAGGCCAGAAATAATTTAAGGTTCCGGCTTCTTGAGCTGGCAGTAACTCATAAGCTTTTAATAGAATTAAATAATAAAGGAAAGGGTTTAATATCCCATTGAATGCTAATCGCAACAGTTCTTTGTGTGGCCTATCAAATACATTCCTGAGTCTTTTGTTGATGATTAAATAAATGGTGAAAAAGAGGGTAGAAGTAAGACTGGCATAAAGGAGTAATTCTACAAAACTAACATATCTCAGAGTAATCTTGAAAGCCGTGGCAATAGTTGACCAGGCAAGGATAGCCAATCCGGCAAAAAGATATGCTTTATTCTGGCTTTTCATCTGGCAAAGTTTAGAAAATACCTTCTAAAACTTCATCGAGCGAGGCGCGATTAAAATAACGTTCTATTTCGTACTCTTTTAGCTTTTGTTTAACATCACTATATTCATGCGGGAGTCCTTTCAAAGCCGATTCTATTTCGGATATCTCGTCAGAACTGAAAAAGTCGCCAAAAATTTTAACCGATGTTATAATTCCTTTTTCAACCATAAGGTCGAATTCTACAAATCCCCCAGAAGTTTTTACAATTTTTCGAAAGTTGTATTCGGGTGAGTTCCCAAAATTCCATTCCCATGTTTCGTATTTGCTATTTTGTAAATTTGTAATGTAGGTAATATCTTCAGGTTTGAATTCATAAATCTTGCTTTCGGGATACATTTGGGAAATATGCGTGAAAATTAAATCACGAAACTGGATTATATCTATGGTTTTTTTTAAATATTCACTAACATTGGCAACCCGACTGCAGGTAGATTTTACCGCCTTGTCCTGAAATTTAACAGGATCGACCTTTAAGGCTGAAGAAAGATTGGGCAAATGTGCTGAATACAATATGGTGCCATGATGTAAAAACCGGTTTTTATAAACGCATTCTGCATTTCCTGAAATTTTCTTTCCATCGATTACGATATCATTCCGGCCTTCAAAACGAGCATCGACTCCTAAATTAACCAGAACATCCACTATGGGCTGAGTGTATTTTTTGAAATTCATCACCGGCTTGCTATTGGGTGAATTCGAAATGAAGGTAAAATTTAAATTGCCCAAGTCGTGAAATACTGCTCCTCCACCCGTGATACGCCTTACAACCTTTATATGATTTTCTTTTACGTATTCGATATTGATCTCTGCCAGAGCGTTTTGATGTTTTCCAATAATAATAGAAGGCTCATTCCTCCAAAGCATAAAAACATCTTCCTCGTAGTTTTTCAGAAGATATTCTTCGCTTGCTAAATTGAAATAAGGGTTAGTATTTTGATTGTTAATGCAAAACATAATTATTTAGATTAATTTTTAATAAGCAGCGAAATTAATAAAACTTCGAAATATTTGAGTCTAAGTCAAAAAACTCGTAAATACAAGAAGTAATTGAATGAGACCTTGATAAAACTTTGACATTCTCCGATTTTATTTGGATAATTTTGTGCTCGATATTATCATTTTAAGAAATGCTTCAAAATTTTGAATTATGTCGAAGTCGCTGAGTGAAATTCTGTTCGAAGAAGGAGAAGAACGTGAAAGGTATTACAATGCCGTAAGCCCTCCATTGATACAAACTTCCAACTTTGTTTTTTCGACGGTAGAGCAAATGCGTCGTGCATTGAGTGATGAATATACACATTCGGTATATAGCAGAGGAAATAATCCAACTTTAGCCATTTTACGTAATAAACTGGCCAAACTTGAGGGCGCCGAAGATGCGCTGGTTTTTTCGAGTGGCTGCGGTGCCATAGCTGCAGCTTTGTTTAGCCAGTTACGCCATGGCGATCATCTGGTTTGCATTCGAAAACCCTATAACTGGGTAGCGCATTTTTGCAGGATAATTTTGCCGAAATATGGCATTCAGACTACTTTCGTTGAGGAAGGCAGTGCGCGAGCTTATGAAGCTGCCTGCCAGCCCAATACCAAATTATTTTATCTTGAGTCGCCCAATACTTTTACGTTCGAGATAACCGATATCAGAGCCGTAGCCGAAATAGCCAAATCGAAAGGCATTGTGACAGTCATCGACAATAGTTATTCTACTCCTCTTTATCAGTCGCCTTTATCCTTAGGGATTGACCTTGTATTGCATTCGGCATCGAAATATCTTGCGGGTCATAGTGATGTAATAGCTGGAGTTTTAGCGGGTAGCAAGGAAATGATTGGCAAAATTTATAATTCGGAATATCTGGCCTTTGGTGCAGTGTTACCTCCATTCGAGGCTTGGTTGATGCTCAGGGGCTTACGAACCCTCGAGATTCGCCTTCAGCGAAGCAGTTCCAATGCTAAAGCACTTATCGAGGCCATCGAAAACCATCCTCGCATAAAAAGGATTCTTTATCCTTTTCATTCGCAACATCCTAAAAACGAAATCGCTCGAAGCCAGATGAAAGATTGCAGCGGTTTGTTTTCGATCGAATTGGAGGCAGATACTCCCGATGAAGTAATTTTGTTTTGCAATAGTTTAAAGCATTTTTTGAAAGCGGTTTCGTGGGGAGGATTCGAATCTTTGGTCGATCCTGCTATCACCGTTTATAATTTTGACCATCCTGAATTAAATGAGCTCTCCTGGCGTACTGTGCGCTTTTATTGCGGATTGGAATCACCTGAAATATTAATAGATGATGTATTACAGGCCTTGAATATTCTTGATAATGGAGCAACAAACAGGCAAAAGTAGAATGGCAAGGCTGCTAAAAAGCTTCGAGTATGCAGGCCGAGGCCTCTTGGAGATGATAAGAAGTCAGATGAATGCGCGAATTGAATTATTTATACTCACCGTTGTGATGATTGCAGGTTTTGTCTTCAAGATTCGGGTCAATGAATGGATAACGATAATACTCGTTTCAGGCTTGGTTTTAGCGGCCGAGGCATTCAATAGCGCTATAGAAAATCTGGCCAATGCGATATCGTTACGCCAGTTCGATTCCAAGATTAAAAAGATAAAAGACCTTGCAGCCAGTGGGGTTTTAATTTCTGCTGTTTGTGCATTTGTTATAGGTTTGATTATTTTTATTCCTTATATTGTTCGGTTTTTTGTATCCTTATGATTTTAATCGTTGATAGTGGAGCTACGAAGGCCGAATGGCGTTTATTGCTCGAGAATGGGGATGTGCAAGCTGCAAATACCACGGGAATCAATCCTTATTTTATTCGGTCGGAATCTATTGGTAATATTCTGATGAATGAATTGCCTGATAATTGGATTCATGAAAGTAAAATCGGGAAGATTTATTACTATGGTGCCGGATGCGGGAGTGAGATACAAGAAAAAAGTATCGAAAAAGCTTTGAAAGCCATATTTCCGGAGGCGAATTTGTTCATTTCTTCCGACCTTTTAGGAGCGGCAAGAGCTTTGTGGCAGAGGGATTCTGGTTATACCGCTATTTTAGGTACGGGTTCCAATGCAGGATATTTTAATGGTCAGCAAATCGAGAAAGGGATAAAATCGTTGGGTTTTATCCTGGGTGATGAAGGCAGTGGCGCTGATTTGGGGAAACGCTTGCTCAAAAGATATTTAGAAGGAAAATTCAACCAAGATTTAGCAGAAAATTTTTACCAGCAATTTCCCTTCGACCTTGCTGATTTTTTAGATGCCATCTATTCGAAACCTTTTCCTAATCGTTTCATGGCAGGGTTTGTTCCATTTATGAAGGAAAACTCGAACGAAATAGAAATCCAGTTGATTGTGGAGGAAGCATTCGATGATTTTTTTGGATTGGTGCAAACGATAGCACAATCTTCTTTTCGAAAGTCGATACGATTCACCGGTTCGGTGGCCTGGGCTTTCGAGGAAATTTTACTCGGAGTTGCTGCGCAACATCATTTCGAGGTGTCATTGGTAGTAAAAAACCCTATCGATCTTTTGGTAAAATTTCATCATGCTCAGCCATAAATATCAGGCATTTCTTTTTAAAAGAGTAGAAAACCAATCTTTATGATATGATTTTACATAGAGACGCCTCGATTGAATAAGATCTTCGATTTCGAGATGCATATTATGGTTTACTTGCAATGCCATGGGGAGAATAAACTTTTCGTAAAGATTCAGATTGGTTTTAATTTTATTCAAGGAAATATTGTCGATATGAAGATCGGTAAGATTGCTGATTACGTCGGCACATTTCAATATTTTAGCTTTTTTGGAGCCCTGGTGGAGCAACCTTTCATAAAATTCTCTTTTTGATTCTGGAAAGTGTCGCGTTACTTCCTTAACAAGCCGTATCACTTCTTCCACGTCTTCGTCTTGAATCTCGCGTATATTTTCTTCCCTTGCTTCATGAAAATCTTCAAGAAGATCGTGAAGTATGGCAGCTTTTAAAAGTACAGAATCGATGTAATGATAATCGATGAGGATACTCATGGTAGCCATCGCATGCCTGAACTGATTCCCTCCAGTTTTACGGGCTGATGCTAATCAAGGCATAGGCTTTTTGAATATATGGGGCGAGCACAATAGATGCAAGCCTATTTTTCTCATCGTTATTCATGAATTTTTTCTTTGTTTCTGATAGGAGAAAGTACTCTTCAATGTTCTGAAGATGAATGAATAAAAAAAGATTTAAATAGATAAAATTTTTTATTTCTATAACTTATCTACAAAAAATCTGCCATATAATCGATTTGTTACATATGGTTTAGAATCAGCATTCGATATAGGGAAAGGGTCGTCGACGCAGATTGAGATAAATTCCGAAATCGAATCTGCGATTTTATCATCTTATCTTTTAAAAGGCGATCGAATCATTCCGCTTGGTTATTTCAAAGAGATGATAAAATATACTGGTATAAAAAAACAGGAGAATGCCTATCTATAAACATTCTCCTGTTTTTATTGTGGGAGCTATAGGAGTCGAACCTATGACCCTCTGCTTGTAGGGCAGATGCTCTAAACCAACTGAGCTAAGCTCCCCTTCGATATTGCGCTGCAAAGATAGAGCATAATCTTCGTTGTTTCCAAATTTTTTCGATATAATTCTTGGAATTTCCTTCTATGGGATGAGATTTTTTGTTAATTAGAAGAATATCAAATTATTTATATATCGCCCTTCGGGTTGGATTTCATTATGCCATAATTTCTATCTTTGCACTGTTACCTTGCAAGTTGTGTACGATAAATATTTCATCGGATATATATTACTGATTGTGATTTTATCGGGCTGTAATCCAACCAAAAAACTACCCGAGAGGAAGTTTCTACTTACCGAAAACAAAATTGAGATAGAGCCTGAAAAGCAGATGAAGGCATCTGAAATACAGAAATATATTCTTCAAACTCCCAATAAGAAGTTTCTGGGAATGTTTCATATCAATCTATGGCTTTATAATGAAACGGCAAATTGGAAGGCATCGAAGTTTCGTGACTGGTTAAGGAGGTTAGGAGGGAAACCACCGGCTATTTACGACCCTAATCTTACCTTGTCGAGCGAAAGAAACATCAAAAATTATCTTTACAACAAGGGATATTTCAATGCAACTATAAAAAGCCAAGAAATTCTGCAAGACAAAAAAGCTGAAGTAGTTTATCATATAAAACTAAATAAATCATTCAAAATACGGAATTTTCTCTTAGAGGCAGAAGATACACTTGTAAGCCGTTATGCGAATCGAATCATGGCTAACACCCCCATTCGTCCAGGAGAAATCTACGATTATTATGTATTGGAAGGGGAAAGGGAACGACTAACTGTTGAAATGCGAAATGCAGGATTTTATTTTTTCACCAACGATTACATTTTCTACGAAATTGATACTACCATAGGGCAAAAAAATCTGGATATAAGAATGTTGATTTTGAATCCATCAAATTTTACGGGTTTTGATCCTGGCCGAGCCAACGAATGGTTGGCTTTGCATCACTTGTACAAGATTCGAAATATTTATGTGTTTCCACAATACAGTAGCCACTCCGAAACAAATTCATTTTCTGACACCTTAGTCTATAATCGTACAGGAACGGATGATACAAGTCAGGCGAAAAATGATATACTATACCTTATATATAATGAACCTCTGAAAATTCAGCCAAAAATTATTTCTCAGGCTATTTATATACATTCTGGTGACTTGTACTGCTTAAGGAATGCTGATTTGAGTTTTCGGGCATTAGCCGAGTTCCCCATTTATCGTTCTATCAATATCGAATTCAGGCTGGCCGATACAGCTGGTATTTCCCTGACGCGACATGGCCATCTCGATTGTTATATCTACTTGTCGCGAGCTGAAGTACAGGGATTCACTATCGAAACAGAAGTTACCAATACGGGAGGTGATCTGGGATTGTCGGGTAATTTGGTTTATACCAATCGAAATGTTTTTCGAGGAGCCGAGATGCTAAGGCTAAAACTGAGAGGTGCAGCCGAAATGCAAAAATCGTTCGAGCAAACTTCACAGAATAAGCTTCTTCTGTTCAATACTTATGAATCAGGAGCCGAACTCAATCTGACTTTCCCGCGTTTTGTTTGGCCTTTGAAAGGATTACGTTTTCCCAGTTCCATGCGAACTAAGTCGAATCTTCTGGTTGGATACAATTATCAAAACCGACCCGATTATATTCGCCATATTACTAATGCTGCCTTTTCTTATCAATTGAAAGTATCCGATTTTAAGAGTCATCTTTTAACACCCTTAGAATTGAACGCTATAAAAATATATGCAACTCCTTCATTCCAGCAACTCATCGATTCGATCGACGATCAAGGCATTCGGAGTCAATATAGTGATCATCTGATACCAGCCTTGAGATACAGCTATATTTTTACCAATCAGGAAATTGGTAAATTCCACAATTACAAATATTTCCGTTTCGACTTCGAATCATCGGGCAATACCCTTTACGCTGTGGATCGATTAACCAATGTATCACCGAATATTCATAACGAATATACCTTCTTGGGAATTGCCTATGCACAATATTTGAAAGCCAGTTCCGATTTTCGGTATTTTTATATGTTTAACTTGAATAATACCTTGGTTATGCGAATTTTTGCCGGGGCTGCTATTCCCTATGGTAATAGTAATTATCTTCCCTTCGAAAAGGGCTTCTTTGCTGGCGGGGCAAATGGCATGAGGGGATGGACGCTTCGAATGCTGGGACCTGGCCATTTTTCAAGCGAAGGTGGTCAAAGATATAACCGCATGGGCGATCTCCATTTCGAAACCAATCTCGAATATCGTTTCCCTATGTATAATTTCTTTAAAGGTGCATTCTTTCTGGATGCAGGAAATATTTGGCTGGTAAAATCCAATCCAATGTATCCGGGAGGCCTGTTAAATGCCAGAACTTTTCTCAAGGAAATTGCCATGGATGCTGGTATAGGTATCCGTTTAGATTTTACTTATTTCGTTTTTCGTTTGGACGCTGCGTTGCCTCTTCTCGATCCTGCAAGGCCAGAGGGATCACGATGGCTACTGCCAAAATCTCGTTTATCGGATCTGGTATGGAATTTTGGGATAGGTTATCCTTTCTAAATGCACGTGTTCTGTTAAAACGATTATTGAATACATGACTTATACTGAAGCGGTAGATTATATTTTTCAACATTTGCCTATGTTTACAAAAATAGGAGGTGTTGCCTATAAAGCCGATTTGAGCCGCACTCTTTATTTGTGTGAAAAGCTCGGTAATCCTCATCTAAACTTTCGTTCCATTCATATTGCAGGTACAAATGGAAAAGGCAGCGTGGCCTCTTTTCTAAGTTCCATCTTCATGGAGTCGGGTTCGAAAACAGCTTTGTTTACCTCCCCTCATCTGCGCGATTTTAGAGAAAGAATTACCATAAATGGAATACTCATCCCCGGAGATTATGTAGCTGAATTCATCGAAGAAAACAGACCAAATTTCGAAACCATTCAACCTTCATTTTTTGAAATGAGTTTTGCTCTTGCTGTCAAATGGTTTAGCGACCAAAAGGTAGATGTGGCCATCATAGAAACCGGAATGGGAGGCAGGCTCGACTCAACCAACGTAATCCTTCCTGAGATAAGCATCATAACCAATATTGGACTAGACCATCAGCAATTTTTAGGCTCGACACTTGCTGAGATAGCTGCCGAAAAGGCCGGAATCATCAAACCAAACATTCCCGTGGTGATAGGCGAGCATAATCAGCAAACCGATCGTGTTTTCATCGAAAAAGCTATCCAAACTCATTCATTACTCTTTTGGGCTGAAGATTTAAGTTCTGTCGAAGATTCCTTCTATGATGTTGAGAATAATTACTTGAACCTTTCGCTGATGATCCTTTCGGGAAAACTTATCCAGCTGCAAAGCCCTCTTCCGGCTGAGTACGAAATTAAAAACATAAGAACCGTGATGGCCGCTGCCGAAGTTTTAAACCAAAGCGGATATTCCCTTTCCGATGAAATTCTGGCTAATGGAATAAAAAATGTGCTGAAAAACACTGGTTTGAAAGGCCGTTGGCAAATTCTATCCAAAAATCCTCTCATTGTTGCTGATATTTCTCACAACGAACCCGGCATAAAGGAACTTATGAAGCAATTGAATAAATTGAAATACAATCATTTGCATTTCGTATTAGGAATGGTTTCCGATAAGGACAGTTTTTCTATTTTGCAGCTTTTTCCCAAAGAGGCTACCTATTATTTTTGCCAACCCAATATTCCTCGGGGCAAAGATGTCGAACAACTGGCCGATGAAGCTCATGAATTTGGTTTGCAGGGCAAAATATTCCACAGCGTAGAAGAAGCTTTCCGGACTGCTTGCGCTTCAGCCCTGGCCGACGATATGGTGCTGATAAGCGGCAGTGCCTTTGTAGTGGCTGAAATCATCTAAAGTAAAGGCTATTTCGCTTTTCTTATCAATTCCCTCTTGTTTCGTTCACCGAAACTTTTCATCTGAACTGAAAATTTGTAGGTTTGCCAGACAATATGCTTTATGATAAGTATTCGAATGAATGAGAATCTATCATGCATTAGACAAGGATTTTTAATCTTATTGGTCAGTAAGATGAAAGCCTATTTAATTTCGAATTTTATCCCATGATACTGAATTATATCTGGTTCGGTTTCTTTATTATCGCCTTCGTCATAGCTCTGGTTCATCTAATTTTTTTCCAAGATTCCAGTGTATTTGATGCTATTCTGCAATCTACGTTCGATAATGCCAAGGTAGGTTTTGAATTATCGCTTGGTTTGACTGGAGTGATGACTCTGTGGCTTGGTGTGATGCGAATTGGAGAAAAGGGGGGTATGGTCGAGATTTTAGCCAAACTCATAAATCCACTTTTCAGGAGGCTTTTTCCTGAAATACCGGCTAATCATCCGGTAAATGGATCTATATTATTGAATATAGCCGCTAACATGCTTGGTCTAGACAATGCAGCCACACCTCTGGGACTAAAAGCCATGAACCAGCTTCAGGAATTAAATCCTGAAAAGGAAAAGGCTTCCAATGCCATGATTATGTTTCTGGTTATCAATACTTCAGGCTTAACCATTATCCCCGTGAGCATAATGGTATATCGAGCTCAATTGGGCGCCGCAAATCCTGCCGATGTTTTCCTTCCAATTCTGCTATCTACCTTCGTCTCTACCTTGGCAGGAATCATTTCGGTCAGTCTGGTACAAAGGATTAATCTTGTTCAAAAAACCGTGCTATTATATTTGCTTGGATTCACTGCCATTGTTGGAGGATTGGTGTGGTATTTGAGCATTGTCGATCAACAAACCATGAATAAAATTTCGACAGCAATCAGTAGCGTTATTCTATTTTCGATTATCATTATTTTTATGGTAATTGCTACGGTAAAAAAGGTAAGGGTGTACGATGAATTTATCGAAGGAGCCAAGGAGGGTTTTCATATTGCAGTAAGAATCATCCCTTATCTGGTGGGAATGTTAGTAGCCATTGGTGTATTTAGGGCATCGGGAGCTATGGATAGTCTGGTCGATGGAATTTCGTGGTGTGCACAAAAGGCAGGTCTCGATACTTCATTCGTACCGGCACTCCCAACTGCTATTATGAAACCTCTGAGTGGTAGTGGAGCAAGAGGAATGATGCTCGAAGCCATGAAATATTTTGGTGCCGATTCTTTTGTTGGAAGGTTATCATGTCTTTTTCAGGGATCAACCGATACTACGTTTTATATTATAGCACTGTATTTTGGTTCGGTTGGAATACGCAACAGCCGTTATGCCGTTGTTTGCGGGCTTATTGCCGATCTGGCTGGGATTATTACTGCAATTTTCATGGCCTATCTTTTCTTTGGCTAATCAATAAAGGGAGTATATCCATAGAATAAATTCATAATATAATGAAAAAGAGTGTATTGTATTTTATTATCAGGGGATAGCCTTTGATTTATCAATTTTAATTGAAGGAATTATGGAATTTATCAATCATTTTTTAATTTTGCATGCCCAAAAAATTTAGCAAACAGAATGAGTAAAAAAAAGAAAAAGAAAGAAGTAACCAACGGAAGAATCGAAGCCGTTGAAAGCGCCCTTTCCAAAAGTGAACGCTTTTTAGAGGAGAATCAGAAAGTTATTCTTATAGTTGTAAGTGCAATAATAGTAATTGTATTAGGATTTCTTGGCTATCAAAGATTGATCATAGCTCCCAAAGAAGTTAAGGCAGCCAACGAAATCTTCATGGCCCAGAATTATTTTGAACATGATTCTTTGTATAAAGCACTGAATGGTGATGGACAATATGCCGGTTTCCTCGAAATAGTCGACAGATATGGCGCTACCAGCACAGGCAACCTTGCAAAATATTATACTGGCATTTGTTATTTAAAACTTCAGGATTTTGACAACGCCATCAAATACCTCAAAAAGTTTAATACGAAAAATCCTGTGGCTAAATCAATGGCTCTCGGTGGAATAGGCGATGCTTACCTCGAATTAGGCAAGAATGAAAAGGCGATAGAATATTACAAAAAAGCCGCTCAACAAAAAAATGAATTTACCTCTCCTCTCTTCCTTATGAAGGCAGGTTTGAGTTATGAACTCCTGAATGATTATCAGAATGCACTGAAAGTTTATGAAGAAATTCGGATGAACTATCCAAAAAGCTATGAAGCACGTGATATAGACCGTTTTATTGCCAAAGCCAAAGGTATGCTCAGATAATTTTTTATAATTCATATTGAGCCTGATTCAAAAATTATGATCAGGCTTTTTTCATTTTTATACCTGGTAGATGGAGAAAAATTTGAAACTGATTTACATGGGGACGCCCGAATTTGCTGTGGCTCCGTTAAAGGCCCTAATCACAAATGGTTATAGAGTCGAAGCTGTTGTTACGGCCCCTGATAAACCAGCAGGAAGAGGTCAACGTATGCAGTCGAGCCCCGTAAAATCTTATGCACAATCGGTTGGCTTGCCCTTGTTTCAACCCTATTTCTTGAAAGATCCACAATTTATAGCACAGCTCGAGAATTTGACTCCTGATATTATTCTGGTCGTGGCTTTTCGATTAATTCCACCCGAAATATGGAAATTAACCCGGATAGGAGCTATCAATCTTCATGCATCTCTTCTGCCCGACTATCGAGGTGCGGCACCTATACAAAGAGCCATAATGAATGGAGAAACCATAACGGGTATTACCACTTTTTTTATAGACGAAGGAATAGACAAGGGAAAAATCATCCTTCAGGAAGTTATTCCCATTGGAGAAACAGAAACCGCTGGCAGCCTGCACTTCAAAATGATGCAACAAGGAGCCGAACTTGTTCTGAAAACTCTCGATACCATTGCCAGAGGAAATTATCAGCTTAAAGATCAAGGCAAACTCATCTGCGAAAAGAAATTGAACCTGCATTATGCTCCGAAAATTAGCAAAGAAGATTGTAAAATTATCTGGCACAATTCGGCTAAAAATATTTTTAATCAAATCAGAGCCTTGAATCCTCATCCAGGAGCAGATACACTGCTAATGGCACCTGACCAAACTGCCCAAATCCTCAAAGTCTATTATGCAACCCCCATCTTTGAACCTCTTGGTACCATAACTCCCGGAAGCATCAATACCGATGGTAAATCCTTCTTACAAGTTGCGTGTGGCGATGGTTTCATCGAATTGACCGAGATACAGTTAAGTGGTAAAAAAAGAATGGATATTGCCTCGTTTTTACGAGGATTTAAACTCGATAACCGCTGGACTCTGATTTAAAGTATCTCATCTGTCTTGGGGTTGGAAGTTTTAGAAAAAAATCTAAACGCTTGCCAATTATTTCATATTTAATATACTGTAAAATAATTATTTATAATAAATTTCTTTCATTTTTCCTGCTTTAATAAAAAAATTCATCAAAAATTCAACCTATGTTTTTTGTGAATCTCAATGAGAGTGAACAGGGTTTAGAAGCAGCCGAAAAGAGGGAATTTATTAACAAAATTTGATTTTTTTCAACAATTTTGCGTAAAAATGAATGCTTCTCTTGATTTCAAAGAGTTTATATATATATTTGCACTACCATTAAATGTTAACCTAAAAACCTACAATTATGAACAAAGCAGAATTAATCGATGCCATTGCTACCAATTCCGGACTTACCAAAGCAGCCTCGAAGAAAGCCCTCGATGCCACCATCTTAGCTATTTCTGAAGCTTTGAAACAAGGCGACAAAGTCTCTCTGATTGGTTTTGGAACTTTTGGTGTAGCCAAAAGAAGTGCCCGCACAGGACGCAATCCTCGAACCAAAGCTCCCCTTCAAATCCCTGCCAAAAATGTTGTGAAATTTAAACCCGGCAGTGAACTTTCAAAAAGTGTTAAGTAAGTAGAAATTTTTTGATAAGAAAGCCCCCATGATGGCTAATCGAGGGGCTTTCTTATTGTTTGAAGCTCAACAAACCAAAACTGTCGCGAACCAATTTTCCATTCTCAGTCAAATAAACAATAACCTGCATCACGTTGTCTTCATCTGAATCTGGCGACATTTGCCGAAGAACTTCGGGTAAACTAATCGACTGATCTTTTATAATTTTTTTCAATTCTTCTACAATTTGTTCGAATTCTTTCTCGCCCAAGGGAAGTGAATGGTGTTTTACGCAATAATCACATGCCCCACAACGCATTCTGGTTTTTTCTCCAAAATAAGATAAAAGAATTTGGCTTCGGCAATGATTTTCGTCTTTTATATAATGGAGCATGGCTTCGAGCCTTTTTTGAGCAGCTTCTTTCCTTAAACGATAATTTTCTGGCGATAGGTAAAAATTGGAAAGGTCTAATCTTTCTATAACAAAAACGAGCTGGGGCTTATTTTTGCGAGGCATATAAGAGACCACTTCGAGGTGATCGAGTTCATGCAAAAGCTGAATCACCTGGTCAGTTGTTATATGGATGTATTTTGCAATGGCTTCTTCGATGATACGCTGATGGCTGGTGTATAGAGCCCCTCCATACATGCGTGAAATAATCTTTATGAAACCATCGAATTTCTTGTTGGCTACCTGAAAATTGTACATTCCATCTCCCGAAAGTCGAAACATAAGCTGGGAGGGAGAGTCCAAGGCATCATTCAAAGCTATATAACCTTCTTTTTCGATGATTTTTAATGCGTTGAAAGTAGGTAATGGCTTTAGATTGAATCGATTGCAAAAATCATTCAAGTCGAAATCGAACGAGATATCTTTTCCAGATCCAATGGCGAGGTTATAATAGTTTCCCAGAGCATTGTAAACATTTTTAATTACTCCATAGCTTGGCCATGAATTATTAAAATTTTCGCTGGCATCACTCATATCGGATTCATCATAAAGCAATATGGCATACGATAATTTTCCATCTCTTCCGGCGCGCCCTGCTTCCTGAAAATATGCTTCGGGAGAATCGGGAATATCCATGTGAACGACAAACCTTACATTGGGTTTGTCTATTCCCATACCAAATGCATTGGTTGCTACCATTACTTTTAATTCATCGTTCATCCAGCGGTTTTGTACATTATTCCTTTGCTTCATGGACATCCCTGCATGATAGACGCCGGCCGAATGATGGTTCCGAACCAGGAATTTTGCTATTTCAACGGTTCTGCGTCTGTTCCGAACGTAAACGATCCCCGAGCCTTTTAAATTGCTGCAGATTTTCAATAAACGTCTCGCCTTATCACCTTCCTTTTGTACCACATATATTAGATTGGGACGATAAAAGCTACGACTCAATACATTTTTTTCCTTAAACTGCAGCTTCTCCTGTATGTCGTTGATGACCATCGAAGTGGCTGTTGCAGTAAGGGCAAGTATGGGGGTTTCTTGATGGAATTCTCTGATTTCAGCAATACGAAGATATGGAGGCCTGAAGTCGTAACCCCATTGCGAAATGCAGTGAGCTTCGTCGACGGCTATCAGATTTAATTTCATATAGGGCAATCGGTCTCGAAATGAGGAAGTGATAAGCCTTTCGGGTGATAAATATAAGAATTTCAAATTGCCATAAGCTGCGTCGTCGAGAATTTTTTCGATCTGATATGAACTCATGCCCGAAAAAACAGCTTCGGCTTCGACTCCTTTTTTTTTGAGAGTTTCAACCTGATCTTTCATCAAGGCTATCAGAGGCGAAACCACTAAGCAAACCCCTTCCATGGCTAAGGCAGGAATTTGATAACAAATACTCTTCCCTCCTCCTGTCGGTAATAACGCAAGTGTATCTTTCCTCCACAATACCGACCGAATAATGTCTTCCTGCAATGGTCTGAACGATTTGTACCCAAAATATTGGGAAAGGATATTTTGTATGTCGTATTTATCGTTACTAACCATTTTTTTACTCTATATCAAAAGTATATTGATACATAAAATTCATACACATTCTGAGTTTGTTCCTCTACTAAGGAGAACATAAAGTCAGGAATCGAATTCCTTCAAAATTACTATCATTGCAACAAATTTACACATGTATCGTTAAAACTGAATATCAATACATAAAGAATATATGGACCCTTTGGTATACATCATTTTAGCCTTTGTCTTTTTCCCGGTTTTTTTATTGTCAATATTTAAGGATGTTGGTATAGCACCATGGAAAACACTTATCCCTTTTTATAATTATTATTTATGGAATAAGATGATAGGGAAACGACTTTATTGGTTTTTATTGTTGTTTGTTCCTTTCATCAATGTTTTCATGGTTTTCCTGATGGAGGTGGAGATTGCCAAGTGTTATCAGAAATATGATCTGGGTCATCAAGCATTGGCAGTCTTGTTTCCTGTAATATATCTACCTTATTTGGGATTATCGGCCAAGGAAAAATATCTCGAGCCTTCGAAACGGCCTGTGATAAAAAAAACTGCTTTGAGAGAATGGGTCGACGCTTTAATTTTTGCAGTAGTAGCTGCTCTCATTATTCGTACGTTTATTTTCGAGGCGTACACCATCCCTACTCCATCGATGGAAAAAACGCTTCTTGTTGGCGATTACCTTTTTGTAAGCAAAATGTCTTATGGGCCTAAAGTACCCAATACACCCTTATCGTTCCCCTTCGTTCATCACACACTTCCTTTCACTCAATATTCAAAATCGTATGTCGAGTGGATTAAGTTACCCTATTATCGATTTCCAGGGTTTGGTAAAGTAAAGCACTATGACCCAGTTGTATTTAATTATCCATCGGGAGATACTGTTGTTTTGGAGCGTCAAAACGAAGATTATTATCGTATTGTGAGGATGGCCGAGGAAGAATTCAAAATGCGCATGGGAAGTCGTTACAGGGAAGGGATGGGCAGAGAAGCGGTATGGCATACTTATCATGTAGTTGCTCGTCCGGTCGATAAACGTGAAAATTATATCAAACGCTGTATTGCTTTACCTGGTGATACGATACAAATTATCAACAGGCAAGTTTATCTCAATGGGAAAGAATTACCTGACCCACCCTTGTTGCAATTCAATTATTTGATAAATACTGAGGGACGTGGCTTGAGTCGGCGAGTTCTCGAGCGCATGGATATTTCGAAAGAAGACATGGGATGGTTTCAACAATATGCCATACTGCCCCTTACCAAAGATAAAGTTCAACAAATTAGCAGAATACCTGGTGTAATCGAAGTAAAACCGCAATTGGCTCCTGCTGGCGAATGGTCACCCGACATCTTCCCCTTCGATTCGGCTTATCCATGGAATGTCGATAATTTCGGGCCTTTGTACATTCCGAAACAAGGCAATGAGGTCACCCTTACCCTCCATAATCTACCTTTATACAAGCGAATCATCGAAGTGTACGAAAAAAACCGGCTAGTTGTTAAAGGAAATAAAATTTTTATCAATGGAGAAGAGGCTAATTCGTATCGTTTTCAGCAGAATTACTATTGGATGATGGGTGATAACCGACATAATTCGGCTGATTCCCGTTATTGGGGCTTTGTTCCCGAGGATCACATAGTAGGGAAAGCCGTATTTGTTTGGCTTTCTCTCGATAAAGATAAATCGCTCACCGAAGGAAAAATTAGGTGGAAAAAGTTATTTCGCATCCCCAGATAAGGAGTGTTTCGATCAAAAGGTTTGAGTTGGAATACTCTCTTAGGTAATTACGATATCGTTAAGAACTCTCGACATTTGGGTAAAGCTCTGGTCATCATCTAACGACATTTCGAGCTTGTGTGTATGATAGCGGATTTGTTAGAAATAAGGTTATAGAAGATTTTTAGCAGGCATTGAATACTTCTTCGACCAACTCCGAATTATTGGTCTTCTTCCGTTTCTCTGCTATGACATCTACCAGCGTTTTACTCCGGGCTGCCTAGTTTGAGATATATTAATGGCCTGAACTTGATTTTTTATCAGATCAGTGAATGTTGTCGTATTGATGATTTTCTTTAAGCTTCGCATGTTATCAAGCGGTACTATGATATTATATAGCAATAGGAACAATGTGGTTGAAAGCCCGACCCCAGTATCTGCCTTCGATTTGCACCATTTTGAGGCAATTTTCGAAGCGTATTTCATAAAGAGCACGCAACTCTTTTTCAAAAAGTATATGCTTACGGCTGAAAACTTCGATCAAAAGACGATTCATGTGAGTTTTCGAATTTTCGGAGGTTGACGAGATATGGTTTGGGTTACAGCTTGGCCTCTTCGATCCATTGCTGATTATAACTATTTTTTCGGATCGAAGCTTTCAGAGCCTTGACCAGCTTTATATAAAAAATTTACATTCGGAAATTGAGAAACCTGAGCTTGTAAATTCTGATTACAATAGAATAATGACAGATTTTGAGCAAAATCAAATGCAAACATTCTTCCTTCTGCTTTATTTGTTGATGAGATGGACAGAGTTTTTGACAAGGAAGGATTTACGCTTGGCTATAATAGATATAGGGAAGAATGATGAAAATTTCGATTAATTTTTAATCCATACAGATTCAACTTTTATTTCTGGCCTCCACCAAAACAAGGGGGATATAATGTCACATCCAAAAGATACTCGAATACACAAATAACTTTCCATCAGTTTTTTACATTTTATAGAGTAATAATGCAGTAGTGAAACATTTACTTTGCCGTATTATTATTGTACCTCTAACTGATTTCTTATCAAATGATTGAGATATTTTTGCTACAAATTTAAACAGACAAACACTATGAAAAAAAATTACAAACACGGTCGGCATTTGATGTTGAAACGAATGTTTAGCATTGCTTTTTTGAGTTTGATGGCATTTCATTCCTTTTCACAGGGAATACCCGATTTATTATGGGAAAAAGTTTATCCAGGCAATGGGACAGACATTACAAGGCAGCTTATATCTACTAATGATGGGGGATATGCCATTATTAGTGAAAGTGATTCTTATGGTCCAGGAATCATTTCTGCTTATTTAATAAAATGTGACTCACTTGGTAATAGCGAATGGAGTAAATGTTATGGTGGATCAACCTTTGACTTCCCAAGAGGAATAATACAAACAACTGATAATGGCTTCTTAATCGCTACCTATTCTAACTCTTTTACAACCGATATGATTATTCGTTTGATTAAAGTTAACGAGATAGGAGATACTCTGTGGACTTCTATATTACCCAATAGTAATGGTTGTAATCTTACATTAGCTGGTTGCCTTACTCAAACTTTTGATGGGGGTTATATGGTTGCTGCATATGGATGGCGTCCTCCAAATAATAATCAAATCGTAATATTTAAAACAGATAATGAGGGTAACTATGAATGGTTTAAAGAATATGGCGGTTCAACGAATGATGACTATGGAGCTTGTATTAAGCCCACTTTGGATGGAAACTATATATTAGCGGGTTACACTTATAGTTTTGGAAGTGGTTTATGTGATGGCTACTTGATCAAAATAGATCCCAATGGAGATACCCTATGGACAAGTGTAGTGGGCGGTTCAAGCTATGATTCATTCCATTTTGTACAGCCAACGAGTGATGGCGGTTATATTGCAGTTGGATCCACTCAATCCTATGGTAATAAAGAACAAGGATTTACAGTTAAGGTAGATAATAAGGGTAAAGTAGAATGGATTTCAGCTCAAGGTGGTAACCAAAATGAAGGATTTGAAGGGGTAGTTGAAACATTGAATCATGAATATTTGATTACGGGGAATACTAGCAGTTATGGAAATGGACAGCATGATTTTATAATCGTCTTAATGGATGACCAGGGAAATATGCTCGACATGAAGACCTATGGAACAAATGGTGATGATTTTGGTTCTACGATTGAAATTATGACGGATAATAGATATATAGCAGGTGGTTCAAAAACAAAAAATAATTCACTCGATTCATGGGCCTTATGCTTTAAGGCAGATTCAATTGTAGGTATCGATTTACCTCGAAGTTCACAAACGGTAATATCTTTGGAAATATCTCCCAATCCTTTTTACAACCAGGCAAACATCGACATTTTTGTTCATTCATCGGGAATGATTAGTTTGAACCTCTTCGATATGAATGGAGTTAAAGTAGATGAAATTTTCGATGGTTATATTTCAGCCGGTGCTCATTCTTTCCAATATAAAAATGCATCATTATCGCGAGGAATTTATTTTTGTCAGTTAAAAATTGAAAATCAAATAGTTATTAAGAAAGTCATTTTGCTTTAGTTTATCATAAGCACTATCTTCGATGAAATATGAACCGGGAAGAGTTACCTTTGTACTTTTCCCGGTTTTATTATGTTGAAGTTGAGGCTCATATTTATTCTTTTTTTGCTGGGTATGTTCCTTCCTTATGGTAAGGGAGAAACAAGTAAAGAGATTGCATCTTCGAAAAATGTCGGAATAATCAAAAGAATAGATTCTCTTTTGCTCGCATCGGAAAATTTGACTAATAGTCCTGAACGAATGCTTTTTCTCTCGATGAAAGCCGATTCGTTGTCGAAAAAATTTGCATATCCATATGGTATGATAAGTTCATCGTATAATATAGCCCGTGCCATGTTTTATCAAAGCAGGTTGAAAGAATCATATAAACTTTTGGATTCGCTTTTAATAGCCATAGAGTCGGATTCGGCTGCAATAAGTAAAGTGATGAATTATCAGGTAGGTCGTTCCAAGATATATTCTTTGATGGCCATCATATTTCAGGAGCTAGATGAATATGAACGCTCGATGGATTATTACTTCAAAGCCTTGAAACTAATTGAAAAAGGCGGGCAATCTTATGATGTTGCTTTAATCTATAAAGGTCTTGGAGGTTTGAATCTAAAAGCTGGCAACTTCGGTAAAGCCAATGAATATTTTAATAAAGCCTTGATTGCCAGCAATAAATTTGCAGACCCACAAATAAAATTCGACATTTACCAGGAACAATATGAATACTTTAAGAATAGGAAAGAATATTCGAAAGCATTAGAATTTTCTGTAAAAATGATTGGTTTATCTAAAACTGCAGAAATTCCTTACATGACGGCTATTGCCTTAAAAAATTCGGGAGAAATTTATTATTTATTGGACGAACCTTCATTAGCTAAAGCCTATTTATACGAAGTTATTCACAATGAGTCTTATGAGGAATTCCCTAATGTATTGTCTGAATGTTATGCTATATTGGCCCGATTGTTTTTCGATGAGAGCGAGTATACCGAAGCAGAAGGTTATGCCCAGAAAGCATACGAAAAGGCATTCAATACTTCGAGATTATCATTGAAAGCTAACGCTTTATATGAATTGGCCAAGAGTCAGCAAGCCATTGGAAAATTTAGTGAGGCATTTGATCATTTAAAACTCCATTTGTTATATAAGGATTCTCTGAATAATATAAATAACACCCATAAAATATTGCAAATATATTCGAAAGCTGAACTCGATAAAGTAATGACCGAAAAGAAATTATTAGAAAATCAGTTAACCATCAAAATGCTGGAAAGCTCCAGAAAAGGTCATCTGCTTATTGGTTCTATATTGATCATCTTATTGTTAAGTTCATTGGCACTTATTATGGTGAAGAAATATAAATTCGAAAAAGAGGTAAATAAAAAACTCGAAAGACAACAAGCCATAATCAACGAGCAAGAATTGATCATCGAAAAGGAAAAAGAAAATCAGTTGAAAATAGAACTCGAACATAAAAATCGTGAGTTAATTACACATACTATGCTGTTAACTCAAATGCATGAAGATAAGGTTAAACTTATAGATGAACTTCAGGAAATTTATAGCAAGGTGTCGAAAGTGGATAAAGACAGCGCTTCTGTAATTGCAGGTAGAATCAATGCTTTACGTAATAGTATCAATGCCAACACATGGGAAGATTTTAAAACTTATTTCGAAAATGTTTATACTGATTTTTATTCGAATTTATTGGCTGCCTACCCAAACTTAACCCCTAACGAAAAAAAATTATGCGCTCTGCTCAGATTGAATCTTAACACAAAAGAAATTGCAGCTATCACTTCACGTGAAGTAAGAAGCATAGAATCGGCACGGACCAGATTGAGAAAAAAATTGGGTCTTTCTCCTAATACCAATCTTTCGATTTTTCTTTCCAAGTTTTAACTCTCTTTAAAAGCATAAATATTCAGAATGCCGTTTACTTACATTAATTCTTTACTTTTTTGGCGGTTCCTGAACATCGAATTTCGAAATAATCATAGCGAAGTCGTAAAGGCTGTTAAATCGATAATCAATTAACATAGGGTGCTTCCTTGCAAGTTGTTCATCTGCAATTAAAACTGTGATCATTCCCAGATTATGTCCGAAAACCATATCACTTATCATATCGCCCACCATCATCGAATGTTTAAAATTTAATGCAGGAAAATCGTGTCGGGCGCGTAAAGCCATTCCAGGCCGCGGCTTACGACAAGTAGAGTGTGAAACCTTTAGATCGGGGCAATGATATATGGCATGTATCTCACCTCCAGCCTTGCGTATTTCTTCTTTCATAAAGGAATGTATTTCGTTTAATTGCTCTTCTGTCATCTTGCCTTTTCCTATGCCTTGCTGATTAGTCACTACTATGATGGGATAGAACAGCTTGGAAAAAATGCTCATTGCTTCCAATGCTCCGGGTAAAAATTCGAATTCAGCTGGCCGGGTAACATATCCCCCCACTATCCTTCGGTTGATGACACCGTCTCTGTCGAGAAAAAGGGCAAATTTTCTATCAGAATTCAAAAGCTCTAAACTCTTCCTGCGCTCGTTCATAATCTTCTGGAATTCCAATGTCGATAAAGTATTGGTAACATTTGTGGGCATAAACAGGATGTTTGAGATAAATTTTTTCGAATAAGTCTTTTTCGAGTGAGAACTTTTCGGGCAAGGCTTGTCTAAGGAAGAAATCCTTGTGGATGACATAAGTTCCACCATTAATCCAACCTGAGCCTTCCATGCTTCCTTTTTCTCGAAAAGCTGTAATACGGCCTGTTTCGTCAAATTCGACAGTTCCATATCTGGTAACATCATTTACCTGTCGCACCACAATCGTAAGATCTGATTTCATTATGAGGGTAAAATCATACAACTTTCCCAAATTCACCCTGAACATGGTATCACCATTCATTACTACTACTTGTTTGCCTTCTGCTTTCTCCAATGCTTTTTTCACCGCACCTCCGGTTCCTAAGGGTTCATCTTCTCTGGAGTATTCTATATTCATGTACTTGTATATGTTATGAAAATGTTCCTCGATTTTTTCATGCAAATAGCCTGTAGCCAATATAATTTTTTTTACTCCATACATTTCGAGGTAGTCCATCACATATTCCAGAAAAGGTTTTCCATTGACGGGGGCCATGCACTTAGGCATATCGGGTAAAGCCGAACGAAGTCGGGTACCTAATCCACCGGCCAGAATAATGACTTCTTTTATCATTCAATGAGGATGAGCAGGGTTGATAAACAGTTCTTTTTCAATTTGTTCGCACAAAATGTGTCCGAGTAGAATATGTGCTTCTTGAATCCGGGGTGTATCTTTCGAAGGTACATTGATAAGATAATGAACGAGGTTTTTCAGTTTGCCTCCAGTTTCACCCGTGAGGGCAGCTGTCGTGATTGCTTTTTCATTTGCTGCTTCCATGGCTCGAAGAATATTCGTCGAATTGCCTGAAGTAGAAAGGCCAATCAGTATATCACCCTTGTTCCCAGTGGCACGAACCATTCTGGCGAAGACTTCTTCGTAGGCATAGTCATTGGCTACGGCTGTTAAAAATGAGGTATTGACATGAAGGGCTTCGGAGGGCAGGGGAGGGCGGTCGAAATAAAATTTGCCCGAAAGCTCGGCGGCCAAGTGTTGCGCATCGGCTGCACTTCCGCCATTGCCGCAAAAAAGTACCTTGCCTCCTTCCTTGAAACATCGAATACAGGCTTCTGTCAAAAGAGCAAGATTTTGCAAAAGCTCTCTATTGTTGATGATATTCTGTTTCAGGACGATAGATTCTTCGATTCTTGAAATAATAAACTTTTCCATACTTCAAGTAAAATATTTAATTAAAACGACCAAGTAGACAAACCCTGTTGGGTGAATTCGTAATTCACGACAAAACCTCCGAAAGGTTTAAGAGCTTCAGCCAATCGATATCTATGATTTTCGGGACAATAGAACATCATGAATCCACCACCACCGGCTCCTGAAATTTTACCTCCAATAGCTCCATTTTGTAAAGCAGTGCTATAGATACTATCAATTTGTGGATTGGTAATTCCATCAGCGATTTGTTTCTTATGTTCCCAGCCAAAATTCAAGATTTCGCCTAATCTTCTCAATTCGCCCTTCAATAGAGCTTCTTTCATCATAAAAGCCTGTTCCTTCAATTTTATAGTGGCCTTGGTACGAAGCTGATGATGACTGGCAATGGCTTCTGCCTGATTTTCGATGATACGGCTCGAATCGCGACGGGTTTGTGTATAAAATAGCACCAAATCGTGCGTAAGTTCATCTAAATATCTTTGATGAATACGAAGTGGATTAACTATGACTTTATTATCACCATAAAATTCCATAAAGTTAAAACCACCGAAAGTAGCTGCATATTGGTCTTGACGGCCACCGGGCATTCTTAAATCCTGTCTTTCGATTTCATAAGCCAATTGAGCCATATCATATTCTCCTAAAGGCAATGAAAGCATCTCAGTAAAAGCTCCGAGTATGGCTACTACGAGTGCTGACGAAGTTCCCAACCCAGAACCTGGCGGCACATCGACGTAAGTTTCTAATCGCATAGCAACAGGTTGATGCGTAAACTGTCTAACTATTCGGTTATAAACTCCTGCATGAAGTTCGAGCCCCTTTTCGGGAATAATTTCTTCTGATAGAGCATACTCTCTGCGAAAACCTCTGTCAATGGCATGTAAGACAATGTGCGATGAATCATCGCAAATAATGGAAGCTCTTGCATAAAGATTGATGGTAGCATTGAGCACCGCTCCTCCATATAGATCACAAAAAGGAGATACATCGGTTCCTCCTCCTGCAAGGCCAATTCGTAATGGAGCTTTACTTCTGTATATCATTTGCCTAGGTTTTGTCAAATATATTTTTTGAAGATATTTCGTGTAACTTTCATTCGTTGAAATGAGAATGTAAAATTACGACCTTTTCGGTAATGAAGGGCTGACTGACTTTAGTTCCATTGCATGCGTCGGAAACTCAATTTTATTGCCTCAACATTTATTTATTGAGCAAGCGATCGATTTTTTCGAGAATATACTCCTTGCAGAAGTGCATGCTGATGTAATTGTTACATCTGGCTTCCGAGGTTTGTCACGGTTGTGTTCGCAAGTATAAGTTGTTTGTGCCAGAATGTACACCTTGGATAAATTAAAAGGTTTTAACATGCATGATAACGGCTGTGGCAAATGATATACTCTGCATCATGATTCTCAACTTTTACCTGTCGAGAAAAATTAAGGCGACATAGAAGACGATCATGGTGAGATTGTATGATATCAATGATCATCATCAAGGAAAAGTTTAGAATTTTACAAACCCATGAAATTATTCTATGGAAATTTTTTATGGTATTTTTTTGAAACGAATTATTATGCGAATATCGAGGATAAAATTGATCTACAAAGCGAAAAGGCCACAATACATAACGAAATTCAAGACGGAAAAGATTTCGATAATTGCTTGAAAATCAATTGAATGTAAAAATGGTTCATTTCCTTGTTATAGAAATTCTTCGAAAGTTCTGATGAGTCCCTCCCAGGTAAACTTTTGTTTTTCTTTCTTTATATGTTGAACGAACTCATTTGTATTACCTAAGGAATAGAATTTGTAAATAGCATCGGCTAAAGATTTAGGGTTGGGTTCAACTACATAGCCTACTTTACCATCGGGTACCATTTCGGGCAAGCCTCCAACATTAGTTACTATCATGGGTTTTTCGAAATAATAAGCAATCTGGGTTACACCACTCTGAGTAGCCGATTTGTAAGGCTGGACAATGATGTCTGAAGCACAAAACCAGGCAGGAACTTCGGAATTGCTGATAAAAGAATTATGCATCACGATTCGTTCACTAAGATTCAGATCGCTTATCATTTTTCTATAAGGCTCGGCATTAGTGTAAAATTCTCCAGCAATGATCAGTTTTACGGGTAGTTTTTCGAAACGCTTGTCGGTGAAGGCCTGTAAAAGAATATCGAGTCCTTTGTATTCACGAACAAAGCCAAAAAACAACATATACCTGAAAGATGGATCGAGATCGAGCTTTTGACAGGCTTCCTCACGCGAAAGGGGCTTGCCATAAGTATCGTATAAAGGATGAGGATAAAATTTTCGTGGTTTCCTATTGCCGAAGCGGCCAATATCTTCAAGCACCGACTTCGACATGGCCACAAAGCCATGGCAACTTCCCAAAAAATATTTCGATAAGCAGGTATCGAAAAAACGTGCTTCATGAGGAATAATATTGTCGATGATGGCTACGATTTTGGTAAAATGATTTTTTTTGACGATTCGTGCAATCGTACCCATACAAGGTGCCATAAAAGGCATCCAGTAACGAAGAACCAACAGAAGAGGTCGTTTGTTTTTGATTTCGCGTCCAACTTTAATCCAGTTGAAGGGATTTATAGAATTGACTTTAGTGAGAATGTTCAACCCAACAGGCGGAGGATCGGTAGAATATTGAGTTTTGCCCGGAAAGAATAAAGAAGGATATTGAAGACTAAAATTGTAGATAGTAACTCTATATCCTGCGTCCTTAAAAGCCTGCGCAAGTCGCTCGTTGAAGGTGGCTAATCCTCCGCGTAAAGGATAGGTGGTTCCTAAAATAAATATTTCAATATCAGATTGATCGGTCAAATCCGGTTCGTTTTTCGATTAAATATTTATTTCTATCGTGCGATGTTCGGGAAATAAGCTCTCCTACAAATCCTGCTGTAAACAATTGAGTTCCCAATATCATCGAAAGAAGTCCGAAATAGAATAAAGGCCTCTGGGTCATTTTATATTCCGCCAGGAAAAATTTAGCATAAGCCAGATAGCAGGCTATAAGAAATCCTATGAAAAACAGAGCTGTACCTATGAGACCGAAAAAATGCATGGGTTTTTTCCCAAACCTTCCAATAAAACTAATAGAAATCAAATCGAGAAATCCATTGATAAATCGATTTAGTCCATACTTACTTTTCCCATGTTTACGGGGATAGTGTTGAACGACTTTTTCTCCAATCTTTACAAACCCAGCCCATTTGGCAATAACAGGAATATAACGATGCATTTCTCCATAAATCTCAATAGCTTTTACCACCTCGTTGCGGTAGGCCTTCAATCCGCAGTTGAAATCATGTAACTTGATATGTGTAGCTTTGCGAGTAGCCCAGTTATAAAGTTTTGTAGGGATAGTTTTTGAAGGCGGATCATATCGTTTTTTCTTCCAACCCGATACCAAATCATATCCTTGATTTTTTATCATTTGGTAAAGCTCGGGGATCTCATCGGGGCTATCTTGCAAATCGGCATCCATAGTGATGATTACCTCACCTATTGCCGCTTCGAAACCCGTATTTAATGCTGCGGCTTTACCATAATTCCTGCGAAACTTGATGGCTTTTACATGCGGATCATCATGATTCAAAGCTTCGATGATTTTCCATGAATCATCATTGCTGCCATCGTCAATAAAGATAATTTCGTAAGAAAATCCGTTTTGCTGCATTACCTTAGTAATCCAGGCATGCAATTCAGTAAGCGATTCAGCTTCGTTATATAAAGGAATAATGATAGATATATCCATCAATCGTGGGTACTGATTTCTTCGTCAGAAAAACTGGGAATGGGTTTTTTTCTGGTAAAGGCAGAAATAATCAGTGCAAAAATAAGGCTCATGGCAATATTCCCATAGAATCCCTGCAAAGCCGATTTTAAAGGAGTTACACTTTCTACCCTTGCAATAGCACTGTCCAGAGCTTCGCCCGTCAAGGCAGGATTCTGTTCCAGCATCTCGATACTGCGTTCAATAGCTTCTGTAAAATAGGATGGATCAAAATATTGGTAAAATACATAAGAATAAATCCCACCAACGATAGCTGCAATAACTCCCGTGAAGAAAGAATTCAGCAAACCATCGGTGTAGGTCAAAATGCCATTCAGCTTTTTATCTCTTAGGATTTTATTACTGTAATAAAGAAATCCAATGTACATAGCCAGAGATATTAGAAGATTTACTATTCCAAAAACAGTATTAAACTGGTCGAATCCGGCAATGTAATATATCAGGCTGAGGAGAATGAAAACAACTCCCATAAGGGCTCCATATTTCAAACTATTGTTGAGCGTAAGGATTAATTTGTTTTTCATAGTTTAAAGGTATTTTTACTTATTGAGCAAAGGTAAAAATATTCACGAAATTGTAAAAATCTTTCGATAAAGAATAAAAAATTAGAATTTTGTTGTATTTTTGCAAAGGGTAAGTCTTATACGACCAGCTCCCGATGAACTCCCCCAGGTCCGGGAGGAAGCAAGGGTAATCGGTCGTAGCGGTGCGATATAAGGAGCTTACCCTTTCTTATTTTATAGATTTTTATCTTAACGAGGCTGAACAATACTATTATCACTCTTTCACCGTAAGAAATTTGTAAAGATGCATGAGATGCATCGGAAGAAAAAACCTGCTTTTGAGCAGGTTTTTTCATGGCGCATGAAATAGAAATATTAGTTGAAAATATAACGAATTCCGACTTGCCCCATCCATCGTGAGCTTATCAGACCGCTGTCGTCGATATTCCATACTTCGCC
Organism: Bacteroidetes bacterium ADurb.Bin012; assembly: GCA_002071415.1. Lineage (GTDB taxonomy): Bacteria > Bacteroidota > Bacteroidia > Bacteroidales > TTA-H9 > TTA-H9. The sequence goes on from MWFC01000001.1 coordinate 142,156, forward strand.
TTTAGGTTTCTGGAAAGTAAAGGTTGGTACGGTTTTATTGCCATCGGCATCAGCTTTGAGTCCCTGGAAGTTAAGAAGAGGATAATTACCATAATATCCTGATACATAATATTTACGACCCCAATCGGAATTAATAAAATTACCCAGATTGAAGATATCGAAAGTAATCTGAAGCGTATTTCGTTTGCCGGCTACGTTAACATAAAAGTCCTGTGCCAAATGAAGGTCAATGTTATGTTCAAAGGGGGTGCGGGCAGCATTGCGTTCGGCATACATGCCACGACGAGACCTCAAATAATCGTCCGATTCTATGAAAGCAGTCAGATCATTCCATTGCTGTTCTTTACTTATAACAATATTTCCATTGGCGTCTTTGACATCGAGTAAAATAATATCGTTTTGATCTTTAGGAACATACATCAGTTCCAAACTTTGGTTATCTTCACCCAGCCATGATTTGGTATTATCCTGATAACCCCATGAAAATCTTTGACCCGATTGTCCTGAATAGAAGAATCCAATAGTTGTGGCACAATGTTTCAGATAGTCGATTTTCCATGATATATAGCCCACGATGCGATGACCCATATCAAAATCAGAGATGCTGAAGTCGAGGTCATTTTTCCCTCTTACATTGGGAACGCGCCATTGAGAGGAGTTTTGGGATGATTGTCCATCGTTCATCGAGCGAGCTGCTCCAAAGGTATAGGCTAAACTCGTGTATAAGCCATTATGGAAGGTTTTCTGCAACTGAGCAGTGAGATTATAAGTATATCCCAGAGATGTATTGGTTGCCCACATAATGTCAGTATATTTAGCACCCTGCAGGTCAATTTTTTCCCATAAAGGGCGGTTATCGCCGGTTCCTGTCAGATGAAGTCCGGATTTTTTATAAGCAAGGTTCTTATAAAGTACATTATTAATGTTTTTGGTGTAAGTAACATCACCAGTTGCAATCACATCCCAAGGTAGTTTTTGGTCGACGGCCAAACTCATACGCCAAACCTGAGGGAATTTGAAATTCTTAGCAAATAGGTCGATCTGGCCTGAAGGTGTAACTGGATCTCCGGGTTTCCATCCGGGCTGGTTGTTCCAATCGGGATTGAAAATCAGATAAGGGCTCGTAGGGTTCGAAACATAGGTTACCCTCATGCCGCCAAGCATAAGTCCATTGTTGTTGTAAACACCACCTGGCCAAACATAAGGTATGCGGGAAGTGAAAATACCTATACCTCCTCTAACCTGAGTACTTTGATCATTGAATACATCCCAGTTGAATCCGAATCTGGGCGACCATAACAGATGGACATCAGGCATTTGACCGGTTTGTGCCCCTTGCAAATCCCATCCATTCTGTTCTAAAACAGGAATGATGTTATTATTGAAATCTTCGTTTACAATGGGATCGTCTAAAAACATGGGAATATCAACCCTGAGGCCAAAGGTAAGTTTCAAATTATCCAGAGCTTGATATTCGTCCTGAGCATAGAATCCCAACTGAAGGGCTTTGAATTTTGTAGCTGCACTCGAACCATCACCCGTTTTCCCATCTGTCATCGAAAATGTTCTATCATATTGAGTAGCTGTATCATTGTTCAAGAAATCATCAATGCTGTTATAGGTATAAACTCCGAAATTTTGACGGATGAAGAGGTTATACATGTTATAGAATTCGTTGTGCGTACCAAATGTAAGGGTATGTTTTCCAGAGTACCATTCGAAATTATCGGTAAGAGTGATAATATCCTGATCGAGCTGATTGGCTGTGGAAAATTGTTCAGAACCAAGATTGATGCTGCCTTTACCGTCGCGAATGCTCACGTAAGGGAAATTCTGTCCCATAGGATCGCGGTCATCTCTAACAAAGGTAAGTCCCACAATCAGGTTGTTGGCAAATTTGTTTCCGAAGATACTTTTCAGTTCTAAAGCCGATGAATTGGTGGTAGATGGAAAATATATACCCGCATTTTCGAAAGTGATGTTGGTATTGGTTTGATACCCAGGTTCGGTTTTTGTTCCTTTTGTATATTGATGTCGAAGGGTAAGCTTATGGTTTTGATTGATGTTCCAGTCGACACGTCCAAATATTTTGGTGCCGTCGAGTTTTTTTATAACTCCCTGAAATCCACCCGGGTCATAACCATACGATTTTACCTTTTCGATTAGTTGACTAATTTTATCTACATCCGAATTGCCTTCATAAGTAGAAAATTCGAAAGGCTGAGGAGTTTCGTCCTTTTGAATCTCGACGTTGCCAAAAAAGAAAACTTTATCCTTGATGATAGGGCCACCTAAGCGAACGCCATAAGTTTTACTCGAAAAATCGGGTAGTTTCTTTCTTTCGATGTTGGAATCGTCGGTGGGAGTTTTTCCTGCGAGGTCTTGATTACGGAAATAATAATAGGCCGAACCTTCAATTTCATTAGTTCCTCTTCGAGTTACGGCATTGATTCCTGCACCGGCAAAACCACCCAATTTGATGTCGTAAGGAGCAATAGCAATATTCAACTGATCGATGGCATCCATACTAAAGGGGCTTATACCGGTTTGTCCACCGTTGGTTCCACTTCCGGCTAATCCGAATACATCGTTGTTAACGGCACCATCTATAAATATGGCATTGTAGCGGTTGTTCATGCCAGCTACCGTAAGATTGGGTCCATCGCTGGTTTCCTGAACCCGGGCTTGAGGCGTCAATCGAGTGTAGTCGGTTAGATTGCGCCCGATGGTTGGTAATTTATCGATTTTGTCACGTGTTATATTGGTTTCACTACCGGTTCGATTTAAATCGAAGATTGCACTTCTTTCAGCAGTGATTTCGACACCGGAAATTTGAGAAAGCTTCTCGGCTAAAGAGACATTAATTCGCGAATATTGTCCTAATGTAAGGAAAATGTTCTCTTTCAGAAAATCTTCGTAACCAACATACGAAATTTTCAAGGTGTAAGGACCACCAACGTTGACATTGGGAATTCGATAGAAACCATTGATATCGGTGGTTGTACCATACTGCGTGCCTGAAGGAACATGGATAAGTATGACCGTCGCTCCGGGTAAACTTTCACCATTAGTCCCGGTAACTTTCCCATTGATCCCAGAAGTAGTAATCTGTGCAAACGAACTGCCTGCTCCTATCATGATAAGTACAATCATGCAGAGTTTTCGGAAAATTTGATTCATAATTTAATGGGTTAGATTATTGAGGTTGAGTTGTCCGAAATCATAACTTAGATAAATATATATGTGTATTCATTTTATCAAAAGGTTATCAATAAATGTAAACAGCCTCTTCGAAATCCTTGCAAAACTATCGAAGAGTATGAGAATATCATTTAAATAAACTTAAAGTTTTTATTAATTCTCTTTAAAAGCAGATAAAATATTTTATTGATCAGGTGGTTATAAAATGATTCAGAGATACATTACCCATATGACTTTTCGAGTGATAAGGAGAATCATTCTTTGAAGGTTTATTTTAGGGCAGTAATGAGGATTTTTTGAATGGAGAGGTTGGCTTGTTCGGGTACCAGGCTCAACCATGTGGTAGTGGCTGCATTCCATCCCGTAGTTGAGTTCAATGGTGCAACAAAGGTATTGGTAACAGGGTTTTTTAATAATTTAATAACCACGCCTCCTGTTTTGGTTTTTCCGTGGCCATAGTTTACGACGATTTTGGCGTCTTCTTGTAAAGGATGGGAGAGGCTGACTACTATAAAAGCTTCGCTTTTGGCAGGATATGTTTTTGCATCAAGTGAAAATTGAACCATTTGATTGGTTTCGAGATTTAATGGTTCGTCTGTAATTTGCGTCAGAGTATCTGAGAGTATCAGTTTCAGAGTTCGCTGCAAGCCTTCGATGGCTTCCTGACGGTGAGGTTCGAGATGCAGGGCAATCAAATAATTATCGAAAGCTACGCCAAGATCGTTTTTATTTTCGGCAATTTTCCCTTCAGCAAGCGCTTTTTCATAAGTAATTCCTTCCACTTCGCGTGGAGTAATGAGTAAGGCATTGAGTTCGGCAATTTTTTTCGAGGGGTAGTCTTCGGTTGGTTTTAAGTTTCGAGCCGTTAGATAATGTTTGAGAGCATCATTATAAAGTCTGACGTCGAAACAACTATCGGCCGATTTTATGGCGTGTTGAAAACGAGCTTCTAAAAGGGCATTGTCGCTAAGAATTTTTTGTATTTCTTTTATCTTTTGTCCGGGTAATGCCTCAGAAGGATTAACTTCTGCCGCTTTCCTGTAAAAGCTAATAGCTTCTTCAAGTGCGCCTTGCCGGTAAAGGCTATCGGCTTGTCGAAAATTGTTTTTATATGCAAGTTGTCGTTGTTCTATGGCTTGTATTTCTTCATCAATTTGTTTGAGCCTGTTTGCAGCATATTCCTGATCGGGCATCACCTGTGTGGCTTGCATGAAAAACTGACGTGCTTCATATAATTTTCCTGCCTTGTATGAAGCATCAGCTTTGGTAATAAGATTGTGATACTGTTCGGTTCGAGTAGCAATTTCCTGAATTATATTCCGAAGTTCTGTAATTTTTTGCTTTGGATATTCTTCATTCGGTTTCAATTGAACAGCATTTTCATAAGCAAGGACTGCTTGGGAATAATTTTTTAGTTTATCGAGACTATCAGCGGTTTTTATCCATCGAGTATAATCCTGTTCTCGCTTCTCGATGGTTTTTATTTTTGTTTCAATGGCTAAGATTTGATCCAGTGGATAAGTCTCATTCTGCTTGATTTGACTGGCTTCCTTATAATATGTTAAAGCCGTTATCAAATTATCTGATTTATATAATGAATCAGCTTTGGCAATGGCTTGCTGGTATTTGAGTTCGTTAGCCTTCATCTGTGCAATAATTCTATGAAGAGCTTCTATTCTATCTTTCACTTCTTCATTGTTCGGCTTGATAGATAAGGCATTCTGATACATCTCGAGAGCATTTTGATAATCTCCTGCGTTTTCGAGATTCTTTGCATTAGCCTTGGCAAGAGTAAAGGCATCGTTTTCGGCCTTTTCTTTTTCGGTCTTTAAAATCTTAATCTGTTCGATACGTGATTGTGGATAAGGATTTCCGGGCATAAGCTGGCTTGCTTGCTGATAAAAACCGAGCGCCTTATCGAGATCCTGAGCATCAAAGGCCTCATTTCCCCTTGCTACGTAATCATTGAAAGACTTTTCTTTTTCTGCCTTCGCCAGAATGAGTGAATCCATTTGTTGAACCTTCTGACTGGGATAAACTTCATTTGGATTGATAGCTTGTGCTTTTTGATATTCTAATTTAGCTTGCTGCCATTTCCCTTCTTTAGCCAATTGATTGGCTTGGACAATAGTTTGCCTGTAATTGGCCTCAATAGCAGCTTTTTGTTCGAGTTGCAGTTGTATTTCTTCGACTTTCTGTTGAGGATATTTTTCGTCGGGATAAATTTTCAGCGCATTTTGATATGCTGCCAAGGCATTTTTCAAATCTCCCGTTGCTAAGTATTGGTCGGCAAGTTTGATGTTAGATTCATAAGTTTCGCGTTTTTGCCGCAAATTGCCAAGAATATTTTCAATTTCGGAAATACGCGCGCTGGCTGCTTTATCATTAGGTTGAATTTTCAATACCTGCCGATAGTAAACTAAAGCCGAGTCATACTGTTTGGATTCAAAGAAATTTTGGGCTTCTGAAAGCGTCTGACTGTAAAGTTTCAGGCGATTTTGCTCTACTATTAATAGGGAATCGCTCTGGGCTTTTTTTCTTGAAGCCAAAAGATCGTTTGTTTTTAATTGTATAGCTTCTGCATAAGCTTTCGAAGCATTCTCATATTGCTTTTCGCTTAAATATCTATCGCCTCGAGCTAAAGTTTGAGCATACTTTGCCTCTTTCAAGGCAATATCCTGACGAATTCGAGATGATTCCTCTATTTTTTGAGAGGCAAGAGCATGATTGGGCTTAAGTGCTAAAGCTTCGCGATACAGTTTCTCGGCTTGTTCGTAATCTTTTTGATTTTCTGCTTCACCAGCCCTGGCTAAAAGCATTTCGAATTGTTCATCAATCGATTTTTGAACTAATAAAGTGCTGTCGATGGAATGTATTCTATCGAGGGCTCTTTTGTCATTGGGAAAGATTTCGAGTGCAGATTGAAGAACTTCTTTTGCCTTGGCAAATTGATTATTTTTCAATAATCTATCTGCTTGAACCAACTTTTCGTCAAAGGCGTTCCGAAAGGCTTGCTGTTGCTTGAATAAATCTTCGATTTCTTGAATTTTTGTCTTTGGATAAGTTTCGTCGGGTTTCAACTTAATAGCACCTTGGTAAAGAACAAGGGCATCGTTATACATCTTATTGGCAAGCAAGTTGTCAGCTTTTTGTATGGCTTGTTGATAGTTTGCCTGAAGCTGTCGGAAGTTTGTTTCGAGTTCGTCGATTTGTGCAAGTTTAGCCCTTACTTGCGCATTATTAGGTTGAAGTTCGGAAGCTTGCTGAAGGAAGCTTCTAGCTTGAGAATAATTTTTGGCGACAATATATTGATCGGCTTGTTTCAAAAGTTCTTCGAAATGAATGGCAATTTGTTTTTGCTCGTTGAATTTTTGTGTGAGTATTGCGATTTGTTCTTGGGGATAGGTGGAGTCGGGTAGGAGTTTAGAAGCCGATTGGTAAGTTTGAATGGCTTTGGTGAATTCTCCATTTTTTTCGAGCTCGGCTGCTTGATGAATGAGTTGTTCATACGATCTACGATTTTTTACCAACTGATCAATCCGTGGCTGCAATGATTTGATTTTCGAAGAACCATAACTGTCGTTCGGTTTGAGTAGAAGGGCATCGGAAAATAATTGATACGCTTTTTCTATTTCGCCCGATTTCAAATAATTATCTCCTTCGTTGATCAATGATTTATAGCGCTGCTGCCTCGATGATTCATCGGCATACAAAGCCTGGATTTCGCGAATACGTGTTTTAGGGTAAGTTTCATCGGGATTGATGTCAATGGCCTCTTTATAGGCTTTCATAGCTTCATCGAACTTTCCTGCTGCGAAGGCTGCATCTCCTTTGGCTTTGGCTTTCTGATACTGTGAGCTGATTTCTGCCTGATAAGTCAGGATGTCATTAATTTCATCGATTTTTTGTTGGGCTTCAACACCTTCGGGTAAAATTTGATTAGCTTCCGTAAATAGTTGGAGTGCTTGTTCATATTTTTGAAGTTGATATGCCTGATTGGCTTCAGCAAGCTTTTGTTGATAAAGTATGCGAGCTTGTTTCTCTTGCTGCTGACTTTGTGCGAGCCCCTGAGCAGCCTGTTCATCGTCCCCCTTTATCTGCAACGCACTGCTAAATGCTTTCGAAGCATGTTGATATCGTTTGGCTTTCAGAGCATCATTCCCTTCAAGCATGGCTTCATTGTATCGAGCAATTTGTTTCTGCTGGTTTTCTATCTTTTTCTTTAATTCATTCAAACGTGAATGTAAATGAGGGTCGATAAATGAAAGATGTTCCAAGTGCCCCACCAGTTTATTGGCTGAGGCGTAATCCTTATTGCGAAATGCAAGTTCAGCTTCATAAAGCAGAGTCTGAGCTTCCTTATTAAATTGCTCGGCCGATGATAAGGCCTTTTCCAGCTCGATAATACGATTTTGAACTTTTGTATCACCAGGTTTCAACTTATCTGCATACCTATACGCCGATAAAGCCGATCGAAGATCATTTACTCTGTAAACACTGTCGGCAAATTTCACGGCTTTTTCGAAAGGGGAGAGGTTTTGCTGAGCATTGGCGGTAATATAAAATAATGACGAATAGGTGATTATTAAAACGAGGCGAAGGGTATTTCTCATAAACAGACAAAAATTCTCAATCAGGAACACAAAATATATAATACGTTTTTCTGGCAAAATTAGTATATTCATGATGGATTCTGAAGACCTATTTTGTTTTAACCTTTTTCAATAGGATAAAAGGTGATATTACATTTGTAATTTAAATATACAAAATTAACATATTTAAACTCAAATGCAATCTGTAATTTTATTGTTGTTAACAATTTACAATTATCAATTAAATTTATTTTACATTATAATATAATTATTTATAAACCAGATGAATATAATTTTTTATTAAATTGATACTTTAAGTAATGGAGCGAATTTTTGACTATGTTAAAAAAGTTTGAATTTATACAAAAAGGACTTAAAATATGGATAACATTAGTTAAATCCATATAGTTATAATTTATTTTATCAAATTACATTTGTGAATTAAAATTCAATTCAAATTATAAATTAGGTTACAATTGTAATAACTTTACAAAGTTACATTTGGATAAAGGAATATCCAATCATAAAATTAAGTTTATATTTGTAAATAAATTTTATGAAAAATGATCGAGCGAATAAGACAGATCATGAGCAAAAAAGGAATGACACCATCACAATTTGCCGATGCTATTGGGATACAACGTTCGGGGATGTCGCATATACTTTCGGGACGCAATAAACCAAGTCTCGATTTTGTGATGAAAGTCCTGAACCGGTTCCCTGACATCGATCCAACTTGGCTTTTAAAGGGCGATACTATCGCTAAACCTAAACAGGACATAAAACCCAGGGAATTGACTTTGTTTTCTGATGAAGAAAATGAATTTGATAAGGATGAGACGCAAAATAACGAACGGCCCAAAATTACCAAACCCTCGGAGTCGAAACCTATATCAGTAAAAGTGGATGAACCTGTTGCTTATTCTCCCACTCCCAAGCAAAGGAGCGAAGAAGTCATGGGTAAAAATTCACCTCATCGTATTTCAAAAGTCATTTTGCTATACGAAGATGGTTTCTATGAAATAATGAGCAATCCTCAATAAAACCTTTCGAGCGATGAAAAGAAGAAATTTGCCTCACGCTGGGCATTTTCGTCAGAATCGCTGCCATGAACTGCATTTTGCTGAATATCTGTGCCATACGATGCTCTTATAGTTCCTTGAGTAGCCTTGGCAGGATCGGTATTACCAATCAAAGTTCTAAAATCATCAACGGCATTTTCTTTTTCTAAAATGGCGGCAATAATGGGTGCCGATGAGATAAATCTTACCAAACCCTCGTAAAAAGGTCTTTCTTTGTGAATCTCATAAAATTTTCCGGCTTCTTCGCGGCTCAACCAGATCATTTTCATTGCTATAATCTTAAACCCATGTTCAATTATAAATTGAATAATGTTTCCTGTATAATTCCTCGAAATAGCACAGGGCTTAATCATGCTAAAAGTAATGTTTCCCGACATGATAAAATCGATTTTAAAGTAGTTTGAATGAGCAAACATAGCAACATTTATATTTTCAGATGATCGAATTGGTTCATTAAAAAGGCTTTTTATAATTTTGCGTTCTCATGATAGAAAAAAATAACTTTTACCTTAGAGAAGCAAAGAAAATTGAGGATTTACTTCAAACTCATCAAAATATCCTCATTATTAGCCATCCATATCCCGATGGGGATTCGATAGGAGCTTCTCTTGCATTATATATGGTTTTTAAAAAGCTTGGACATGAAGTAAATATTATCATTCCTAACGTTCATCCTCCTTTTTTGGGCTGGCTACCAGCAGTTCAAAACATTATAATTTACGAACAGCACATACAAGCAGCCCGGAAACTTATTCAGGAAACCCGGTTGGTTTTTTGTGTTGATTTTAATAATCTCAAACGTCTGAATCAGCTTAGTAGCCTTTTCAATGAGGATAATCATAAGTATGTTCTCATCGATCATCATCCTCAACCCGACAATTATTTCGATGTAAAATTTCATACCATTCATGTGAGTTCAACCTCTGAACTTGTATATGAACTTTTGCTCATGATGGGTTTGGAAGATAGCATTGATTTAGATGTTGCATTAAATCTCTACGTTGGTATAATGACCGACACGGGTTCTTTCAGTTATTCTTGTAATTATCCACGCACTTACGAAATTACTGCCCGTTTGATCGAAAAGGGTATAGATGCCCAAAAGACGCACAATCTTATTTATGATACTTTTTCGGAGCTTCGCATGCGATTACTCGGGTATTTGCTGCTTAACCGCATGATTGTGATGCAAGAGTATAAAACCGCCTATATGTGGCTTAGCCTCGAGGACCAGAAGACTTTTCAATTTCAACCAGGTGACGCCGAAGGTTTTGTGAATTATGCACTTGCAATCGAAGGCATTAGATTGGCGGCATTTTTTACCGAAAAACCCGATATGGTTCGTGTGAGTTTTCGCTCGAAAGGCAGCTTTTCGGTAAACGAACTGGCAAGGAAATATTTTGATGGAGGTGGGCATCTCAACGCAGCCGGTGCCAATAGTTACAAAACACTTCAAGAAACCCTTCGGTATTTCGAAGCGGTGGTGAAGGAGAATATCATTGCTTTATGCCAGAAAGATTAACTCTGCTGATTATTATTGGTTTAGCTATAATATCCTGTCATTCTCCCGAAAAGGGAAAAAGCAACCAAATTCTCGAACCAGATTTATATGATACATTTGTAGCTTATAATCAGAGAATGACAGAATATGAGAATCAGCTTATCGAGGACTATATGGCAAGATATCATTTAAGTATGAATCAAACTGGCACAGGGCTTCGTTACAAGATTCTAAGGGAAGGAGAAGGCCCAAGGATTAGAGAAGGGCAGGAAATTGCTCTTGATTATAAAATGTATTTGCTCACAGGCGATCTGGTTCGAGAATCAAAGCCAGGAAATCCTTTACGATTTACCGTAGGCAAATCCGATATAATTTCTGGCCTTGATGAGGCCGTTAGATTGTTTCGAAAAGGCACAATTGCAAAAATTATTATACCTTCGCACTTGGCTTACGGAGCTACGGGTGATCAGCAATATATCCCTCCACGAGCCACTTTAGTGCTCGATATTAAAATTGTTGAACCTTATTAACACATTACATCATGAAAACTAAAATTACCTATTTTTTTGCTCTTACCTTGATAGCTGTTACCTTGATTTCGTGTAGCAAATATCCTGGTTACAAGAAAACCGATTCAGGTTTGTATTACAAGTTTTACGTCAAGTCGGGCGATACTGCCAAACCTAAGGTTAACGACATCTTGAAACTTTATATGTCGTATGGTACTAAAGACAGTCTTTTGATGGATGGCAAAGAGGAATTTCTTCTGCAGTTAACCAACCCACAATTCAAGGGTGATATCAATGAAGCCCTTGCCATGATGTCGAAAGGCGATAGTGCAAGTTTCATCATGCCTGCCGATTCATTTTTCAAGAAGATAGTACATGTTCCGTTGCCTGACTTTATCGACAGCACAGAAATGCTTTACTTTAATGTAAAAATGATCGATTTTTTCAGTCAGGAAGAATTCATCAAGCGTATGAATGAGGAAAATGCGCTCAAAGAACAGAAGGAGCTAAGCGATCTGGAAAGTTATCTTAGCGCTAATAATATTACGGTGCAACCTACCGAGAGCGGGCTTATCTACATCGAGATCGTTAAGGGAACTGGTCCACAAGCAACCCAAGGGAAGAAGGCCAAGGTTCATTATACAGGAACCTTGCTCGATGGAACCAAGTTCGATTCATCATACGATCATCCTGATAAACAACCTTTAGAATTTATAATAGGTGAACAGCGTATTATTCCTGGTTTCGAAGAAGGTGTAAGTTTGATGAAAAAAGGAGGCAAAGCCAAATTGATTATGCCTTCCAAGCTTGCTTATGGCAGCCGTCCGGCTGGGCCTAGTATTCCTGCATTCTCTACTCTGGTATTTGAGGTTGAACTCATTGATGTTCAATAATTTTGAACGTTTTTGCATGATATGAGCATTCGCCATTTACGTTTCATTTTATTTATTTTTGTCATCGGCTGCATCGTTTATGGGTGCAGCCGATTTAGTGGTTATAAGAAAACCAGCGACGGTCTATATTACAAGTTTTACCGACAAAATGAAGGCCCGCATCCAGATACGAGTAATATCGTACAGATAAATCTAAGTTATCGCTACGGGGATTCCGTATTATTTAGCAGCAACATTTTAAGAGAACCCATGAATATGATGGTAAATCCTCCTGAATTTCGGGGCGACCTCAATCAGGCTTTAATGATGATGAGCCCAGGTGATAGTGCTTCATTCCTTATACGAGCCGATTCGTTCTTCTTTTGCACTCTGAAATACAATCGTCTGCCAAAGATAAGCACCCCCGACTCGTATGTTACACTCGAAGTAGGCATGACAAAGATGTGGACAAAACAAGAGCAACGCCAAAAGGAACAAGAATGGATCATAGCTCGAAAAAATTCCGAAAAGGAGGAAATTCAGAGATTTATTAAGGAAATTCGATTCGAAGGAGATACTACTCCCGAGGGTTTGTATTTTAAAATTACTCGAAAGGGTGAAGGGCCAACTCCTAAACCCGGTGATCAGGTTACATTGAAATTCAGTGTAAATTTGATCGATGGAACCAAATTGTACTCGTCGTGGGATAAAGGAATACCAATGACCATTGAATTTGGGAAGAAATTCGATACTGAGGGAATCGACATTGCCTTATCGAGAATGAATAAAGGTTCTGTCGCTCGATTGATAATTCCGAGCAAATTAGCATTTGGAGAAAAAGGTCGCCCTCCTTTCATACCCCCTTATTCTCCTTTGCTTTATGATGTCGAAATAGTTGACATAAAATCAAAAATCGATAAACAAAAAACCAATCAGGAGCAAGTGGAAAAACTTCGTCTGAGTGAGCAGAAACGAATAGAAGAATATTTGGTTAAGAACAATTTGAAAGTGAAGCCACAGGCCAATGGACTTTATTTTATAGAGTTGAAAAAAGGGCAGGGGGTTCCTCCCAAAACCAATCAAACGGTTCGGGTGCATTATACAGGCTGGTTACTGGATGGAACGAAGTTCGATTCTTCATATGATAAAGGAAAACCTTTCGAATTTATTTTAGGGCGTGGAAATGTTATCGAGGGCTGGGGGAAGGCCGTTGCTCAAATGCAAGCCGGCTCAAAGGTAAAAATTATTTTGCCGAGCCATCTTGCTTATGGTGAACGTGGAGCACCTCCTAAAATTCCTCCTTTTGCGCCTTTAGTCTTCGAAATTGAATTGCTCGATTATGAATAAAAAAATATCCTCCATTGTATTAAACCTGGCTTGCATTGCTTTTTTGGGCTCATGCAGCAGCACAAAAAAAACAAATGCTCCCTCCGATATTTTTCAAACCCCTTCAGGAGTGGAGATTCAAATTATACAGCATGGCAAGGGAAAGAGAGCAGAAAATGGAAATATCGTCCGATTGCATTACACTGGTAAACTTACCAATGGAACTATTTTCGACAGCAGCATTCAACGCGATAAACCGATTCAAATTACCTTGGGCAAGGGTCAAATTATCAAAGGATGGGAGGAAGCCTTGCCATATTTGCACGAAGGAGATAAGGCGATCCTTTCTGTTCCTCCCGAACTGGCTTATGGGAATCAGGATTTAGGGATAATCCCTCCAAATTCTACTTTAATTTTTGAAATCGACTTGCTCGAAGTGGTCCAGTCTACGCCTCCTGAGCCTTTTGTTACTGCGGGATTGGATACTTTGGTGCTGGATTCAGGATTGAAGATCATCATCGTAAAAAAAGGCAATGGGCCGAAGGCGAGTTTCGGTCGTCAGGTCGTTGCACATTATACTGGTTATTTACCCAATGGAAAGGTATTCGATAGCAGTTATCTTCATGGTCAACCCATTACTTTTCATCCAGGAAGCGGTCAAGTTATCAAAGGTTGGGATGAAGCTTTTCCTTTACTGCCCAAGGGAACAAAAGCACGATTAATCATCCCTCCTTATCTGGCCTATGGTGATCATGACACTGGACCTATTCCAGCCGGTTCGACTCTGGTCTTCGATGTAGAAGTAGTGGATATAAAATAGGGATAACCCTGTTCATATTGAATCGCTTTGCAGCTTGTCATTCGATTCGATGTTTTCTTGTAAAATATTCAATAATAATTTCGGTGCTCGAAAGAAGTTAACCGTGCTCAATATTTGTACAACTTTCAATTTCATATTTATCTTTCACCGATCTTCATCCTCTCGTTTCTATGTAAAACAAATCCACTTTTGTTATAGTTTGGCCAAGTTCCTACTTTTGCGGATGAATAGGACAGAAACTGATTCGAACCTTAATTTTTTGGGTTGAAGCATTGAAAATTCTATAATAAGTATTATCGGATTGTATTGATCAGGAAAAAGTTATGATAAAACGAATTCCTCTATATGTCAAAATATTAGCAGGTCTCGCCATTGGAATTTTTGTCGGTATTATTGCTGTAATTACCAATAGCGGTGGGTTTATTATCGATTATGTAAAACCATTTGGAACGATCTTTTTAAATCTTTTGAAATTGATTGCCATTCCATTGATTTTTACTTCATTGGTTTCAGGTATAGCCGGATTATCCAATATTAAGAAGTTTTCTACATTAGGAGTACAAACCTTCGTTCTATATATTGTAACTACTGTTATTGCAGTATGTATCGGGTTGGGATTGGTGAATTTGATCCGTCCTGGTGATTATTTTTCGGAAGGCAAACGTTCTGAAATGATGGCAAAATATGGCCAGTCTATTTCCATCGATGAGAAGAATGTTCAAAATCTCGGACACAGATCCCCTTTACAATTTTTAGTGGATATGGTACCTGAAAACATCGTGGATGCAGCTTCAAGCAATACTTCCATGTTGCAAATCATCGTATTTGCCGTGCTTTTTGGATTGGCCTTGATCAGCATTAATGAGCAATTTTCCGAACCTGTAAAGAAGTTTATTGTTGGGCTCAATGAAGTCATACTTAAAATTGTCGATTTTATCATGCTGATAGCCCCGATAGGGGTCTTAGCCTTAATGGCCGGCTTGATAGTAGACGTTATAGGAAAAGATGCAGCCGAAGGAATTCAGCTTTTTGTTTCACTTGGCCTATATTTTTTGACGGTGCTGGTAGGCATTTTCATTATTATCATCTTGATATACCCTTCCATTTTAAGGATCTTTGTCAAGGTGTCATTCAGGCAGTTTTACAAAGCAATTTTTCCGGCTCAACTGGTTGCATTTTCCACGAGTTCGAGTGCTGCTACTCTGCCTGTAACTATGGAACAAGTCGAAAAAGAATTGGGCATAGATAGAGAGATAACGAGTTTTGTGCTTCCCCTTGGGGTAACTATCAACATGGATGGTACAAGCCTGTATCAAGCAATCGCTTCCATATTTATTGCACAAGTCATGGGAATAGATCTCTCTCTAAGTCAAATGCTGACCGTTCTCATCATGGCTGTAATGGCTTCAATAGGCTCTGCAGGAGTTCCAGGAGCAGGAATGGTGATGTTGATTGTGATATTGAACAGTATAGGAATCCCGGCAGAAGGTTTAGCACTAATTATCGCGATAGACCGTCCTCTCGATATGTTCAGAACCGTTGTGAACGTTACCGGTGATGCCATGATAGCTACTCTTCTGGGAAAGAACAGAAAAATTACCTAAATATGTAATCGAAATGCAAGTTGAGCGGTACCCATTGCGGAATGAGGATTATGGAGCTCACGGCAAGATTCTTTGATGATCTTTTTGCTTTAGGTATTTATTCTCTGTAATTCTTTATACCTTCTCTGGTGTTCCTCTTATGAAAAAACACCGGTTGTTTGACAAATGTGAGTTTACCTCAAAAGCCAAAGCAAAGAAAGAATAAAATAATTTGTAGTTCTGAATTTTAATTATGAAGACAAAAATGGTGATGGGTTTTGAAGGTCGCTCCCTATAATAGTTTTCCTAAAGATTTGAATGAAGCAATTGATTAACAGTTTAATACCCCTAATTCAGTAAAATCATTTTACATACTGAGATATTATTTGCTCTATTTCAGGTTCTCTTTCTTTAAAATCATAATACAGCGCAAACTGTGCCTTTGCTCTTTGAAGGTTATGTTGAGGATGATCTATCTTAAAATAAATATCGTCATTCAGATAATCGGTAAGAAAACGCAATGCAATAATAAATGTCATGTGAGCCGGGGCATGAGGCAAACCCATGATTTCGTCGGTATTCATAATTTTTTTAACACAGGGCAAATAACCTTGACAGTAAGCCTTCAATAAATCCAAATCGCAATGAACCGATGTGCTGTCGGGTTCATCTTCGTAGAAAGGATTGGCTGTGGTGCGCAAGGCATCGCCAAAATCGTGTAAAAAACTACCTGGCATCATTGTATCTAGATCGATCATGCAGATTCCTCTTAAATGATTATCAAAGAGAACATTATTGATTTTAGGGTCATTGTGCACAATTCTTTTTCGAGTATGGGGACTGTAGATTTTTCTTGAGAATATAAGTTCATCATCGCAGGCAATGTCGACGATTTGAATCAAAGCGTTGGCCTGGCTCAAACGATGAGTGGATGCTTTCCCCTTTGCAATCAGGAATTCCCTCCACCGACTGTCGAGATTATGAAAATTCGGTAAAATCGTATGAAGCTGCTCAACCGGAAAATCCTTGAGCAAATAATGGAAGTCTCCCAGTACTTTACCGGCTTCAAAAGCCATTGAGGGAGATAATGCCATATCGTAAGTCTTGGAATTGGGCACTCTTTCCATTACCCTCCAGTATTGGCCTTGATCATCGTGATAGAAGGATTTTCCTTCCAAAGTTTGAATTATCCGAACAGTCAAATCTTCGGGTGAGGAATTTTTCGAAATATATCGAGTTACTTTGAAAATATTATCCATAAGGGCAGCCACATCAGGGAAAACCTTATGGTTGATGCATTGAAATATAAAGCATTGATTATCCGTATCCACACGAAAAGTCTGGTGGATATGGCCCGAACCAAAAGGCCGAACCATCGAGCAGCTTTTATCGAGGCCAAAAGCAACGAATACCTCGCCGGGTATCTTTATTAATCCCATAGAGGCTCTGGATAATACCCCTCACTTACCAGTTTTCGGAGATTTTCGACGACTTTTGAGCGATCTTCCTGATAAGTGATACCAAACCACTGTTCGTTAACCGTGAGTACTTTGAATCGAGCCTTCCCGGTCGAGATAAGATGATCGGCTACTGAGGGAATATAAAATTCCGCACTTGTTGAATGATGGTTTTCCTTTAAGAATTCGAGGAAAAGCCTTTCGAAATCTTGAAATATCTCCGGGCAGAAAGCCCATGTATTCATCGAAACAATGGTATCGCCCGGTAAAAACACTAAATCACCTCCCGAATTGGGGTAGGCATAACCCCCATGTGTTTTATGAATTTGGTGAGTTTCAATAATTTTTTTCAGATAGCCATTGGAATCTATCTGGCAAATTCCTCTGGAAACACCGCCATAATCCGATAATGTTCTTGAGAGGTAGTAGCCAACAAGTGCATATTCAGGAATAGAAGAACTTCGGGGTTTGCTAAAAAAGTCTATTACGGCCTGATAAGCTCCTGGCCCATAGAAATCATCGGAATTGATTACGGCAAAAGGCTCGTTTATTTTGTCTTTAGCCATCAAAACCGCATGACCAGTTCCCCAAGGTTTATTTCTTCCTACTGGAACCGTATAACCTGGAGGTAAATTTTCGAGTTCTTGATATATGTAATCTACTTCCATTTTTCCTTTATATCTGTCGTGGAAAAAGTTAGTAAACTCTTTTTCGATTTGTTTACGAATTATGAAGATCACTTTCCCAAAACCCGCTCTCATGGCATCGAAAACGCTGAAGTCAATAATAGTTTCACCATGAGGCCCAAGCGGATCGAGTTGTTTTAAACCACCGTAGCGGCTTCCTATTCCTGCCGCAAGAACCAATAATGTTGGTTTTGTTTTCATCGCTATGGATATTGAAAATGATGGTTCGAAATTAATAAAAAACTTATTACCAATTTTTGATTTTATGCAAACGCAATGCATATAACCATATAATGAGGTAACAAGGGATCAGAATGATGTAAGCAAAATTAGGATCGAACATATCGGACAACTTACCCCAGGCTAAAGGCAAAATTGCTCCGCCGGCTATAGCCATTATCAATAAAGCTGAACCAGTTTTAATGTAACGTCCAAGACCATGCAACGCAAGTGGCCAAACTGCCGGCCAAACCAATGCATTGGCGAGCCCCAGCAAGGCTACGAAAATAATAGAAACATAACCATCGGTAAGTAAAATCAGGATACTGAAGGCTAATCCTAAAAGACCCGATACCTGCAGAGCCTTTTCTTGTGTTATATATTTTGGAATCAATATAATACCTAAGATATACCCCAATATCATCGATAACATAGTATAGGTTGTAAAGGCTTTTGCCACTTCCATTTTAATGCCGAGCGACAGGCCATATCGAATGATAGTATCACCGGCTATCACTTCTGCTCCTACGTAGAAAAATAAAGTTAGTACCCCTAATACCAGATTGGGAAATTGTAAGATATTGGTTTTATTTGAATTAAGTATGGAAGTTCCTTCATCCTCCTGTTCGGTTTCTATCTCGGGTAGTGGAGAAAATCGTATCATAAAGCCCATCAACACCAAAACTACCGTCATTACGATGTAAGGATTGATCACCCGACGAGCTAAACCATCGAGTGCAGCAATACGTTCCTGAACGTCCAATGTGGAAAGGTTTCTGATGAATTCATCCCCATCATTCAAAATAAAATAGGCAAGAATCAGTGGTGCGATGGCTCCGGCAAGTTTATTGGCAATTCCCATGATACTTATGCGACTGGCAGCACTTTCTACAGGTCCAATGATGGTAATGTAAGGATTAGAAGCCGTTTGCAACAAGGCCAAACCGGCTCCCATAATAAACAATCCTGTCAGAAAAATACCATAAGTGCGAGTTAAGGCTGCAGGAATAAAAATAAGAGTTCCAATCGCCATTACCCACAACCCCACCATCATTCCGTTGCGGAAACCAGTCTTCTTGAGTACCCACGACGATGGCAAAGCCATGATTGTGTAGGAAATATAAAAACTGAAAGTGACGAATAAGGCTTGAAAATCACTGAGATTACAAGCAATTTTCAAATAGGGTATTAATATCCCATTGAGCCAGGTAACGAAACCAAATATAAAAAACAATGCACCAATAATACTGATGCTCAATCTATAACTCGATTTGTTTGTTGTTGTAGGAGCAGAATTGACCATATTTTATGATATCGATGGGGTTGATTTATATTGATTTATTGATATTCTGAATAGTATGAGAATCAATTCATTTATAAAAATGAACTTTCGAGTGCAAAGAGAAATATAAAATCGAAACAATTATACTGTCCAAAACTAATCTCATAAAGTTGAAAGAAGAATCTGGAAATGCTGGAAATAATAGAAGAATGGCAATGAGAATATGAACCGGGTATATCATATTGAATTTCATTGGAATAAATCGGGAAACCTGCGGTTGGGAATATTCATAATGAGGTGGTTTTGTATTTCGATAAAGATGAGTAGTTTTCAAATGAATCGGTTTTATCAATAAATATGATTTTTGCTTTGATTATTGAAAATGAATTTATTAGAATAATATTTCGCTTTATTGGGAAAAACGTTGCAATTTATGTAAGTTTTAAAAACGAGAATATGCTTTGTCGAAAATTTTTCAGTACTCATCATGAGGTTTAACTCGAATCTTTTGGAAACAATTGACGTTGAAAGTGAAAGAATGAAATGGGGGAGTTAGGCAGAGGGGAGTCATAGAATAAAAATTAGGGCTTAACAATATATATCTTTGCAAATATGACAGGAAATTCGTTTGGAAGATTTTTTCGTTTGTCGACCTTTGGCGAATCGCATGGTGAAGCCATTGGAGGTATTGTTGATGGATGCCCGGCGGGTGTCGAATGGAATGAGAAATTCATTCAGAAAGAACTCGATAGAAGAAAGCCAGGTACTGGTTTTTCATCTTCTCCAAGGCAAGAACCTGACCATTTTGAGGTATTATCGGGAATTTATGAGGGGAAAACTACGGGCCAGCCCATTGCATTTCTTATCCGTAATATCGATCAAAGACCACAAGATTACGAACAGGCCGAGCAAATGATACGTCCGGGGCATGCCGATTTTGCATGGAAACAGCGTTATGGCATTTTCGATCCTCGAGGCGGAGGAAGAGCTTCGGCCAGAGAAACTGCAGCCCGTGTAGCTGCGGGTGCCACAGCCAAGTTATTTCTGAAAAAATATGGCGTGCATATCAATGCTTACGTACTAGCCATTGGACCTATTCAAATGACAGAGAAAAACTGGCATCCTGTCGAAGATATCGAAGCCGATCCCTTGCGATGCCCACACAAGGAAACCTCCTCGAAAATGCAGGATTATCTGCAACAATTGAACGATGAAGGAGATACCGCAGGAGGTATTATAAGATGTTTTGTGAGGAATTGTCCTGCAGGAATTGGCAATCCGGTATTCGACAAACTGCAGGCTGCTTTGGCTTATGCCATGATGAGCATTCCTGCTGCGAAAGGATTCGAATACGGCGAAGGATTTTCGGCTGCAAGCATGAAAGGTTCGCAACATAATGATACTCCAGAATTTAAGAATGGAAGTATTCATTTCGTTACTCATCATGCTGGCGGAATTTTGGGCGGAATCAGTACGGGGGACGATATAGTTTTCAATGTCGCTTTCAAACCTGTTTCGAGCATTGACAAACCTCAATTGACCGTAACTTACGAGGGTAAACCGGCTATCTATCAGCCTGGCGGACGCCATGATATTACTGTCGTGCCAAGAGCCGTACCTGTAGTCGAAGCTATGGCTGCTCTGGTTATTGCCGATCAACTCATCGAATGGTTTGCACTTGGTAACTATTTACCAGAAAATCATTCCGATTAATAAATTCAATATTAATTAATCAGATTAAGAAAACATTAAACACTTCTCACAATGAAAAAGACAGGAAAAATAATTCTTATTGTTTTAATTTTCCTATTTATTTTGCTCCTTGCAATTCCTATTCTTTTCAAGGGTCAAATAAAAGAGGCTATTCTTAAGAGTGCTTCTTCGATGATAGATGCAAAACTCGATTTCGGTAAGGTAAATCTATCATTAATAAAAAATTTTCCTAATCTAACCGTAAATGTCAATAAAATAAGTCTTTCGGGAATAAAGAATTTTGAAAATGATACTCTGGCTTTTGTCGGAAAGGCTTCAGTTACTGTGGATGTATTTTCGGCTATTCATGGGAAAACATACGAGATAAAATCGGTTACGATTCGTCATCCTCGAATTTATCTGAAGGTTTTACCCGATAGTTCGGCCAACTGGAATATTTATCACCCGAGTGAAGATACGACTGCTCCCCGAAATTTTACCCTGAAACTGAAAAAGATTTACATCGAAGATGCCAGTTTAATCTATGATGACCGCCTGCTGAATACTTTGGTCAAAGCAGAAGGAATAAATAGTGAGCTTTCGGGTGATTTGACTGCCGAAAGCACTTCATTACAAACTTTTACCCTGATTAAAGACATTATGGTAGATTATGGCGGTATACGTTTCCTAAATAAAACAGAATGCGAATTGAAGGCAGAAGTTGACGCCAATCTCAAGGACATGATTTTTACAATGAAAGATAATGAAGTTCGAATAAATCAACTGTTTTTAGGATTCGATGGTAAAGTTCAGATGATGGAAGAAGGGTATGGCCTCGACCTCAGTTTTTCGAGCCGGCAAACGAGTTTCAAAAACCTGCTTTCGATGGTGCCTTCTATTTATGCCAAGGATTTTGAAAAATTGACCGCTTCGGGCACAATGAAATTTCATGGAAAAATAAAAGGAATTTACGCTGATACATCATTCCCCTCTTATGATATTGTACTCGAGGTAAATGAAGGCAGATTTCAATACCCCAGCTTGCCTTCTGCTGTTGAAAACGTAGCTATTCGAGCCAATGTGGTCAATCCCGACGGGCAACCCAACAACCTGACTCTCGATCTCAGCCGTTTTCACCTTGAAATGGCTCATAACCCTATCGACCTGAAAGTTCTACTAAAAAACCCTATCAGCGATCCATGGATAAAAGCCGTCATCTTAGGAAGACTCGATCTGGCAGAAATAAAGAATGTTTATCCACTTGGCATCAATCTTAAAGGTAGTATTAGAGCCGATCTATCGCTCGAAGGAAATATTTCTACTCTCGAAAAAGGAAACTTCGAAAATTTCGACGCTAAAGGCAGTTTGGTAATAGATGATTTATTCCTACCCGATACGTCTACCAAAAAAGATCTCAATATCTCAACGGCACGGCTTAACTTTTCACCCGCCTATCTGGAGCTTGCCAACTGTAAGATAAATATTGGAGCTAACGACATTGCCGCAAATGGAAAGGTAACCAACTATCTGGGATACCTCCTTCGAAATACCGACTTGAAAGCCAATCTGAACGTCAGTTCAAATCGCCTTAACCTTGATGAATTCGTGACTTCAGGCTCAAAAAGTCAGAATGATAAAACCCAATTAGGAATCATAGAAGTGCCAAAACGCATTGACTTTGCATTGAATGCCAATCTGAATCAAGTCGTGTTCGGTAAACTCGAAATGAATGATATAAGAGGTGAGATTCAGGTTAAAAATCAACAGGCTTTTCTGGATAATCTTTCTTTAAAAACATTGGGAGGCCTCATTACATTGAAGGGTTCTTACAATACGATAAATCCTACCCATCCATGTATGGAATTGAACCTCAAGATAGAAAATATCGATATTCCACTCACGGCTTCGACTTTTGTGACTGTGCAGAAAATCACCCCTATACTCGAAAATGTGAAGGGATTAGCCAGTGCTTCACTCAGTTTGAAAACCGATTTAGACCCCAATATGATTCCTGATTTGAATACACTTTCTTCGAGTGGAACCATTCAAACAGGAAACCTAAAAATTTCGAACGTTGCAGCTTTGCAAAAATTAGATGACATACTCAAATTAAACCGTTTCAAAGAATTCGAAACCAACCCCTTATCATTGTTCTATCTCATCGAAAATGGAAAACTCAATATAAAACCTTTCGATTTAAAATCGGGAAATCTGATGGGAACGCTGGGCGGAAATGTTCTTATTGCATCTCAAGAACTCGATCTTGATTTTATTATACAGATGCCAAGAAGTGAATTTGGAGGTGCAGCCAATAGCGTTCTCGAAGGATTGGTAAAACAAGCCAATCAAAAGGGAGCTAAAATCAAATTGGGAGAAACCGTCACGATACATGCCAAAATAACTGGACAAGCCAATAATCCAAAAATAAGTACTAATTTGGTAGAAAGTTCGAAGACGCTGGCCAGCGATATGAAAAAACAAGCCGAAGATGAATTCAATAAAAAGAAAATCGAAATAGAACAAAAAGCTCAGGCAGAATTGGAGGCCCAAAAACAAGCTGCCCAGGCCAGAATGAAACAGGAAGAAGAAAGACTTCGACAAGAAACCGAACAAAAGAAAAAACTACTCGAAGAAAAGGCCAAACGTCAGGCCGACTCGCTCGAGAAAAAAGGGAAAGACGAGCTAAAAAAACGATTGAAGAAAGTCTTTTGAAAAATTTATGACCAGAAGAAGAGCCAAAGCTGATTTCCCGCTTGTTATCAGTGCTTCACGGATGTGTGATCTCCCACAATGGTACCCGCAATACTTAATCCACGAGATAAAACAACGACTCGAAACCGGCCGAACCTTGCATAGCCTCGTTATCTGGACAAAACATCCTTTAGCGCTCTTGAAGTCCCCTCTATACGACGAATTGAGTTATTTGAAAAGTATCGGGATTCAGCTCTATTTTCAGATTACTATCACCGGGATGGGTAATCGTGTTTGTGGATATGATAAATTTCAGCGACCATGGAGACCTGAACCTATTGCACCATCAAAAGAAGAAAGTGTAAAAATTTTACCACAGCTAATTTCCTTGACCGAACATCCCTTGCGCATAAGGCTTCGCATCGATCCTATTCTACAGGTTAAGGATATTAAAGGAGAATTTTACAGCAATTATGAGGAATGTAAGGATACTATTGAAAAGTGTTCCGCCCTGGGTATTAGAAAATTTTCGTTCAGTTTTGTAGAGCCAGGTATTTACCGAAAGGTAGACCGGCGCTTTCAGCAGCTTGGAATCACACTTATAAAATTTGATGAAATTTTAAGAAACAAAATCAGATATGAATTTTCCGATTTAGAAAAAAAACTTGGAGTAGATATTTCAGGATGTTGCATAGAAGATTGGCCTGTTTCGTCGTGTATCAACGGAAGGATGCTTCAGCAATTACATCCTCAGAAACTCGATGTGTCGCTCTGTCAACCTCATTCCCGTCCGTTGTGCGGATGTACTGCTTCCATTGATATAGGCGGCTGGCCTCCTAAAACCTGTCCTACTGGCTGCGATTATTGTTATGCCCGACCATTTTATCGGGATTTGAAGGAAAAGGAAAAGTAGAAAACGATACCTGGTGCGAGTTGCATAGAAATATACAGACATTGATACAGCAGGACGAGGAGAGTAAGGGGGACTGGGAGACAAGGAGAGCAAGATGCAAGGAGGCTTCACTATAAAGTATATAAAATGCTCATTTTTAGTATGTTAACTTTCAACTCACCAATCTCCAATTTTCAATCTTGAATTACCTGTTACCGTGTATATTATGTAATCATCAAATATAAAAAAACCCGTTCTCATTAAAGCAGGAACCGGTTTTTATCGATCTTATTTTGTCGGAGTGGTGAGACTCGAACTCACGACCTCTTGCACCCCATGCAAGCACGCTAGCCAACTGCGCCACACCCCGATCTATATTTCAGTATTGACCTTCCTGAATGCGCCTGCAAATTTAGATGATTTTTATAAAAGAAAACTTTTCCCCTTCACAAAATCTCTAAATTTTACCACAAAATTGATGGTGTATTTAGTTTTTTATAAGTTTTGATTGAGTGACTTGCTGATCCTGAATAACTTGAATGATATAAGTCCCGGTGGGCACTAAGTTCAAATCTATTGTCTGGATGATTTCACTAGAAATAGAATTGAAATTTCTTGAAAAAAGGATATTGCCATTCATATCCATTACTCTCAATGATAATGTCTTATGAGAAAATCCTTTCAAATGAATCTTAACAATATGGTGAGCTGGATTTGGATTGATTTCTATGACAGGATTGCCTTTCGAGATTTCATTTGTACCCGTACAAACGTGAATATTCACCTTCATCATGCTTTCGATTGGGACGAAACAGGGTGCAGTTGGCATGGCAGTCAAACGTAGATTTACATGTCCTTTATTGATATCATTGGTTCCCGGGAAATAAATAGTGTTGAGTAGATTGGGTTCGGAAAAATAGCCGTCGCCATAGGTTGACCAAACAATACTATCCGTGTTGTAAGCTGTTCCATGTAAATAGGCAGGATCTCCCACACAGATGAGGGTGTCTTTGCCAGCGTAGGAGTAAGGGCTAGGGTGGAGGAAAAGGGTCATCGAGTCGGAAGAAACCGAAATGAGGTCATAACTAAAGGCAGTGAGGGTTAGTTTAACGGAATCGGATTGCTTGTCTTGAGGTCCTAAAAAATAGATAGCATGTGGTTCATTGGGCTGATTAAAATGGCCATCGCCAGAAGTCGTCCATAGTACAGTACGGTAATTTTGTGCAGAACTATGGAGATTATTGTAAGGTATAATGTTGCAAATTAATGTATCAGGTCCGGCGAAAGCCGATACTGAAAAGGAGGTGTCGAATTGGATTTTGGCGATGCGAGTTTTCCAGCCCGTTTTTATATATTCGGTAGTGAACCAGAATGAAGTATCATCGGAGGGGTCGATGGCCATCATAGCATAATCTCCCCATCGGCCAAAGTTGCTTTGTGCATAGGAGCCGGTAATGATTTCTGCTTCCTGGAGGTTCATTTGTCCTAAAGGAGCATTAGCCGTACGGCCAGTATACCGTATGGAAGGGGAATATGACTCACTGCTGACGGAGTATCCGAGGGCAATATCTCCGATTGTGTTCATGGCTATACTTGGCATCCATCGGTTGAGATCATCAGGAGCCCAGGTCCCTTGTTGATATATCTCCCAAGGATTGGAGTCAGTTTTACGGAATTCGTACCACCTTATACCAGCATGTGCTTGTCCATCGAAATCAACCGAATGACAAGCTACCATAGTTTGATAAGTCCCAAAGTTCCGATATTGCAGACGATACATCAGGCGGTCGGAAAGTGTTTCGAGGCCTTGATTCGTATTAGGTTGAGGAATGCAAGCTCCACGGGGTGCATCACAAAAATAGGCATCGAAAGGCGCTACAGCCAAAGAGGTTACAGGTTGGAAGGTGCTGTTATTCACATTATTCCAATCGACATGAAATTCCCATATCTTGAAGGCATCTTGAAGAGCTCCCAAACCATCATCGGTGAAATAAGCAAAATAATTGGGAGCGCCCGTTGGAGGAGGATTCCCATCGAAATCGGAGGGAAGCATGCTCCATGCCCCAGCATTAGGTGGCAAATCAAAAAGAATCATTCGAGCGTTGGAATCCCCCACCAGCATAGCATCCCGTTCAAAAGCAGCAGCTGCAACTCTTACATAACTTCCAAACAAATTGAAAGAAGCATAATAAGCATCAGGCCAGATGCCAAATTTTGGATAATCGTTGAAAGCAGGGAATTCAAATGCATATTGATAATATGAACCTAAAGGATCGGAAGTTTCTGAAATGGCAATAAGTTGCCAATAAGTTCCATTCGATGTGTTCACGGCAAATTGTGAGGCTATCCATCTATTGGCCAATTCATCGTATAGGACTATAGGATCGCCATCATTGGTACCAGTCCAAGGCCCAATAAAACCATTCCATAGGGTCGAATTGTTTACAGGACCAAAAAGCAAATTACCTTGTTTATCGTAAATAGCAAATGAAAGATTTATCATCTGGAAATAATAATCGCGGCCTACATCTCCTTCGGTGTCAGGTGGATAAACACTATTTACATTGCCTATTCCAGCAAAATTCAATATGGGACCCGCATTCGGAATCGAAGGGGCAGATATCTGCCTTACCGGATCGAGCTGAGCAGGTGTGAGCTGATGCATGATGGGATGGTGTTCATCAAAAGCAAGATTGCGCACCAGTGAATCTTTCCAGGAACGATCTCTCGCTCCGGGCAAAACAGCTGCCATTTCAGACAAAGGCTGCGATTTTCTGAAATATGCTGCTCTCTTTACCGTCATTTGTTGTGAAAAAACCAGTTGGGGAAAAAAGACAGCAATGAAAATGATGAATAAGCAATGTTTCTTTTTCATGAGTAGTAAAATTGGTAAATTCTTATCCGGCACAAATTTACATAAACATTTCAGTAAGATATAATAAAGTTAGGTTGATTTCAAAAAGGTGGAGAAGTTTATTATTTACCTTTCCAAAGGAGATTCTTTCTAAGCATGGATAGATTCAATTGATATCATCGAATGTATATTCCGATTCATCTTTGCTTGCTCTATCGAATCTTATTTTTCAGGCAGTAATGATTATAGGCCTTTTCGGAAGCTATGTTTCCCAGGCGTATAGATTTTTTCCAATCCTTGCAAGCACCATCCAGATCGCCACTCATAAATTTGGCGTTTCCTCTGTTATTCAACGCAGGAGAATAGGTCGAATCGATATGCAATGCTACATCGAAATCAGCGATGGCTTCTTTGTATTTATTCATATTACTCAATGCAATTCCTCTATTATAATAGGCATACATATTCTTAGGCTCGATCTGGATGACTTTCGTAAAACAAACATAAGCTTCCTTGAATTGCTTCAAGTATATATGTGCCTCGCCTTTGTACATATAGGCGTAGGTATGGGCAGCATTCAATCTTAAAGCTTCATCGAATTCCTCTATGGCTTTCTCATATTCTTTTTTTTGTTCGTAAATAAATCCACGAACGAAGAATCCATTTCCATCTTCTGGATTTTTTTCAATATATTGATTCATATAATTCAAGGCTTCATCATAATTACCCAAGCCAATCAAGGTAGCTGCCTTGGTAAATGTCCATTGGGAATTTTCATCGGTGTCAGACGTACCTGGTTTAAATGCATCTTGTCCGGGTTGATAAGATTTCTGCGTAGTATCGTGAATGGTAGCGGTTAGATTTTCCTTGGGCAGTTCCTTTTTGCTTGAATTGCTTTTACAAGCCGAAATTACAACTAAGGCAATCAAGAAGATAGATAAAAAGTGTTTCATATCTGGAAAGTTTAAAGAAGGCAAAATTATCAATCTTTACAGTAATTCATCAAGTATTTTATTGCAGGTTCATATCCAAGTTCTATGGCCATTTTCAAGTCGGCACAGCCAGTATCCATCTGATGCTGGGCAAGGCGGCTAAGACCTCTTCCTGTGAGAGCTTCAGCGGATGAATCTATGGAATAGGCCATGTTGTAATCCGATTCGGCTTCTGCAAATTTGTAAAGATTAAAACTAGCCATAGCGCGGTTAAAATATGCTTCGGCATAATTGGGATTTAAATAAATAACTCGGGTAAAATCTTCGATTGCAGTGTAGTAATAACCAGCTTCGGCTTTCGCGACGCCACGGCTCAGGATAATTTCTGCATCGTTTGGCAAAAGCGCCAAGGCGGCATCGAAGTCGGCAATGGCCTCGAAGAACCTTCCCAGATGATGTTTGCATAAACCCCTATGATACAAAGCTTGAGTATTTTTTGAATCAGATTTGACTAATTTATCGAAGTTCATGAATGCTTGCTCATAATTTTGATGTTCGAAATCGATGAGGCCTAAATTAAAAAGGGCGTCGGTCATGGTAGTGTCAAGTGAAATAGTCTTTCGAAAGTCTTCCCTGGCCAGGGAATCATTTCCCAGAGCGTGATAAATCAAACCACGTTGATAGAATACATTGGTTTGCTTTGAGTTGATTCTGGCTGCCTGATCCATATCGAAAAGGGCTTTCTGGAAGTTTCCTAACTTGTAATAGAGCACACCTCTATTATACCATGCCTCGGGCAGTGTAGGATCTTTATAGATGGCGGTGTTGAAATTCTGGAGGGCCTGTTCTGTATATCCCAGACGGGCTGCTGTTATTCCCTGTTTTATGAAATATTCTGCATCATTCTGGGCTGAAGATTCAATAATGAGATTCCAAGAAATAAAAAGCAACAAGATAATTTTGAAATATTGTTTCATGATTGTGAAGCAATTACTCGTACGATTTCATTAGCAGCTCTTTTCGAAGCCCCCGGGCCTCCCAACAAATGCCTAATTTCGTCGTATCCTTTGCGAATCTCGTTTCTATATCGTTCATCTTTCACTATCTTGTCTATTTCGTCGTATAAACGTGCAGGAGTAAAATAGTTCTGTATGAGTTCTTTTACTACTTGTCGGCCGGCGATAAGATTAGGTAAGCCGATAAATCCGATTTTTACCATACGTCTGGCAATAAAATAAGAAAGGGGCTGACCTTTATAACAAATTACCTGAGGCACATTCAGTAAGGCGGTTTCGAGTGAAGCAGTTCCCGAGGTAACTAAAGCTGCATAAGAATGACTCAGCAAATCATAGGTTTGTCCCTTAGTGATTGCAATTCTATGATGATTGGTAATTGGTTCGAAAAAATTGTCGGGAAGAGAAGGAGCTGCTCCAATCACAAATTGGAATTCAGGGAAACGCTTTACCATGCTGAGCATCACGGGTAACATCACTTTTATTTCCTGTTTTCGACTGCCCGGCAAAATTGCTATTATAGGCTGGTGATTCAAAGAATTTCGACTGAGGAATTCTTCTCGAGAGGGAGGAATATATTCGGAAATAACATCGAGCAAGGGATGCCCTGCATAAAATACCTCAAAATGGTGTTGAGAATAAAAATCACTTTCGAAAGGAAGTATAGTAATCATGCGGTTGACGTATTTCTTTATGCTACGTACCCGCGATTGATGCCATGCCCAAACCTGTGGTGATACATAATAGATGACTTTGATGTTATTTTTTCGGGCAAATTTGGCTATCCTCAAATTAAAACCCGGATAATCGACAAGAATAAGAGCGTGAGGTTGAAAGTTTAAGATATCGGATTTGCATTCATTTAGAATTTTTATAATGGTAGGGAGATGACCGGCCACTTCGACAAAACCCATAAATGAGAGGTCTCTGTGGTGTTTTATGATGTTTACCCCAGCTTTCTTCATCAAATCTCCACCAAAGCCACGGAATTCGGCTTCGCTGTCGAGTTCTTGGATTGCCTTTACCAGATTGGAAGCGTGTAAATCACCCGAGGCTTCACCTACAATGAGATAGTATTTCATATAGTTCCCGCCTTTATCCTTACATAAATAAAATAGCCCAATACAAGGACAAAGACCATGGTTAAAACTCCTCTACCTGTGCGTTCGAATTTTCGTCGCATAAAAAAATGTCGGATCAAAACGATTGGGATGATAAGTGAAAGCCAATACATTTGCCATGGTTGAAAAAATGGATCTAATCCCGTAATTGCAGTAAGAAGTAAGCCGATGAGCCAGAACAGTATTCCTCCGGTTATCATTCCGAGCAGTCCGGCTAAAAGTCCAAACCAATAGGTATTCTTATTCATTGTTGAATATTTTCTTCAAGTAATCCAAGGCATAATGTGCCGTCATGTCGTACTGAACAGGCATTACCGAAATGAAGTTGTTTTCCAAGGCGCAAAGATCACTACCCGGTTGCCCATCGTAATTTATAAAATTCCCCATTATCCAGAAATAATCTCTTTCGCGTGGATCGAGGCGATGATCGAATTCTTCTTCCCATCTTCCTTCACCCTGATGTGTAATATGAATTCCACGGATTGGTTCACCTCCTGTTTCGGGAATGTTTACATTCAAGCAGACTCCTCTTGGTAATCCATTTTCGAGAATAATGCGTGCAATTCTGGTAACCCATTCATCGAGGCAACTGAAATTGGCATGGTATGAATAATCACAAAACGAAAAACCTATGCTGGGAATATCTAACATGCAACCTTCCAATACAGCTGCCATAGTTCCAGAATACAGAATGTTGATAGAGGCATTAGAACCATGATTGATGCCCGAAACCAAAAGATCAGGTTTCCGGGGTACGAGAAATTTTTCGGCCAGTTTCACACAATCGACAGGTGTGCCACTTATACCGTATTCCTCATAATTTTCTTCCTCGCTAATTTTCTGATAACGCAAAGGAATATTTACGGTGATGGAATGAGCCATCCCCGACTGAGGTTTATCAGGAGCGGCTACAATAACATGACCCATGGGCCGCATCATTCGTATCAAGGCTTTGATGCCTGGAGCATTCACTCCATCATCATTGGTAACTAAAATGAGTTTATTATCCATAAACATTCCTCTTCAAAAATAAAATAATCTCCACTTAAAATAACTTTACCAAATTTTTTTTCATTTAAAAATGAAACTAATGTCACCATCATTATAAAAAAGAAACATATTAAATAACACTTCCTTCGGTAATTTCATTTTTATGAATTAAGTAATTAGAAATATCGAGGTTCATCCTTTTGAATTGACAAAGTTAACAGTATTCTATGATAAGGATTAAAATTAAGTTAAACAATCAGAAGGTTTGAAGATGCTTGTATAGGATTTGAGTAGGCAAGCCCATCACGTTGTAAAACGAACCATGAATAGCTTCTATGCCAATGTATCCGATCCATTCCTGAACGCCATACGAACCGGCCTTATCATATGGAGAATAATAGTCGACATAATATTCGATTTCTTCTTTTTCAAGTTTTCTAAATCTTACCTCACTTTCGGCCACGAATGTTTCGGTTTTTCTTGATGAACGCAAGCAAATTCCCGTGTATACGAAATGAGTATTGTTAGAGAGTTGTTTGAGCATGATGATGGCCTCTTGTCTCGAAGAGGGTTTGTTGAGGATGTGATTATTCAGCCAAACAATTGTATCGGCCGTAATCAGAAGAAAGTTTTCGGGCAGGTCTTCATTATTGAAAGCCAAACTTTTGCGTCGAGCAAGCATCAAAGCGACATCTTTCCCGTGCATATCGAGAGGGTAGTCTTCTGGAGTTTCTTTTGTAAAGACCAGGAAGGGAAGGTCAAGCCCCGCAAGCAATTGCTGCCTTCTGGGTGAGCGCGAAGCTAAAATAAGAATGTAATCTTGTAGGTTGGATAGCATTTCGAAATTTTACCTGGATTGTTTCAATATGATTGAATATCAAAATAATGGTTGATCATTTCTGGTGAAAAACCTCATAAATCTCTCCTATTGGCTATTCGAGGTATTTTCCAACAATAGGCATTCTGCGTCCACTACCGAACGCCTTCTTCGATACCCTGAGGACAGGAGGCGCTTGATATCGTTTATACTCGTTGGAATTTACCATTTTTAGAATTCGAAGCACCAATGCTGAATCATGACCCTGAGCGATGATTTCTGTCGGTCCTTGCTGTTCCTCTATATAGAGACGAAGAATGGGATCCAGAATTTCGTATAAGGGCAATGAGTCACTGTCTTTCTGGTTAGGGCGCAATTCTGCCGAAGGTGGTTTTAAAAGGGTACTCTCGGGGATGATAGGGCTTTTGCAATTGATATAATGAGCAAGAGCATAAACATCTGTTTTATAGACATCGCCCAAAACCGATAATCCTCCGCACATATCGCCATAAAGTGTACCATAACCCACGGCAAGTTCGCTTTTATTTGAAGTATTGAGCAAAATATGGCCAAATTTATTCGAAAAAGCCATCAGGATAATTCCTCTAAGGCGCGCCTGAAGATTTTCTTCGGTGACATCGGAAGGCATTTTCTTGAAAAAATATTCAAATGTGTTTTCTAAACTTTTATACGCCTTATCGATGCTTATTATTTCAAAATCAACCTCTAATCGTTGAGATAATAGAATAGCGTCAGTAATACTTTGAGGTGCGGTATAGTGAGAGGGTAGAATGAGAGCCTTTACATGATCATTCCCAAGTGCTTCCTTTGCTAAAACCAGCACCAATGCCGAATCTATTCCGCCCGAAAGTCCTAGAATGGCATTTTTCAGGTTTAATTTGCCAAAATATTCCTGTATGCCAAAAACCAGTGCATCATGTATCATTTCTATACGTGAAAGGGGATAATGAGGCAGGGCATTGGATATCGAATGGAGTTTTTTGGTATCGACAATCACCATGTCTTCGGCAAAAAGTTTCATGCGTGCTACGATATCTCCATAAATGTCAATAACCATCGAATCTCCGTCGAATATCAAATCGGTATGTGCGCCCACCTGATTGACGTAAATAAGAGGTATTTGGGATCTTACGGTGTTTTCTTTCAGTATTTTCGGCCTCAGCTCCGTTTGATTGTCGTGAAATGGTGAAGCCGAAATATTCACCATAAGCGATGGATTTAATTTAAGTAGTTCATCCTGTGGTTTGCATAAATAAAGTGGGTTATTGTCGGTATCAAGTAAATCCTCGCAGATGCAAAGCGCAATTCTTTCACCTCTAAATTCAAAAACATCGAACTGCTGGTTGGGTTCAAAGTAGCGATATTCATCGAATATATCATCATCAGGGAGCAAGGTTTTGCGTTGAATGCCAAGAACTTGTCCTTCATATAATAAAAGTGCAGCATTAAACAAGGGTTTCCCTTTCCTTGTTTCGTTTTTTATGGGACTTCCCACAATGGCAGCAATATCTCGACAGGCTCGACTAATTTTCTGAACCGATTCTTCGCATTTTTCTATAAAATCATCGAATTCTAATAAATCTTTTGGGGGATACCCACATACTGAGAGTTCGGAAAAAATAGCCAGCGAAGCTCCTTTTGATTTTGCTTCCTGTATAGATTGGATGATTTTTTTTGTGTTTCCTTCGAAGTCACCAATGATGTAATTGAGTTGAATCAGAGCTATCTTCATAAGATCCGATCTAACGCTTTGATTATTAGAAAAATAAAGCCAAAGAAAGTTCCAAATAATTGGCAATCCCATCTTCCGAAGCATTTACTGAAGGATGGGAGTTATAATCGGAAAAGATATCCGTAAATGAATTATTGAAACCCAATCCAATCATGATAAAGGTGGATTGATCGAAGTGGTATTCGAATCCACCTCCAACAAAAATGGAGAGTTTCATAGCATTTAGAGCCGATGAAACATCGGGTTCGTTTTTCAAGGTCGTTCCCTGTTGGGAATAAAAAATATCGTTAGCATGGGCTCTTAGTTTAAAAGCAGGCACTAAACCCATATCTCCATAAAATCGAGTGTTTTTTTTGGGTAGTGTTTTCATCTTGAATAGTAAAGGAATTTCAAGATAACGATAGCTATAATTGCGGTAGACCTTTCCGAGAATCAATGTAGTATCACCTATTCCATTAGTCTTAGGTTTGGGTATTGGATAGTTTACCGGGTAGCAAATTTTACCTCCTTGATAACTTAATCCAAACCCGCTGGAAAAGAAATAATTATCTCGAAGATTGATGTCAGCAATTAAACCCCACGTGAATCCAATTTTTCCACCATCGTTTTTATAGTTTCGCGTTTCAGGATTTATCCAGGTGTAATTTGGACTGACTTTTATTCCAAATTGATACTTCTTTTCGCTTTGTTGGCCAAAAATATTCAGAGCCGCAACCATCACAAGCAATAACCCGATAAACTTTTTCATGGTAGTTTGAATTTTAAACAAAGATACAGGCATTTATTGATTTATAAAGGTTGAAATAAAAGTATTGTTTTGTTCCCTGTAATGTAGGTGGTGAATAAGATGCCTGTGACCCGGTACGAAGGTGAAATTCAAGATAACAAATGACAATTGCTGATGAAACATTGAGGGTAAATAAGCCCAACGATATTGGTGTTTTTGTGGTTCCGACATTTTTTTTCTGGAATTTCACGGCTTGGCGAAGAGAAAGTTCCCCCAAATACATAAAAAAAGCTCGCCGTTCTTTATTTCCACATCCTGTATTTCCATTATCTTTATATAAATTTTATGGCCATTTGATATTTTATATAATTCAGTGAATTTCAAAACGATAATCTTTCTTTCGGCTTTATTGCTGGTTAACTTTTACGGCATGACACAAGTGAGGGTGAAGGTCTGGTCGGATGAATTTAATTATAGCGGCCTGCCCGATACTAATCTTTGGGGATATGATGTTGGAGCTGGTGGATGGGGGAACAACGAATCTCAATATTACACGGATCATCGTTGGTTAAATGCAAGGGCCGAAAGTGGTAAGCTGATTATTGAAGCAAGAAAAGAAAATTTTGAAGACTGTGAATATACCTCGGCAAGGCTTGTTACGCGCAACAAGGGAGATTGGAAATATGGTCGCATCGAGGTATCTGCTCGATTACCGCATGGTCGAGGCACATGGCCAGCCATCTGGATGTTGCCTACCGATTGGGTTTATGGCAGTTGGGTTAAAAGTGGTGAAATCGACATCATGGAATACGTTGGTTCCGATCCTGGTATAGTTCATGGCACTATTCATACACAAGCCTATAATCATATTATTGGCACACAAAAGACGGATACATTTTATGTTCCTGATGCCGAAACCAACTTCCATCTCTATGCCATTGAATGGACAGAAGAAAAAATAGATTTCTTCGTAGATGATGAAAAATATTTCAGTTTCTATAACGAACATACGGGTTACACTACTTGGCCCTTCGATCAGCGCTTTCATTTATTATTGAATATTGCCGTTGGCGGAAGCTGGGGAGGACAACAAGGAATAGACCCAGATATCTGGCCACAAAAAATGTGGGTAGATTATGTAAGAGTTTTTCAGAATATTCCTTTTGAGGAAATTCATATTGAAGGTCCATGCTGCCTTCAGGCCGGACAAGCTAATGCTGTTTTTGAAATTCAAGATATAGAAGGAGCTATATTTCATTGGACTGTTCCTGAAGGAGCTACTATAGAATCGGGACAGGGGACTCATAAAATCAAGGTAACATGGGGAAATGATGAAGAAAATGTAAAATGTGAAGTCATTCATCCTCATGCTGGCGGAATTTATTCGAAGGAGGTATTCATTGCTCTTGCTCCTGTTTATTCGAGGTATGATCTCACCAATTTTGCCATTCAGGATACTGAAGGATGGACAATTACCGCTAATCCACCTAATCAAGTCAATATCTTCAAGCAAGATACCTTGATGCAACTCAATTATTCAATATTTCCAAATGCGGGTAAACCTTATCTGGAATATACTTTTCCTACAATTGTAGATATGAACCAGCATCCTCATCTGAACGTGTTTCTGAAGACTTTTAATAAAAGTGGTACTGCAGCGACAAAGATCGAACTTTTCGATTCTCGAAAGCGATTCACCGATGTTGATCCCGGATTTTCGATTCTGCCTTTGCAACTTTCAGGCGAAATTCAAGCCTTCCATTTCGATTTTACTAACCATTGGAACACCAATCTACCCTTTCCAAATTCCAAGGTA
Source organism: Bacteroidetes bacterium ADurb.Bin012 (assembly GCA_002071415.1). Lineage (GTDB taxonomy): Bacteria > Bacteroidota > Bacteroidia > Bacteroidales > TTA-H9 > TTA-H9. The sequence goes on from MWFC01000001.1 coordinate 178,584, forward strand.
GATTCCAACTGTATTTCAGGCTTGAGAATATACTTGGATACACCTGGTTCCGAATGTCCCTGCTTCGATTCGCTCTGGATATCGAGAATCGAAATCAGCAAGGAAAATTATTTGGGAATCAGCAACCGACAATCTGAGCCCTTCATTCGTTTTTATCCCAATCCTTTTCGACAAACTCTTTACATAAAATCGAGTAAAAACTTTCCCGATCATTTTTATATCTTTGACCTCACAGGTAGAGAAGTTTTTCATACAATTATCAATCAACCCGTCAACCTTCTCTCTCTCGATTTTCTCAACCCGGGTGTTTATTTGGGTGTTTTGAAAAATTCAAGATATCGCCAGTATATTATCAAACAATAATTTATTGCTCCTTATAGACTTATAGACTCATTATTGTTTATCAACCAACAATATGGTTTTCTGGTAAATAATATTACAGCTATTCTTTATTAAAATAATCAAAACCAAATACTTAGATAGAGATTTATCTGTGACTTTCTTAAAATGAACTTTTAAACGAGTAAGCTTTGAAATAGATTTCACGATTGAAAAGGAGGATAATTTACTCGAAGGACCTGCTAAGCCAGAATCATAAATTGATTAATTTTTAATCAATATTTTTTAATCATCTCAATGAAATTTTGGTGAAATGATTTCAAAATTGAGCAAAATAAGAAAATCTGTATTAATTTAGATGAGCTCAATTTGATGTAAAATTAATCAAAAAATATGCTGAGGATTGCGCATTCTTACTATAGTCTGAGATATGGAACTCTTTCCGTAGAAGATTTGGTCGAATTAGGTGCCGAGGCAGGGTTAAAGCGTCTAGTGCTGGCCGATATCAATAACACGGTAGGTTTGCCCGATTTTGTAAAAGCCTGTCATCGAGCGGACATATTACCCATAGCCGGTATGGATATCTTTAAGGAGAATCATCGGCTTTACACCTTGATAGCACGGAATGCAAATGGTTTTCGGGAGATGAATGAATTTATAAGCCAGTACAACAGCCAGCAAATTCCGTATCCTGACGAAGCTCCCGAGATGAAGGAAGTTATTGTGATTTATCCTTTTAGCAAGGCATTTACCCGACCTTTCAGCCCTCATGAATTTATTGGCATACGACCAAGCGAACTGAACCGCCTGATATTTTCACCTCTGCGCAACCAAGTCGATCACCTGCTTGCCATTCAATACATCACTTTTGCCAATGATGAGGGATATGAGATTCATCGAAATTTCAGAGCCATCGACAATAACATTTTACTTAGCAAGCTAAGTTCAGATTTATTGGCGGCAAAAGACGAGAGGTTGCTCGTGCCTGAGGCGAGCCAGAACTTTTTGAGAGATCACGAAGCGCTGGTGCAACATACCGAAAGAGTCTCAGAAAGTTGGCAGATAGATTTTGATTTTATGACTTCGAAGAATAAAAAAACCTTCACGGGGAACAGGGAAGACGACAAGGTTTTGTTGGAAAAACTTGCGCTGGAAGGAATGGTTTATCGCTACGGAAAGGGGAATGCCGAAGCCGAGCAGCGAGTGCGATCGGAACTCGAAATTATTCATCGTTTAGGTTTTTCGGCTTATTTCCTCATTGCTTGGGATATAATACGTTACAGCATGTCGTTAGGGTTTTATCATGTAGGGCGTGGCAGTGGGGCCAACAGCGTCGTAGCTTATTGCCTGCGCATCACCGACGTGGATCCTATAGAGCTGAATCTTTATTTTGAGCGTTTTATCAATCCCAAACGGAGCAGTCCACCCGATTTCGACATAGATTATTCGTGGAAGGACAGAGATACGGTGATTGACTATATCTTCAAACGATATGGTCGTCAGCATACGGCTTTGTTGGGGAGTATGTCCACTTTTCGCGATCGCTCCATCTATCGGGAATTAGGGAAAGTTTATGGGCTTCCCAAACATGAAATCGATGAGCTGGCCGAACATCCGGAATTCAGAATTCAACGCGACCATATTGCCCGACACATACATGAGATTGCCTGCAAAATAGCGGATTTCCCCAATATCCGCTCCATTCATGCAGGAGGTATTCTTATTTCGGAAGAACCTATTACTGCCTATACCGCGCTTGATTTGCCCCCCAAGGGATTTTTAACAACGCAGTGGGATATGTATGTAGCCGAAAGCCTTGGATTCGAGAAGCTTGACATTCTGAGCCAAAGAGGTATAGGACACATTAAAGAGTGTGCCGATATTGTACTTCAAAACCGCGGTCTCAAAATCGATGTTCATCAAGTCGATCAATTCAAGGCCGACCCTTTGGTTCGCGAAAAAATACGTAATGGAGAAACTATGGGATGTTTTTACATAGAAAGTCCAGCTATGCGAGGTTTGCTCAAGAAACTTGCCTGCGACAATTACTTGAGCCTTGTAGCAGCCAGCAGCATCATTCGTCCGGGGGTTGCACGTTCAGGCATGATGCGTGAATATATCTACCGTTTTCATCATCCCAACGAGTTCTCGTATATTCATCCCATCATGAAAGAACAATTGGCCGAGACCTATGGCGTGATGGTTTATCAAGAAGATGTATTGAAGGTTTGCCATCATTTTGCCGGGCTCGACCTTGCCGATGCCGATGTACTGCGCAGGGCCATGAGCGGAAAGTTCCGCGGGAAAAAGGAAATGGCACGCATAGTAGATAGATTTTTTAGCAACTGTCGTGAACGTGGATACCCCGAGGATATCATCGCAGAAGTTTGGCGGCAAATAGCATCCTTTGCCGGTTATTCTTTCTCGAAGGCTCATTCGGCATCGTATGCGGTCGAAAGTTACCAAAGCCTCTATCTGAAAGCCCATTTCCCCTTAGAATTTATGGTAGCCGTCATCAACAACTTTGGCGGATTCTATTCCACCTGGGTTTATTTTAATGAAGCTCGTCGCTATGGTGCTCGAATTGAACTGCCCTGCGTAAACAAGAGTCGAGTGGTTACCTCGATAGAGGGAAACACCATTTACATTGGATTCATCCATATCGAAAACCTCGAACGTGATTTTTCGCAACTTATCGTAAGCGAAAGAGAAAGAAATGGCCTTTATCTTGACCTGGCCGATTTTATCGAACGCACTCAGGCCAAACTGGAGCAAACCCTTCTGCTAATCCGCACAGGAGCTCTTAGATTTACCGGAAAAACGAAAGCCAATCTGATGTGGGAAGCACATATCTTCCTGAATAAAAAAAATTCTCAGGCTTCTTCTCAACCTCCCTTATTCAAAATTTCTGCACGACCTTTCCAGCTTCCTGCTCTTCCTTCCAATTCGCTTGAAGATGCCTACGACGAAATAGAACTTCTTGGTTTCCCCGTTACCGTGTCTTATTTCGATATGCTACAAACCCGTTTTCGTGGAGAAGTAATAAGCCGAAACATGATACAGCATGTCGGCAAAACCGTAAGAATGCTCGGATATTTAGTTACACTCAAATATGTACGTACCGTTAAAAACGAATTGATGCATTTTGGAACCTTTGTAGATGCCGAAGGTGAACTCTTCGAAACCGTCCACTTCCCCAACTCGCTCAAGCAATATCCCTTTCATGGAAAGGCCATGTATCTGCTCGCAGGAACCATTACCGAAGAATTTCAACATCCCTCGCTCACCATTACTAAAATGGCAAAATTGCCTTTTCAGCCCGATCCTCGACATAAAAATTAAACTATCGAAGGAAACCCGGGTTCGCTTCAGCATCCGCCTGGGTCGAACCACCCTGGCAAGCTGTATCTTCATGATTTTTCGCAGCTACTTTCTTCGCTTAACAATAGAACTATGTGTTATAACTAAAACCTGACCTTCCCAACATTTCATATCTCTTGACGGTGTTTCAATAATATCATTAGGTCATCTACCTGCCACTATCGAATCCCCTAACAGGATTAATTATACATAAAATTTTCGCACAACTAACTGATTGAGGAAGAATCAGTTTATTTGTCATCTAAGGACATTATAGAATAAACTCAACAAATTTAAGTGGAATACAATCTTTTAGAATTAATTTGTTTTTAATGCGATTTGCAACTGCTGACATTTTGTGGCTAAATCCAGACTCTGAGCTAAACTTATAGAGAATAAATCTAATCTAATACTTCCTTGAATCCTTATTTGGCTAAATTCTCAGATTTACGAGCCATTGAAGCCCAAACTCCGAGAATGCCCAAAATAACGAAGATGATAAATGTTGTTCGTTGGGAATGGAGGAATAATGACAAATTGCCTGCATGAATCTTCGAATTGCCGAGGAAGATATTTATTACTAAAGTTGCAATCCCCATGCTGATCATTTGTCCGGTCAAACGCATAGTACCTACAGTAGCCGAGGCCACCCCAAGGTATTTCTTTTCTACCGACCCCATAATGGCATTTGTGTTGGGTGAGGTAAACAAACCAAAGCCTATTCCAATCACCCCAAGAATCACCATTAAATAAATGAGGGATGAATTTGTTCCCAAGGGGATGAGCGCCATAAGACCGAGTGTGATGGTACTCATGCCTGCAGAGGCCAAAATACGAGGGTCATATACATCCGACATACGGCCCGAAAAATACGACACTATCACCATCATTGCAGGCTGAATCACCAGAATCAAACCCGCATCGCGGGGATTGAGGCCTTTTACATACTGAAGATATAAGCTCAACATAAAAGTAATGGCAAAAGTAATGGCGTAATTGAGTAAAGCTGCCAGATTCGACATGGCAAAAAGCCGGTTATGGCTCAGCAATCGCATATCGAATACGGGAAAATCGGATTGAATTTCTATTTTTACGAAAAAATATAAACCAATTAAAGAAATGAAAGCCAATATGATAGCCCAGAAATTCGGGAGATGGCTAAAACCATACATAAATGCCGACATGGCGATGATATATAGAATTCCTCCTTTCCAATCAAATTGTTCCGAATGTGGGCTTTTCCATTCCGTTTTTACGAGAAGAGGCATGGAAATAGCCACGAAAGCCACTGGAATAGCAGTTAAATAGAATATGCTTTGCCAGCCCCAGTTTTTAACGAGGAAACCGGCAATAAGAGGACCAAGCGACAGTCCCAAATAAACCGCCATTACGTTAGTACCAATGGCTTTGCCTCTTTCGTTGGCAGGGAAAATATCCGTAATAATGGCCATATTCGTTCCAAACATCATTGCACCCCCAGCACCCTGAAGCACACGAGAAGCCAATAAAAGCCCCACACTCGGACTCATGGCACAAAAAATAGAACTCAATGAGAACAAGATGGTCCCACTAAGGAAAACTCTCTTTCGTCCAATGATATCGGCTATTTTCCCCAAAGGAACCATTAAAACAGCCGATGACAATAGAAACGACATGGCTACCCAACTCATCATCACAGCATGGAGCCCGAAGTGGGAACCAATTGCAGGTAAAGCAAGATTAATGGATGATCCCATAAAAGGATTTGCAAACGAGGTAATCAGTATAAGCGTAAGAATCAAATTGCGATGCCGAGTCGGAAGTTCTTTCTCACTCATGACAAAGGTTTTGATAAAATTACAAGCTTTGAGCCAATGGTTTACTTTATCTTATAGTCTTTACCTTTAATTTTATTCGTAATGCATTATTTATCAATTCATAACAAAAATACAAAGAAGAGCATTTTTATATTATCATAGTGCAAATCGATACCTGTTATCACTATTGTGATTAGGCTGAAAAATCAAAGTTCGAAATATAAAGAGGCGCCGATGTAAATTTGCAAAAATGATGCATAACTGAATGAATTCAAAAACTTCATCGAAAATATACGTTGCCATGCCTGTTATGGCAGAATATGAATATCTGCCTACTTTGCTCGAATGTTTGGAGAATCAAAGTTTCCAGAATTTCAAGCTTGTAGTTTGTGTAAATCAACCCGATGATTATCGCTTCAATCCCAATAAAATCCACATTTATGAAGACAATCAGAAATGCTTGAGTTTACTGAAATCCAGTTCATATTCATTTGATATCGAGATTATCGATAGGTCTTCTACCGATATGGGGTGGAAAGGGAAGCATTGTGGGGTAGGGCAAGCCCGCAAAACAGTGATGGATGCTATTGCACGGGAAGCTAAAAATAACGATGATATCATTGTGAGTCTGGATGCTGATACGCTATTTGGGACAGATTATTTAGAGGTTATAGCCCAGACTTTTCTTGATTATTCTTATATTGCTGCTTTATCGGTTCCTTATTATCATCCGCTCACCCAAGATGAAATTACCAATCGCTGTATTCTCCGTTATGAAATATATATGCGGGTGTATGCTCTGAATATGTTATTCATTCATAATCCCTATGCTTTTACGGCAATTGGTTCGGCTATGGCTTTAAGAGTCGATATTTACCGAAAAGTAGGAGGCATTACACCGCATCGAGCTGGTGAAGATTTCTATTTTTTACAAAAACTCCGTAAACATGGTTCAGTGCTTACGTGGTGTCCAGCGAAAATCTATCCTGCTGCACGGTTTTCCGATAGAGTTATCTTTGGCACTGGCCCGGCAATGATTCGAGGCAGGGAAGGCCATTGGGAGGCCTATCCCATTTTTCACCATTCATTGTTCGATACGGTGAAAATTACCTTCGAGGCATTCTCGAGATTATACTTAGAAAAAATAAAAACGCCTATGGATGTTTTTTTAGAAGATATTTTTCGAACTTCCGACATTTGGGGACCACTGCGTAAAAATTCCAGTGAGATAAAATCGTTTGTAAAGGCTTGTACACAGAAAATTGATGCCTTGCGCATACTTCAATTTCTGAAAAAATACCATCCTCAAATCAAAAAATCTGACGAGATTTGCCTCAAAGAATTCATGATGCATTATTTCCCTGAGAGTCATCCAGCGCTGATCGAAAGTTTCGACACTTGCAATATAAATGCCTTGCAGGAAATTCGTGATTTTCTTACTATGAAAGAATATTCTTATCGACAGCATCATCCTTTGCTTCAGTAGTTGCTTTTATACACTTTTATACATGATTACAATACTTGGACCTACGGCAGTTGGGAAAACACGCATTTCGGCTATGATAGCTGCTCGGATGGATGCCGAGATTATTTCGGCCGATTCACGTCAAGTGTTTCGTGGAATGGATTTAGGCACAGGCAAGGATTTACAGGATTATTTCGTAGATGGCAGTTTTATTCCCTATCATTTGATCGACATCCGTCAGCCAGGCGAAGAATATAGTGTATGGGATTTTTCATGTGATTTCAAGAAAGCTTATCTCGAAATTCGTAGTAGAGGCAGGCAGGTAATTCTATGCGGTGGTACAGGTTTATATATCGAAGCAGTGATTGGAGGGTATTATATGCCTCAGGTACCCGAGGATAAAAATTTAAGAAATTCTCTCGAAAAAGAATCTATCGAAAATCTTATCACTCGGCTTGCATCCCTGCGACCTTTACACAATACTACCGATATTACCGACCGAGCTCGTTTAATTCGTGCCATCGAAATAGAAACTTGGAAACTTTCACATCCCCGAGAAGAAACCTTCGTACCTCCCAATTTTATTCTTGGCATTACATTACCCCGAGAAGAGCTTCGAATGAGGATTACCCAAAGACTTCACAAACGAATAGAGCAAGGCATGATAGAAGAAGTAGAGCAGCTCAAGAAGCTTGGCATAAGTCACGAAAATCTCGATTCCTATGGATTGGAATATCGCTTTATAAGCCGTTACCTGAAAGGGCAGATGTCGAAAAATGAAATGGTAGAATCGTTAAATACGGCTATTCATCAGTTTGCGAAACGGCAAATGACGTGGTTCAGAAGGATGGAACGCAAGGGATTTCGGATTCACTGGTTAGATGGAATGCAATTAGCTGAAGAAGTCGTGAAAAAGGCTATGCAGGTTCTCGATAGCCATCCAGATCAATGGAAGGAATGATTAAAATGACAAAGAATATGAACGAAAGAAAAAATATTATCATTACAGGAGCTACGGGTTTTATTGGAAGTTTTCTTACCGAAATTGGCGTCGAAAAAGGATGGCAGGTAACCGCCTGGGTAAGGGAAACAAGTAATACCGAACATCTCCCTTCTGGAGTAAATCTCATAAAAGCGGGTTTTTCTAATCGACAGAAGATGATGGAAGCATTACAGATGATCGAGCGCCAGAATGGTTCCATCGATTATATCGTTCATAATGCTGGAGTTACAAAAACAACTCATCCTGAGGACTTTGATAGGGTGAATGCAGAAAATACCGGCAGATTTATCGAAGCTATTCAGGAAAGTGGTATTTCAATTGCAAAATTTATTCTGATGAGTAGTTTGGCAGCCTTGGGGCCAGGCAATCCCCAAACCCTCGAACCACTTCATCCTGATGATGTTCCAAAACCCGATACCTTGTATGGAAAAAGCAAGTTAAAGGCTGAAAAAATTGTTCGCCAATCGTCTTTACCCTGGAATATCATGCGACCCACAGGAGTGTATGGCCCACGAGAAACCGATTATTACCTCATGCTCCGCACAATAAAGAAAGGACTGGCTCCAGTTACTGGCTGCAAGCCTCATTTCCTTTCTTTTGTCTATGTAAAAGACTTGGTAAAAGCCGTTTTTTTAGCTCTCGAAACACCTATTACACAACAAACATTTCATGTTTCTGACGGTAAAACCTATACCGATCGTGAATATAGGGATTTATGCTGCAAAATTCTCAATACAAACGCCTTGAAGGTAACGGTACCGCATTGGGTTTTAAAAGCCGTTAGTTTTATTTCGGAAACCTTTGCCCGACCTTTTAAGATTACACCTACCCTCAATAAGGATAAATATTTAACTATGAGAGCAATAAACTGGAAATCCGATATCAGCAATACCATCGAAATGCTTCATTATTCTCCTGAATACGATCTGCAACGTGGTTTGGACGAATCTATCCAATGGTATAGAAAAGAGGGTTGGCTGTAAAATGGGGGATGGGGAATGGTGAATTATAAGTTAAAATAATGAAAATGAATATGTTAGTATTAAAAAATACTCCCTGAAATCCCCCTCGCTCATTCTCCCCGTCTCTTCGTCTCCTCGTCCCGTCGTCCCGCAATCTCTTCATAATCTTAAAGGCATCCTCGCATTACGTATTGCATATCAATTTTCACTTTTCATCTTGGATGTCGTACTTTTGTTTCACTTTATCTTTTTTCATGCTTACATCTTATGAATCTCTATTCGCGTAAGAGAAAATGGAAATGGTTATTGGGTTTATTTGCTCTGTTGATCTTCGGGAGTACAATTTTTTATACGGATCATCTTGTAAGGCAAATTAAAGAAGCCGACCAGAAGAATCTTCGTATATGGGCTGATGCTGTGAATCGCAAAGCTGCATTAGTTAATTATACCGATAATTTTTTCCGACAAATTCAGGAAGAAGAACGCCGACGGGTTGAACTTTTAGCAGAAGCTTACAAACGATTGATAGTAACCGACGATCAGGCCGATCTGACCTTTTACCTCAACATGCTCGAAAAGAATAAAACTATCCCTGTGCTTCTTACCGATGAAAACTATAACATACTGAGTGCTACTAACATAGATATCGACCTATCAACTACAAAAAAATTAGAAGGAGCCTTGCTGCAGGAATTTACAAAATACCCTCCCATCGAAGTCCCCTATATGAAAGGGAAAAAAAATTTTCTCTTTTATACCGACAGTCGATTATTTAGTGAACTGCATGAAGTCCTCAACGACCTCAACCAGTCCTTTATTTCCGAAGTAGTACTTAATTCCGCTTCAGTACCGGCCTTGATCATCGACAGTACCAAAAGTCAAATTCTTGCTTTCGGAAATATCGATAGTATATTGCTTGCCGATTCAGCTTCGCGCAATAAAATTATCCAGGAACTTTCGGTAGCCAATGTACCCATTCCCATCACACTTTCCGAACATGGGAAATGTCTGGTGATTTATCGTAATTCGTTCCTGATGAATCAGTTGAAATATTATCCTTTTATTCAACTGGGCATTATAGGTTTGTTTCTGCTGGTAGCCTATTCTCTGTTCAGTTCTGCTCGCAAGTCGGAAGAAGACCAGGTATGGGTAGGGATGGCCAAAGAAACTGCTCATCAATTAGGAACACCGATGTCGTCGATGCTAGCATGGATGGAACTCATGCGGATGGATGGATTGGAACATCCCGCCATCAGTGAGATGGAGAAAGACTTAATCCGCTTGGAGACTATTACGGAAAGATTTTCTAAAATAGGGTCACAGCCTTATCTGGAGGCTGCCAATATTCTCGAAGTTATTTCCGAAACTTTCGATTATCTCGAACCACGTACTTCGAGAAAAATTCAATTTCGAGTCAATAATCAAACCAATAAGGATGAGTTGTATATACCTTTAAATGTTCCTCTTTTTGAATGGGTTATAGAAAATCTGGTTAAAAATGCCATTGATGCTATGGGAGGAGTGGGTACTTTCACCATTACGATACAGGAGGATCATAAACATGTAATTCTTGATTTTACCGATACAGGGAAAGGAATTCCACGTTCTCAGCAACGAGTGATTTTCAAACCCGGATTCACCAATAAGAAGAGAGGGTGGGGGCTAGGCCTTTCGCTTGCCCGTCGTATTGTACATTCCTACCATAAGGGAAGGATTTTTGTAAAATCGTCCCAGCCTAATGTTGGGACCACTTTCAGAGTGATCCTTAATAAGAAGAAATGACTGGCCTCTATATTCATATCCCTTTCTGCAAATCGAAATGCCTCTATTGTAATTTTTATGCTGTGGCTTCTAAAAAATTAGCTCAGGGTTTTGTAGAAGCTTTGCTACAGGAGATAGAAACCCGTTCTCACCAGTGGAAAGATCCTCATCTGCGAACCGTTTATATGGGAGGAGGTACCCCTTCATTGCTCCTTCCTGGTGATATTGAAAATATTTTAGATTTCATAAAGCGATATTTTATTCTCGAGCCTTCCTGTGAAATTACCCTCGAAGCCAATCCCGATGACATCAGTATGCAAAATCTTGAATCCTGGTCGAAGGCTGGAATAAATAGGCTGAGCATCGGCATTCAATCTCAAAATGAAACTATTTTAAAATTTTTAGGCCGACATCACACTGCCGAACAAGCTTTGGAAGCTTATGCGATGGCCAGAAAAGCGGGTTTTAACAATATTTCGGTCGATCTTATTTATGGTATCCAGGGTTTGAATAATGAAGAATGGGAAAATGCTCTTCTTAAAATCTTATCACTTGAACCTGAACATTTTTCTTGCTATGCTCTTACACTTGAAGAAAAAACTCCTTATGATTTTCAGGTGAAAAAAGGGAAGCTAAGTCTGCCCGACGAAGAACTTGTTGCCCAGCAATATGAGATTTTACAAGAAATTTCCTCGCATAAGGGTTACATTCAGTATGAAATTTCGAATTTCTGTTTGCCGGGATATTATTCGAGGCACAATACTGCCTACTGGCAGGGAATTCCATATTTGGGACTAGGCCCATCTGCCCATTCGTACGATGGCATCAAACGATGGTGGAACCCTTCATGTATAGAGGAATGGAAGAAATTGACTACTCTCGACATCGGTGCATGTCCCTGTGAGATCCTAACATCTATCAACCAGTACAATGAGTACATCATAACTTCTCTCCGAACCTCTTGGGGCTTGAGCATTTCTCACATCAACAAACGTTTTGGTGAAAAATTCACCCGACACACCCTTCAAATTGCGAATTCTTTAACAAGTATCTATTTAAAGAAAATTGGTACTGACAGAATCGCAATTAAGTCACAGGCCTATATTCTGGCCGATTGTATCCTCGAAAGATTTATTCTCATGGATGATTCTAAGATATAAACTCCAGACCAAGAGATTAATAATTTTATATTTTGATTTTATTGAGGTTTGATTCATTCCCTTAACTTTGCACGCTATTTTCTATAAATGTTTTTATTGATTTTTACCTTCTTTTAAATCAATCAGTTATGCATATTTATCGTTTTCGGATTACTTCTGATTCCATCGAAGATTTTGTAAGAGAGATCGATATTTCGCCCAATCAGACTTTCGAAGATTTTCAAAGGGTTTTTCTCCAAGCTGCTCCTTTATCGGCAGAAGAGAAAACATATTTCTATAAAGCCAATGCACGTTGGGTAAAACAATATGAGATAGCAGAACAACCCCTGTTATCCATTTCGAAAGAAAAAGAAGGCGATGATGTTAGACTCGAAGAGCATCGTTTGAAAATTCCCTATACGCATATCAGTCTTGCACGTTTTAGGGATTTTGTGGATGACCCTCATCAAAAGTTTATCATCGAATATCGAGGTCCTGATATTTATTTGTTTTTTATGGAAATGGTAAAAATACTGGAAACCGATTCTTTAGCAAACTATCCAAAGTGTGTAACACAAAAAGGAGAAATACCCGTAAAACCCATCATCATACCTGAAGAAATTCAGGAAAAGACACGTAAACAACGAGAAGAAAGGCTTACCATTACTTCTTTGAATGATGATATTCCGGAAGAAATGATAGAGGAACAGATGAAAGAATTAATGGAAGATGAGGTTTTTGGTGCGATAATGAGTGGGAAGGAAGTCCCTCCATCTTCCAATATTTCACGCAAGATGACAGCCAGAGAAATTGCCGAAGAATTTGGACCCGAGTTTGCCGATATGATGTCGACTGATGCAGATGAAAAATTCGATGACGAAGATATTACCGATGAAGACATAGATGACGAATTTGCCGACGATAAATCGGGCGAAGACTTCGATGACGATTTCTAATGTGTCTTCAATTTTCTCTACATCCAAATCATGAAACTTCAGAAACCTTTATTGGTTGTGATTGCAGGGCCGACTGCTTCGGGGAAAACTGAGCTTGCGATAGAACTTGCCTGTAAATACAATACGGAGATTATTTCAGCCGATTCACGGCAGTTTTATAAAGAACTCCCTATAGGTTCGGCTACGCCTTCTGAGGAACAATTGGCAAAAGTTAAGCATTATTTTATTGGCAACCGGACTATTCATCATCCTTGTAATGTAGCTGAATATGAAGAAGAAGTTATAGCTCTTTTGAGTAGATTATTTACATCCCAGCCTATGGTAATCATGGCTGGAGGTTCGGGTTTATACATCGATGCTGTTTGCAATGGCCTCGATATTTTGCCTGAACCTGACCTATTACTCCGCCATCATTTACATGCTTTGTACCACGAACAGGGGATCGAAGCCCTGAGAACCCAATTACGCCTCCTCGATACCGAATTCTATCATCAGGTTGACTTGAAAAATCCGATACGATTGATGAGAGCGATAGAAGTGTGTATGTTATCTGGCCAGCCTTATTCGAGCCTTCGTACTGGAAAATCGAAATTGCGTAGTTTTCATATCCTTAAGCTTGCGCTTGATGTACCCAAGCCTTTATTGATCGAAAGAATCAATCATCGTGTCGATGAAATGATGCAAAGAGGGCTGCTCGAAGAAGCTCAGAGATTGTTACCCTTCAGAAATCTTCAGCCTTTGCGCAGCCTGGGTTATAAGGAATTGTTTGCTTATATGGAAGGACAATTTACTCTGGAAAAAGCTATCGAAAAAATAAAAATCAATACTCGAAAATTCGCTAAAAGACAAATCACTTGGTTTAAAAAAGACCCACTCTATCATTGGATTCCTCCGAATGACCTCCAGCATATCGACCAATTGATCGAAAATGCATTGCAACAATCTTGATTTTTTACCGAAAATAAATTAAAAATCAGTTTTTTTTATTTTTAAATGTGATCTCCATATTATAAGTCGAAAAATATATTTTTTGTGATTTCTTTTTTTATATTTATTCATATACTTTCAATTTGAATCGATTGTGAAAAAAATAATCATCAATCTTTTACGTCATTTAACCTTTTGGCTGTTGATCTTTGCTTCTGGAAGAATATTTTTTCTGATTTATTATCATGGAATTATTGCTCATTCTCACATAAAATTTACGGAGATAGCCGGCCTGTTCTTTCATGCTTTGCGGCTTGATGTGGCCACATTTTGCTATATTGCTTCATTATTCCTTTTTTTATATGTAATTGAAAGTATAACTAAATGGAGGGCAATTAATCAAATTGTGAAGTACTTGAATTTTTTATTGATTGGAATTTATTTTTTGATTGTTGCCGGTGAAACGGGTTTGTATGATGAATGGCATACAAAGCTCAACATGAAGGCGCTTGCGTATCTGAAGCATCCTGCAGAAGTGATAGCTTCAGCCCAAACACTGACGCTCGTGATAATGATACTTTTCTGGCTAGTATCGGTTTTTACTGCTTGCTGGCTATATAATAAGTTTATCTTCCAGGCTTCAACAAAGCAATCATCTCCAAAGGCATGGAAGGCAGTTATAACTTACATTGTGTTACAACCCATTCTCATTATTGGTTCCAGAGGTGGCATTCAGCAAATACCTATCAATCAGAGTCAAAGCTATTTTTCGAAACATGCTATCTTGAATCATGCTGCCGTAAACCCAGCTTTCAATCTTTACATCAGTTGGTTCGAAAACCGTCAGTTCAAGGATAGGAATCCTTTTATTTATATGGATCAGGCCGAAGCCAGGCACATTGTAGATAGCTTATTTGCCAAGCCCACGACTAATGGGATGGACATATTGACAATATATAAACCCAATATAGTGATGTTGATTCTCGAGAGCTGGTCAGCCGATCTGATCGAGAGCCTTGGCGGAGAACCTGGCATAACGCCCGAATTTCGAAAACTCGAAATGGAAGGGATTCTTTTCACACAGGCGTATGCTGGTGGAAAACGTTCCGAACAAGGCTTGGCAGCTATTTTTAGCGGTTTTCCCCCACATCCCTATACTTCGATAACCGTTCAACCCGATAAATATCAACATCTTCCCAGCATTGTCAAAAAAATAAATGCGCAAGGCTATCATTCTTCATTTTATTTTGGAGGGCAGTTGATTTATGGAAACATCAAAAGCTATATCATCTTCAATCAATTTGACCGTATCAAGGAAATTTATGATTTCAAACTTCCCAATGTGAAGGGGAAACTTGGCATACATGACGAATATACCCTTAACGAGCTTCTTCATGATCTTGCCGTTGAACCTGCACCTTTTTTCAGCGCTCTTTTTACGCTTAGCAGTCATTCGCCATACGATCAGCCCATGGAAGAAAAACTCTTCTGGGGTGATAACGAACGCAATTACATCAATTCAGCCTATTACACCGACTGGTGTTTGGGAAAGTTTTTCGAACAGGCACGCCATCAGATTTGGTATCCGAATACGCTTTTTATCCTTGTGGCCGATCATAGCCATAATTCTTACCGAAATTGGCATCCAAACTCTTTCGAATACAATCGAATCCCTATTCTCTTTTATGGTGATGTAATTCGTGAAGATTTACGAGGAACGCAAATTGACTGGTTGGTATCACAAACGGATTTAGGTACTACTTTGCTTGAAATCCTTAAAATTTCCACCCACGAATTTTATTGGGGGCGCAATATGTTTCACTCTGGCTTTCATGAGTTTACCTATCTCACCTTCGATTATGGGGTAGGATGGAAAGTACCCGAAGGAGAATACATCTGGGACGATCATCTAAAAATTCCTTTTAAAATGACAATTCCCGGTGAGATACATTTAAAACATGAAAAA
This sequence comes from Bacteroidetes bacterium ADurb.Bin012, assembly GCA_002071415.1. Taxonomy (GTDB): domain Bacteria; phylum Bacteroidota; class Bacteroidia; order Bacteroidales; family TTA-H9; genus TTA-H9. Next base: position 194,258 of record MWFC01000001.1, read on the forward strand.
AACGCCAAAGCTTTTCTTCAGGTTTTGTTCGATGAATACCTGAATCAATGATTCCATTCCTTGAAACCAAGCCTCATGGCTATATTTTTCTCTGACTCGTTCTTGATTTTTACCTCGAAATGAGGAAATTCATGACGAAAATTATAAGAACTCCTCAACTGTTCAAATAAGCCGGAGTTTTTTCTCAAGGCCTCATCATCCTGAAAAATATCGTATGTCGCTCTAACGGCTTCGATAAGATGTTCTACCAGCAGCCTGGCATGAGGAGGAGGTCCAATTTCTGGCAAAACAGGCTGCTTATCCCAATGATAAAACTCAGCAAGCCGTGTAAAGATTTGTTGTGAGGCATTGCGTTTCCCATCGAGACTATAACCCGCAATATGTGGAGTGGCAATCAAAGCTCGTTCCATTAAGCGCAATTCAATTTCGGGTTCATTTTCCCAAACATCCAGTATGTAGCTAAATTTTTCATGAGCCAATGCGAATCGATAAAGAGCCGATTCATCCACTATGCTTCCTCTAGAAGTGTTGATGAGGCAAGCATCTGGTTTCATTTTCAGAATATTCTGGGAATGGATGAGATAATGGGTTGGATAAAAACCAGTGGTTGTGTAAGGCACGTGTAAGGTAAGAATGTCGGAATTTGCCATGATTTCATCCAAAGAATTCTGAACCCTCAGAATGCCTTTCTCGAAGAGGGGAGGATCGTTAATAAGAACCTCCATTCCAAGCAAAGAGCCCAAATGAACGATTTTTTCGCCTACATGTCCTCTGCCGATAACTCCCATGATTAATCCCTTCAAATTTTTCCTTTTTACCTCGGCATATTCAAGGATGGCGCAGCTTATATATTGAAAAACAGCACCCGAATTACTTCCGGGTGCACTAAAAACCACGATTCCAGCCTGTGAACAATAATTCTGGTCGATATGATCGACTCCACTGGTAGCCGTACCTATGAATTTTATCTCAGTCCCATCGAGAAGCTGTTCGTTGCATAGCGTTCGTGTGCGAATAAGAAGAGCTTCCGCATTCTGTTCAATCAATAGATTTTTTGTAATCTTAGAGGCAGGATAAGACTTCAGATGGATGGGAAATTCACCCAGAAAATCCAAATAAGGGATTTTTTCATCTGCAACGATGGTTGGGATTTGGCTTTTCATATTCAAAACAATATAGAGAGAGAGTCGAAAGGTATGAACAAAAATTATTTTTTCTCAGTTTTCGGAAAATCACTTTCCCCACTTTTCGAAGAAGAATTTTCCTTAGGTTGGGGTAAAATACAACACAAAGGCTTTGTGGTTTTATTAAATCCTATAAAACTTCGAGAGCCTATGAAGACACAATTAAAAGAAGGAATGATGTGCCAAAAAATTAAAATTATCGAGAAAATGCAAAGGCATCCGTGCTATGAGCAGAAAAATTTGCTATGAGCGGAAAACGGGATTCGAACCCGCGACCCTCAGCTTGGGAAGCTGATGCTCTGCCAACTGAGCTACTTCCGCATTTTTTTGTTCCGCAAAATTATATCTTTCGTCATTTTTATGCAAATTTGCCTAAAAACGAATTATAAACTATTTTTACTCCGTGAAGTTGAATTATCAGAATTCGGAAAAGAAAGTCATTCGCAAGATCGAACATCATTTTGTGATTCATTAAATTTCAACATTATAGAAATCATTATGGATTTTACGAAAGCACGCGATTTTATTCTCAACGAGCTACGAACCGGTCTGAGGCCTAAATTTCATTATCATAGCACCGATCGCACCCTCGATGTTTATGATTCGGCCATGTGTTTAGCAAGGCTCGAAAATCTCGATGCCTTGGAAAGCGATTTATTGAAAACAGCCACCATATTGAATGATGCTGGAATGATGAACACCTATAAAGGTCATGAGGAAACTTCAGCTGAACTCGCCAGGTTATGGTTGCCTCGATTCGGTTATACAAAACAAAAAACCGAATGGATTTGCGAAATGATTATGGCTAGCAAAACACCTCACAAAACCTCTACTTTGTCTTCCAAAATCCTTTGCGATGCCGATCTCGATTACCTTGGCCGTGATGATTTCTTCATGATTTTGCATAAATTACGGATAGAATGGATTCAATTGAACCTCATCAATCTTAACCTGAAGGAATGGCATCATCTTCAATTAGAGTTTTTATCCACTCATCAATATTTTAGCAACGCAGCGCGCGAATCCCGGCAAAAGGGCAAAGAAGAAAATATCTGGCAAATCAGTAATCTTTTGTCGTAATTTTCCATAAAAATCAGTTTATCAGTAAGTTGACTACAACGACATAACGAATAACTTTAAATTTTTTACCACCATACTACCCATTGTAAGATTTTTTCGTATCAAGATCCACAGTTACTTTCGTCGCAATCCTTTTGGATTTATTTTGACGGGAGCGGTGGTTATCAGGCTGATAGCAGCTTATTTCTCCGTAGGTTATGTGTTTGCCTTTGAACACTTCGACGTGATAGAACCGACTTATAATTTGCATCCGGGTTTTGATGTACAAAAACCTTATCCTTTTTACTTTATGCTGCATCAAGGTTTATTTTCGGTGATGAGTTCGATGAATATTCTTACACCCCGGACTCAAATGCTCATCATTAGAATCATTCATGCAATTTTTTCTATCATTACCGTGTTGTTTGGATACAGCCTGGCAAAGGCATCGGGTAACAAAAGAGGAGCATATCTGGCTTTTGCTCTTTTGGCCTTCGCCTGGATTATTCCTTTTATCTCGGTAAGAAATTATGCATTTAACCTTGCTATGCCTTTTATCGTCATGGCTGTCTGGTTGGCTCGGGTTTCTTTACAAAAATATTACTATTTGTCGTTTTTGGGGGGATTGGCCGGCGGATTGAGTATAGCCATCTATCCACATGCAGCAGTTTATTGGCTCATTTTTATCTTATTCACTCTGTTTATTAAAAAACCCATTCGTTTTTTACTTCTTGCCCTAGGTACATGGATCTCCCTATTGCTTAGCTTATGGTATATTCACCAGGTTCCTATAAGTTCTCCTCTAACGGTTTGGACTTATTTATGGCAAAATCTTTACCCCGAACAAATTGCGTTGAATACTTCCGGATGGATTGGACCACTTATTCTTGCCCTTGTTTTGGGTCCTCCTTTGGGTTTTTTTGTATTATTCGGATTTTTACGCCTCAGAAAGGAAACTATTCGTATCGCTGCTCCTGCTTTGGTTTGTTTTCTGATAGGCACCTTTCTTCAGAATCGATACCATCAACTTTTTATTGCCTTCCCATTTATTGTTCTAACCGGCAGTCATGGCTGGACTGATTTTATCGAAAAGAGCAAATCATGGTCGAGCCGTTACCGATCCTTATACTATGCCATGCTAGGATATTTCTGGACAGCAAACAGTATTTTATTGATCTGGATTTCGACGGTTGCACCTCATCAACCTCTTATCGATGCCTTAGAATATATTGGAAAAAATCCAAAAGTGAATGTTATTGTCGCCGTAGAACCAACATCTGATTTCTTCGAACCTGTTCCAGTGTATTATGCCGCTAAGTCTATTCAAGTAAAATATATTTCGAATGCCAAAGACATTGATTCGTTGAGAAATCACATTCGAATGCATTCGAGAGATTCTTTGCCTGGCTATGTTTTGTTTTTAGGAGAAAAAAATTTGAAACAAAGAATTAAAACCGTTTCTGAAATAATGCCTTCATTGAGTGTTAATGCAATTTTCAAGGCAGGATTTACCGAACGAAATATTCGCCGAATTTTACATCAACCTACTTCGGGAAGCGTTATCGTTTATAAGAATGATTATTTTTATTAAAAATTCGAAATTATCATGGAACTCGAACACGCACGAACTCGTATCGAAGAGCTTACAGAGATGATCGAACAGCATAACTACAATTATTATGTATTGAATGCTCCAACCATCAGTGATTATGAGTTTGACAAGCTAATGGCCGAATTGATCAAACTCGAGAAGCAATTCCCTCAATTGGCCTCTCCCTATTCGCCCACACAAAGAGTGGGAGGAGAGATAACCAAGGAATTTCAAACAGTAAGGCATCGCACACCTATGCTGTCGCTTTCCAATACATATACCGATACTGAAATTAGGGATTTTGACCAAAGAGTTAGAAAAACGATAGGCAATGAAGTGGAATATGTTTGCGAGTTAAAATTTGATGGAGTGGCAATCAGTTTGATATATGAAGATGGGAAACTGATAAGGGGAGTAACCCGTGGTGATGGTACTCAGGGAGATGATGTAACTGCAAACGTAAAAACCATTCGCAGCATTCCTTTGCGATTAAAAGGGGATTTTCCTTCACAACTCGAAATGCGTGGCGAGATCTATATGACACATGCCGAATTCAACCGTTTGAATCAGGAAAGGGAAGAAATAGGAGAAATCCCGTTTGTCAACCCGAGAAATGCAGCTGCAGGCAGTTTGAAACTGCAGGATTCGACTGAAGTTGCCCACCGCCATCTCGAATGCTTTGTCTATTATGTCTTATCGGATTCTCTGAAATATGATAATCATTACGACAGCCTGATGGCGGCTTGCAATTGGGGATTTCGTATTTCTCCCTATATATCCCGTTGCAAAAATATCGATGAAATATTCGATTTTATCGAGGAATGGAACAAAGGTCGTGAACACTTGCCTTTCGATATCGATGGAGTTGTGATTAAGGTGAATTCTTTTCGGCATCAGCAAATTCTCGGTACTACAGCGAAATCACCACGTTGGGCTATTGCTTTCAAATTTCAGCCAGAAAGCGTTTCGACACGTTTGTTGAATATTAGTTTTCAAGTGGGCCGGACAGGTGCTATTACTCCAGTAGCTGAACTCGAACCGGTTTTTTTGGCCGGTACTACGGTAAAACGAGCTACACTTCACAATGCCGATATCATTGCTTCACTCGATATTCGAGTGGGTGATTATGTCTTTGTCGAAAAAGGAGGTGAAATCATCCCTAAAATCACCGGAGTAGATTTTTCGAAACGCCCACCCTCCTCCCAACCTTTTACTTTCATCGAATACTGCCCGGAATGCGGAACACATTTGAGGAAAAATCCTGGTGAAGCTACATGGTATTGCCCTAATGAAACGGGTTGTCCTCCGCAAATAAAAGGTCGTCTCGAACATTTTATCAGTCGCAAGGCTATGAATATCGAATCCCTTGGCGAAGGACGTATCGAAATTCTTTATGAAAATCGACTGGTACGTAAGATAAGCGATTTTTACAAACTGACTTACAATCAATTGATCGGTTTAAAGAAAGTTTATCCTGCTACCGATAAAACCCCTGCCCGCGTGGTCTCTTTCAGGGAAAAAACCGTCGAAAATATTCTGAAAGGAATAGAACAATCCAAATCGGTTCCTTTCCCGAGAGTGTTATATGCCCTTGGTATTCGCTATGTAGGCGAAACCGTAGCTCGAAAACTGGCTCTTCATTATCATTCTATCGACCGTCTCATGCAGGCCAGTTTCGAAGAATTAATTCTTGTAGATGAAATAGGAGAGAAAATTGCCGAAAGTATAGTTAAAACTCTTCACCAGCCCGAAATGAAAGAAATTATCGAGGAACTGAAGAAAGCTGGTGTGCAGATGAGTTTATCGGTCGAAGAAAAACAAACCCAGGGAAATATACTGGCTGGAAAAACTTTTGTAGTGAGTGGTGATTTCGGTTCTGCCGAACGACGCAGAGAGATCGAACAAATGGTAGTAAATAATGGAGGTAAATTGGGCACAAGTGTAAGTTCGAAAACCAGTTTCATAGTGGCAGGCAGCCAAATGGGCCCTTCTAAGAAGCAGAAAGCCATTGAGTTGGGAATCCCCCTTCTCAACGAACAGGAATTTCTTGATTTGCTTGGGAAATCTCATCCTTAATTCATCCTTATCCCATTCACTTCAATTCCTATACAATAATTCCTCTGTAGAAAGAATGTGTTTTATTGTAAAGGAGTTATTACTTCGATGAGTTCGGGTAGATCCATGTTGATTTTTTTTAGATGTTCGATGGTAGGCACGCCATTCTTGTTCCAACCTCTCCGTTCATACACTGCATCGAGCAGCTTTTCGTATTGTGCTTCACGATATTTGCGAAGAGCGGCCATTTTTTCTTTTGTAGTCATTACGTTAGGATCGAGATGAAGTATTTCACGAAGTTGATTATCATAACGTTCTTGTCGGCTTTCGTATTCTTCGATGGTTACTGGCCCTGCGGCGCGATAAGGTTGAGCATCGTATTTACGGATTCCATAACCTCGCCGAATATTAAAAATCCGTTGATAGTTATACACTCGCTCTGACATGCGGATGAGCTCGTGTTTATCGATTTTGCGACCAGTAACGGCATTGAAGATTGTTACATAATTATCTACATGCTCTGGAACCTTGGCAGGTTCGTCTGTTAGATGGTTGTTTTCGGGTTCCACATCATTCCATGGAAGTTTGCATAAACCGTTTAGGCCAAACCATGTCCTGAACATAGGAAAATAGTGTAAGGCTTCGGCCTTGTCGGTGAATGTAGGGATTTGATTATTAACCATATCCATGAAAATTAGCCAGGCCTCATCATGTTGGGGGCCTTTATTGGTCATAGCATAGCCTCCTTGCTGAGCTAGAGATTCTTTCGAGACATATTGAGAATATTCGAGGTTTTTGTTAATCATGCCAATATCGTCGAGGAATTGTTGATCGGCACCAAAATGCTCTACAAAGTAGCGTTTGCAGCCTGCTATGCCCAATCCTGCAATCTTTCCAAATCCTTCACTGCGAGCTACTTGATGAAGCAGTTCAAGGGCGTCGAGACCGTTCCCCCATGATAAATCCAATCCTCCCGTACGTTTTTTGTTGAGGATACCATTTTCCCAGCATTCCATCAAAAAAGCCGTTAAGGTGCCCCAGCTAATCGTACAAACACCATAAGTATCACAATAAAAATTCAATTCGATAATAATGTCAGGGTCGAAAATACCTGAGTTGGAACCCAAACCTGCGGCATTTTCATATTCAGGTCCATCCACAAGAACTTTGGTACCCTTGTAAGGTCCGGTTTGTAGTTCAAAACCATCTACTCCCTTTGCGCAGGCCATATTACAGCCTACCCAGCATCCATCTGGAATATTTTGAGTAAATTTTCTCGTCCATACGTTCGAATCGATCTTATAGGCCTCAGGGTGCGAACCGAACTTGAAATTATGCGTGGGAAGCAGATCATAATCATTCATTATCTCCATAAGGTGGGCAGTTCCTACTTTGCGCATGCGGTTTTGCTTGTCGTCCAACTCGCGCATTTCACGATTGAATCTTCTGCCACATTCCTGAATAGCCTCTAAATCGACTACATTGTTCAAATTTCCACTGATACCAGGCACTTTCGCCACCAAAGCCCTGATGTTCTTATGGCGAAAAACAGTTCCTATGCCACCTCTGCCAGCTTGCTTCAAACGTACTTCCTTTCGTCTTTTATCGTAAAAACTAAAATTCAGCATGCCAATTAAACTGTGTTCGGCCGCCTGACCTGTCGAAACAACCGAAACGTTGAATTTATCGTTCTCATCACTGGCAAAAATTTCATGCAACTGAGCTGCCAATAAATGACTGTTGAACTCGAGACCATTGGCATCAAAGACTTCAATTTTATGATTGATGCCATCAAAATAAATGATAATGTCTTGTTTTGAAATCCCTTGAAGCTCTAAAGCATCGAAGCCACAAAATTTGAGAAAGGGACCGAAAAAACCTCCCACATTGCTGTCCATTACAAAATTCGTAGGCGAAATGCTTACCACCAGTGATTTCCCCGTACCTGAGTACTGTGTAATACCCGCAATTGGGCCAGGTGAAATAACGACTTCATTTTCAGGATCATTCCATTTTGTGGTAGGTAAAGTGCCTTCCCATAAGAGTTTTAAACCAAATCCCTTACCACCGGTAAATTTTTCTTTCATCTCCTCGTTTACAGGCTTTTCCTTGAATTCGAGAGTATCTACATTGATATACAAAGTGCGATTGTTGTAACCTCTATAAATGGGATGCCATTCGTGAACATATTCCTTCAATAATCTGTGCGTTTTCCGAAAATCTTCAATATTCATAACTCGATATTTTTTTAAAGAACTTTTATCCTAAAAATTTTACAAATATATAAGCAATTTTCCTGTTTTAAAATAGAATAATTAATTAAAGCATTTATTTTTTTGAAAAATTATAATTTAAAATATGGCATAGTGAACTAAAACAGTTAGTTATAAATTTCGATTTGAAAAATTTTTCAACTTGCTTTTTTTAATTTTATCATTGAAAAACCTGATTCGACTTAACATATTTTATTTCGAAAGAACTTTCAGCTTTAAAACCATAAAAACTTATACCTTTGCATTAAACAATAAATAAGAAGACTATATGGATACAGAGGAAAAACTCATTGAAACCTTAACTCGAGCGGGAAAACCCATGCGTTCTGGTGAAATTGCCCAGGCTACCAAACTCGATAAAAAAGAAGTAGAAAAGGCCATCAAGGTATTGGTGAAGCAAGGCAAGCTATTCTCTCCGGTTCGTTGCTTCTATGATATAAAGAAATAGAATCATCGACTAAAGAGTATAGAGAGAAGGATCGAATGCCCGCGGCGACCAGTTTCGGAGAAAATGGATGACCTTCCCCTCATCATAACCTTCACCCGATTCTAAAAGGCCGGAGTCTTGCGTATGAATTCTCTGACCATTCTTGTCGAGAATCACGAACACCGGAAATCCGAAACGCTGAGGGTATTCAAGAAGCTTTAATACTTCCTGATTTTTGTTTTCCTTGCTGTAATTCACCAGACAAATTATGTAATCAGCCTTCAGAAGTGAGTCAACCTTGGCATTTTCATGAATAAAGCTATGAAATTTTATACACCATGGACACCAGTTTCCACCAATTTGAACAAAAACATGTTTATTCTCTTTGGCTGCCTTTTGAATAGCTTGCTGAAGATCGGCCAGGGCATTGGCCTCGGGATGATATATCTGAACTCTATGTTGGGAATAAGATGGGATAGACAATACTAAAAAAATAAAAAATAACAGGTTCAATCTGTTCATGCGTAAGATTTTTCGAGTTTGTTATTGGCCACAAAATTAGGACTTCGGTTTGAACGAAGAGATGATGCAAAGGAATGCAATTCATGCAATGAAGAATTCAATTGTTTTTTCGAATGAAAATGGATGTAAGTCAACAGATTAGTAAATACTTAAAGAAAGCCAGAGTCGGGATTGCTGGCGTAGGTGGCTTAGGTTCTAATGCTGCTGTAGCATTGGCCAGAGTAGGGGTGGGTACACTCATAGTAGCCGATTTTGATGTGATAGAAATTGGCAACCTCAACCGCCAATACTACTTTTTTCATCAGGTTGGATTGCCAAAGGTAATGGCCTTGAAAGAAAATATCCATCAGATCGATGCTCAAATTCGCGTAGTTTCCCATCATGTGAAGTTAAATCAGCAGAACTCGATTCTCATTTTTCGTGATTGTGATGTTCTCATAGAAGCCCTCGATAACGCCCAGATGAAACAGATGTTCATTGAAACTGCTCTTAGCGAATGGCCTTACAGGCCTTTGATCGTTGGTTCGGGACTTGCTGGATGGGGAAAAAATGAAATTATCAAAGTTCAACAATATGATAATCTGGCAATTTGTGGCGACGAAATGTTCGAAGTAAGTGATAGCTTGCCACCTTTAGCACCACGTGTAGCTGTGGTGGCAAATTTACAAGCTAATGCCGCCCTCGAATTTTTACTGAAAGACTTTAAGTTTAAAAATGAATAAGATATACAATCATGAAAATAATTCTCAATCATAAGGAAGAAACCATCGATGCCGACACTCTGACTTTAGCCGAACTCATTCGGTTGAAAAAATTCACCTTTCGCATTTTGGTCACCAAAGTGAACGGCCGGGTGGTGAAAGCTGAAGATCGCGACAACATTTGGATTAAGGATGGAGATAATGTAGAAGTAATTCACCTGATTAGCGGAGGATAAAAACCTACCTCCCTTAAAATCGTTTCTTCAATCATTTCTTCAGGTATTAACTGAAATAGATCGACAAAGCTTAATCTGAAGCTGGAAATCCTGCAAACTCCATCACGGTAATGTAGTCGAAAATTTTCTGACTTCCCAGGTTTAAGCCAATATGGGTGAAAGACCTGTCCAGCAAATTCCTGCGGTGTCCATAATCTGCTACTCCTTCGTCGATAAGAAGCGACATCACGACGATGAAGGGATCATCGTCGCCGGCTTGAATGTTTTCACCCGCCGACAGTCCTCCTGCCTTGAATATCTCATCAAATCTTTCATCAGCTCCCGAATGCGAAATATAAGATTCATTCTTCAATGAAAGCGTTTTTTCTTTAGCCAGTTGGTTTAATAAAGGATGAACCAGAAAAGGAGGCAATTCTTCGAGTAATACGAGTTCACGCAATAAACTTCTGAAATACTCCGATTCCATGTTTACATAAGGATTGTAATGGATATAAAGTGGAATGATCTCCTTTGCAAAGCGTTTCCCATCTATTCGTGCCAGATTGATATACAACACCATTCGTTTTTCCGTATCGCTCAGTTCGTCGCTATCGATGGCGGTATTGCAGTTCGCTACTTTTTCCTCAGGCCAATATGCCAGAACAGAATCTATTCTTTCATAAAACTTTGCAGATTCCATCTGGCTGAAAACTGAAAGCTGGCACGAAAGAAACATTGCCAATAGTTTGAGTTTCATTTCGATGAATTTTAATGGTCAAAAAAATAAATCTGTTACAATACAATCATTACGTTTTTAGAATAGAAATATTGCTTCCCAATGTAAGGATATTTCATTCTTAAAAATCAGGTTATTCTGGGTTTATATCATTCAGTCGAGTGCTGATCAACATGTTTGAAAAGCTGGATTTACTTTATCAAAATTATTTTCCTTACGAACAACTTATCGTCGGTAAGCAATTGATAAAAATATATTCCCGCAGGCATGCTGTTGGCCTTTCATTCAAGCTGGTGATAGCCTGCAGGCTGATGCCCTTCGATAAATGTTTCTACGATTTGTCCTTTCAATTGGTTTAGTTTAGATGGAAATTATTATTCGATGAGATGATGGTAAATAATATAAATTCCTGAACTCCAATTTATAATATCTATACAAATGAATAAATTTTTTATGCATTCGTCAAGACCTGAAGGTTTTTTTTAGAAATAGTTCAAATTTTGAGAAATAGTTTTAAGCAGTTTTGACTTTTAAACTTTTATGTTTGCTTAGAAATTCTCATTCCAAGCCATTCTGATAAATTTTCTTTTTATGACAGGGAAAAGGTGTTAAACCAGAAATTTCTGATTTAAAGCAACAATAAGCAATTAACCGAATATTATTGGAAATCATTCCCCTGAATTTTTCCTTAAGTGATGTGTAAAGCCATATTCCCCAATTTCGGGACCGACAGTCTGGTACAAATCATGATTATAAACAAACCATTTGGCTTTCAAGGGCTGGAATTTTCCTTTTTCATCCACAAGTGACCTATCTGAATGAACCTGAACAATTTCTGCTATGAACATATCATGAGAACCCAGAGTTTTTATTTCTTTCACCTTGCACTCAATATTAATGAGAGCCTCTTTCACTAAAGGAGCTTCAACCTTGACGGCTCGTAAAGCACTTAGATTCATTTCCTTGAACTTATCTACTTTTCGTCCTGAATGAATGCCACACCAATCCAGCATTTCCAGCATGGATTCATCGCAAAGGTTGATCACAAAATCCCCTGTTTCCTTAATTAAATGGTGAGAATATCTTTCGGGTCGCACAGAGATATAACACATTGGTGGTTTAGAGCAAATCGTTCCTGTCCATGCAATCGTAATCGCATTTGGATGTTGCAATGTACCACATGAAACCAAAACTGCAGGAAGAGGATAGATCATGTGCGAAGGTGGAAGTAAGATTTTATCAGATTCATTCATTGCATCGAAGTTTTAGATAGTACAATATAAAATGAATTGGTTTTTCAACCACAAGATATGTAATTTTGCGCAAATTTCGGGTTTCTCAATTAATTATTTTACATGCACGAAACCATAGTCATTCTGGATTTTGGTTCACAATATACTCAATTGATTGCGAGGCGAATACGTGAATTGAATGTATATTGTGAAATTTTTCCTTTCCATATAATTCCAAAGCTGAACCCTTCTATAAAAGGCGTAATTCTCAGTGGTAGTCCATATTCGGTGAATCAATCTGGTGCACCCTCACCCGATTTATCGGGGATCAGAGGCAAGGTTCCTATTCTGGGAATATGTTATAGTGCTCAATACATCTCAAAAATCTCGGGAGGCTGCGTCGAAGTATGCGATACTCGTGAATATGGGAGGGCAAATCTTCATTATATCAACCCGAATAATCCTTTAATGCGTGGCCTAAGCCCAAATACTCAGGTCTGGATGTCGCATGGAGACACAATACTCGAAGTCCCTGACAATTTCGAAATCATTGCATCGACAGCCGATGTAAAGGTAGCTGGTTTTGAAATAAGGAATGAAAAAATTTGGGGCATACAGTTTCATCCAGAAGTTATTCATACGGTTGAAGGCAAAACTTTGCTGAAAAATTTTGTAGTTGATATTTGTCATTGCTCCCAAGATTGGACTCCGGCGTCCTTTGTCGATGAAACCGTACAGTATTTGAAGAACCTTATCGGCAATGATGAAGTCATCATGGGTTTGTCGGGCGGAGTGGATTCCACAGTAGCCGGAATGCTTTTACATCATGCAATAGGCAATCATCTGCATTGTATTTTTATCGATAATGGATTATTGCGAAAGAATGAGTTTGGTCATGTTTTGGAATCCTATAAGCGGATGCATCTCAATGTTAAAGGTGTAGATGCTTCGGGAAGATTTTTACGAGCTCTTGAAGGAATCTCCGATCCTGAGGCAAAACGCAAAATCATTGGAAGGACTTTTATAGACACTTTCGACGAAGAAGCCGCTAAGTTAGAAGGAATAAAATGGTTAGGACAAGGAACGATTTATCCCGATGTAATCGAGTCGGTTTCGGTGAATGGTCCTTCGGCCACCATTAAGTCGCATCATAACGTTGGAGGCCTTCCCGATATGATGAATCTGAAAATAGTCGAACCTCTGCGAAACCTTTTTAAAGATGAAGTTCGTTTGGTAGGCAGAGAGCTTGGCATTGATAAAGAATTTCTGAGTCGCCATCCTTTCCCCGGGCCTGGACTGGGTATTAGAGTTATAGGTGAAATTACCCGTGAGAGGCTTGAGATTTTACGTGAAGCCGATGCCATTTTCGTCGATGCGCTTAAACAAGCTGGGCTCTACGACAAAGTTTGGCAGGCTTTTGTGGTATTACTCCCCGTAAAAGCCGTTGGCGTAATGGGAGATGAGCGAACATACGAAAATGTGCTGGCTATTCGTTCAGTACAGTCAACCGACGGTATGACCGCCGACTGGACGCATCTTCCCTACGATTTTCTGGCTCAGGTCTCGAGCTCTCTAATCAATCACGTAAATGGGATCAATCGCGTGGTCTACGATATTAGTTCGAAACCCCCTGCTACCATCGAGTGGGAATAATTATCGAAATCATGAAGCAAAGATTTTTCATTATCGCTTTTCTTCTGGGATTCTTTTTCATTACTTCAAAGGCTCAGGAACCTGCTGAGGTTGTGGTATCTCAACAGAAAATCACTGAAAATGGCATGACTTTCTGGCTGCATACCGTCGAAGCCGGTCAAACACTTTACCGGATTTCACTTGCTTATAAGGTGCCAATTAGTGATATTCTTCAATATAACCCCGAAGCAGCCAAAGTATTGAAAACAGGGCAACAATTGAAGATTCCTGCGACGCCTTCAGAAATTAGCCCTTACACGAATATTGATTTTATATATCATGTAACCAAAGCAGGCGAAACCTTGCAAAGTATATCGAACATTTATAGCGTTCCCATCGAAACCATCCAAAAATTGAACCCCGGTATTGGTAAAGACAAACTTCCTGCGGATCAGGTAATCAAAATTCCCCTCGATTATTCAGCATTGCTGAAAAATCAGCCAATTCCCGATACGTCAAGGAGAACCTCTAAAGGAGGTTTTCTTACCTATACAGTAAAAGAAAAAGAAACATTATATGCCATCAGCCGGAAATTTGGAGTAACTATTGCTGATATCATCGAATGGAATCCTCAGGTGAAGGAAGGACTCAAGGCAGGTGAGGAGATATTGATTGGGAAGCCAGGCATAAAGCCTCAGGAAAGAGGATTCATTGAGTATAAGATACAGAAACACGAAAGTCTTTATGGAATCGCCCGTAAAAACCGCATCAGTATAGATTCGTTGAAAATGTTTAACCAGGGCCTTACCGAAAATATCAAAGAAGGACAAATTATCCTCATTCCTAAACGAAGAGCAGCTTCTTATATTACTCATGTGGCCGAACCGAAGGAAAATTTACAAAAAATTGCCGACAAATATGAAGTAGGAGAGGAGGAGCTTAAAAAAGCCAATCCTCACATCGATAAAAAAATTGAAGAAAATGCTCCTATCAAAATTCCTATCCAGTCCGAAAACAAGAAAGAACATGAAATGGCTCAGCTTCCTGCCGAAACCGAAAATATTGCATCAACATCATTGTGCAATCCCGATTATAAATTCAAACACGAGGAATTTAAAATTGCCATCATTGTCCCTTTCATGCTGAATACTCCCTTGAATGTTCGTAGCCAGAGCTCAGCTTATGGTAAAAAGCCAGGTGAATCACCCTTGTTCAAGTATCTGCCATTTTACGAAGGTGCTCTTCTGGCTCTTGATTCACTCAAGAAGATAGGTTTTAATGCAAAAGTGTATGTGTACGATCTGGGAAACGATATGAGTGGAACCCATAGGTTATTGCAAAAACCCGAGATGAAATCCATGGATTTGATAATTAGCCTGGCTTTCAGCAAGAATTTCGAGCTAATTGCCGACTTTGCAAAACGCCATAAAATTCCTACTATCAATGCTATATCTAAAAGAGATGAAATATTGTCGAACAACGAATACATCATTAAGCCTTATCCATCCGAAGATTTTCAGGCCGAAGCAGTTGCCCAATTCTTAAGCTCGAGGCCTGGTAAACAAAACATCATCATTCTGCGCAACAATAAAAATTTATACACGAATACCATCGATAAACTCCTCACAATGCTCGATCAGCATCTCCAAGAAGGCCATTTTACCAAGGGAAGTCGAATACACTTTCTCAACGATAGTGTAACAAAAGTTAAATCAGCTATCAAGCCGGGTTATTCCAATTATTTGATCGTACTTTCAGAAAATGAAGCATTCAATATCAATCTTTTACGGAATCTGCGTACTTTGAACGATACCCTGAGATTTTCCCTCATCGGTATGCCTTCGTGGGCCAATATGAAAAATGCTGAGATTTCTTCACTCATTCAGAATAATGTGCATTTTCTTTCTCCTTTTATGGTAGATTACTACGATGAAAAGGTTCAAGATTTTTTATATAAATACCGTGACCGTTACTTGGCCGAACCCAACGAACTCGCCTTTACTGGATTCGACATCACATGGTTTTTTTGCAATGCCTTGATGAATTATGGAAAAGATTTCCGCGAATGCCTACCTTATTTGCGTATATCCAACATTCAATCCAGTTATCGCTATAAATGGTTAAAACCAAATGGTTTGGTGAATACTTTCTGGAACATTTACCAATATATTGGCTACCGGCCTGTCATTGTCAACCTATAAATTTATTTTTTAGTCTATTTATTGAAAAGGCTATTTATACCTTTGCATAACGTTTTCTTTTTTTTGTAAAATTCTATAAAACATATTAAAATATTTAAAAACATGAAAAATACTCCTTTTACAAAATTTCACATTGCCTTAGGAGCAAAGATGGTGCCTTTTGCTGGTTATAATATGCCCATTCAATATGAAGGAGTTATATCCGAACATCTTACCGTAAGGAAAAGCGTAGGTGTTTTCGATGTATCTCACATGGGTGAGATATGGGTGAAAGGCCCTAAAGCTTTCGATCTGCTTCAGTATATTACTTCCAATGATGTTTCAAAACTTTACGATGGCAAGATACAATATTCGTGCATGCCCAACGGAAGAGGTGGGATAGTGGATGATATTCTGGTTTACAGAATTACTGCAGAATCTTATCTTCTTGTGGTTAATGCAGCCAATATGGAGAAGGATTGGAATTGGATTACCCAGCATGCTTCAGATAGGGGTATGAAAATTGGAACTGATGTTTACAATGCTTCCGAAGAAACCGGGCAGCTTGCCATACAAGGCCCACTGGCCATGAAATCCATGCAAAAACTCACCTCCGAATCCATTCTCGACATGGAATATTATTCATGGAAAAATCTTGAATTTGCCGGAGTGAAAAATATTTTGTTTTCTACAACAGGATATACTGGAAGTGGCGGATGTGAAATTTATATGCCCAACGAAGCAGCCGATACGATTTGGAATGCCGTTTTCGAAGCAGGTAAGGAATTTGGGATAAAACCTATCGGCTTGGGAGCTCGCGACACTTTGAGACTCGAAATGGGATTTTGCCTATATGGCAATGATATCGACGATACCACTTCCCCTCTGGAAGCTGGTCTGGGATGGATTACAAAATTTACCGATACAAAGAACTTCATCGATAAAGAATATCTCCTTCAGCAAAAGAAGGAAGGCGTGAAACGCAAATTAGTTGGTTTTGTATTGAAAGAAAAAGGAATTCCCCGTCAACATTACTCCATTTGTAACGCTGCCGGAAACAAAATCGGAGAAGTTACTTCTGGAACCATGTCGCCTTCGCTCAATATCCCAATCGGAATGGGCTATGTGCCTGCCGAATTATCCCAACCGGGAAGTGAGATTTTTATCGAAATCAGAGGAAAACTTATTAAGGCAGAAGTAGTAAAACTACCCTTTTATAAGGGAGAACAATAAACCAGAATTTTAAAGAGCAAAATAGCGTTTTTTTGCTCTCATGTTTTCATTCATTATGTCACAATGGCTAATTTCGATTCGATTATTCCACGAGAAGGTACCTCATGCGTGAAATATGATTTACGCAATCAAGTTTTTGGTACCGAGGAGGTAGTACCAATGTGGGTAGCCGATATGGATTTTGCTACCCCCGAATTTATTTTGCAAGCCTTGCATCGGCGTTTGAATCATCCGTTATTGGGTTATTCTTTTCGAGCGCAAGAATTCAATGAAAGCCTTGCTAATTGGTTATTCCGCCGTCATGCCCTATCTATCGATCCCCAAATTGTGAGCTTTAGTCCAGGAGTAGTCACAGGCCTTATGGTTCTAACTCTGGCTTTTACCAATCCAGGTGATAAAATCATAGTTCAACCTCCTGTCTATCCGCCATTTTTCGAAGTTCCCAGAGCTCACGAACGAATTGTCATAAACAATCCATTGAAATTCGATGGGGAAAGATATTCGATGGATTTCGATGACTTGCGCGAAAAAGCCCCAGGCGTCAGAATGCTTATCCTGTCGAATCCACATAATCCTGTTGGACGTGCATGGGAGAGACGAGAATTAGAACAGCTTTCCGAGATTTGTATACAAAACGATATCATGATTGTTTCGGACGAGATTCATTCCGATATTATATTTCCGGGCTATCGCCATACTCCCTTACTCTCGCTGGACAAGGAGATTGGCATGCGTTCTGCTAGCTGCTTTGCACCCAGCAAGACTTTCAATATAGCCGGACTCTCCACCAGTGCCATTTTGATCCCTGATCCTCAAAAACGCAAAATTTACAACGACACCCTCGAACGCTTCCATTTGCAAATGGGAAACCTTTTAGGGAATATTGCATTCGAAGCTGCATACAACCAAGGCGAAGACTGGCTCGAAGAATTACTCGATTATCTTCATCAATCGGTGAGGATAGCAACACATTACTTCGAAGAACATCTTTCACCCATTCACCTCGTACAACCCGAAGCTACCTATTTGCTGTGGCTCGATTTTCGGGGTCTTCATATTCCTGACGATGAACTTCATGCACACCTGATTCATAAGGCTCATCTAGGATTAAACCGGGGAGAAGAATTCGGAATCGAAGGGAAAGGATTTATGCGCATGAATATTGCCTGTCCACATGCAATTCTTGAAAAGGCTCTCGAAAGTTTAAAAAACATCTTATAATAACAGAATGAACTCATTTCAGGCAGCTATTTTCGACCTCGATGGCCTGTTGATCGATTCGGAACCCTTATGGGAAGAAGCCGAAATAAACGTATTTGCACGTCTTGGGGTAAAAATTACTTCACAAATGTGCCAGAAGGTGAAAGGATTTCGTGTGGATGAAACAATTAGATTTTTTTGCCAGTGTACATCTTTTGATGCCCTCGACCCTGACTTGATCGAACAACAAATTATTTCCGAGGTAAAACGATCGATTTATGAAAAAGCCAGGGGTTTACCGGGTTGCGTATATATATTGCATTTCTTCCAGTCGCGTGATATTCCTCTTGCTCTTGCTTCGGCTTCACCCTACGATATTATCGATCTGGCTCTAAGAAAATTGAGCATTCATCAGCACTTTAAAATCATTTATAGTGCCACGGAAGAAAAATATGGCAAACCTCATCCTGGAATATTTTTTACCACTGCTGAGCAATTGCAGGTTGAACCACAAAATTGTATCGTATTCGAAGATGCGCTCAATGGCATCATTGCAGCCAAAGCTGCCAGAATGAAGGCAGTGGCCGTTCCTGCTGACCAAACCTCGATGGATTTGCGATTTGTGTTGGCCGATCTAATCCTCCCGTCCTTACTCCAATTCAAAGAAGATCATCTCGAATATTTGATAAACCCACATCATGGAGGATGAGTTTAATAAATCTTTAAGTTTTCTTTTAGAAAACATTTATTAACTGTATTTTAACTTGTTTTGCAGGCTGATTTCTCAAAGCCGTTTCATTCGATGGTTATAAATATATTGTCTATCATCGGAGCCTTATGCTTGTTTCTATTCGGCATGAAGCTGATGAGCGAAGCTTTGCAGAAGATGGCCGGACAAAACCTGAGGAATTTTATTTCGGGTTTGGCTCAGAATCCCGTAAAGGGTGTGCTGTCTGGTCTGGTAATCACCGCAGCACTCCAATCCTCATCAGCTACTACGGTAATGATTATAGGATTATGTACAGCAAATCTTTTGACTTTCCCTCAGGCATTTTCCCTTATCATGGGAGCAAATATCGGCACTACCCTCAAAGCTTGGATTATTGCATTCATTGGCTATAATTTCGACCTTTCTCAATTTGCTCTACCTATCATTGCCTTATGTTTCATTCTACTATTTTCGAAAAAAGCTACCATTAGGGCCTTAGGAGAATTCTTCATGGGTTTTGCCCTTTTGTTTATGGGAATGAATTTTTTAATGATGCAAAGCCAAAGCCTAACTACTCATCCTGAATGGATTGGTTGGATACAATCTCACAATCATCGGGGATTTAGCTCTATTCTTTTTTTTGTGACCATGGGTTTTGTATTGACTGCTGTTTTGCAATCTTCATCGGCTATGCTGGTGTTTACTTTTGCCCTGTGTGCTTCGGGAATCGTTGGTTATGAAAATGCTGCAGCTATGGTAATTGGCGAGAATGTAGGAACTACCATAACGGCTAATGCGGCGGCAATTGTGGGAAATTACAAGGCCAGACGTGCAGCACTTTCACATTTTTTGTTCAATGTTTCATTGATGATTTTAGCCCTTGCTTTTTTCCCTTTTATCATCCAAATGATGACAAGTTTTACAAAAGGACTTACCGGACAGAATCCGTCCTCTGATTCTCAGTCCATTCCATTTGCTCTCTCAGCCTTCCATACGTTTTTGAACCTCATTACTACGGCAATCTGGATCAATTTCATTCCTCAAATGTCGGCTATAGTAAATACTATTATTCCAGTAAAATATTCCACCCCATATCAAATAAGATATTTCAATCCTTTCTTTATTTCGACTTCTGAGTTCAATCTTTTACACTTAAAGCATGAAATAGCTGTCTTAAGTTCTGAAGTAATAGAGCTTTTTCGCTTCGTAATCTCTTCGGTCGTCCCCGGAGATACTTCGAATCTGATTCAGCAAAATGAAGATGCTGAGCGTCTTTATCAGAAAATTCAATTCCACCACACTGAAATTTTAAATTACATCCAAACCATTTCTTTCGATGAAATGAGTGCTGATGGACAGGTGCGTTACCGAACCATGCTCCTTACACTGGAAAATTTTCAGGTAATTGTAAAAGTCAACCAAAAATTGCTGCAAACGATACAGGAAAAATCGAAAGAAAAGATATGGTTCTCACCCAAACAACACAGAGACCTCATGGGCTTGTTAGATGAAGTAGATTCGGCCTTCCAATTGCTTGTCAATAACCTCAATGGAGAATATCATAAGGTAAATATTGCCGAATCTCAACTTATTGAAGAAAAAATCAATAAAATGAGAGATAAAATCAAGGAAAAACTCCCAAGAAAAATTGAACAGGGAAAGATTAATCCTCTCTCGGTCGATTATTATAAATCTCTGGTCGATGCGGCCGAAAACTTAGGGGACCTTATGATGGAGATCAATCGGAAGTTGGCCGAATGTGGGAAGAAAACAATGCCATAAGACCTATTTTCATAATTTTGTCGCTCCAAGCTTTTATACATGTTTGCTCAACTTCTTGCTCAACAAACGGGCTATGCTATCGAAGCCCTATATCACCACATCGTTCAACCCAACCAAGTCCCCGTGAATAAAACAAAAAAAGAATTCACAGGAGATTTTACTATTATAACTTTCCCTTTTGCAAAAATCTCGAAAAAATCTCCCGAACTTACTGCTCGTGAAATCGGTGAATGGCTTAAAAATGCTCTTCCCGAAATCGAAAGTTTCAACGTAATAAAAGGTTATCTCAATATTATTCTGAAAGATGATTTCTGGATGGAATTTCTCGATAAGAATTATCGAAATCACAGTTTTGGTTTAAATCCTCAAAAACAAGGGCAGGCACCAGTATTGATCGAATTCTCATCGCCCAATACCAATAAACCTCTTCATCTTGGTCATATTCGGAACAATCTTTTGGGGCATTCGGTTGCCGAAATCCTCGAAGCTACGGGTTTGCCCGTAGTAAGAGTAAACCTGGTAAACGATCGCGGCATTCACGTATGCAAATCCATGCTGGCATGGAAAAAATGGAGTAATGGTGAAACTCCTGAATCCAGTGGCCTTAAAGGCGATCACCTGGTAGGTAATTATTATGTTCTTTTCGAGAAAAAATATAAAGAAGAAGTTAATCAGCTGAAGGCAAACGGTTTGGACGAAGAAACGGCACTTCGCACGGCTCCATTAATGCTCGAAGCACAGGAAATGCTAAGAAAATGGGAAGCGGGAGATGCCGAAACGCATTCACTTTGGGAAATGATGAACTCTTGGGTGTATGAGGGCTTCAATGAAACATATAAACGCCTGGGCATTTCATTCGATAAAATTTATTATGAATCGGAAACCTATTCTTTGGGAAAGAAAATTGTGGAAGAAGGATTTAAAGCAGGCGTTTTTTACCAAAAAGAAGATGGCTCGGTTTGGGTCGATTTAACTTCAGATAATTTAGACCATAAACTGCTCCTTCGCTCCGATGGTACTTCGGTTTACATTACTCAAGACCTCGGCTGTGCTGAATTACGATATCAGGAATTCTCACCACAAAAAATGATTTATGTGGTTGGGAATGAGCAAAATTACCACTTCGAAGTTCTAAAACTCATCCTACAGCGTTTGGGCCGAACTTATGCCGACAAAATCTTCCATCTTTCTTATGGAATGGTAGATTTGCCTGAGGGAAAAATGAAATCTCGCGAAGGAACAGTGGTGGATGCCGACGATTTGATAGAGGAAATAATTTTGACTGCCCGGGAAATTACCCTCGAACTTGGAAAAGCAACCGACCTTGACGAATATGAGGCTCATGAACTCTTCAGCATGATTGGTCTGGCTGCACTGAAATATTTTATTCTGAAGGTCGATCCTCGGAAGAATATCTTGTTCAATCCCACCGAATCGATCGATTTTGATGGGAATACCGGACCTTTTATCCAATATACTCATGCCCGCATCCGCTCGGTACTCCGAAAAGCCAATCCGTGGAGCTTTACTCCCCAAAAGAATATGACATTCTATGAAGAAGAAAAAGAAATCTTGAAGATTTTATATGATTTCCCTTCAGTAATCAAGCAATCGGCCAAAGAACTCGATCCCTCTCAAATAGCCAATTTTGCCTACGAACTAGCACGAAGTTACAATCAATTCTATCATAATTTGAGCATATTGCACGAACCCGATGAACAACGCATGCTTACCCGTCTTGCTATTTCACAATTTACTGCCCAGGTTATTCGCATTAGCATGCATCTTCTGGGAATAGACGTCCCCGAACGAATGTAATTCATCGAATAATTAGCTCCTGATAATTATCTCTTACCCCCAGAATAATCTGGCTCGTAAGCTCCAAGAGCTGGCCTCTGCATATCTCGCTGGCGACCTAAAATATCCTGCAGAACTCCTGCGGATTTACCTGCGTGAAGTACAGGCGATAAGCTGTCGGGTTCGAGTTTGGGCTTTTCTATATCTACAAATAATGGGTCGATATTGATGAGACATGAAGGAAATATACTCTCGTCCGTTGTGTTGAGACTGGTTTTGAGTAAACAATGATCGAAAATATAGGGGAAGCCAGTTCCCTGCTCACCCTGATCGATCGAGATCTCTTCGTACTGATTTCCAAAAATGATACTATTCGTGAAATTGAAGCTTGTGGGTTCGATATTTATCTGATTTTCACCATCCATGTAATAATTTGTCAACAATAGGGAAGGAGACATGCGTATGCCCGAAGTCCAGAAATTTCCAATTGATAAATGAATGAATTCGTGAATGCCACCTTCGAGTTGAAGTGCATACGAACCACAATTTACGATGACGCAGTTCACTGAATATAGATTACAACCCGTGCTTCTTAATCCACCTTTCTTCATGTTCCTGATAAGGGTTTCTGTGATTTCGAATCGAGCCCTTCGATTGTTGTTTCTTTGCTCGATCATAAGTCCTGTTGTACCATTTAGAATCTCAGCGTAATGTATATAACTTTCAGGACTTCCGTCGGCAAAATAAATCCCTTCCCATTGACCGGGCAAATCCTTGTAAAATTGATCGAGTCTGTCGTTTCTAAAAATTACTTTATTTTCGGCTTCACCATTTACCTTTAGGCTAGCTTCTTTTTTTACGAGTAAACCGGCTCCATGATGAAAATAAACCCTCGTCCCGCCTTCCATCACAAGGGTAGAAGCCGAATCCACTATAGCCCATCCATAGATCAGATGCGGTTTGTCGCTAGTCCACGTTTGAGAACATTCTATGATAGAATAAGGTGGTAGATCGGCCGGAAAATGATCTGGAGTGTGATAATAAGCATTTTGTCCATAAGCTATAAGTTTGATGTTTTGATAGTTGCCATTGGTTAGAAATTCAATCGAATCGCTTACTAGAAAGGGAGAATTTTTATCGTTTGGATTAATCCGAACACGAACAAAAATAAAAAGGCTATCATCTTTGTCGAGTTCCACGTCATTTTTTATCCAGGTATTTTGTCCATCTATGTTTAAACGATAAGCCGATTGTTCTCCACCTGCAAGCCGTAGATAACTGATCTTTATTTTTTTATTATTCTTATTGTATATTCTAAGTTCTTGAGTTACAGAACCAATGGTAGTAAAAACCGTATCGAAAACAACCGAATCGTTCGAAAAAGTCAATTGATAGGAGGAGTCTGTCGAGGGTTCGTCTTTTGTGCACGAAAAAAAAGAAAAGACCAAAAAAATGACTAAAACAGATGGAAAAAATAATGAATACCGACTGAATTTCATTCTTCTTATCGAATTTAATAATGTTGATCACTAAAAACGGGCAAATTTACAAATATTGCAAAGGTCATTCCTTCTCATTTTTCAATATCTCATTGCCAATCTTGGGCAAAATAAATCGTCTAAAATCAAAAAACCGCTCTTTACGAACTTTAATCCATTTAGTTTGTTAAAAATATCTAATTTTGCAGCTTCTTTCCGGATGAAGTTTAAAAATTATGTCTAACCAGGTTATACGGGTTTATCCATCCGGAGGGTAACACCGGTTTAACCACAATTAAAATTGAATGTCAGATTTTGAAGAAAATGCCGAAATTGGCATGCAACCAACCGAGGAAACTACTCCTGAGGAAGAAACTCCAGTAACAGTCGAACCCGAGCAAAAAAATTTCCCTGAAAACATTGTGGAGTCTAAAGTATCTGTGATAAAACCCTCAAGAATGGAAAAGAAACAGAAGCCTCTCCCAATGGAAGATTTCGACTGGGAAGACACGGGCAAAAAAGCCCATTATAGCAAAGAAGAACTCAATCGCCTCGAAGAACTTTATGGAAGGACTTTTAACACCGTTGTGGAGCAGGAAGTGGTAGAAGGAACGATTGTGGCCATGAATCCCCGTGAAGTAGTCGTTAACATTGGTTTTAAATCGGATGGAGTAATTCCTCTATCGGAATTTCGGTACGATCCCGACTTGAAGATGGGCGATAAAGTGGAAGTTTATGTCGAAAATCAGGAAGACAGTACGGGGCAGCTCATTCTTTCGCATAAGAAGGCCAGGCTTTTACGCGCATGGGAACGTGTCAACCAGGCTTACGATAATCAGGAAATCATTAAAGGGTATGTAAAATGCCGCACCAAGGGAGGCCTAATCGTTGATGTATTTGGAATCGAGGCCTTTTTGCCCGGATCTCAGATCGATGTAAAACCCATACGCGATTATGATGTTTTCGTGGATAAGGTGATGGAGTTCAAAGTGGTAAAAATCAATCAGGAATATAAGAATGTCGTCGTTTCTCACAAAGCCCTCATCGAAGATGAACTCGAAGCTCAAAAAGCCGAAATTATTGCCAAACTCGAAAAAGGTCAGATCCTCGAAGGGACAGTTAAAAATATTACCACTTATGGCGTCTTTGTTGACTTGGGCGGAGTAGATGGCCTCATCCATATTACCGACCTTTCATGGGGAAGAATTAATCATCCCGAAGAAGTAGTTCAACTCGATCAAAAAATAAAAGTGGTTATTCTCGATTTCGACGACAACAAGAAAAGAATCGCCCTTGGATTGAAACAACTTACACCTCACCCGTGGGATTCTTTGGATCCAAACCTGAAAGTAGGCGATAAGGTAAAAGGCAAGGTAGTTGTAATTGCAGATTATGGTGCATTTATCGAAATCGCTCCCGGAGTCGAGGGTTTAATTCATGTATCGGAAATGTCGTGGTCGCAGCATTTACGCACTGCCCATGATTTCATGAAAGTTGGAGATGAAGTAGAAGCCGTTATTTTAAGCCTCGATCGCGAACAGCGCAAAATGTCATTAGGCATTAAACAGCTTATTCCCGATCCCTGGATCAACATTAAGGAAAAATATCCTATCAATTCGAGGCATATTGCCAATGTTCGCAATTTTACCAATTTCGGCATCTTTGTCGAACTCGAAGAAGGTGTAGACGGTTTGATCCACATCAGCGATCTTTCATGGTCGAAAAAAATAAAACACCCGGCCGAGTTTACCAAAATTGGCGAACAAATCGAAGTGGTAGTCTTAGACGTAGATGTTGAATCACGTAGGCTTAGCCTTGGGCATAAACAGCTCGAAGAAAATCCATGGGATGTATTCGAAACCATTTTCATCCCAGGCTCCATTCATAAAGGAACCATCATCGAAAAAGTTGACAAAGGATATGAGGTTTCTTTGCCTTATGGAGTTGAAGCTTACCTGCCTTCACGTCAGGCCATTAAAGAAAATAACGAAGAAGCCCAACTGGATGAAACCCTCGATGTAAAAGTTACCGAGTTTTCGAAGGATAATAAACGAATTGTAGTTTCACACAGCAAGGTTTATCAGGATGCTCAGGCAGCCGAAAAAGCCAAAGAAGCAAAAGAAACCGAAAAGCCAGCTAAAACCCCTAAGAGCACCAAGGCTTCTTTGAAGAAAATTCAAGAAACCCTCGAAAAAAGTACTTTGGGTGATATAGAAGCCCTCGCCAACCTTAAAGAAGAAATGCTGGAAGTTGAAAAAGCAAAACTCGAAAACTTATCCAAACGAAAAAAATCACCTAAATCGAAAAAAACAGAAAAGGTTAAAACTTCTGAACTCACCCCAGAACCGGAACTCTCTCATGACACAGAAGAACATGCTGTCCCTCCATCCTCAGATGAAACACCCGCTCTGCCTTCTGATGAAATCACTAAAAAATCTTCCGAAGAAACTGTTGCCGAAACAATAGAAGAACTCCAAAAACCTAAGGAAGAAAATGCAGAAGCCATAGAACAATCTGCAGGTGAAGATTTGGAACAAACCAGCAATCCAAAAGAAGAGAATACTTCCGAACCCTCTGGAGAGATTTCTGATAAGAATTGATCGGAAGAAATACTTTGTATAATTCACCCAAACTTTCTTTTATGTGAGTTTGGGTGAATTTTTAAATGAAAATTGTTTTTTACGTAAAATTCAAAAATGGGTTTTTCAATAACTTTCTTGGGAACTGGAGCTGCTACTCCAACGCTTCGAAGAGGATTGAGCGCTACTGTAGCCAATGTTGACGAAAAACTCTGCCTTTTCGATTGTGGAGAAGCAACTCAAATACAAATGAAACGGTTCAAAGTAAAAGCCTTGCATATCCAACATATTTTTATTTCCCATCTCCACGGCGATCATTTCTTTGGATTAGTAGGCCTGCTTTTTACCTATCACATCGGTAAACGCAAAAATGAGCTCCATGTTTATGGACCTCCTCTGCTCGAAGAGATTCTTAGGATTCAAATGGGAATCAGCGTCAAGGAACTCAATTATCCACTTGTTTTTCATCCCTTAAGTTCACAAAATCTTGAAATGGTTTGTGAAGAAGATAATTTTACCGTTTCTGCCTTCCCCCTCCAACACCGTTTGCCAGCTTATGGCTTTTTACTCAAGGAAAAAGAACGCCCTCGAAAAGTTTTGCATCAATTTATCGAAGATTATCATCCGCATTATACAGATATAGTACGTATAAAATCAGGTGAGGACTACGTTTTGCCCGATGGCCGTATCCTCTCCAACGAAGAAATTACTTTTCCCGATCCACCGATTTCGTTTGCATACTGCTTCGATACGGCATTTTATGCTCCCATAGCCGAAGTATTGAAAAATGTCGACCTTCTTTATCATGAAGCAACATTTATGCACGACAAGGCCGAATTAGCAGCCGAAAAAGGGCATACCACAACCATACAAGCTGCTACTATTGCGAAAAAGGCTTTGGCTAAACGCCTGATGTTGGGACATATCTCTTCGAGATATCGCAACCTCGACAGCTTTCTGAACGAAGCTCGAAACATCTTTTCCGAAACCTATCTTGCTGAAGATGGAATGACAATCACTCTTAGAAAATAAAATTCTTATTGATATATCATATCTTCTTCAAAAATTTTATAATTTTGCAAATGCATTATACAAAGGCTCCGTAGCTTAACTGAATAGAGCATCTGACTACGGATCAGAAGGTTGCAGGTTTGAATCCTGCCGGAGTCACAACAACACATCTTTTCCATGAGGTGTGTTTTTTTGTTTCCTGAGTTTTCTTTTTTAGCCTCAATCAATTGAATTTAAACATTCAACCAATGGATCGTGGGTAGGAAATTCAGCAGAAGAGAAGATAAAAAATTCAGGAATTCTTGAATTTACTATCCATCAATAAATCAACCAAATGATGAAAACATTCCGAAAGCCAAAGTTAAAATGGAAGATACATGGAACATTGAATGCCGATTCATTTTAAATTTGCCGCAACTAATTCATAAAATTATCAACCACTAAACATTAAAGGATGGAAAAGGTAAGACAGACTTTGCGCGATTCAGCCGTAGCTCGGTGGACTGCTTTGGCACTTGTGGCATTTACCATGTTAACGGGCTACTACCTCACCGATGTAATGGCTCCACTAAAAGGTTTGCTCGAGCAGCAGTTATCATGGACGAGTACTGAATATGGCATATTTACCAGTGCTTATGGCTGGTTTAACGTGTTTCTACTCATGCTCATCATTGGAGGAATCATCCTCGATAAAATGGGCGTGAGGTTTACGGGGCTTGCATCTACTATAGTCATGATTACGGGTACGGCCATCAAATACTGGGCTGTATCGACCCATTCACTCGATGGCCAGGTTTGGAATTTTCTTGGCCTCTTCCAGATCAAAGCTCAGGTAGTTATGGCTGCGTTAGGATATGCAACATTTGGAGTAGGAGTGGAAACGGCTGGAATTACCGTATCGAAAATCATCGTAAAATGGTTCAAAGGAAAGGAATTAGCTCTTGCTATGGGTTTGGAAATGGCTACTGCCCGCATAGGAACGGCTTTGGCTTTGTCCACTTCCGTACCTATTGCCCAAAAATTGGGTCATGTTTCGAAACCTATTCTTATCTGTTTGATTATGCTTTGCATCGGTTTTATCTCTTTTTTCATCTTTACTTTCATGGATAAAAAACTCGATGCTTCTCAAGAAGCCTATGACAAAGATAATGAGGTAGTAGCCAACGAAGAATCATTCAAAGTTTCTGATATTCTGAAAATCATCAGTAACCGTGGATGGTGGTTTATTGCTATTCTCTGCGTGCTCTTCTATTCGGCAGTTTTCCCTTTCCTTAAATATGCAGCCGACATGATGGTAAATAAATTCGGAATAGATCAATCTATCGCCGGCACAATTCCAGCAGTATTACCTTTTGGCACAATCCTGCTAACACCTTTATTTGGCAATCTATACGACCGTAAAGGGAAAGGTGCTACAATCATGATTATTGGTGCAATTTTACTTATCTTTGTACATGCCATATTTTCATTGCCCTTCATTAACCAATGGATCATTGCCGTGCTTTTAATCATTGTTCTTGGAATAGGCTTCTCTTTGGTGCCTTCAGCTATGTGGCCTTCCGTTCCTAAAATCATCCCCGAACATCAACTGGGTACAGCCTATGCCTTGATATTCTGGGTTCAAAACTGGGGCTTGATGGGCGTTCCTGCATTAATTGGCTGGGTACTCGATAAATATTGCGTTACAGGTCAAAAATTAGTGGAAGGAACTTTGGTAAATACATACAATTATACTCTCCCCATGATCATCTTTACTACTCTGGGTGTTTTAGCTCTTATTTTCGGTTTTCTCCTCAAAGCTGAAGACAAACGAAAAGGCTATGGTCTCCAACTTCCAAATATCCAAAAATAACTATCATAAAATAGGAGAGGGGTATTCATCGAATGACCCCTCTCTTTCTCCATTTTCATGTATATGTTTTTTAGAAACCTTATTTCCAAAATAACCAAATGGAGGCTACGACAATGAAAAAATTATTTCTTGCCATTATGGCGTTTAGCGTTAACTTAATTACGGGATTTCATCTCGAAGCCCAAAACTATCAGCATTTCGAAACACCTGATAACTCATCTCCGAAATGTTATGTTGATTTGATTATTCTAGAGAATGATAATGCCCAACTCGTCCTAGATATGCCCTCATCAGCAGAATTAGACTTCAACTCCCCAACCATTTTCTATGGAAAGATAGATAAAAATACGGGTGAAGCTTCTCTTCAATCAATGAACGAAAAACTTTGGCTGAATTTTTTATATACCCAAAAACAATTGAAGAATCCTAAATTAAACCAGGGTCAAAAACAGTTGTATCTGCCTTCTTTTAACCTGACATGGGATCGCGGTAACTTACCACTTAAAGTTATCCACCAAAACAAGAAGCAACCATTATTTAGCATGAAAGAAACCCCTAAGGCCGTTGTCGATATCATTTTCCCTTTGCCTCAGTATTCCATAAATCCACGAATAAATGATTCTATCATGTTTCATTTGTTCATGAGCTATTTTGGTCAAGAATATCCAAAAGGTAAAACTATCTTACAAGCCATTGATAATCAAATAGATAAATTTTGTAAATCATATATTACAGAAAATCAGGAATATTATGATAGATCTTTACCCGATGCTGCTTTTAATTGGGAAAGAACTTATTCATTTCAAGTAATGTGTAACAGTAGAGATATATTTTGTATCAGAATCTTAAATTATGCCTTTACAGGAGGAGCTCATGGAATGGAAGTATCGAAATATCAGACTTTCAATTTAAAAAATGGTTCGGTAATCCATCTTGCCGAACAGTTAGACCTTGAGAAACAAGACCTAATCATTGATTTGATTACTAAAAATTTAGCAAAAACTTATGCAGAAGAAACCCGCGGAAATCTCCTGGAAGCTGGATTTTTCAGCGATCATATAGAATTGAGTAACGAAATCTATATTACAACTAACGGTTTGGGATTTGTTTATCAACCTTATGAAATTGCACCTTACTCGTTTGGATCCATCGAAGTTTTTCTGGAAAAAGAAAAAATTCTGCCATTTTTGAAACAAAATTCTTTTCTGATAAATTGGTTCAATAAGCATTAACTTCATTCTGAATTTCTTTGCTTTGATTCTTGCTCCTTTCATTTTTTCTGACGAAAACAAAGAGGGGGAATGTTTTATTTAATCACGAGTTTATATAAGGGGACGATATAATGAAATAGTCTATTTAACATAATATAAATTATATTACAAATTAACTTTTAAGAAAAGAACCCAAAACTACTTTAAGAAAAGTTTCTTTTCCCCATCGGCACCGATAATAAAATATTGGTTACATTCAATAAGCAAAGCTTGCGGTGTATACATGCTGTGATAAAATGGAACGTTGATAGCAATGACTTTCCCATTGTACCTCGAGTTGATCTCTGGTATTTCGGAATGCCCTATAATGATATGAGAAACTTCATAAAAGCTAAGCACACTATCAATGTAGGACTCAGACAAAGTCTGGAAATAACTGTATTCATGCAGTAAATCTCTGAACCATAATGGTCCATCATCTAATAGCATAAATATTTCTAATTCATTTAATTTACGTTTATTATCCGATAAAGTATTATAGATGACATCATTTATTTCATTTATTGACAGCATTTTAGAAAGATGTTCCGGCCCAATTCCAGCATGTACAAAGAGTATATCGCCTATTTTCAAAATTGCAGGTTTGCTTCTGATAAATCTGCCCAACTCGCTATCGGGAGTATAAAATTCCCAATAGTTCATCGAAAAATATTCACAAATATTACGATATTTTTCGTTCAAGTACCTATGATCGCCAATAAGTGCCATAATTTCGTGATTTCCTAAAATAAGGTGGACTCGTCCGCCATTTATTTGTGCTTGGCTTTCAAAGTGTTGAACGAACCAAATCAGTTCCGTAACTTGGCAGCCTCTATCGAACAAATCGCCGATAAACACGATTTGACCATTTCCCCATATCCAATTGAATGCGGCATCGATGATTTTGTTTCCTATCATTAAACTAAGGAGTGATTGTAAATTGCCATGTAAATCACCAATGGCCAGTAAGCGCTCGGGCATGTCACAAATACCCGGTGAGCGATCATAATGTCGTTTTATCTCAACGGGATGAAAAAGGATGGATGATTTTAATACAAAAGGGAGTTTAACGGAATGGAATAATTCCGATTTTTCACACAAGCGACGATCTCGAGTATAGAAATACTTTAGCTCAAAAGAGGACGAATCTTTCCACTCCACAAAGGGTCCGTCGGTATATTCAGGCCAATGGAGTGCTTTTTCTTGCATCAAAGTAGCATGTTGGAGATAGATTGCAAGGTTTTGATCGGTCGACGAATGAATGTAATCTATAGGCCGCTTCCCGAATTTATCTTTTGCATGCAGATTAGCCCCAGCTTTTACAAGATAGGTCAAAATAAGCAGTTGATTTCTTTTAATGGAAAGCGCAACAGGCGTATTTCCATTATCGTCGCTTACATCAGATAGGGCATCATGATCGAGTAATAGTTTTACTATTTCGGGCTCATCGCTGAGTATGGCCAAAATCAATAGTGTTTCCGATCGAACACATAGGTTAGGATTGGCACCAGATTGAAGTAAAAATGCAACCATATCTTTCTGTTTCAGTTTAATGGCAATACTCAAGGCTGTTTCCGATTTTTCAGTGTCGAGAAAATCGTCGATCCCCAAATGATAGTTATGCATTGCTTTTATGAGAGATGCCGAATCATTGGTTGAAATATAACGTTTTATTTCCTCGACAAGTGTTGCATCCATTACTTCAACAGATATATTATATAAAATTCATAATCAGGATACTGTAATTAATTAACATTCTTCTTATCTGAACGCTCATATGAGCTTATATCGAACGAATAAGATTATAAAAATACATACAAAACCTTTTATATTGATAAATCATTTATAATCAATCAATTATTCCACGTATTCGATAGGTTCAAGTTAGTTGAATTATACCAAACCAGAATGAATTCTTGCATAAAAGTCTTAACTTATTCATTATGATTATATTTTGCAGAAAGGAAGGCTATATATATGGCCTTGATGAGTTTTGCGAAAATATTTAATGAAGGAATGCAACCCCGCTGTTCAAAATCCTCGTGAATACAGTAATTATGGTTCGAAGAAAGGGGTTCTATGGACTTATTCTGTAGTGATTTGTCGTTTTCATGTCCATCGAGCTCTTTATCTTTGAGTTTGCTTAATTCGTCCAGATATTTTTCTCTGGCATGTTGTATTTCATAGAAAAATTCACTGCGCATGGTATGAATAACTTAAATTCTTAAAGAGTAAAATCCAAATTTATAGTTTAAATTACCTGTTTTATAATAAATTAAGTAAAAAAATCTGCTTAATTTAATAATTAAGCAAAACTTAAACAAATTAAATTTTATTGAATTAAGGAAAAGTATTGACTTAATTAAGTAAATGAAATATTTTTGCCATTCTCATCAGGTCATTTTTTTTCATGAATTCATTTGTTTCGTTTACTGACGCTCCTCCTCTTCGTTTACTCCGGTTTGCTGCTGATGCTATCGATGGAATCGAAAAGGGCCTTATAGTATTTTATCAAATGCCAGGCAACAAACTTATTGCCCAAAGTGTCGAAAGAAACCATGATGAAGGTTGGGAAGTGAGGAGTGTATTAGTGGAAGATTTCTATGAATTTTTCCGGAGTGAACGTCAGCGTAAAGGGGCCTACCAATGGTTAGGGAAGGATGATTTACCTTTCGAGGTACACAATCAGGCTTTTTCTCATACCATATTCGATGAGTTCGACCGCACCATTCTTTTGCTCAGATTTTTAGATGAAACCAATCAGGGATATGACCTGCTCTATTTGTATTTTAATCCAAGATTCAAATCCGCCTTTTTATCTTCTGAAAAACAATCTTTTAGCACTAGCGAGAAAGCACTTACTGCACAAATCCTCCATCGTTTGTTAGCAACATTTTTAGTATTGATGAGAGAAGAAAGGGAATCATTCGGGCAATTGATGAATAATACTCGTCAGTTGGCCAATAGATTTCAGAATGAGCGAAATAAGACAGAACTGCTTGAAAAGCAGGCTGGGCAGAGCCTCGTGGAATATTCGAAGGATATATTGAATGAATTAGCCTGCAAGTATAATAGGAAAGCCTTACTTTCTCCTGAAGCCGAGACATTAATCAGGAATTTTTCCGGAAAGCTTTCTCACCTCAAAGAATTATTAACCAACGCATTTCATTTTTCACTGATTTTAAATGAGCCTAATCAGGAGCTAATGATTCAGGATTGGCACATGGATATAGAAAAGTCGCCATTAAAATCCGATAAGCGAAGAAAGGAAAAATATGAACATTTGGGACGCACGGGTGATTTGCTGAATCGTTTGGAATTTGCTGCTCGAAGCGTGTTGAATGATCGATTGCCTCTAACGGGGAAAAATGTTGGCAGCCATTGTGATAAACCCATATCGGCTCCGGCTATAAGCGATGCATTAAAAAAACACCGTTCAGAAATCATCGCCTTATTCGAGCAATATCCTGATCAATGGCCCATCATACGCAAAGATTTTGCTCCTATAAGAAACATTCTCATAGCGTCGGGCGAGAAAGGGAAAAACCGAAGAGTCGGGTGAACCATATCCTGTGTCAACGTAAAAGTGTCAGGCCATAAAACGGAGCAGATCGAATACTTATCATGTATTACCAACTCATAGGGCTCAAGCAAAAATTGACGATTTTCTTGAATTGACCTCTCGTCAATACTATTCTGGCATTGGTACTCACATTCTCCATTTTCTCTACTCAGCTCATTTCAAAAGGATGTTCTTGTTCAAAATCTGGATTGTAGGTTTTATGACTCTCCAATTCCTGTATCCAGCCATTATGAAATCCAAGCTCATAAAATCGCTGTACTACCATTTCGTATTCTTGCAAATCGATTGGACGTTGTAAAGCCACATCCATTTTCTGGTAAAATTGAGGATTGTATTGTGACATCAGGCTTATATAAACATTCGTAGAAATTTCGTCGGCTATGGTTTCGAGCACTTTTATACTATTTTCGATATAACCCGGTAATACCAAATGCCGAATGATCAATCCCGACTCGGCCTGACCTTCTTTATTCACAATCACATTAGAACCTTTCTGCCGAAACATTTCCCTGATGGCCTTCAAGGCAACTTCGGGATAATTACTCGCCATGGAAAGTCTTCTGGCTAATGATCGATCAGCATATTTGAAGTCAGGTAGCCAAACATCAACCCATTCTTCCAGTTCTTTCAACTGCTCTGTGTTTTCATAACCGCTGGTATTATAAACGAAAGGGGGATGATAACCATTAGATTTAAGCTCAGAAATTATTGCCTTTACATGGGGGATATAATGAGTTGGGCTCACAAAACCAACGGCTTTACAACCCTCTTCCAGTAGTTTCATTACTCTTGCCGTAACTTCATGAACACGATAGAGATAAGGATCCAGAACCATCTTATTTTGGCTAATTTGCATATTCTGACAGAATTGGCATTGCAAAGTACAGTGCATGAAAAAGATATTTGCTATACCATATTGACCACTGATGGGGGGTTCTTCTCCGGTGTGCCTGCAAATAGAGCCTATTGCAAGTCTATCGTTGGCATGGCAAAATCCCGATGCCTCTTTCGAACGATCTACTCCGCAGTTTCTTGGGCATAATTTGCACTTTGTATATTCAGTAAAATCGAATTCACTCATTTTTCTAATGATGTTCTATAAAACGGCATGCTGTGATGGCGAAAATATGTTCGATACGATGATGAAATTCAACCCAGCCGTTTTTCAAAGACCAGATGATATTTTTTTATTCTTCGGTCTAATGCCTGAAAAGAAATGTTCAAAAGTTTTGCGGCGGCTGATTTGTTGAAATTTGACTGGTGGATTGCTTTAATGATGGCGTTGCGTTCGAGGATCTCCAGATCGAGAACCTCGAGATTATTATTTGTGCGAGAAATTTTTTTCGATATCTTGTCGAATTGAAAGTCATCGGCAACCAGCCGGTCTCCTTCCGATAGAATGATCGCTCTTTCGACCATGTTGCGCAATTCTCTCACATTGCCAGGGAATGAATAGTCAATAAGAGTATCCACGACTTCCTTGTCGATGCGGGTGATTTTTTTATTCATTTTTTTTGAAAAATCATCAATAAAATAATTGATTAGCAATGGGATATCTTCTTTGCGTTCTCGCAGAGGTGGGATATGGATAATGAATGCGCTGAGGCGGTGATATAAATCGAGGCGGAATTGTTTTTCTTCGGTAAGTTTTTCGAGGTCTTGATTGGTTGCTGCAATGATTCTGACGTCGATACCAATTTCTTGAGTCCCTCCTACTCTGCTGATTTTACGTTCTTCGAGTACGCGCAGAAATTTAGTCTGCAGGCTCAGAGGCAAATCGCCAATTTCGTCTAAAAACAAAGTGCCTTTGTTGGCTACTTCGAACCATCCGGTTTTATTTTCATTTGCGCCAGTAAACGAACCCTTGGTGTGTCCAAAGAATTCCGATTCAAACAGTGTTTCGGTGATAGCCGAAGAGTTTACTGCATAGAAGTAATGATCCTTGCGAGGGCTCATGTAGTGTATAGCTCTGGCGACTAGTTCTTTGCCTGTGCCGCTTTCACCCATGATCAACACATTGGTAGGATCGCTCTTAGCAACTTTACTTACAAGTTCAGATACCTTTTTCATGGCCTGACTCTGCGCAATAAAACCTTGTCCAAGTTCTTTCCTAATGTTGTCTTTAAATAGATTGAATGAATTTTCAACTTCTTTGAGTCGGTTGTTCAAATCGATAAATCGGCGCGTTCGTTCGATAGCCGAAATTACTTCGGTCAACGAAAAAGGTTTGGGCAAATAATCGCATGCTCCGCTTCGCATAGCTTCGATAACGCTTTGCATTTCCCCATGGCCCGAAATCATAATCACTTCTTTTTCAGGATATTCCATCTTTATGATTTTCAAAAGTTCGAGCCCATTTATACCTGGCAAACGAATATCGAGAAAAACAACATCAACGCGATTGGCCTTCAATACCTCCAAGGCTTCGGTGGAGGCTTCGGCCAAAAAAACATTGAAATTGTTATTTTGAAGATACTCGGCTAATTCGTTACGAATAATCTCTTCATCGTCAACAATAAGAATATTTAGTTGCTCAGCCATTCTTAAGCAAATTCGTTTTAATGTTCTATGAGAAGGAATTTTTGCAAAGTTATAAATTCCGACTGGCTTATCAATTGTTGGTATTCATGTAAGAAGGAAATTCACAGGTAAAGCATGTGCCTTCCCCAAATTCGCTTTTAACTTCGATGTTTCCCTTTAATTCCTCTATAATACCATAAACGATGGATAAACCTAATCCTGTACCCTTATTGATTTCTTTAGTTGTGAAAAAGGGTTCGAAGATATGATCAAGCAGTTGAGGTGGAATGCCTGTACCATTATCTTCGATTTCCATTCCTATGTTATTGGAGTTTATTATAAAGCTGCGAATGGCAATTGTTTTATTAAAATTAAGGCTTTGGTTATGGGCTTTTTGTTCCAAAGCATCTTTCGAATTGTTAAGCAAATTGATGACGACTTGTTCCACTTTGAAGCGGTCGCCCAAAAAATATAAAGGTTCTGGATGAAGTTGCAGATTAAAATGAATATTTCGCTCGGAAAATTGACTCTTCAATAGCAACAAGGCTCCCTGTATGGCCTCATTCAGATTCATGCGGGTAAACCGGGCATTTTGTTGGTTGCGTGAAAAGGTTTTTACGTGGTCGATTATGCGGTTGATGCGTTGAATATTCTCTAAGATGGTTCCTATTTTGTTTTCGAGATAGTGCTTTGTGATGTCTTCTGATTTCAAGTGGAAAAGAATATTTTCGAGTCCCATGGTTATGGCAGTAAGGGGCTGATTCATTTCATGAGTAATTCCAGCTGCGAGCTGACCCAATGATTCGAGTTTGGATTTCTGAATAAGCATTTGCCTCTGTTTTTCGACTTTCTTAAGCTCTTCGCTAACCCTCTTGTTCAATTGTATATTCCATTGTTCGAGTTCGTGCTGTATCTGCTTTATTTCACTGATATCGATCATGATTCCAACCAAGCCCCCTAAAGTACCATCGCTTTGGGAAAAGGGAGATTGATTGATAATTATATTGTGTATAAGTCCATCAGCATATTGAAATTCCAGTTCAAAGCTCTGGATTTGCTTCGAAATAATTATTTCCTCATCTTTTTGGATAATTTGGCGGCAATTTTCTATCGAAAAAATTTCACAAATCTTCTTTCCTATAATATCGGTTGAAGTTTTTCCGAAGGCTTGTAAGAAAGCATTGTTGCATCCCAGAAAAACCCCTTTAGTATCTTTATAGAACACAGGATTAGGGATATTGTCCAAAAGAGCACGTAAGAAATGATTATGGTTGGTAATAGCTTCTTGATTTGCAAGTATATCAGTAATATCTCTACTGAAAATAGCAACTCTTTTAATGGTTTTATTGAGATTTGATGCAGGGTAAAAGGTAAGATCATAATGTCGGTTCAACAGGGTATCGTAATGAGAATATCTTCTTCCATCGCTTACAACCTTTTTGAAAATCTTCTGACGGGCCGTTCTGATAGGTTCGGGAAGAAGGTCGAAGTAATTTGGTTTTTGATTATTTACGGTGGAACCACCGATCAATTCAGCTGCTTTTTCATTAATATCGAGTATATTACCATTAGATTCGAGTAAAACAATTGCATCGGGTACGACATTCAATAATGCCCGGGCTTTTTCTTCACTGTCGATCAATTTTTCGGTGGTATCCTTTCGGTATTGTGCATCTAAAAAAACCTTACCAGCGATTTTTAGCATAAATACAATATCCTCGTTGATATGCGCACAGGAAACTGAAGCCAGTCCAATAACTCCGGCTAATTTTTCTTCATTTACCAAAGGTACGAACACAAAGGATTGCAAATGGTAAAGTCGCATGAATTTCTTTTCCCTCGTATTGTCTGTCAATAGTCTTCTATCATTCACTACGACAGCTTGATGTTTTATTAGATGACTATATGCAAACTCGAGATCTTTCAAATCGAAGTCGTCAGAGAATATCACTTTTTTGACGTGCCGAGGTGCGCTCCAGATATATTTTCGTTCTATTTCGGAAGAATTCTCCTTTAAAATAAACAGACAGGCTTGATCCATTCCTGCAGTCGAAGTAATTTGAGAAAGGCTTTTTATGATTTCTTCTTCTAAAAACTCGTCTTGAAGTCTTATGAATGAACTCGATATTCCCGAAAGAACTTTCTCTATCTGTACTTTAAATGCCAGATCGATTTGAGCAGCTTTGCGTTGTTGAATCTCATTTTCCAGTTTTTCTACGGTATTTTGCAGTTGGTAGGTACGTTCCTCGACCAGAAGTTCGAGTTTGTTTTTATACTGATTGAGGGCTTCTTCGGCTTTTTTCCGCTCGGTAAGATTACTAAAGATGGCAAGACAAAGATTTTGGCCAGTAAATGAAATCCTATTGTAGGAAACTTCAACGGGTATAGATTCTCCAAATTTCGAATAAAGATCCAATTCATATGGTTTGGCATTAGGTTCAAGAGTCGCTTTCGACCATGAAGTATCCGACATAAGGGTATCGAGAGACATTTTACGGGTTTCATTGACATCGTAACCCAGTAGCTTTACTGCCGAAGCATTCATATCCACAATTTTGGATGTATTTGCATCGATCACCATGATGCTTTCGGGAGCTTTTTCGAATAATAGCCTGAAACGAGCCTCGCTTTCGGTAAGTTCAGCTTCGGCTCGCTTACGGGCTTCTTCTTCCTTCAGCAGCTTCTGCTCATTCAATATGATGTTTGCTAATTCATGAATGGTTTTGTTCAACAAATCCCTATCGAAAGGTTTCAATAAAAACTTATCCACTCCTATTTCAATGGCGTCGATAAAATAACTCGTTTCTTCGTAGGAGGTGGTAATGATAGATCTTATGGAAGGTTTTTCTCTTTTTATGCTTCGAATCATCTTTAAGCCGCTTAGGCCAGGCATGGCAATATCGGCTACTACTAAGTCGGCTCCGTGTTTATGAAATAGTTGCATACCCGAATTTCCATTATCGGCCACATGAACTTCTTCGGCCAAATCCTTCAGAAAATCGGTCATCATCTCACGAAACAAACGCTCATCTTCTGCATACAATATTTTTATAGGGAACTTCACGAGCTAAATTTCAATTATTTCGTCATATATGAGTGGGTTTGATAAATTTGCAGGTTCTACTAAAAGAGCAAAATTTTTACAAAAATAAAACTTTCATTCCAATTATGGTTATTTTTCGAAAAATTTTTTTATGCGAATAGATATTCTAACCTTATTTCCCGGAATGTTCGAAGGGCCTTTCTCCGAATCCATTCTCAAAAGAGCAACCGAAAAAAAGTTGGTAGAAATTCATGTACACAACATACGAGACTACTCGACTGATAAACACCGGCGTGTGGATGATTATCCCTTTGGGGGTGATGCGGGTATGGTAATGATGATCGAACCAATTTACAAAGCAATAAAAACTTTGAAGAAGGAAAGAGCATACGACAGGGTCATTTTTACTACACCCGATGGTGAACTTTTCGATCAAAAGATGGCCAATTATTTTTCGACCTTGCAGAACATCATCATTTTATGTGGGCATTACAAGGGAATCGATCAAAGGATACGAGATCATTTGATCGACCAGGAAGTTTCGATAGGAAATTATGTATTGACTGGTGGAGAGCTTGCTGCTGCAGTAATGACCGATGCCATCGTCAGACTGATTCCGGGAGTTTTGCACGACGAAACTTCGGCACTTACCGATTCGTTTCAGGATGATTTGCTTTCGCCGCCGGTTTATACGCGTCCTTGCAATTTTAAAGGATGGAGAGTACCGGAAATTCTCTTATCGGGCGACGATGGAAAAATTCAGCAATGGAAGCTCGAGAAGGCTATTGAGCGGACTAAAAAACGACGTCCTGACTTGCTCGACGAAGAAAATACCGGAAAAGATTAAAATAGGGCTATAATTTTTAAGATTTATATTAACTTTGCAAAGTGTACATCGTATCGAAATGTTTA
Source organism: Bacteroidetes bacterium ADurb.Bin012 (assembly GCA_002071415.1). Classification (GTDB taxonomy): domain Bacteria; phylum Bacteroidota; class Bacteroidia; order Bacteroidales; family TTA-H9; genus TTA-H9. The sequence goes on from MWFC01000001.1 coordinate 235,014, forward strand.
AACCGAAATGCCTGAAAGCGAAACACTTGATATGCTTCGTTCTCTTCGAATCAAAGTAGAACATTTTGTGGAGCAATATCAGGTAATGGTCGAAAAGATGAAGGTCATAGAAACCATCAATTCCGATCTGCTAAAAAAGAATCAGGAATTTCAAAAGCATTTCGAGCAGATGAACAACGAACTTAAAATACAAAACTTAACCGAATTATTAACCCAAGGAAAAGGAAAAACAGAAGTCAAAGCCATTATCGATAGGATTGTGCGGGACATTGACAAATGTATTGGTTTAATCAACCAACCTGACCTGAAGGAGTAAGTCGAGAACTGACATTCAACAATGGATGAAATCTCAATATCCCTACTTATAGGAGAAAGAACATATCGTTTAACTATTAAAAAGGAGGAAGAAGAAACCATTCGTAAAGTAGCCCATGATATCAACCAGAGGTTGCAAGATTATGCGCAAATTTACGCATATCGCGATAAACAGGATTTGCTTGCAATGATAGTTCTGGAGCTTGCCACTCAGTTAGAAGCAAATAAAAACCTCATGGAATACCATAATCTCGAAATACAAAACAGAATCAGGGAAATAGAAGGTATGATAGACCAGTATATTTGAACGTTCTTTGACATCCAAATGATATTACCCGCAGCAATTCCATTCGGTTTGCAAACTCAACATTAAACACTTAAGGGGAGTCTTTCTGTTTTGGCAAACAGGCCACGACTCCGCTCGGCGGAGTTCCTTTCAGGATAACAGTGGAAGTTTAAAGAAGCAGGGCAACCCTAAACCTATAGAATGGGGTTTCAAAACTCCAGGAATTGTTTGCGGGTTTTTCTTTTCCGTTTAAAAACCACCTATCTGCATGAGTACGCTATATATTATCTTATTGGTAGTAATAGGTATGGCACTGGCCAGTTTCATTACTGCACTTGCTATTCGAAAGAATGCAAACTCAAACGCCAATCGCATTCTTCGCGAAGCCGAAGAAAAAGCGGAAATGCTCAAGAAAGAAAAAATCGTTCAAGCCAAAGAAGAAATCCTACAATTTAAATTGAAAAACGAACAGGAAATCATCGAGAAAAACAACAGTCTGCTTCGTTTGGAAACACGTTTGAAGCAGCGTGAACAGCAAATAAACCAGCGTTCTGAGGAACTCCAGAAACGACAAAGAGAGGTAGAAGCAAAAAATTCTATGCTTAATGAAAAATTGGAATGGGTTACCCAAAAGGAAACCGAATTAGAAAAAGCCTTACGTCAAAAAACCGACATACTCGAAAAGATTTCGGGCATGACCAGTAAAGAGGCTCGTAATCAACTCATCGAAAGCATGAAGGAAGAAGCCCGAAACGATGCTATTACATATATTAAGGACATCATGGACGAGGCTAAAATCACTGCTCAAAACGAAGCCAAGAAAATTGTCATTGAGTCGATCCAACGAACAGCAGTCGAAAATGCTATTGAAAATGCCGTTTCGGTTTTCAATATCGAAAGTGATGAGATCAAAGGCCGCATCATAGGCCGCGAAGGAAGAAATATCCGAACACTCGAAGCTCTCACTGGCGTAGAAATCATCATCGACGATTCCCCTGATGCCATTCTTTTATCGAGTTTCGATCCCATACGTAGAGAGATAGCTCGTTTATCGCTGCAAAAATTAGTTACTGATGGTCGTATTCACCCAGCAAGAATTGAAGAAGTAGTAGCTAAAACCGAAAAACAGATCGAACAGGAAATCATCGAAGTGGGCAAACGTACAGTGGTTGAACTGGGGATTCATGGAATGCATCCTGAACTCATTCGCCTGATAGGCAAAATGAAATACCGTTCCTCTTATGGGCAGAATCTTTTACATCACTCGAAGGAAGTTTCACGTTTATGTGCAAATATGGCTGCCGAACTAGGACTGAATGCTCAAAAGGCCAAACGTGCAGGTTTACTTCACGATATTGGCAAAGTAGCCGAAAATGAAAGCGACCTGCCACATGCCATTCTAGGAATGAACCTTGCCGAGAAATACAAGGAAAAACCCGAAATATGCAATGCCATCGGTTCTCATCATGAAGATATAGAAATGAATACACTGATTGCTCCTATTATACAGGTCTGTGATGCAATTTCGGGTGCAAGACCAGGAGCTCGTCGAGAAGTGGTTGAGGCCTACATGCAACGGCTGCATAAACTTGAAGAACTTGCCCTCTCCTACCCTGGTGTGGTAAAAACTTACGCAATTCAAGCTGGACGTGAGTTGAGAGTCATTGTGGGAGCCGATAAGGTTTCTGACGATGAGGTTAACCGCATTTCTTATGAACTCTCACGAAAAATTCAAGAGGAAATGACCTATCCAGGGCAAATCAAAATCACTGTTATTCGAGAAACCCGGGTCATCAATTACGCAAAGTAATCATCTTATTTCTCTATTGACTGTTTGCTTGATTGATAGATAAATTGCATGCAACGGTTAAGACTGAGAAATTGGAGAACTAAAATCCTCTTTCGTGCTAATCTTGTAGATTGCAAAAAATACAGTTTTCCCATTCATTCCTCTCTCTTGTCGTCTCTATTTCCCCTATATTTTCCCAACCCGCTACGGGCGACAAATTTTAGGATTTTAAGAATCAAAATTTCTAATTTTGCCCGTGTCTTTCAATCACGAAAATAAAACCTCGATGAATCTGACAACCAATATAGACAGGCGGGCGGCCGACAATTTGCGGGCTCTTATTGTTGCCATGGTCGAAAAAGCCAAATCTGGCCATCCGGGCGGAGCGATGGGAGCAGCCGATTTTATCCATATTCTTTATAGTGAATATCTGCGTTTCGATCCTTCCGATCCCAATTGTATTCCGAACGATCCGAATTGGATTGCTCGGGATCGTTTCTTCCTCGACCCTGGCCACTTGTCAGCCTTGTTGTATGCTGTTCTAACCTTATGCGGAAAATTCTCACTCGACGATTTGCAAAATTTTCGCCAATTAGGAGGCAGTACGCCAGGCCATCCAGAAAAGAATATACAAAGAGGCATCGAAAACACCTCGGGTCCTTTGGGACAAGGGCATGCCATGGCCGTGGGAGCAGCTATTGCCGAACGATTTTTAGCCGCACGATTCGGAAAAGTGGTAGAGCATAAAACCATTGCTCTTATTTCGGACGGCGGTATACAGGAAGAAATTTCACAAGGAGCAGGTCGCTTGGCCGGGCATCTGGGATTGCATAACCTTATCATGTTTTATGATGCCAATAATGTTCAGCTTTCGACAAAAGTAGATGAAGTTTCATCGGAAAATACGGCCATGAAATATCGGGCTTGGGGTTGGAAAGTGCTCGAGATAGACGGGAATGACCCCGAAGAAATACGTCAAGCATTGGATGCTGCTTGGGCTGAAACTAAGTCCCCTACCCTTATTATTGGCCATACCATCATGGGAAAAGGAATCAAAAATAAGGAAGGAAAATCCATGGAAGGACTTGTATCTACACATGGAAAGCCTATCAGCAAAGCCGGAGCCGATGTTACGATTACTTTGAGAGGACTCGGAGCCGATCCTCAGCATCCTTTTGCCATTTTTCCCGACGTTGAAGAACATTATCTAAAAGTTTTAAACAGGAAAAAAGAGGAAGCCCGCAAAGCGAAGGAAACCTTTGACGAATGGAAAGAACAAAATCCCAAACTGGCTGATGAGCTTAGACAATACTTTGATAAGATTCAACCCGAAATAAACTGGGATGCGATACATTTGAGCATGAATGTAGCTACTCGTGTCAGCTCGGCCGAGGTACTCTCTGTTTTTAGCCAAACCCTTGGAAATATGCTGGTAATGTCGGCCGACCTTGCTAATAGTGATCGAACCGACGGATTTCTTAGTCATACCCAACCTATTGTGCTGGGAGATTTCAATGGGGCCTTTCTGCATGTTGGGGTATCGGAACTCACCATGGCTTCATTGGCCAACGGAATGGCTCTGCATGGAGGTGTAATTCCTGTATGTGGCACTTTTATGGTTTTTTCCGACTATATGAAGCCAGCCATTCGCTTGGCGGCCTTAATGGAACTTCGGGTCATCTATGTTTGGTCGCACGATTCATTTCGTGTGGGAGAAGATGGTCCGACTCATCAACCCGTGGAACAGGAAGCACAGATTCGCTTGTTGGAACAATTAAAAAACCATTCTAACCAGAGAAGTTTCATAGCTCTTCGTCCGGCCGATCAGGCAGAAACGCTCGAAGCATGGAAATTTGCCCTTCAAAATAAAAATCGCCCCACGGGCATTCTGTTAAGCCGGCAAAACGTTAAAACCTTACCCCCTCTGCCTTTCGAAAGACGTCGTAAAGAAGCCGTAAATCTTCATCATGGTGCTTATCTGATTCGTAAAATAAGCGACTCACCCGATATCATCCTTTTGGGAAATGGCTCTGATGTGGCTTTGCTTTTGGAGGCAAGCGATATTCTTTTTAATCAATATCAAATAAAAACAAACCTGATTTCTGCCCCCAGCGAAGGCTTATTTCGTGAACAATCCACAGAATATCAACATTCTATTTTGCCTGAAGAAATTCCGATCTTTGTGCTTACCTCTGGCTTGCCATCTACCTTTCAAACCCTTGCCGGATCAAAAGGCAGAATATTTGGACTCGAACAATTCGGATATTCGGCACCCGCTGAAATCCTAGAGACTCATTTTGGATTCACTCCTCAAAATATTGCAAAAGAAGTGATGAATTTACTCGACGAAATAAATAACAATGAATAAAATAAAAAACCTATTTTTTATTGTTATTATTTTATTTTATTCAAGTAAAATTTTTTCACAACAGAATATCGAATATGTGCAACAGGCCGACAGTTTACGCAAGGGCTGGTATTTTGGCATTAATATGGGTGCTGCTTTCCCTTCTAATTTTTCGGCCAATTTTTACAACGGAAGTTCCGAAAATATCAATAAAATATCATTAATTCTCGATAATCAATATTATAAACCTATAATCGTACAACAAATTGGATACAATTATCTTTTCTATGAATTGCCACATAAAATGTCTTATCAGCCTAATCTTACGGTAGGCGGATATGTGCGTTATCAATTTTCGAAAAGATCATCTTTTCTTTTACAGGCCAATTATGCGCGATTAACAGCCAGCGATGTGTTTCTTCTTTATCTTGAAATTCCCGAAGGTTATTCTTTCGATGCCAACTACCTCCAATGCCAAATCATGGGACAGGAAGAAAGAACTTACATTGATCTGGGCTATCGGTTCGACCTGAGAAATCATGAAAGATATTTCCCTTTTATAGAGACAGGTGTGAATATCAATAATACCAAAGTGTTAAAGAACATGATTCGCATCGAGAATCAGGAATACAGCATAAAATATTCTGGAGAACATCCTATTGGGCCTTATTCGCAAGATTATTACGATATTTATGAAGGTGGTATAGGAGTCGGAGGATTCTTTACATTAGGTTATGCATTGAATTTCAATGCAAATATTTCAATTGATCCCAGTTTAACTTTTTATTTTACAAGCACCCATCTTGAAGGTTATACGAATATGAAACCTGGCTTCAATCTTCTTGTCAGATTGATGTTCAGAAATTTCGATTTTTAAACACATTGGGAAAAATATTGTTGAATTGAAGAAAAGTGCGAGTTATGAAAACATGCGAAGCTTTGAAACTCATCGAGAAGTATTATCCTCAAGATTCGGAAGCCAGTCGGTATTATCGTATTCATGTAAATGCCGTGGCAAAGGCTGCTGAATTGATTGTACTAAATAACCCTCACTTAAATGTCGACATTGAAAAAGTAAAGGTTATGGCGCTGTTACACGACATAGGGATTTTTATGACCGATGCTCCGGCTATTGGGTGTTACGGGAAATACCCCTACCTGGCACATGGATATTTAGGAAGAGAACTTTTAGAAAAGGAAGGTTTACTCGATATAGCGCCTGTTTGCGAGCGACATGTTGGCATAGGCTTGTCGTTAACCGATATCGAGAAGAACCTATTGCCTCTGCCCCATCGTGATATGCAGCCACAGACAATAGAGGAAAAAATTGTTTGTTATGCCGATAAATTTTTTTCGAAGTCTTCGCCCCGCCCCGAAATGCCCAAACCTGTCGAAAAAATTATCAATAATCTGAAAAAATATGGTAATGATAAGATTGAAAAATTCTTAGAAATGGAAAAAATGTTTGGCTCTGGATATATTTACGAAAATTTTCGTTAAAATTTTTATATAAAACTTCAAACTAAATTATCACAAATTTGGCAATAAAAAATCATTGTTGCCAAAAATGTGATAAAAAATCTTACACGCTTTATCCTGCCATCGCATATCGATCCTGTCAATTACAAATACTCTTTTTACATACATTAAAAAAATTTGATGCAATTCTCTGCTTCGTGTGCTATTTTTTCTCACAAAGACGCCAAGAACGCTAAGAAAAATTGATTCAATCCTTTACCCCTTCGCGTGCTATTTTTTCTCGCAAAGTAATGTCGCCGTTATAATATTGATCATATTCGATAAAAATATAAAACTCTCCTTCTGCTCTGCCAGCCTGAAAACCTAAACGGTAAATCGCGTTGATATACAAAAAAGGTAGCCGGTATCTGAATGAAAAATGCTGCCCATAATCCGTACTGCTGAAAAGGCTGTAGCAGTAACCCGTATCAAATGCAGCAATGTACACTTCACCTGGTGCACCACCCGGACACATATAGGATAAATGGAAAAATTATAATGTGGCAACTGACTTTTGTATTCAAAACTATTGCCTGTATCGCTGCTTACATATAAATCAATCGGGCTGTATGGCGGTTGAGGCAGATTCAGACCAATTACTTCACCTTCAATGGTACCCGATAAAAAACTAAAGTCATTAGGAGTAAACAGGGTGTCAAAATCTACTCCATTGTTATAAGGAACGGAGAACTCTTGTGCCTCCAGTTATCTTACAAGGAGAATAAATTAATCCGTTAATCTTATCTTTATAAATATTCTGATCAAATGAATCTTTTTAATAACTGATAAACTGACCATAATCATTGCTGTATATTAAACCATATTCCCACCCAAAATTATAGGTGATAAATGTTGTAACATAATAAAATTCCCCCAGCACCGTCCCTTTTGAATAATGTTGCGAAAAGAGAGGATTCATACAATAACAAATGATAAAAAGTAACAAAAATATTTTTTTCATGGTTGTTTGATTTTAAAGTTTTACAATTGGATAACAAACTTGATAATTTGGAGTACTAACTTTTAAAAATTGAGACCTGCAGAGAAAGATAAATTTCTCGAACTGAAGGTAAATGAAAAATTATTTAAACCCTTTAGTGCCCTCAGCTTATGATAGATTTGTTATGGATAACTACTGGGAACAGGAACCCATGCAGCCTGACTATAGATTCTATAGATGGGGAATATACCCATTATTAAAGAAGTAAAAAGTAAACAAATTCTTTTTATGGCAGTTTAGATTAAAGATATTTATTATAACCAACATACGGTTTCATTATTATTTCGTTTTGCAGCTAAACATTACATAAAATTTAGTAGTCTGATTGAAAATTCTATTTTTCAGTTAATCATATAAATAGTCTTACTAAAATACTAAAAATTACACTTTTACCAAAAATGTAAGAATTGTTGATTTAGGAATAACAGATATTAGAGAGGTGTTAGGCTTAAAGAGTTAACTGATACGAAATTTTATCCCAGACAATACAGTTTAAGTCCACCGAACCATATTTTCCCCTCTTCTATGCAGGCCGAACTCCGGATAACATCGCGGGTTATATAATCCCATTCTATATGGCCATTAGAAAGCTGCAGGCAATAGAATTTTCCATCGTCGCAGCCAAAATATACATTTTCTCCACAAATAACTGGAGAGGAATGAATTGCTCTATCAAATCTGATTTGCCATAAAATTTCTCCATTCAAAGGACAGAGGGAATATAAAATTCCTGATCTTGAGCCAAAAACAAGATGATTAGTATCGATAGCAGCGGAAGAGAATATGGGAGAAGCAAGAGTTTCTTGCCAGATAATATTCCCTTGGTCTCCATTCAAACAATAAAAATTATTACCCAAAGTACCCACAAAAACATGACCTTTGAAAATAGCTGCCGTAGCATGAATGGCTGCATCCAATCGAGTTTTCCACAGAAGACTTCCACTGTGTATATCCAACGCATAAATCCATCCATCACGGCTTCCCACAATTAATTTTCCATTGGTAAAAGCTGGAGATGCCACTACCCATCCTTCGGTTTCATAGTTCCATTTCAATTTTCCCGAATAAGCATCCAGCGCATAAATATTTCCATCTATTCCTGAGATATATAAGATACCATTCAAGACTGCAGGCGATGAAAAAACCCAGTCTTTGGTTTCGAAACTCCATTTCATTCGTCCGTTGTTGGCATTCAGGCAATAGACATGATGGTCGAAACTGCCAAACCAAAGCAAACCATCGTTTATAGCGGCCGTTGACCTTATTTCACGTCCCGTCTTGAATTGCCAGATGAGCGAACCATCCTGCGCATCTAAACAGAAAAAACTATGGCTGTCGGAGCCGAAATATACTTTCCCTTCGGCCATCACCGGACTGGCATAAACGCCGGCAAGTTCATGAAAGGTATAAAGGACTTTTGGATATTGATTTATAGACTTTGTTTTGGCAATTCCTGTTCTGGAATAATTACCGCGGAACATGGGCATAAACGAAGGATTCCTTTCTTCGGCCTTCATGATGAGCTTCTGCGTTACATCCAACAACATGCTGGCTTGTTTTACGATTCCTTCATTTCTTTTCCGTTCTAACTTTCCTAAGTTGCTCATGTTCGGTTTTCAAAAATTGATATTCAGCATTCAACTTCATTTTTGTCTGCTCAAAATATTCATCCCAATCGCGAATATTCATCAGAGTATGATAAACTTGACTTTCTTCGAGTTCACGGATTTCGGACTGCAAAATTTTTAAATCGGCCTGCAGGCGTGCTAAACGAGCCTCCAGAAGTTCCCTTTCTTCACTAGGAGTACGTAGCCTACTAAACATCCTGCTCCGTGTAAGTAATTTATGTATCTCTTCTACTTTTTGAATGTCGTTAATCATATAGGCGCGATTGAGTTCTATGAAAACCTTTCGAGCTTCTTCACGAAAGTCGTCGTTCACGATATCGGGGTGACACAGTTTACTGGCTTCACGATACATTTTTTTCATGCTTTCGCGCTGCTTTTCATCAAGAATTTGTAAAGGCTGAATTTTTTCCAAGCTGCGCCTTTGATGCTGATAAGCAGTATAATCCTTTTTGGCTTCTTGGTAATTTGCCTGATATGAGGAATCTACATCCTGAAGTAAATAAAATATCTCCATCTGTATTTTCAAAATCTTTCCGATAAGCCATCCCAAGTCACTGTTATGACGAATACGAAACCGATCAATCTCCTTGAGTATTTCTGTTTTCTTATATTGGACCACCGAAAGCTGGGTTTCAAGAATTCTTATTTGAGTTTTAATTCCTTGAATGTTAATGTCGGAAGGAACAATATGCTGGGTTTTTTGCAATACATCTTGAATCTCATGGGTCAATTCTGTGAATAGCTTTTGACGAAAGAGATGGTAAAGATATTTCACTTCTTCGCTATGATCTTCGAGGAGAATGGCATCAAACTCGAGCTGGAGTTCGGTCAATTTGCGCTGTTCCAATAAATGTAAAATGGTTCGCAGACGGCGGTGCATCAGCAGCTGTTATTTATGAAAAACACATTTACCATTAATCCAAGTTTGTTCTACCACAATATGAGGTATGCTGTCGTCGGGAAGCTGCATCAAATCATCGGAAGTTACGATAAAATCGGCTTTTTTACCTGGTTCTATCGAGCCGATTTCATTTTCGAGGAATGTTGATTTTGCAGCCCAAAGCGTCATGCCATACAAGGTTTCGCGTCGTGAGAGTTTGTTTTGGGGTAAAAAACCGCCTGGAGGTCGATGTTGCAAATTTTTTCGGGTAGTGGCTGCATAAAAGGTGAATATGGGATTTACCTCTTCTATGGGGAAATCGGTCCCCAAAGCTATCCATCCGTTTTGGGTGAGAAGATCGTGGTAAGTATAAGCATATTGGAGGCGTTGGGGTCCAAGGCGTTTTTCAGCCCAATCCATATCGGAAGTTGCGTGAGTTGGCTGAACGGAAGGAATGATGGAAAATTGACCAAATTTCATCAAATCTTCAGGATCGACTACCTGAGCATGCTCTATACGCCAGCGACGATCATTCTTACCTTTCAATATTTCGGAATAAATATCCAGCATCAATCGGTTGGCCGAATCGCCAATGGCATGTGTACACACCTGAAAATCAGAATTATATGCTTTAAGACAGATTTCTTTCAGTATTTGGGGAGATTCAACAAGAAGTCCATGAGTATTGGGGTCATCGGAATAAGGACTTTTTAAAAGAGCACCTCGACTGCCCAAAGCTCCATCGGCATAAAGTTTTATAGCGTTTACCAACAAACGATCGGTTTTGTATATGCCATGATGCATAAATTCAGAAATTGTGAGCGAATCAGGATTGATCATGGCAACAATCCTGATCTTTAGAACTCCATTTTTTTGTAATTCATCTATCGTATGAATGACATGAGTCGGCAGTCCTGCGTCATTTACCGCAGTCAATCCATACGAAATGCAAATAGCTTCAGCCTTTTGCAGGGCATGTTTCAGCAATTGTTCATCCATGGCGGGGATGGCTTCCATCAATTTTTCCTTGGCATTATCCAGAAGCAATCCAGTGGGTTTTCCCTGAGAAATTAAAATTTCTCCACCGTCTATTTTAGTATCGGAAGATATACAGGCGAGTCGAAGTGCCATGTCGTTGGCCAGAGCTGCATGACCATCCACCCGAACTATAACTACTGGGATATTGGGAAAATTTTTCTCAAGTAAGGAATTATCGGGAAACTTATTATCAGGGAAGAGATTTTGGTCCCATCCCCTACCCAGCAACCATGTTTGAGGATTTTCTGCTATAAACGACTTCAAGCGTTCGATGATTTCATCCATGGAACGAGTGCCTTTTAAGTTAGCCCATCTTATCATGGTTTCACCCAATCCCAAAAAATGGCAGTGTGCATCCATAAAGCCTGGGTAAACGGTTTTCCCGTGTAAATCGAGTGTATCACGGGCCGAAAACTTCTTCAGAATCTCTTTGGTTTTGCCTGTTGATAGAATTCGCCCTTCCTTGATGGCAAAGGCCTCCTGTTGGCTGAAATGTTCATCGAGTGTATAAACATTCGCATGAATGACAATGAGGTCGGCTTCCTGTTTTTGCTCGTGGCAACTACTCAATACTAGAAATATCATAGGAAAAATAGATAAAGAAAAGATTTTTTTCATAGACAAAAGTTATTAATTGGGTGAAGCTGCCAAGGCGAAATCGCTGACCAATTGAAGATGATCGGAACAAAAATGCAAATCCAGCGGATTCAAACCATACTTTTCAAGCCAATTTTCATTCAGATAAAGAAGGTGAAAGACAAAGGAATAAACCGCATTGAGTAAAGGGGAGTAAAAAATAAAATCGAGGCGGTTAGGACTGAATGCCTTGGAATAATCACGCCAAGTAAAGGCTAAAGGTCGGTCGATTTGATGGGGTGCCAGATCGGTAAACCAAGGCTTTTGAGCTTGGGTGAGCTGGATAGTAATGATGTTGTAGTAAGGAATTTCAGAGCCCACCATATTAAAATCTCCTGTTATCACGACTGGCAGCCGCAATATCGTATCTTCCTTTCTCCAAACAGAATAATTTTTTTCTAAATAATACATGATGGCTTGAGTTTCGGCTATACGTTCCTTGTCTAATGAACAACAGGAAAGATGAACAGGAATCAAAATAAGTGTATCCGGATAAGGCAAATCTGTTTGGATGGAACAGGCGGCAATATTATGGTTGTCGCCAACGATAATTGCAGAGAAATTTCTATGAAGGCCATCATGCAAGCTAAATTCCCTTAAGAACTCAGCGTTTGTTCCATTCACACGGCAGCCTGTGGCTGGATTATCATCGCCATCCATAATAATCGGGTTTCTATAACTTTGACAAAAAAGCCAGGAAGTGGTAAAAAACGAACCGACAAAAAGCCAAACGCTCAGAAGATTATTTTTTTGCATTTTTCAAAAATAAATCGAGTTCTTCTAAATTATGAAATGTATATACCTGTTGATAAAGAGAAAATCGTATTTCCCAGTTCGCATCGATTCGTAGCCAATGTTGACTATTTTCGGCTTTCGCAACCGGGAGAAATCCTCTTCGTTTAATGAACGCCGCGATGAGAGGATGAAGTTCTTCATTTACATCGATAAAAACAGGAAGCCCTTGAGTTTGTTCAACCCCATAGTCGAAGGAAAAAGGGTTGAATTTTTTTCCGTTGTGCTCGAAATAATCCTCGAGCAGGGAACTGGCGAAAATTTCGTTGGGCACTCCCGAAACTATGGGTTTATCGGTGGCCATAAGTATGATTTCATCGGCCTGCCGAAAAGCCAAAGGCACGTCATGCGTAGAAATTAGAATGGTTTTGTTTTGCTGATGAGAGATGTTTGCAAGCAGTTGCATAATTTCGATTCGGCTCGGGAAATCGAGAAAAGCGGCTGGTTCATCTAAAAAGATATAGGGCGTTTGTTGAGCCAAAGCTTTGGCTATCATTACTTTTTGCTTTTCTCCATCACTGAGGTGGTCAAAAAATTCGGCAGCCTTGCAGTGGATACCCACCATCTGGAGTACATCGTGCACAACAGCTTTATCGGAAGGTGTAAGATGACCCCAAAAGCCGGTATATGGTTGGCGACCCATAGCTACTACTTCGTAAACTGTAAGCAAAGGCAGTGCAGGTTGTTTGGTTAGTACAATGCTGATGCAAGTCGATAGACTCGATGGCGAAAATTGCGATAATATCTTGCCCGAAATGGTGATTTGGCCGGCCAGAGGCTTCAAGAAACCCGACAACGTGCGAAGCAATGTAGTCTTGCCTGAACCATTGGGTCCGATAATACAATACAAACGACCCCGCCTGAAATTTAAATTGATATCCGACGCAATTACAGACTTTGGATTCAAATATCCAATGCTAAGATGATTCGTTGTTAAAGCATCTTCATGAATGGGGAAGACTCTTCTGTTGAATTTCATTCACACATTGATTTTAATTTTTTAAACGCAGAATCACCCCGATCATCACTGGAGCGCCAATCAGCGAAGTGATGGCATTAATGGGCAGTGCACCTCCAAACACTGGCAAACGAGCAATAAAGTTACATATTAAAGAAAGAATCGCGCCTGTTAGCATGCTCACAGGTAACAAAATATGATGGTCGTGCGTTGCCAGAAGACCTCGACAAAGATGTGGAACAGCCAATCCGATAAAAGCTATAGGACCACACCAGGCAGTTATAATCGAGGTTAAAAATCCAGCCACAAATATGATAAGGGTACGAGCTAAACTTAGCTTCAATCCAAGGTTCTGGGCATATTCATCTCCTAAGAGCATAAGGTTGAGAGATTTTGCTAATAAAAGCGAAAAAACAAGTCCAATCATTACTGCTGGAGTAATTATCTTCAATTGTTCCATGCTTACTTCCGAAAAGCTTCCCATTCCCCAAATCACGTAATGCTGAAGGTCGTCTTTCAGGCTGTAAAATTTGAGCAAACTCACCAACGAATAGCTCAGATAACCCAACATCAGTCCAAGAATAAGCAGTTGGCCGATGTTTTTCAGACGTGCCGAAAAAAATAGAAGAAGCATCAACACACTCAAAGAGCCGATTAGAGCAGCCAGCGTAATGCCAATATATCCCCATGAACCTGATGAAAATATGGAAACTCCGCTAATATGGCCGGCTGCCATAGTTACGAGGGCTACACCCAGACTTGCTCCAGAACTGATACCCAGAATGGAGGGATCGGCCAAAGGATTGCGGAACAAAGCCTGCATAAGTAGGCCTCCAATGGCCAGTGAAGCCCCTGCCAATATGGCCATTAAAGCCTGAGGTAATCGAAATTCATATACTACCAGAGCATTCTGATTCAAACCTCTTCCCTTCCCTGCAAAAATTTGCATTATTTCCGAAAAACTTACTTTTACTGTACCCACCGAAAGATTAGCAAAAAACAATATCACAAAAGCCAGAAGTAAAAAGATACCGATAAAGATGCGGAAAGCCGGAGTATGACGTGAGATGTCTAAGGTATGCATTACTCGATGATTTGATAATACCGGGGTATATAATCAGGCAGAAGTTCAGGTCGAGTAAGATAGACCAAATCGGAGAGAATCAGTTCGGGATGGGCTACTCCTTCTTCATATAGAGGCACATGCGAAGCATTACAAACTACGACTTTTTGTTTTCGAGCTGACTCGAAAAGAACATAACGTTTATCGAGATTCAACAAATCCTGCAGGCTAAAATTTTCTTTCTGGCTAACCACTATCCGCCAATAATCAGCATCATGAGCTCTTGAGAATACCTCTTCGAAACCAAGGCCTTTGCTTGCGGTTTCGTTCAGGTCGGAAAAAACATAACTCAAACCGGCATCTTTGTATAATTGAGCCATATAACTTCTTCCTCCCGAAACATACCATACCCCAGAATTCATGAATCCATCGAATATACGCGCAGGTCGATCATTGTGAGAAACTTTCTTCTGAACACTTGAATACTCAGAGGCAATTTGACGAAAGATGCTGTCGGCTTCCTTTTCCTTTCCCACGAAATATCCGACAAAACGAATCCATTCGGCTCTTCCTAAGGGGTGATTTTCCATATAATCGGCTAAAGGCACGATTTGAAGCCCCATTTGTTGAAAACGACTGTAATCCTGACCAGCATACAGCGTAATAAAAGACAAATCAGGTCGGCAGGCAATCAGTGATTCGGCTTCGATACGATCGCCTCGAGCAATTTCTTGAACTTGTCTATCATGGATACGTTGCCTTATATAAGGATGAAAGATATAAGAAGTATCCGCTACACCGATGAGATGGTCCAAAATATTCAGAGAAGAAAGATGAGAGATGAGGGTGGATGAAGTTGTAGCAATTGAGTTCACAGGGAGAATAATGGGCTGATATCCATGAGGAATGGAATCGTTTGGCAAACGATGGGACAAAATGATGAATCTGGAATAAATTTTCGTAGTGTCCCAGGGATCTTTCAACCACACAGCCCTATGATGATGAATATAACCAGCAACAAACAATCCAGCATATTGGGGCGAAGCAATGGTATCGAGTCGAAAACCCGAATCTTCATCCTGCTGAATGTTTCTTTGGCAGGAAGGAAAAATTAGAAACCATGATGAAGCTAAGGCAATTAAAGCAATAATGCGATGGTTTTCAAGTAAAAAGCTCTTCATCGCGTTCAAGCAGTAACAAGGATTGATGAGAAACGATAAAATATTTTTCGCTGTCGATTACGATTTCGATAGCACCCTTTTGAAGGAACAGGGCTAAATCGCCGGGTTTAGCCTGAAGTGGAATATAAGATGGAGCTTCATCTTTCGATTTCCATGGTTCTATATCACTTTCGCTGGGTAGAGGAATAGGATAACCTGGCCCGGTTTTAATCACATAACCCGATTGCACTTCTTCCCTTTCAGAATAACCCGGAGGAAGAACAAGACCACCTTTAGTTTTGCTATTTGCACTCTTGGCTTTTATCAACACCCTATCGCCAATTAGAATAATGTTTTTTAATTTTTCAGGCTTCATTGAATTTGCTTGAAATGAATTTTATGGCAAAATTACTATTTCCTCCCTAAGTTCGTTTTTAATGTTTAATTCGAACCCAAATAAACGCAAATGAAGTAATTTTGCAAAATCGATAACAAATTTCAATCATTCCGTAACAATATGGCTTTTCTGTATCGTCCCAAACCCAAGAAATACGATCATAAACCTATTTATTACAATCCTGATGAAGAAAAGGCGAAGAGATGGCAGGAGAAAAAAGAGTCTTCCGATCCTACTTCTGATAAATTGCGCCGGGATATAGAAAGGCAATGGGCTTTAAGACAAAAGAAGAAAAAATCGGGCAATATTTCCTTGATTGTATATATATTACTTATTCTGTTTTTATTATATATCATTTTTATCCTTGGTTAATGCCAGATCTCATACAACTTCTTCCTGAATCTGTATCCAATCAGATTGCTGCCGGTGAAGTCATTCAGAGGCCTTCATCAGCAGTGAAAGAATTACTCGAAAATGCAATAGATGCCGGCGCCGACTCTATTCAATTGATTGTAAAAGATGCCGGTAAAACCCTGATACAAGTGGTAGATGATGGTTGTGGTATGAGCCCAACGGATGCCCGACTATGTTTCGAGCGCCATGCGACCTCAAAAATACATCAGGCTCAAGATTTATTTGCCATTCGCTCATTGGGTTTCAGAGGCGAAGCCTTGGCATCAATTGCAGCCATTGCTCAGGTTGAACTTCGCACACGACGTCACGAAGACGAAATAGGAACTCAGGTGCTGATCGAAGGCACAGAGGTGATCGATCAGCAGCCCATCCAATGTCAGGCAGGTTCGACATTCTTGGTGAAGAATCTCTTCTTCAATGTTCCTGCCCGGCGAGCTTTCCTAAAGTCGGAAGCCGTCGAAATGAGGCATATCATCGAAGAATTCGAAAGAGTGGCACTCGTATATCCCGAAATTCAATTTTCACTTGTTCATAATGGACGTACGGTATTTCAACTTTTAAAATCTACACAAAAACAAAGAATTGTCCAAATTATGGGCAATCATCTCAATCCCCTGATCGTCCCCGTTGAAGAACAAACCGACTTCATTAAAATTCACGGATTTACGACAAAACCAGAATATTCGAAAAAGATAAGGGGCGAACAGTATTTATTCACTAACGGTAGATATGTAAAAATCCCCTATTTGCAACATGCCATAGAATCGGCTTACCAAGGCCTCATTCCCCAAGGCTCTTTCCCTTCTTATTTCATCTATATTCAAATCGACCCCTCCAATATCGATGTGAATATACATCCCACCAAAACAGAAATCAAATTCATCAACGAAAATCTGATATATGCCGTATTAAAGGCAGCAACAAGAAAATCGATCGGGCAATTTTCAATTTCGGGAACCATCAATTTTGACGAAGAATGGGCTTTTGGCGATGGAGAACTAAAACCCGGCCAAACCATCAAACCGCCAAAAATTCACGTTAATCCCAATTACAATCCCTTTCAACATCAGAATTCGCAGCCATCCCACGAAAGACGCAATCTCGAAAACTGGCAGAAACTATACGAGTTTCCCGAAAAAGAACAAAGAAAAAATAAAGATGAATATTCTGCACAGTTATCTTCCCCACCATCTCAGGAATCGGTTGCGATAAAAAAAGAAAACGAAAGAGGTTTTCTTCAGGTTCATAAAAAATATTTGATGACGGTTGTAAAATCGGGTGTGATGCTAATTGATATCGAAAAAGCAAAACAACGAATTTTTTATGAGAATTTTCTGCAGGCTCTCGAAAAGGAAGGAATTCCATCCCAACAGGAAATTTTCCCTTTGAACATTCATCTTGGCCAAGCCGAATCTCTTCTAGTGAATCAGATGAAACCCACACTTGCGCTGATGGGTTTTACCATAGATAATCTGAGTACCAATACTTTCGTCATTCAGGGCATACCTCAAGGAATGGATGCCTCCGAAGCCAGAGAATCACTCGAAACAATTATCGACAGTTTATTGAGAGAAGAAGACATCGAACATGCCGATATTAGAGTTATTTCGGCCAAGACCATGGCAGCAACCTTAGCCCGGCATCAACTTCGACCAATGAACGAAGAAGAAATGCGCACACTTACCGACCAGCTTTTCTCCACTGCCATGCCCTCACTAAGCCCTTTTGGAGAGAAAATTCTAAATATCATTCCTTTGGAATCTATCGAAGAACTCCTTAAATAACTTTATACTCCCCTATTGTTATTTACTAAAGTTTCATCATATTTGCCGATTATTCATCCCAATATATCCTCTAATTCATAACACTCATGGCCAACGATGAACACCGATTGACAGGTTTTTTAGGATTAACACCCGTTGTTAAGAATTTAGTACTTATCAACATATTATTCTTCTTTGCCACTTTCGCTCTTCTTGGTTCATCACGAGGGCAGCTCGACCTTACCGAATACCTTGCACTCTATTATCCTGGTTCGGATAAATTCAGATGGTGGCAACTGGTTTCTTATATGTTCATGCATGCCAATTTCTCGCACATCTTTTTCAATATGTTTGCCTTATGGATGTTTGGAAATATATTAGAACAATTGTGGGGACCAAAAAGATTTCTTACCTATTACATGATAACTGGCATTGGTGCAGCCATAGTTCATATTGCAGTGATGTATTATCAGTTTCATATTCTCGATGGCCAAATCAAGGAATTCATGTTGAGCCCCAATCCGGTCGATTATGCCAATTTGATTGCGAAAAACTTTAAAGGAATTTACAATCCCGAATGGTTCGACCAGCTGATTAGTGCATGGAGCCTTACTCCCGAAAGTCCTCTGTTGAAGCAAGAAGCACTCAATTCGTTGGGTCATCTGGTAGTTACCAAGATGAATATTCCTACTATAGGCGCCAGCGGAGCCGTCTTCGGTATTTTGCTGGCTTATGGCCTCACCTTCCCCAATTCGCTGATTTATATTTATTTCCTTCTTCCTATAAAAGCAAAATGGTTCGTTTTGATCTATGCAGTTCTCGAATTTTGGTTTGGAATCAGCGGAGCAGGCGATAATGTGGCCCATTTTGCCCATCTGGGCGGTATGATTTTCGGTTATCTTCTCATGGTGTACTGGCATAAACGAGACCATCGCTATTACTGACCATGATTCGCTATTCATGAATTTTTTTATTTCAAGAAATAAATTTCGAGGTTAAATAGTTTATATTTCTGGCAAGTGTAATAGCACACTGCTAAATTTGGAATCGAAAAATTCGCTTTATGCAAGGATATTCATTTCATCACCAAGTTACATCCCCATGGAAACAGTTTACTGGCTTTTTCCGTCGTGGCGATGCCCTGTCTGTATTGATTCTTATCAACGTTGTGATTTGGGTGATTATCAGTTTGATACGCGTGGGGTTTGCTCTCTCGGGCGAATCTTCATTTGCCTTTCTGCAAAGCACACTGGCATTCTTAGGAGCTCCTGCAAGCCCTGAAGCACTTGCCACTTCCTTCTGGACTTTGATTACATACAGTTTCGTTCATATCGACTTTTTCCATTTGCTTTTCAATATGCTGTGGTTGTATTGGATTGGAAAACTATTCATCGAATATATGTCGCAGCATCAATTGATTTGGGTATATCTTCTAGGCGGGATGTCGGGATATCTGGTATATATGCTAGCCTTCAATGCATTCCCCGGATTTCTGCATATTGCTCCTACTTCAAGACTCATAGGTGCTTCGGCTGCCGTGATGGCCATAGTTACTGCCATTGCATTCTACTTGCCCAATTACAGAATCAATCTTCTGTTCTTAGGTCGCATTCGCCTGATTCATCTTGCAATTGCCCTGTTTGTTCTCGATTTCCTGATGATTAGCTCGAATAACCCGGGCGGACATCTATCACATATTGGAGGATGTATTTTTGGCTACCTCTATGTTTTATCCATTCGTAAAAACTGGCTGAAAAAACTAAAACTGAAAGTATTGTTCAAACCCAAACCAAAAGCGAAAATTAAATACAGGCCAGGAAGCGAAAAGGAAGAAAAAGAGTATTTCGAAGATAAAAAACACATGGAAGAAGAAATCGATCGTATTCTCGATAAGATTAAATTAACCGGATATCAAGGACTAACTGCTAAAGAAAAAGAAACCTTGTTCAAATACAGTAAAAAGTAAAAACGTAGATTCTATCATACAAATTCATAGATTCTTCCAAATTATTAAAACACGATAAGAATAATGACGAGGAAAAAGAAAAGCAAGAAGCACAAACTGGTAGGGGGCTTCCTTCGTTTGATTAGCCTATTGATTGCTATTGGATTGATTATAAGCTGTATAGCTCAGTTCGTTCCTCCCGATAAATTCTGGCCTCCTGCATTCTTCGGACTTTCATTCCTCATCTGGTTTGTGGCTAACCTGTTCTTCCTTATTTTTTGGATCATTCGCAGGGCTCGTTTTGCATGGATACATGTAGCATGCCTTATTCTTTCTCTTCATCTCTTCTCGCATTTCATCCCATTGAAGGGTTCCAAAAGCTCCGACAAGCTGCCTGCTTCTATTAGCTTGCTCAGTTATAACATCAAAGGACTTGCAGGTGTAAACTCAATTAAAAGTTCAGGCTTATCCGACTCTTTGTTCAATTTTATTAAAAATGAAAATGCCAACATTGTTTGTTTGCAGGAATATACCGAAAGGCGAAGGGAAAACAAGCCTCCAGCGGAACTGGTTTTCAAATCCATGGATTTGGATCATTTCGCCAAATCGGCCTATTTTAAAAATAAAGAAGTTGCCCGTTTGTTTATAGCTACCTTTAGTCAATTCCCGATTTGCAACAAAATAGAAGTCCACAGTGACCATCGATTGATAGCGTTAATTACTGATATTGTGGTCGAAAAAGATACTTTCCGTGTATTTAATGTTCATTTACAGTCTATTTCGTTTAACGATGAGAATTACAGGTTTTTAATGGAAGCTCAACAAAATATTTCTTCACTTCAGAGCGATTCCATGCAGCAAGATTCCAAGAAAATATTCTGGAAGATTCGGACTGGATTTATCAAACGCGCTGGTCAGGCCCGGCTCTTACGTGAAATAATCGAAACTTCACCATATCCTGTGGTGGTTTGCGGCGATTTCAACGACACTCCGGCATCTTATGCCTACCATACTATAAAAAGAGGACTCACAGATGCCTTTATGGAAAAAGGAAAAGGCATTGGCAACACCTATTTTGGAAATCTTCCTAAAATTCGAATTGATTATGTGCTGCTACATCCCAAATTTCAATGCCAGAGATTCGAAATCATCAAACAAACCATTTCGGACCATCATCCTGTAAAAGCAGTCTTTTACAAGAAGAAATACGATGAATAATGGAAAAGGGGAAATATTTTCTTGATTTGAAATTTTTTTTAGATGAGGCTGCTGAATTTTTCAATTGCCCAGAATTCATTCCAGAAGACCCAATTTGCATTCCACATCGTTACCAAATGCGAGAAGATATAGAGATAAGTGCATTTTTAGCTGCCATCATGGCTTGGGGAAATCGAAAAACCATCATCACAAAAGCGTCAGAACTGCTCGAGCGCATGCACAATCATCCCTTTGAATTCATTATGGACGACAATCCCAAAAAATATAAATTTGTCGAAGGCTTCAAACACAGGACCCTGAATGACGAAGATATAATCTTTTTGTTAGAAGGGCTTCATTTCATCTATAAGAAACATCAAAGTCCTGAAAAACTTTTCATGCCTCGGCAAAATGAACCCGACACATCAGGTGGTATTCAGCGATTTGTGGAGCTGATGCTGCAAAGCCCACATTCTAAGCGCTCTCTCAAACATTTACCAAACATCGAAAAGGGCTCGGCTGCAAAGAGAATCAACATGTTTTTAAGATGGATGGTTAGAAAGGACGACAAAGGTGTTGATTTTGGCCTGTGGTATATTCCGGCGAATAAATTATTGTGCCCGCTCGATGTGCATAGCGGCCGCACCGCACGTGAATTAGGCCTGCTATCCCGACCCCAGAACGACTTGAAAGCAGTAATAGAACTAACTTCCCACCTGAGGGAATTAGATGCTAACGATCCGATAAAATACGATTTTGCACTGTTTGGGCTAAGTATGCAAAAAACATCCCTTTGGACGAGCATATCGGGAAGGCCGGGAGACGAAGAAGGTTGAAGACGGAGAGACTGAGAGACTTTAACTTCACCATAAAACCCATAAGAACTCATTTTTAACTTTCATCTCACCATTCTCCATTTCAGAATTCACTTACCCTGGTTTTTCTCCGATTTTTTTGCTTCTTCCCAAAGTTTATCCATTTGATTCAATGTGAGCTGGTCGAATTTTTGACCATTGAAGTTTAGCACATCCTCCATGTATTGAAAACGGCTGATGAATTTGCGATTGGTATTTTCGAGGGCATCTTCGGGATTCACTCCTATAAAGCGTGCATAATTGACCAAAGAAAACAACAAGTCGCCAAACTCTTCCTCGAGTCTTTCTTTAGGGGATAAATTTTCGACTTCTTGTTTTAATTCTTGCATCTCCTCGAGCACTTTTTCCCAAACCTGTTGCGAATTTTCCCAATCGAAACCAATGCCACGAGCTTTTTCTTGCATACGATAAGCCTTCATCAAAGGCGGAAGAGAAGGTGGCACTCCCTCCAATACTGAATTTTTCCCTTCTTTTTCGAGTTTGATTTTTTCCCAGTTATCGGCAACTTCCTGAGCACTGGTAACTACCGCATCTCCAAAAATATGAGGATGTCGGTTGATGAGCTTCCGGTTTATGCCTTCCAACACCTCAGCTAAATTAAAATCACCTCTTTCGGAGGCTATCTTTGCATAGAATACCAAATGCATCATCAAATCGCCCAATTCACCACGAATCGCATCTCCATCGTGGCTGAGTATAGCATCGGAAAGTTCGTAGGTTTCTTCTATAGTTAAATGCCTCAGGCTTTCACTCGTTTGACTTCTATCCCATGGACATTCTGCCCTAAGTTTATCCATGATTTCGAGAAGTTGTTCAAATTTTTCAAGCGCTTGTTGATTTTCAGAATTCATTTCAATTTATTTTACAAATTCTATTTTTATTCTGAAAGAAATGTTCTCCCAGAAGATTTTCTATGGTTTGAGGAAATTCTCCGAATAAAAAAGGTTTATGCATCATAACGTTCATTCCGACATGGTAAAAACGATAAGCATCGGCTGAAGTGCTATAAGCTGTAATGACAAGTATGGAAGTATTGACATTCGGGTTATCGTCTGGATTATGCCTTCGAATATGCTGTGTAGCTCTTATTCCATCCATTTGGGGCATTTGAATATCCATCTGCATGAGGTCATATTTCTTATCCTTTGCATTTTCGAGAGCTTGCTTTCCGTGTATGGCCAAATCATAAGAATAAATACCCCTCTGGTTCGAACAGGAACCTATCTCCTTCCGATTGGTTGCAATATCTTCTGCCAGCAAAATTCGAGGTTTTTTAATCATCTGAATGAGAGAAGACAAAATTTCCAGAGCCAATAGAAAGTAAAGGGTGAACCAGAAATTGTTTCCTTGACCAAACTCACTCCCGAAACCTATCATCCCATCCATCATCTCAACGAGAGACTTACCAGTTCTCGACTCTAAACCTGTTCCCTCGGATATGTTCTTATCGGTAAGTTTCAACTGATTAAAACCTTCGAAAATCTTTTCCCTATCCGCTTTGGGTATTCCAATGCCCGAATCTTTTACCTCAATCTCGAATTTGACATGATCAGAATTTCGAAAAATTATATTGCCAATTATATTCATTTCACCCTCGGAAGTATATTTTAAGGCATTGTTTATCAAATTGATAAGAACCTGCCGAATTCTAACTGCATCCCCTTTCAATTCGATTTGATGCAAAGAAGTTTCCAATGAATGAGATAGCAGAATACTCTTTTCATTAGCCTTGAAATGCAAGACGGGTTCAACTTCTTCGATAATTCTGGACAGGTTGAATTCTATTGATTCAATTTTGATGAATCCAGCCTCTATTTTCGAAAAATCTAAAATATCATGGATAAAAGAAAGCGATTTAATACCCGATATATTGATGATTTCGACCCATTCGCGCTGCTCTTTTTCTAATTTGGCATCATAAAGCAATTCCGCCATCCCTAAAATGGAATTCATAGAAATACGAATTTCATGGGTCATGTTTACCAGAAACATCGATCTGCTTTGGGCTGATTGTTGGGCTTGTATGACTGCCTGCCTCAAGACTTCTTCTTTAGCCTTTCTATCGCTGAAACCTATTAATAAAACAATGATGTATCTCCTCGAATCTGGAGGAGTCTTCATCAAAAATTTGGTTATCAAGAAATATCCAAATATGGCATCAGATGTCAATTCCTTCTCTACCGAATCACCGCTCCGATCGAAAACAATTTGATCGCTTTGAGATATTTTTTTCAAATCGATTCTTCTCTCCTCATTCAAATGGATATTGGAAAATCTTTCAACAATGGCATGTTCTTTTCCTTCTTTTAAGGAAGCCAGGTGAAACCTTATCCGTTTCATTTCCTCTCCCGCTGGATTTATGCTTATTTCAGTCGCATAAATAGGGGTTGAGCCTTTACGCAGCTTATCTGCTATTTCAGAAAACTTAATTCTCTCATCATGAATTATCATTGCTTCAATATCTCGAAAAAAATTTTTTGCCTCGGTTTCATTATTTCTTCTTATCGTGCGGAAATTTTCGGTGAGATAATAATGGATAACTTTCCCCTGATGGTCAAATTTCAGAATGCAAACGTCCTCATCTGCAGCTAGAGATGAAGCATGAATAAAATGAGCATCACCTTTGGATTTCAAGTTTTTACGAGCATGACTTTGCAAGATATAATTATCCCATAATATCAACAAAATTATGATGGCCACAGACCATAAAAGAATGGCGATTGAGAAAATCATATTTGCAGACAGAATAGCTGTTATGATTGCCATTTTAAGTAACCTTGTAATATACCACCAAAGATTGTTTTCAATCTTTCGAAGATGGCAAATTTACAGAATTATCGAGCAGAGTTTATTGCTGTTAACTCTTCCTGTTCTTTCTCCTTTAGCTCTTTATTAGACTCATCGGTTCGAATTGAGTATCTTCGCCGCTTTCAATCATAGTCATTAATCATCTCATTTGTTTTGCATAGATTCAGTTTCTTCACTTTAGGATTTTTGACGATTTTGGGCTTTGCAAGCAGAGGTCAGGATATTTTACCTATCGCAGGCTATAAGTTTCAGCCCGTGGTGCATTATGGATTTATTATTCCTCATCATCCAGAGATGAAAGTATTTACCAATCATCATATTACAGGTTTGGAAGTTAGTTTGTTGAAGTCGAGCAATGGCGAAAAGGAATGGCAGCTTAAATTCAATTACCCAGTTACCGGGTTTAGTTATTTTTATTCCGACTTGGGCAATACTGGAATTCTTGGCAGTGTTCATGCGATTTATCCGTGCATAGATTTTCTCTTAATCAGGAGCCGGAATACCCTGCTTACCATTAGATTAGGAGCAGGTTTGAGCTGGTTTACCAAGACTTTTCACCGGATAGATAATTATAAGAATGTAGCCATTGGTTCTCATATAAATTCCGCCATTTGTTCTGAACTTTCTGCTCAATTCGGACTTTCTTCTTATTTGAGCCTTAAAATGGGAGCCTCATTTTTACATTTTTCCAATGGAGCAGTAAAAGTTCCGAATTACGGAATAAACCTTCCAGCCATACATATAGGATTGGAAGGTACTTTGAAAAAAATCTCCATCATTCCCCTAGCCTATCAATCTCAACCGGTTAAGTTTCAGCCTCGTTTGCGTGTAGCCATGTCAGGAGCGTTGAAAGAGATTTTCCCGGTAGGTGGAAAACAATATTATGCATTGAATTTGTCGTTGAACGGATTGACACCTGTTTCGAGATATTTTATCAGCGGGCTTGGACTGGATATTACTTGGGACCAATCTGATAAGGAATTATTGGCACGACAGGGAATATACGTAGACAATGAAGCCGAAATCATCAATTATGGAGTAAATTTGTTCGGCGGTTTGCGAATTGGTAAACTCGATCTTTGTTTGCATGCGGGAACTTATCTCTACAGAAAGGAAAAATCGGATAACATCATCTACGACAAAATAGTAGCCTCATACACTATCTTTGAAAAAATGCAACTGTATCTCACCTTGAAAACCCACTTTGCCAAAGCCGATTATTTTGCAGCCGGCCTGGGCTATCAATTTTAAACCAATGAAAAAACAGAAATCCATCGTTATCTTATTTTTTACTTTCGTACTCAGTATGATGTTGGATGCCTGTACAAAGGAAGAGAATGGCGGCTGTATCACTTCGACAGGAAAGATTGTTTATGAAGAACGTTCCTTGCTTGCATCTCCCGATACATTGATCATCGAAGGAGAAATGGACGTATATATTACTATGGACAGAAAACCACGGCTTTATTTTCAATCGGGAGAAAATCTGTTAGCTGGTGTAGTATCCACTCTAATCGGGAAAAAACTAACCCTCGAAGACTTCAATACTTGTGATTTTTTGCGCAATATGGGCGTTAGAACCAAGGTATTCCTTACAGTAACGCCTCAATCATTCCTATTTATCGAATTTGAAAGTTCAGGTGTGATATCTTCGACCAACACTCTATCGTTGGATTCAATACGAATAGAATGCAGAAACGGAGGAGGAACCGTAAATTTAGACATAGAAACCGCGAAAGCATGGTTTATTCAGCACAGCGGCACGGGCTCGGTTGATTTTCATATCCATGGGAAATCGGGATATACCTTCGTTTATTGTATGGGTTATGGCCCCTTCGATTTACGTGATTTGTGCACCACAGGTTATTTGCATTTTGTACATTTAGGTTCGAACAATTGCTGGGTGAATGCTGGTGGCATACTGCAAGCGGAAATCTGGAGCAAAGGCGACTTATATTATACGGGCTCTCCTTTCACTATATGGTTGAAAGGTGAAGGAAGCGGCCGGCTTATACCTTTCGATTAATTTTATTCGTATGATAATTCAACAAAATATTTCATTAAAGCCTTTCAACACTTTTCAGGTCGAAGCCCGTGCCGCATTTTTTACCGATGTCAGGCAGCAAAGCGATATTGCTGAAGTACTCGAATTTGTTCATGACAATCCATTGCCTGCCTTGATTTTAGGAAGTGGAAGTAATTTTTTGTTTACATCGGATTATCCCGGAATAGTAATTCATATTAATACCAAGGGAATAGAATGTTTAGGTGAAGAGAACGATAAGGTTTACCTGAAGGCTGAAGCTGGAACTTATTGGGAAGATTTGCTCGATTATGCCCTGCAAGAAGGATTTTACGGACTTGAGAATCTTACGCTGATTCCAGGAACAGTTGGCAGTGCACCCGTACAAAACATTGGAGCTTATGGTATAGAATTGAAAGATGTATTCCATAGTCTCGAAGCCATAGATTTGAAGAGCGGCCTCAGCAGAATTTTTACACTCGATGAATGCGAGTTTGGCTACAGACAAAGCATCTTTAAATCGAGCCAAAAGGGATGCTATATGATTACTTCGGTTACTTTTGCCTTATCGAAGTATTATAATCCTTGTCTCGACTATAAGGATTTGAAAGAATTTTTCGAAGGTAGATTAATTGATACCATTACTCCTCATACTTTACGAGATGCCATTCGACAAATTCGTTTAAAAAAACTTCCCGAGGTAGGAAAAATTGGAAGTGCAGGAAGTTTTTTCAAGAATCCGGTAATTTCGGAAAATTTCTTCCAGAAATTGCTTTCTGAATTTCCTCATGTCAATGGTTTTAAGGTTGACAATGGCATAAAAATTTCGGCAGCCTGGCTGATCAGTCAATGCGGATGGAAAGGATGCCGACAGGGTGATGCAGGAGTTTGGCCCCAGCAACCTTTAGTACTGGTGAACTATGGAAATGCCTCAGGCAAGGAAATTCTTCAGCTTGCCAATAAAATCATTCAAAGCGTTGAAGACCGCTTCGCTATCCATTTAGAACCCGAAGTCAATATTATTTAAAAAAAATTTTTAATGATGACATCCGTATGTAACCTTTTGTTTTTATTTTAGTCAAAAAAAACATCAATAACAGAATGAATAAATTGAAAGCATTTGGACAAAAAGGGTTTATTCATTACATTTTATCGCATCTGGAGGGATTTATCTGGATTTTTGCCTTAGGTGGCATGATGATAAGTCCTGTAACAAGTGAGCAGCATTTTACCTTTTGTCCATTTTATCATCTGGGTTTCAGGCATTGTCCAGGATGCGGTATAGGCCGAAGTATGATCCTTGCCCTGCATGGCAGAATCGAAGAATCACTTATGATGCATCCTTTGGGCTTGATAGCCATAATCATTCTCATCATCCGTACAATTGAAATTTTTTCATCCAAACTATATTATTCATTATGAACCAGAGAATTTACCAGTATTTACCACAGATTGGCCTTGAAGAAGCCATGATGATCGAGAGTTTTACTCAACAACTTTCCGACGACGAAATGCGATATTTTGCAGGAATGTATGCGTCTCGAAGAAGAGACCCTTTGCTGATTCTTCTGTTAGCTCTTATTGGATTTTTGGGAATTAACGGAGTGCATCGTTTCGTCATCGGACAAATCGGCATGGGAATTCTGTACTTGCTTACGGGAGGTTTATGCCTTATAGGTACCATTGTCGATCTCGTCAATCACAAACAGCTTGCTCTTGATTACAACCGTAAAGTAGCCTCGGAAATTTTGATGATGATAAAGCCCAATTCGACCATAACAGCCTAGTCGAGAATGAAAACACGATAGAAATATTTATTAGCCCATGGCATAGGCGGGGGTTCATCGCGAAAAATGCCATAAACACTCGAACCGCTACCGCTCATCGATGCATAAACTGCGCCTTCATCGTATAATTTTTCTTTGATGATTCCTACTTCAGGAAATATTTCGAAAACAAAATCCTCAAAATCATTCACTAATTTTTCTCTCCATCTTTCTAAAGGCAAATTCACGATAAGAGCGGGATTTTCGGCCGGGTGCCGGGGTTGAATATGTGAATAAGCCTCCGCTGTATGGATTTTACAATTCGGTTGAATCAATACCAGATATAACCCTTCGAGAGAAAGTGTAACTGGAGTAAAGACTTCTCCACAGCCCGAAACCAGCATAGGTTTATTGTGAATGAAAAAGGGACAGTCGCTGCCCAGTTGAAGCGCATAATTGGAAAGAGTTTCGTGCGAAAGCCCTAAATGAAACATTTCATTCAGGGCTTTTAATATAAAGCTTGCATCGGATGAACCTCCTCCGAGTCCGGCTTCTGTTGGAATGTTCTTGAGTAGATAAATGGCCACAGGAGTCAGAACATGGTTCTCGAAAAGCAGATTCCATGCTTTTACGCAAAGATTCGATTCAGAGGGAGCAGTAATTGAAAGTCCATAAGAATAAAATTCGAGTTTTTTGCTTTGATCGATCTCTATAACATCAACCAGTGGAATAGGATAAAAAACGCTCAAGATATCATGATAGTTATCGGATCTTTTCCTAATAATGCGTAAACCCAGATTAATCTTTGCGTTGGCGAAAACGATCATTGCATACAATTTATGGCAAAACTAAACTTTTTATGAATAGTCACGAAAGATGTCATGTCTTAAGGAAAGCATATCGCAATAAGCGCGGAGAATTGGGGAATGGGGGTAAATGCCTGAAGATTCTATTATGATCTTGATTGATGGCGCTGGCTGGAAGCAAGGAGAAATAAAATAGTTGAAAAATGTAATAAATAGAGTCTGTCCATACAGTCATCAAAATTTTCAGTAAAAGTATAAATATAATGGTCTAAAAAAATAGAACAACAACATAAGTTTAAAAATTAACGTAAAACTGTCCATTATGAAAAGAACAAGAAGAAAATTTTCAGCTGCATTCAAACTCAAGGTAGTTTTGGAAGCATTAAAAGAACAGAGCACTTTGAGTGAGTTGGCTCACAAGTATGAATTACATCCCAATGTCATCAGCCGATGGAAGGCTGAATTTCTCGACAATGCAGAAAGTGTATTTGATTCAGATACCCAAAAGCCATGAGAACAACAGAAAGAAGATGATCTTTACAAGGAAATTGGCCGTATGAAAATTGAGAATGATTGGTTAAAAAAAAGTTAGGTCCTTTCCTTTAAAATATCGTAGAGCAATGATTGACAGGAATACCAGAGATTTGAGCATGAATGAGCAGTGTAAATTGCTTAATTTGCATCGTTCAGGCATTTACTATCAGCCAAAAAGTGAATCAACTTTGGATCTGGAAATGATGACTCAAATTGATAAGCTACATCTCAAAGACCCCACTTTAGGCACACGAAGAATGAAAGTCATGCTTCAGATGATGGGCTATAAGATTGGACGCACACATGTCAGAACCCTGATGAGAAAAATGTAAATAAAAGTCATTTATTGTCGGCCCCGGACAACTATCATTGATCCTGCAAAATACAAATACCCATATTTGTTAGGCAATAAAATATTACTCGTCCAAATCAGGTCTGGGCTATTGACATCACTTACATTCCAATGGCTCGTGGTTTTATGTATTTGACGGCAATCATGGATATGTATAGTCGCTTTATTTTAATCTGGAGCATATCAAACACGATGGATTCAGCATGGGTAACAGATGTGGTAAAAGAAGCTGTAAAAACCTACGGCAAACCAGAAATTATCAATTCCGACCAGGGAACTCAATTTACGAGCGATGAGTATGTTGATTATGTAAAGAGTTTGGAATCAACAAAAATATCAATGGATGGTAAAGGAAAAGCTATTGATAACATTTTTATCGAAAGATTCTGGCGTACAATCAAATATGATAAAATCTACATTCATTGTCCAAAAAACGGGCTTGAATTATTCCAGATTTGCGAAGAATTTATTAACTATTACAATTTTGAAAGACCTCATCAAACAATTGACTATCAAATACCTAATAATTTGTATCATGAAGCCGCATAGAATTATTAACAAAAAAATGAGTTATGAGTCTCCCCCCAGACCCCCTCTTTTCAACATAATAAATTAACTTTGATAAAAATATTGTCCAGACTCATTGGACCATCTCACCCCCTCGTTTACAAAAACAAACTATCTTTATGAAAAAATTGTCCTAATTGATTAGACCACCTCAATTTTCAACAAATTTAGAATAAAAAATAATACCAATAACAGTTTTAATTAATTAGTTATCAAAAAGTTATTAACAATTTGAGTTTATAGACAGACTCTATTTAAAACTGGAAAGATTTCTGTTGATATTATAACTAACTTAATAACAAAAATCCTATTACAGTGGATTATAGTGCATTCCTCAGGTTGAAGAAATTTAGAAAGAAAATTGAAAATTTGAAAATAGTACAAATCAAAAAACATAGAAGTAAAAATACGGCACGCACCATAGCAAAAACCATTAGCGATAATTTTTACAGACCCCGAAACAGAAAGTAACGGACAACAACAAACGTTGAATTTTATTTGGAAATCATACGAAGTGCCAAATAAACCGACTTCGACAAAGTTTGGAACATTTCCAAAAATATAATTGCGATAGGCGACACTTATATATTTGACCCCAATACTCCCAAAGAGAGTTTGCATAAGCATTGGTGTGTTGACTATATATTAACCTTTGTTTTTATTGATAATGACGGAATTTTGGGAACCTATATTATTAAGCCAAACCAAATCGACTTAGGCAATCCCATCGCAAATTGCAGTTATATGGTTGACCCAAGACATCAAGGACTTGGGATTTGTTGGCACTTACATAATGTGTAAAGATTTGACAAGGAATGAATAAACCTATCGCTAACGGTAGAAAAAATAGATAATTAAAGTTGCATATCTGCTCAAGAATACGATAATTTGAAGTATGAGGAAACTTTTGTAAAAAATCGATTTGCAATAAAAGGATCAGGGGTTCTGAAATTTCATCATGATAAATGATTACTAATCAGGGTTTAGTTTAATGTCGCCATTAGCCGGCAATCTAAGGTCGAGCCATCTGCCCAGGACTCTGTAAATGCTATCCTGAAGTTCGGGAGGAAAATCCTTAATCCTTGACGAGTGCGAACCGCCGGGACAAACCATTTTCACCGCATTAGTCTTTCCCCCTGGATCAACAGCCGTAGCCGACCATGCATCGTTTTGTCCGTATATGTAGAGCATGTAATTACCCGAATCCTTAATCCAACGATCAATGTCGCGCATTGTGGAGGCGTTGAAAACCGCTTGATGCCCCTTTGGCATAGTAAAACTAAAGGTTATATTGGTGGTATCGCTGAGGTAGCGACTGAACGGTTTCACCCTGTAGCCGTACATTCCAATCTCGGTCATAGCTTGGTAAAAGAAAGGGCGAACCTTGTCCACTTCATTCTCTTCGAAAAAGGTAAAGGGGTTAACATCGAGCCAATGCTTAAAAAGCTCCTTTGCGGTTGAACTACTTGCGGGAATGGACGAGCAGCTAAATCCCCACTGCCAGAATGAAAAAGAGTACTCCAGAATGCTCAGGATATAGGCCCTTTCGAGTCCCATCGTGAAATTCCACCCCTTGCTTGCTGCAAGCTCCTCGAAAAGTGGAAGAATTTCATTTTTCCTTTCGAAAAGTTGCACCTGAAAATCGTGTATCCTTTCACGGCATTCAGGCGTCCCAACACTATCAAGAAATTTGTACACCCTTTCGTCTTCGCTTGAAAAGTTCAGTGGGGCCACGTAGGGTATACTAACGTTAACATCGGTGGGATAGAAACGCCGGTGATAAATTGTGGCCTGCCCGCTCTTGCTAATACCCGTTGAAATCCACTTCCCATGGTAGAAAGGTTTAAATGCAGATATTACCAAATGCGCATCAGCCGCTGCCTGCCTAATGTTGAGGTAGCTCCATGGAATGGAGTCCATTGGCCTGCTCTTCGAAAAAAAACGATGCTCGATGGTTATCTGGTTTCCGTCAACAATGCAGGTTACCTCGTTAGCCTTGGAGGTGTACATGGTATAGCCGTCAACAACGACAACCATTGGTTTGTCAAAACCATTATGAGAATAGTAAACCCGTAAGGGAAATGATAGACCATTGGGATTGGAGTGGTCAAGAGGCATTCTAAACCACACCTCGTAGGTTTCCGAAAATAGTTTGTCGGATAGGATTACCCTGAAACTGTCTACCAGCGGTATGGACGAAAGCACTTCTTCCGGCGATAAGGGTTTAGGTTTGTACGAAAGCATAAGCACCATCAAAATCGGCAGGGTAATGCTTAAAATTAGCCTGTGTAACATCTTCAAGCACTTTTGTTGTCGTTGTTTTCGTTTCATATTATTCATGCCTAAATTCAAGTAATTAATGCAACTTTTTGGTTAGACGAATTACGTAATAAAAATTCATTCGAAGATACAAAGTTGAGTTTTTTTGGAGGAGACGGTTGTTAAGTATGTTCGGCACCCTAAGCACATCTTTACCTGCAGTGCCATCGAAGGGAGTTTTCCCCACTCGGCGAAGTTCGCTGAATGCCACCTATGCTTAACAAATGATAGAATATTTATAATTCAATTCATAACGTATTAAGTGGACTTTTAATGAATGTATGATTTGGCAATGTCGGTAATATATATATAGATTTCGGTGGTTTTCAAGGAGTTATGCCCGAGTAGTTGCTGAATATACCTGATATCTGTTCCTGTTTCGAGAAGATGTATGAGCAAAACCCCCTCCCCCATCCTTCCTTATCGACTAGGTCGATCTCACATTATGGATATTTCAGTCCAACTTTCTGATCTAATCGAGAGCTTTTCGTTGGGGGATTTTCTTATTACTCTTTCAAAATCCAGGCGTTTTTGTATTTATTAGGCAATTGCTTTTTGGCTGCACGAGCTGCTTCCATGGTTTCGTATTTATCTAAAGCAGTTCTAAACTTTCCTTCTTTTTCGAAAATAAACGCATTTTTGAATCCATCATTTATCAAATCAATCTGGGCTTGACGAGCTAGTTGAAAATTCGGGTAACTGCCAAATATGAGATAATATTGACCTAGAGAAGCCTGAGAAATATCTTCACGGGTAATATTCGATTTACTGGAAGGTTTCGAAACAACAGAATTAATAACTGAATCAGAAGAGCAAAGGCGTATCTTTGTTTCAGGGTCTTTGCTTTCTCCAAGCCAGAGAGAGACATAACCCTTATATATAGACACACCAGCCGATTTCCAGTGGTTCTTCATGTATTTTCCAGTATTGAATATCAGAGCAGCAGAAGGAGTTACTCCTTTCCATAGTTCAATAATTTCAACCGGACCAGTTTTGTCTTCGGAATAATAAACTACTTCGAAAGCTGACCCAGGATATAGGGTTATTTCTTTGGGTTTATCCCATATCGATCGTCGCTTGGTTTGATCTCTCGGGTAACAAAATGGCGTCCATTGGCCTTTTGAACTCCAGCTATGCATATTACATCCTTTCACGGTATCGGGACGGTTTATGTACAGATCTCTGACATGAAGATAGGCTACATAGGACAAGGATTTGGATAATTCCAATTTGGGAAGTCCTTTTTGCTGTCGTTCCCGATTCAACAGGTTAAATAGCTGTAATTCATCTTCATTCAAACAATAAGTATCAGGGATTTTTTTATCAGGTATGTTCTGTGCGATAGCATTACTCTGAAATATTGCAAGGGTAATGAAAAGAAAAATCCAAAACGCCAGAATGTTGTGATGAAGTTTCATAAACTTTGCCAATAAAATCCAATATTTTCCAGACATATTTCTTAGAGATGAAAGGTTAGGCATTTTTTTATAAAATACGGCATGCACCATTTACGGCATAAGCATCATAAAATTCGACTTTTAATCCGGTTTTTTGCAAATATACTTTTTCGACATGATGTTGAAATTTAGATATATGATTTCGATGAACGAGAGCAATAGCACATCCTCCAAATCCTGCGCCGGTCATTCTGGCACCCATCACTCCTTCGGCCTCCATGGAAGCTTCTACGAGGGTATCGAGTTCAAGGCCAGTAACCTCATAATCAGAATGAAGGCTTTTGTGTGATTCAACCATTAGTTTCCCAAATCGGCGAATATCATTAGCTATCAAGGCCTGAGCAGCATCTTGCGTACGTTGATTTTCGGAGATCACATGTCTGGCTCTTTTGTAATGCATGGGATTGTTGATAGCTGCCCCATACTTTTGAAAATCAGAATAAGATAAGGCGCAAAGAAAATCTATATCTACTTCTTGCCGTAAGTCGGCAAGTGCCTGCTCGCATTCTTTTACCCTCTCGTTGTATTTCGAATCGGCCAATCCTCTTCTTTTATTGGTGTTCATGATAATTAACCGATAATCACCCGTTTTGAAAGGAATGGTGGAAAACTCCATCGAATTGCAGTCGATCAAAAGACAATGGCCTTTTCGACCCATTCCTGAAGCAAACATGTCGAGAATACCACATTGAAGACCTACAAATTCATTTTCGGCTTCTTTAGCAATTTTAACGAGCTCGATCATGGGATAGGTTGATTGGAAGATAAAATCCATGGCGACGGCTGTAACCATTTCGATGGAAGCTGAGGAAGACAAACCGGCAGACAAAGGCAAATCACCGAAGAAATACAAATCCCATCCGCAATCTGGCCATCCAGAGTGCCTTACGAACCTGTCAACCACTCCCATGGGATACTTAAACCAATCTGCCTTGCCTTTTGAGGTTTCTAAACCATAAGGATGCTCATAATGGCTCTTGAAATTCTCCGAATAAAACCGGAAACATTTGTTCGCACTTGGGGCTGTTACAATATATGTTCCCAGTTGAAAAGCCAATGGCATAACAAAGCCGCCATTATAATCGGTATGTTCACCTATGAGATTGATTCGACCCGGAGCAAAAAATACCTTAGGCGAATTGTCATTCCCCACAAAATGACAGTGAAATCTTTCTAAAAGAAATTGAATATCTTTCATTTAGTTGAATATTATTATATCAGAGAGCCATTGCTTGAATTTTCTGTTATTGTAGTACATTGAATTTTTGAATAATCGTTGAACTTTTTCGTTAATTCGAAAAGCAAATATATTCTTGAATTTTATTAATCGAAAATAATTTTAAAAACTTTCTTCGATATATCCAGAGCTCCCGATTTCGGTTTCAATCAGGTTATCGTGGTTTTGATGATTGCGTTATGTATTATCTAAAAAATCATTCTTATCACTCTCTTGACTCCCCATCATCTGCAACTTCTAACCCTTTTTTTAAATTTCTTTTCTTGACGTTAAAATCTCCTGACTTCGACAATGCGTCACCCTAAAAATTTTTTCAAAATTTTTCATCGAAAAGAGGTGCAATTGATTTGTGTTTTTTAGTTATCAACATTATCATGGTCATTGTTTCA
>MWFC01000002.1 GCA_002071415.1 Bacteroidetes bacterium ADurb.Bin012
TTATCCGACTGAATCTCATCGAGTTTACCCAATATATGGATAATGCGGTGACGGATCTTATTGCCAATGCGGTAACTTTCACAAAGCTTGTAGTAGTGGTAAAACTTGCCGGTATTTTTATCTTTCTTATCTGCTGTTTTGATAAACATGTTACAAAGATATTTTGATAAAGATGCGGCAAAGATATAACAAGGAAAAATAAGAACCAAATAATAGGCAAACTTTCTGGGACTACAAAAATTATTAAAAATTTAAATATTTAATAATCAGTAACATAACATTTAAAATCATAGCAAAAACCCTATTTTCCCTTGTTTTTTCAGGGTAAAATGCTCAAGTTGGGTTAAGATACGTAATTATCAATTATCGAGAAACATGAGCTTGAGGGAAGTTCTCCTTGTTCT
This sequence comes from Bacteroidetes bacterium ADurb.Bin012, assembly GCA_002071415.1. Taxonomy (GTDB): domain Bacteria; phylum Bacteroidota; class Bacteroidia; order Bacteroidales; family TTA-H9; genus TTA-H9. Next base: position 405 of record MWFC01000002.1, read on the forward strand.
CATCCGAAATCCCTTGATGGAATAGAGGATGAGAACTTAGAAAAAGTAATGTCTGACGTTGAAACATTTCCACAACCATCATCGGTATAACAATCACTGTCGGTTGTTCATTGTCGATGCAAAGTTCTTTAATTTTTTAAATTTTGTAAAACTTTCTATACGATTGTTTGAATAATAGGAAGTTAAGCCAGTTAGCTAAATGGAATAAGAATAATTTATATGTAATATCTCTAAAGATTAATTTCAGACTTTGTACTTTATAAGAGATTTTTTACTTTTGTTGGCAAACATTCAACCCACTAAAAAATTCAACCATGAAAAAACTCTTTACTATCACGTTCATCTTACTCATTGGCCTGCAGGCATGGTCAACCGCCAGGGTTATTCCCTCGAAAGAAATCAGGCAAAAGTCAGTAAAAATCAAACACCAGCGTCCTATTAAAAATATTGACAACATATATGGGATGCTAGAGAATCCTGGTTTAAAAAGTATAGTGGCTTACCCGGAAGCCGATTTAGGTGTTACTCAATATGATCTTCAAACTAACTCCACTTTGGGCAATCGCTTTTACATGTATCCCGAAGGTCAGATGGTTCATGTTTGGACTATAGGAATGACTCCAACCAGTTATCCCGACAGAGGAACTGGTTATAATTATTGGGATGGTACTTCATGGCAGCCAGCACCTACGAGTCGTATCGAAAGTTCGCGTACAGGCTGGCCAGGATATGCACCAGCAGGAGCCAACGGAGAAGCCGTGATTGCCCATCGATCATCCGATCTTCTTTTTTCTTATCGAGAAAACCGTTTTTCGGGCTCGTGGATTCAGACTCCCATAGCTGGCCCTATAGGAACCGAACCTGCCTGGCCACGTATGATTGCTTCTGGCCCTGATAACCAGTATCTCCACTATATAGTAAATAGCTATACCGAATATAACGGTCAGGGCATGGCTTTGCTTTATTCTCGTTCATTGGATGGGGGGCAAACCTGGGAAATCCAAAATGCTATCATTGAAGAATTAGGCCCTGAATATTATTACGAAATAGGAGCCGATGCATACGTAATGGCATCTCGGGGAGAAACCGTAGCATATCTCATTGGGAGACCATGGATGGACCTCGTTCTTATGAAATCAAACAATAATGGCGAAACCTGGCACAAAACCGTCATCTGGCAACATCCCTATCCATTCTATGATTTTACCTATGTCACTGATACCTTCTATTGTGTGGACAACTCCATTGCCTTGACTATCGATAAGGACTACATGGTACATGTAGCCTTCGGAATCAATAAAGTTCAAGGAAATAGTGATGGAACCTATTATTTATATCCTTACGTAGACGGTATCGGATACTGGAATGAATCTCGCCCTCCCTTTTCTGATAACAAAATGGCTCTTTGCCCTTATGGCTTCGAAGGTTCGGAAATGATAGAAAATTACAATCTTATCGGCTGGAGTCAGGATTTGAATGGTAATGGACAATTAGATTTTCAGAGTGATCTATTATATTATAGGTCTATTGGACTTTCTACTATGCCAAGCATTTACGTGGATGATCAGGATAATGTTTATGTGGCTTATGCCTCTACTACCGAAGGTTATGATAATGGAACCAATAATTTCAAACATATCTGGATGAGGGTAGCATCTAATAAAGGTGAATTATGGTCAGGCAAATTTATCGATATTATGAGCGACATTTCGCATATCTTCGACGAAGGAATCTGGCCTCAGTTAGGGCAACTCTCCGACGATAATGTGTATTTGGTTTACAATGTTGACCCGCATCCAGGTCTTGCTCTTGATGGAGATCACGATCCGGTTGATAATCACCAATTGTTTGTATCTATTCCTAAAAATCAGCTCGGTGTGGGCATCCATGATATAGAACTGACTAACATTTCGAAACCTTACCCCAATCCTGCTTCCGATAAAGTCTTCGTATCTGTCGACCAAAAGGCTGCAGCTAATGTTTCAGTAGAACTTACCAACCTTGCCGGTCAAATCGTAAAACGTTGTGATTACGGAAATAAAACTGCCGGAACTCATTTGCTCTCCATTAATACATCTTCTTTAAAATCAGGGTATTATTTATTGACAGTTTATTCGGGTACTCAAACGGTTACTTATCCTGTTCTTATTCAGTAAACCATATCAAGAGGCGGTTATTCTCGATGAAATTCTTTCATCATAGAATACTCTGACCGAATTCAGCTTTTAACAAAACCCTGTCAGAGCAAAGGTTATCAAAATTCACCAATTTTGGGATTCTTTGACAGGGTTTTTTTAATGAATTTCAAAAAAGACACCCTACCAACGAAATGAACAAGAAAATTGAATATATGATAAATTTTTCAAGCACTTTGAACGATTTTCTTGTTAATGGCTTTTCGATAAACTGAGCGTAATGGCAACTGCAATGAGACTATCCTAAAAATTCGATAAGAAAATTATTTCGCAATACCTTACTTTAAATTGTTTTATCGCATATTCCATCTACTTCCTTTAATTTTGAAAATTCATTCCATTATGAGTTTAATAGCAATTACCAACCCACATATCGAAGAGCTTATAAGAGCAGCACAAAAAAGCAAACGTGGACGTATAATATTCAATTATCACACTTATGCTGCAGATCCTGTGCAACGGATGTTGAATGCCATAGAACCAGGTTCGTATGTACAACCTCATAAACACGAAAACCCAGATAAGTCGGAAGTTTTCATTATTTTAAAAGGGAGGATAGCTGTAATTATCTATGATGATACGGGTGAAATCGATGATTTTATCATTCTTGACCGGGAGGAAGGACACTTTGGAGCCGAAGTTCCTCCTCGCACATGGCATTCCATTATCGCCCTCGAGTCTGGGACGGTAATCTATGAAGTAAAACACGGTCCTTACGATCCAACTACCGACAAGGTATTTGCTCCCTGGGCTCCTGCAGAGAACCATCCACAAGCTGGTGAATTTTTATTGCAGGTAACCAAAAAATTGAATAGGTTTGTCGAATAAATTTCTAATAATAACTTATCGATTATGAGCCTGTTACAAGAATTCAAAACCTTTGCCATGCGTGGCAATGTAATAGACATGGCCGTTGGAATTATCCTCGGTGCAGCTTTCGGGAAAATTGTTTCTTCACTTGTAAATGACGTAATTATGCCACCTATTGGTCTTCTAATCGGAGGGATAAATTTTACCGATATCAAAATCACCCTTAAGTCAGCCGCTTACAATGGAAGCAATCAATTAATTCCTGCCGTAACATTGAATATCGGCAGCTTCATTCAAACGCTGGTTGATTTCATTATTATTGCTTTTGCCATTTTTATGATGATCAAGGCGATGAACCAATTTCATAAAAAGAAAGAAAAACCTGCCTCCGTTCTTGCTCCTTCTAATGAAGAAAAACTACTAACCGAAATCCGCGATATACTAAAAACAAAAAAATAATACCTAAAAATTAATATATCATTAAAAATGGTCATCGATAAAATTTTCAAAATACTTCCTATGTGCAGAATAGATTGAAAGGCTGCGAGCATCACTGCTGGCAACCTTTCTCTGATCTCAGTAAATAGGTATTTTTGGGCTTTAAGGAAGTAATGTCAGTGTACCGAAGAACGCCCTTTTATGTGAAATGGGATCAGTATATCGTATTTGGTAAATGTATATACCCGAAGGGGCACGACTGCCATGAATCCGGCCGTCCCACCCAGAATGAATGTCCTTAGACTGGAAGACCAATTCACCCCATTGCGAGAATATCTTCATTTCAAATTCTGCTAAACCTTCGGCTTCTACCTTGTAAATGTCATTAAAACCATCGTTATTAGGAGAAAAAGCCTTAGGAATGTATATAGAACAATTAAGTAAGCGAATGTCGAAAGTTTGTTTTACCTTTTTCCCGTCGGGATTGACGAAATTTACGTCGAAGAGACTATTTTCGAGTGCCTGAAAAGTAATAGCTTGAGTTTGTGCTCCATTGTTCCATTTATAATTCTGACCGTCCCCGGCATTCAGAAATACTTCCTCTCCTTTGCATACGGAAATCACTTGGTAATTAAGGATTTCGGTTTCGATAGATTGTATCTGAAGGCTTTCAGCAAAATCCATAGCGGGTTCGATTTCTAAAGGTTCTGTGATTTCAGGCTGTATAGGAAGTTCGGGTTGTGCTTCTATAGCCTCGGAGATAGACTTCACTGGGAGATTACGGTTTTCATTTATTACAATCGAAGATTCTTGAGAGGGAAAAGGTTTGCTTGTCAGTAATGCGCTTGAATGTATAGATGCTGGAATTTCGTTTTTTCGATCAGGTTTATTATTCGAGGAATCAAAGGCAAATGTTTGGGCTTGCTGCGTAATTTTATTTTCAGTTGAAGTACTAATCGTTGTTGTATTCTGTACGAAATCATTTTGTAATGTTTGGTTCGATTTTCGAGTCAGAAACACAATGGAGAGCAATGTAGCAATGCCAACTAATGTAATGGTTATAATAAAGAAACGTTGATGGAAAATATTCTTCACTGGCTTAGGATGACCAAGATACGAAGCGATATTCTCCCAAACCCTTTTAGGAGGAGTTTCGGCATAATTTTCAAATTTTCCCTTGAAAAACTTTCCTATTTCTTCTTCTTGTCTCATCGTTTAATCGAATTGGTTTGTTTTTCGATACTTAAAAGTTGTTTCTGAAGGAAGCGGCGGGCATGCATTAGCTGAGTCTTCGAAGTATTGATAGAAATACCCATCAATTCTGATATTTCTTTATGTGTATAGCCTTCGATTTCGTAAAGGTTAAAAACGGTACGGTATCCTGAGGGTAATTTCTGAACAAGTCTCATAAGGTCTTTCAAATGCAGGCTATCATAATTCATCGCAGCCTGCTCGATAATTTCACCGGTATTGTCCAAATCGGTCGTAAAGTGTTTTTTTTCTTTTATACAAAAATTGATAGCTGTATTGATCATAATTCTTTTAATCCATCCTTCTAAGGAACCTTCATTACGAAAATCCTGTAGTTTAGTAAAAACCTTGATAAAACCTTCTTGTAGAATATCGGAGGCCTCTGCGTGGCTGTTTGCATATCTTAAACATATCCCAAACATCTTCGATGCATAAGTATCATAAAGGCACTTCTGCATCTTTGCATTGCCTTCCAAACATCCTTTAATCAGAAGAGTTTCATCTTTCATGAAAGTTTCCTGTTTAATTGAGACATAAAAATTAAAAAGAAGGTTGTATGAATAATTAATTTTTTAGAATATGTTATAAGGAGGTTTTTTTGTTTCCTGAAATTTCAAAAGCTGAAATCGGCCCTTAGAATGACATCCACCCGCCAAGATTTTTGTTGAGGTAAATAGCTCGATCGAATAGTAAAAGATACAGGCATGGGCAACCTCAAAATATAAAATTCTCCTGTCAATTCTATGCCTATGCTTCTATACCATTTTTCATTCCAATAAGCAAGGTCGCCATTAAGGCCACCATATATTCTTTTACAATAAAATAATGAACTAAAATTCAAATCGGGATACATCAATGGAGTTCGCCAAGAAAACTGTGATGAAAATATAGATCCATAACCCAAATTAGTGTATCCTCTTGGCATTGAAATAGAATGCGAAAAAACATAATGTTTTAAATTCTGGTTTTCGAATCCGACATAAAATTTAAATCCGTCGTGCTTTCCACATGCAGGGGTATAAAATGAGGCTTCGGCGGCTAAGCCTTGCAGTCTGTCAATATTTTCCATCGGAGCCAGACGCAGTAGACCGTAAAAAGTCTGTCCCCATTGTGGATAAATATGTTGTGAGGTTGATTTGAAAATCCTTGACCAGAAAAATTCAAAATTCATAGTGAAGAAAGAATCATCGAGCCTCAGTGAAGGGCCATCTTTATATTCATCTACCCAAATGGAAGAGAGACCCATGCGAAATGAAATGTTTTGTTGCCAAAGTCTTTTCAACCAATGCCACGGGAAAGTAAGATTAGCCTTCATTTCTAACACCTGAGCCGGATAAATTTCATTATGATCCTGAGGTAGCTCATTGTGGTTGATACTATGATTATTTGTCTTATAAAATGCATCGAGTCCAAAAATCGGATAAAAACCTCTGTATTGATAATTCAAGAACCATTGATTGGTTTCTTCTTGGATGAGATATTCATAGCCACCTCGTAGTATAGAAGTATTTAGGAGGTTTTGCGACATAAGGGTGAAACCTGGATTTATGGTGGCATCATCAGGTGAAATGGAGACTGGACCATAACTATGAAAATTAAATAGATGCGAAGATTTTTTATATGGTGTAATCTGATCCCGAGTTGAGTTTGTATCTTCATTATTAGAAAAAGTGTAGGTGTAGTCCATGCATGGAAGGCTGTGCTGATTATCACTCATCCAGTATCCTCTAACTTCTTCCCATAGTAAAGAATCGGAAGGAACAATTGTGAGTTTATAGCCATCGAGGGTGTAATCGGCATAGACTAAACGTTTTCTATGAGAATCCCATACAGCGTAATCAGCGCCATATTGGGCTTGTGTAAGACAGAAAGTTTTTTGGGAACTAATTGAATAGGCCATAATTTGTGGTTTTTGCTGGTAAGCCCCCGAAAAAAAGATAGTATCTCCCTTTCCAAAAAGCCTGTAAACAGGGTTAAAGGTATAGTTCGTGAGTTGTTGGATTGATTTAAGTTGGATATCTCCCATTGCAAGAGCCTTACCTTGATCTCCAGCCAACCAGAAAACTATCTGCTGGTTATTCACTTGCCAACGTGGGCATTCTATTGTTTCGTCTATTGGAGCATCAATAGTACTCATTATCTGATTTGTGCCCAAATCAATGACATTTAAAACAGAAATTCCATTCTCTTTAATTTCTACTAATGCCATTTTGGTTTTGTCGAGCGACACATCAGGCGAAAAAAGAAGGTTATGGGTTTTTATTTCGGAATATTTTTCCTTGTCGTGCTTGTAAATTCCAATATTTGAGGAACTCTTATGCTGCCACCGCCCATCGGGTTGCTTCACTATCATTATTGTAATTGAATCGCAGGTACTTACTGATTCAGGCAGGTAATAACCCGGAATAAATATAACCTTTTGCTCACTCTCGGAATTTATCTCGATCAATCGATCGATTTCACCCAACTTTTGCTGGATGCAAATTATACTGTTTCCTATGAAACCGGTAGGAATGTAGTTGGTATATTCAGAGATTTTAAAGATGGATGATTTTATATATTCGTTGCTATAATGAGCGTATTCTTTCATTTGGGAATTTCTTAGAAGTTGTGAAGGGGTTATTCCAGTCTCTTTTTTGAATCCATGTGTAAAAGCCCGTGGTCGCCATGGTTGATGGGCGGCTTTGTCAAGGCCTTTGTAAAAGATATCGTCACCGTATTTTAAATTTGCGTTCGAAATGAGGCGAGCACCCAAAACATAACGATCGGGAACAAAGTCGCGATATGAGCCAAAATAAGATTTATCATAGGAATAATGGATTCCTGCGCTCCATTGAGCATTTTGCTGAAGAAAGAAAAAAGGATCTCTCAATCGGCCGGAATGAGAAAATACACTTTCGGCCCAAACAGCATCACCTTCTATAAACCATAATGGCAAATGCAAGCCGAGTACAAGGCCATGAGCTTGTTGCCCAAATAAATACGATAAGACTCTGGTGAAACCTGTATTCAAACTGTTAATCTGAACAAAATGTCTGGATTCGTGTAAAGCTAAATAATTATGCCATGAAATAGTGGACAAATCCTGAGGAGGTGTGGTAAATATCTCCATACGGGCAGGAGCCCATGAAACCCACGCATTCGAAGTGAGTGTTCGAGTATGTAATAAAACATCGAGCCGGGATAACTTCAAATTTCGAGTATAATATTTGTTGCTCAGCACTTCTTTCAATGCCTGGCTGCATTTTCTTCCTAATTCTTCTTCACCTTTGGGAAATACTACCCGATTCTGAGGTGATTCGATTTGCTGCCATTGGATATATGATGGGTCTTCTCCACTATAAAAAAACTGAGCTTCAGAATTTTCATGAAGAAAAAACGAAAATATCATGAAAAAACAGGCAGGAATGCAATGATTTGAATGCATAGGCAAGAAATTAACAGCGAAACTACCTAATATTCTATAATCCCAGATTATTTCTTCTTCCCCTGAAAAATGGGAATGTCGCAAATCCTGCTGAAAGATTCCTTCCTCATTCGAGAATGCCTCATGGTTGTATTTAAAAAAGTTTACATGGTGGTATTTGGTTCCGAGTGAATTATGTAATATTTCTAATATTGGGTACTTTTTATTTATACGGATATCGTTTTTATGATTTTATAAATTAATCAAGATGAGTTGGTTCATGAATTTGCTTTTTCGATAATGAGTGTTGGATGGAAAAGGTTTATAAAAGAGATATAAAAAAATTACAGGTTTTTATGGGATAAGTCAGGATAGAACAATTCAAAAAAATAATTCCAAAGAGCATCATGAGGCGGAGGTGCGATCAGCTCAAGGGGTATGTTTTTTACCGGATGAATCAAAATGAGTTTGAGACTATGCAAATGGATAAAAGCACTGTCATTGCTTCTTGGGAAACCATATTTGAGGTCGCCTTTGATGGGGCAACCTATATGAGCTAATTGGGCTCTGATTTGATGATGGCGGCCAGTATGGAGCCCTATTTCGAGAAGATAATAATTGACACTTTGTGCCACAATACGATAAGTTAGAGATGCTTCAGAACTTTTTTTAATAGGATGATCGAATACGATGGTTTTGTTTTTCTGTTTATTTCTCCAAACATAGTTGACGAGTGTATCATTTTCTTTTGGAGGTTTATTTTTAACAATAGCCCAATACGTTTTCATAATTTTCCTTTCCTGAAGCATAGCATTGAGCCGTTCGAGGGCTTTGCTTGTGCGGGCCAAAATGATAGCTCCACTTACGGGACGGTCGAGTCTATGAACAACCCCAAGAAATACATTTCCTGGCTTATCGTATTTCTGGGCTATATAATCTTTGGCAATTTCAACGAGGGGTTTATCTCCTGTTTTATCTCCCTGTACGATTTCGCCAGGAAGTTTGTTGATAACAAGCAGGTGGTTATCTTCATATAAGATACGTTGCGAAAGATCGATAAATTTCGCCATAGATGAAAATCCTTGCAAACTCAGTATTGTTCACGGGCATTGGGAAAGTCGAGGTTTTTCACGTCTTCTATATAGGTTTGAATGGCTCCTTTTATTTCTTCATACAAGTTGTGGTAGCGACGCAGAAAACGAGGAGAAAATTTGATAGTAATACCCAACATATCATGCAAAACCAATACCTGTCCATCCACGCCAGAACCAGCACCAATGCCAATAATCGGGCATTTTACCAATTGAGTAACTTCGGCACCCAAAGCAGCAGGAATTTTTTCGAGCACGATAGCAAAGCAACCCGCTTTTTCGAGCAATTGGGCATCTTCTTTCAGTTTGTTGGCTTCGGTTTCTTCTTTGGCCCTAACTACATAAGTACCAAACTTATGAATAGATTGAGGCGTCAATCCTAAATGGCCCATCACGGGAATGCCAGCCGAAAGTATTCTTTCCACACTTTCTATGATTTCTTTGCCTCCCTCAATCTTAATGGCATTGGCACCACTTTCCTTCATGATGCGAATGGCCGAAGCCAAAGCCATCTTAGAATTTCCCTGATAAGTACCAAAAGGCAAATCTACAACGACTAATGCTCTTTGTACGGCACGCACTACCGAGCTGGCATGATAAATCATTTCGTCAAGCGTAATAGGAAGAGTAGTTGTATAACCTGCCATTACATTGGAAGCACTATCGCCAACCAGAATCACATCTATCCCGGCAGCATCGAGAATTCCAGCCATCGAATAATCATAGGCCGTAAGCATGGCTATCTTCTCGCCCTTTAGTTTCATCTCCTGAAGTACGTGAGTGGTGATCTTCGTATATCGCTGTGAACCAAAACTTTCATTCATAATCAGATTCTTTGAAAAATTTATGCAAAATTATTAAAAATAATTGCCTTGATTTAAATGTTTTGAAATTAAGTTATGCTTGTGGGTATGTTCTTATTCCTTATCGCAAAATTTACAGTTAATAATAAAAATCTAACAGTTTCAGGCTCGTATGGTAAAAGCGAAAAAAGCCAAAATCTATGAATAATAAGTCATTCCAAAAATAGTGTCTGCAAGCCATTTTTAAACAGTGGATTTTCGAAAAATTGCTTGTAAAGCCAGACAGTCGGTCATAAATTCAAAGTTTATATTGCTCGGTTTCCCCTCACGTTGGAGAGGGGCTGCAATAATGTAAGCATGGAGATATTCTTCGAAGTTGGGTAAATCTTCTTTGTTTTGAGCAATACTTTACAAACTATTGAAGAGTTCCATTGTTTTTTTGCCCCTTTTTGTTAAAATAATTGTAGTTAAAGGTCATTATCCGAAGGTGTCCTTCGTTGGTTAAAATTGGTCATGCGCGAAAAAGTCATAAATTTGTTGTTGAAAAGGATAGAATTAATATTGGGATTAATTTACAAACTATGCTGGATGATGATTTTTGTTTTTTCAATAATTTTTAATAATTTAAGAAGAATATTATATATTTTGAATCAATAAAATATTTATATGAATATTTTGGTAAGATGTTTATATAGAGTCTGTCTATAGGCACGTATGTCCAGATATTATTTCCTTCCACTGCACCTGTCTCTCATTTTTTGTATTTTTGTTACTCGAAAATCCTAATTTCTAACTCATGAAACGTTTGTCTTTACTTTTTACCGTGCTTATCTGCTCACTTTATGGATTTGCCCAAATTCTTTCTCTAAAACAAGTGCAAAAGGTTGCTCAAACATGGTTTCAACAAAGACTGCCCAGTGATTTTCCAGAATTTTCGATCAAAGAAACACTTCCCGTCATTAATGAAGGCGATACCTTATTTTATGCCGTTAATTTCTATCCAAAGGGATTTGTCATGATAAGTGCTTCTAAAAAACTGCATCCCATACCTGCCTATAGTTTCGAGTCATGGTACACGTCAGAAAACCAACCTGAGAATGCAAAAGCCTGGATCGAACAATATATTCATCAGGCAGTGTATGCCCATCGGACGAGCTCCATTCCTAATCAGGAAGCTGCTCGGCAATGGGAAAGGCTCTTAGATTTAGAGCAAGGATCGAAAATCAAGTTCAGTGGAAAATCGGTCGAGCCTCTTACTTGTGCTGATTGGAACCAAGATTGGCCTTACAACGAGATGTGCCCGGTCGATCCCGCCGGACCCGGCGGACATTGTTATGCAGGATGTGTATCAACAGCCATAGGTTTAATTATGTATTACTATCGCTGGCCTGATACTGGCGTAGGTTATTATTCTTACACTCAATCACCTTATGGTCTCCTGGAAGCCGATTTTGGTAATACCCATTACGCATGGGAAAAGATGACCAATAGTATAAATGAATCCGATTCGGCCATTGCACAATTGCTCTATCATATCGGTGTTTCGTGTGATCTGGTTTATGGACCTTATGGCTCGGGAATGTATAATCACAAGGCAGCTAACGCCTTTCGAACACATTTTAAATATTCTCCTGAAACACAATACGTTTATAGAGACAGCACCACTATGGATTGGGACAGTTTGTTAACCACGCATCTCGACCGAAAGATGCCCTTATATTATGCAGGCTGGTCGGTGCCCGATATCAATGGTCATGCTTTTGTGTGTGATGGTTATCAGGGAACTGGATATTACCATTTTAATTTTGGTTGGGGAGGCTCATTCAATGGCTACTATTATACCAATAACCTTACACCCGGAGGCAGCAACTTCAATTTAGCTCAGGAAATCATCATCAATTGCCATCCTGATACAGTCGATTATATCTATCCCAATCCTTCGAACGAGCCCGAAAATCTTACCTTCAGGATGGGAAGCATCGACGATGGGAGTGGGCCACGCTATCCACATGCAGTGATGTCGAAGCAATGGCTCATTTCTCCGCAAAATCAGATAGATTCTATTTCGAGCATCACCATCAATTTTCATCGTTTCGACCTTGACCCTGGACAGGCCTTTCTATATATTTATGATGGTCCCACTTCTAATGATTCTCTTTTAGGTTCGTTCAGTGGAAATGTACTTCCACCTTCCCTCACTTCTTCGTCCAATCAGGTTTATATTGAATTTTTGAGCCCACCTCAATCTTCTCATGATGGTTTCTTTGCAACTTACTCGAGTACTCAGCCTATTTGGTGTAGTGGAACTACCACATATACCGAACCTTACGGAACCATCAGCGATGGTTCGGGAAAATTCTGGTACCGAAACCGAAGCATCTGCCTTTATAAAATTATCCCGCCTAATGCTCAACAGGTCGCTATTTATTTTACGAAATTCCTCACGGAAGCCGATCATGACAAGGTAAAAATCTTCGATTATTCCTCTGGCCAATTACTGGCAGAATATTCCGGACATTACGATCCCAACTCCCCTCCCCCACCCGTTCTCTCACCCAGCGGAAAAATGTATATCACCTTCAATAGCAATAACACCATACGTGATGATGGTTGGGAGGGCTATTATGAAAGCTATTTTGTAGGGCAAAAAGATGAATTGGAACATCATGTGAGAATTTTCCCTAATCCTGCTCAAAATATAATCTGGATCGAACTCCTGGCCGAATTGCATCCTACCCGCTTAACCATATTGAACGCTATAGGACAAATCGTTTCGGAACTCATACTTACTAATAACGAGCAACCTATAGAAATTTCTGTCAAAAACCTTCAAAATGGTTTCTACATCTTAAATATTCAATGTGATGACCAACAATTTACAGGAAAAATCCTGAAGTATTGAATATAGAAAAACCACAAAAAGGGAAATACACTCTAAAAGTTCAAATCAGGTCAACTTCTTCCAGCTCTCCATTTCTAACCATAAATATCTTATGGTGGATGGGATTCTCGATGAAAATATTATAAACTCGATTTGCCTGTGTATCGGTAATGAAAACCTGGCCAAAGTTTTCACTTCCTACAAGGCGAACTATTGTTTCAACCCTGCATTCATCGAGCTTATCGAAGATGTCATCAAACAGAAGAATTGGCTTGATGCCGGTCAATTCTCTGGTAAATTCGAACTGTGCTAGCTTTATGGCTACAATGAAAGATTTTTGTTGACCCTGTGAACCAAATCTCTTGATAGGATAATTTTCGATAATGAACTCCAGATCATCTTTATGAATACCTCCATTGGTATAACGAGTCAGGCGGTCGCGATCGAAATTTTCGCAAAGCAGTGTTTGCATAGGCTTTTCTGCAAGTTGACTCACATAGTGAAGGCTTATTTTTTCCTTTTCGGCTGATATAAGGTTGTAATACTTTTCGAAAATCGGGACAAATTGATCGATGAATTTCTGGCGTTTTTCGAAAATACGATTTCCCGGGCCAATCAATTGAGGATTGTATATTTCGAGCATTTCGGGATCGAAACGGCCAGAATCGGCAAACTGACGAAGCAATAAGTTACGATTGGCGAGCGCTTTGTTGTAAATGAGCAGATCATCGAGATAAGGATGGTCGAATTGGGAGATCACTCCATCGATGTATTTACGACGAGCCTCACTTCCATCGTAAATCAAATCATTATCATAAGGAGAAAGCATCACCAGAGGAATCAATCCTATGTGATCGGCCATCCGTTCGTAACGTTTTTCATCGAGCGAGAACTCCTTGGCATGCCCTTTTTTCTGAATACAATGTACTTTATTTTCAAGGCTACTATCCATCACGTAATCTCCATGTATTGCAAAAAATTCTTCACCATGGAGGATATTTTGAACATCCATCGAATTGAAACATGAACGAGTAAACGAAAGATAATAAATAGCATCGAGGATATTGGTCTTTCCGGCTCCATTTTCTCCTATAAAACAATTGATCTTTGGAGAAAAATCAACTTCCAGCTCACCAAAATTCTTAAATTGAATCAGATTTAAGTGCCTCAGCCACATGCTGCAAAAATACGATACTTTAAGTTAGGTCGAAGGCATTCTCGATTAACCTTGCAATTTCGTGCATAAGCCATGGGGGTGTACTTGTAGCTCCACTAATGCCTATGGTCTCTACCTTTCCCCAATCAATTCCTATTTTCTGAAAATCAATGTCTTGAATTCCAGAAATAAAAAAAGTTCGTTCGTTGATACTTTGGGCAGTTTGATAGAGCACCTTGCCATTTGAACTATTTTTACTGGCAACGAAAAACAAAACATCCACAGAAGCTGCAAACTCCTTAATACTCTTCATTCTGTTACTTACCTGACGGCAAAAACTTTTATGGATAATAAGATTTTGACCCGTTTCGGTATACATTTCCCTCAATTTCTCGGCGATTTTTTCGAATTTTCCTGCATCCATGGTAGTTTGGCTAAATAAATGTGCCGGACGTCGTGCATCAATAGTTTGCAAATCGTCGAGATTTTCCACAATAATCCCATTATTATCGACTTGACCATTCAATCCTATGGCTTCCGCATGTAAAGGCTTGCCAAAGATGATCATTTGTACTCCTTGATCTTTCCCACTTTGCCATGCTTTCTTCATTTCTTCCTGAAGTCGCTTAACGATTGGACAAGTAGCATCTATGAGCTGAACACTATTTTCGGCCGCAATTCGATAGGTCGAAGGAGGCTCGCCATGAGCACGCAAAAGCACTGCCTTCCCTTTTAAATCAGGAAACTGTTCAATAGAAACCGTCTTTAAACCCAAATTCTCTAATCGCTCTAATTCGGCCTCATTATGCACCATTTCACCCAGGCCTAATAATTCATGACCCCTTTGCAAGTGTTCCTCCGCCGTCTCAACCGCTTTAATTACTCCAAAACAAAATCCACTGTTGGGATCAATGTTCACTTTCATTAGTCTATCGAGTTTCCCTATTCATTGTTCTACCCAAGATTCAATCTGCAAACTCAATCATCTTATCAACCAGTACGAGACTTCTTAGTTCGAACGTCGAAAAAATTTCAATCATAAAAATATTCTACAAAGATACGAACACCTCCGAAGGACTCCACATCAATTATGATTTTCCACCCCGAGATAAAGAAAAAGCCTTCGATATTATTGTGTCAATACCTAAATGATGTCGACCATTTTTTAAGCTAGTCATGGGGGATGCGAGAGAAAAATTCACTCATATAATCGCAGATATTCACAGAAAATCAGCTTTAATCAGCGAATTAAATCATTGGCATTGAAAATCAGCGCGAGGAAATGCTGGTGCCCATTATCTCTAAAAAGCCGATAATTAATAAATAACGATTCATCTCCAAATTTATATTATAATAGAAATAATAATGTAATTTCCTCATAAAAAATAAGGAGGATTTGAGCAGGTTCAGCTATCAGGTTATATCCAACCTCTTGATAAACCAAGTTATATTTCCAGGCAGATGATAGCTATTCTCCTTCTCCATACTTCAAGTTTTAAACTCAGGTCGTGGTTTCCTCTCGAAGAAAATACTCGAAATCCAAAAACGCTTGCTGCAATAACAAGAAATCAGTAAACACCCAATTTATTCAAGGCCTGGCGATATTTCTCCGCATTTTTTCGGTGTTGTTCGTGCGAAGCAGTAAAATAGTGGTATCCCGACATATCCTCTCGTGCGCAGAAAAAAAGGTAATTGTTCTTTTCGGCATTCAACACAGCATCAATTGAGGCAATAGAAGGAATACAGATAGGTCCTGGAGGTAAACCTTTATATTTATAGGTATTGTAAGGCGAATCGATTTCTTTGTGAATTCCCATCACTCTTTTGATGGACCAATCGCCAATGACATATTTGAGAGTAGGATCTGCTTGGAGGGGCCAACCTAGTTTCAAACGGTTGAGATATACTCCGGCCATACGAGATTTTTCATCGTTTTTATTGGTTTCTTGTTCGATAATTGAGGCAAGAGTAACCACTTCGGTGATGCTTAATCCAAGGTTGCGGGCTTTTTCGAACCGTGTACTGTCCCAGAATATCTTATGTTCCCGATACATCCTATCCATAAACGATTCAGCCGAAGTATTCCACCAAAACTCATAAGTGTTGGGGATAAACAAGACAAACACATTATCGCTGTTTAAATTATATTTTCTCAAAAACTCATTGTCATTCATTAAACGTATGAGAGTTGCCGAGTCGGCTTCGATTTGCTGCGAAATTCGTGAAGCCAATTGTTCTTTCGAGCGCATATTGTTAAATACAAGTTGTACAGGCACCTGATGTCCTCCCGAGAGCATGCGTATAAGTTCGAGATTGCTCATTTGGTTGGTCAAAGGGTAGCGCCCGGGAATAACATGCTTATCGAGCTTGCGCTGGCGCGCTAACCATTCGAAAGTTTTCCTGTTGACAATCAGGCCTCTCTCATACATCATATTCTTCAAATCTTCAAAATTAGAGCCCGTAGGAATATTTATATAAACTATGTTTTCGCCCTTTGTCCATACATTCGGCTTAAACAGGGCAGAATAAAGACCATAAGCTATGATGAGTGCTAAAACAATGCAAACAATCAATACTCCAAAAATGATCTTTTGCCCTGAAGTTCGCCTCCGCCTCGAAGAATACTTATTTTTTACATAATATGCCATATCTTAAATGGTTTGAGGATTGAATAATTGCAAGAAAAGCTCATCTTCCCATTGGTTGTGTTTGATGATCCATTCTTTTTTCCGGCCGGTGACTTCGAATCCAAATTTTTCGAAAAGTTGGATGCTGGCTTCATTCGAGACGAGGATATTGCAGTATAGCTGATGAAGCGCTAAAACCCGAAAGCAATGCTGGATCAATAGCTGAAGTGCTTCGCTAGCGAAGCCCTGTCTTCGTTCTTTCTGTTCGATGGCAACACCCACACCAGCTCTCCGGTTCAAGGGATCGAACTCGAAAAGGTCTATCAAACCTACGGGGCGCTTATCGCGAAGAGTTTCTATCACCAAGCGGAGTTCACGACTACCATAAATATCCTGTATGCTTGCATTCAAAACATATTGTTCGATGGCATAGCGTGAATAAGGTGTAACCGTTTGCGTAACCCTCCATAAGGAAGGATCATTTTCGAAATGAAAAATCCAGTCAGCATCTTCCATTTCCAAAGCCCTAAGACGAATATTATCTCCCTGTATCATGATTATATCGAATATTTTCCAGTAAATACAAAAGTGGCAAGCCCTGTAAGATTAATGTGAATAAATTTTTCATCTGCCTTTTCAAAATCCACTGTCAAATTACCTCCTCTCGTAAAAACCTCTACCGGACCTCTGAGCAAATTCTTATTAAGACTCCAGGCTAAAGCCGAGGCCGTAACACCAGTTCCACAACTTAAAGTTTCTGCTTCTACGCCTCTTTCGTAAGTTCTAACGAAAATACCTTCCGAAGTTTCACATACAAAATTTACATTGATTCCTTCGTTCGTATAGGGAGATCGATAACGGATTTTCCTGCCCTCTTTTTTCACATTGAATTTTCGAAGATCAGAATATTCCATAAAACGTACCAAATGTGGCGAACCTGTATCGAGTAAACAATCAGCCCCAACGAAATGATATAATTCCACATCATTCAACGATAACTCTATTAGGGTATCATGCTTATCTACTTCTAATATCCTCGCAGTATGAAGTCCATCGACTGCTTTAAAAATTGCATTTTGTTGAATAATCCCCAGCTTTTGAGCAAAAGCCACGATACATCGCCCTCCATTGCCGCACATGGTAGCTTGGTTGCCATCAGAATTGAAATAAAGCATTTCGAAATCAAATCCATTAGCCTTGTTCAGTAAAATCAGGCCGTCAGCTCCAATCCCAAAACGGCGATGGCATAAGTTAGAAATGAATTCTTTATTCACTGAAAAAAAGTCAGTTCGGTTATCTATCAATATGAAATCATTCCCAGTTCCATGATATTTGGCAAAATTTACAGTCATTTGTTCACATCAATTAAACCACATTAAACTTATATTAAAAAGCCTCGAATTTAAACAGAAATGAAAATATTGTCAAAATTACCGAAGCGAAATTAGTATGAAAATGAATCAAGGTATAAAAATTGAATGAAATTTGTAGAATAAAAAAATAGTTAAAAGTATGAAAGTTATATTTAAAAATTTAAAAATCAATGACATGAAAAAATATCTTTCCTTGTTGCTTGTAGCTATTATAGGTGGGATGATGGCGGTAGGTATTTATAAAGCTGTTGAACCCAAGCAATCGGATCTCCAAAATAGAGAAATAATTCCGGTGCAGCAAGTTAGCCTTACGGATGCGCATGCCATGCCTCTGCCCGATTTTGTCGAAGCAGCCAACATGTCGGTTCATGCCGTAGTCCATATTAAAGCAGAATTTGCGAGGAAAAACTCTCTTTATGAAGATTTTTTCGAAAACTTTTTCACTCCTTTCAGCCGACCTCAACCTTCGCAACCTATTATTGGGACAGGTTCAGGCGTAATCATTTCACCTGAAGGCTATATTGTTACCAATAACCACGTTGTACAGGATGCCATCAATTTAGAAATTACCCTCAACGATAAAAGAGTTTACAAGGCTAAAATCGTGGGTACGGATCCCTCGACTGATTTAGCCTTAATAAAAATTGACGAAAACAACCTTCCTTATCTGGTTTATGGCAATAGTGATGATTTAAGGGTGGGGGAATGGGTTTTGGCAGTTGGAAATCCATTTAATCTGACCAGTACAGTTACGGCTGGGATCGTTAGTGCCAAAGCAAGAAACATCAATATTTTAGGCGATCGAACGGGTCAAACCATCGAATCTTTCATACAAACCGATGCCGCAGTCAATCGTGGCAACAGTGGTGGAGCACTCGTCAATACACGAGGTGAATTGGTTGGTATCAATGCTGCTATTGCATCCGGCAACGGGTTTTATACGGGTTACTCCTTTGCTATTCCTATCAATCTTGTTCGCAAGGTTGTGAAAGACCTTCTGCAATATGGCGAAGTCCAGAGAGGTTATATTGGTGTTCAATTTCAGGAAGTGAATGCAGAATTGGCTAAGAAGAAAAAACTCGACAAGATCAAGGGAGTCTATGTTTCTGGTGTAACCGAAAATAGCTCGGCCGAAAAGGCAGGTATCAAACCCGGCGATGTTATCGTGGCTATTAACAACAGAGAGGTCAATAGCAATTCGGAACTGTTGGAAATTATTGGTCAATATAGTCCCGGCGATAAAATCAAACTGACCATCGAAAGAAATGGTGAACCTAAAACTTACGACATTACCTTGACTAATGAAAAAGGAACTACCGAAAGAATAAAACATGAAGAAGCTTCATTCATTGAAAATCTTGGTGCTTCCTTTCGACCTGTTCCCGATGAAATAAAGAAACAATTGGGCATACAATCGGGACTCGAAGTAACTGAATTACGTCCCGGAGCTCTGTCTGCCATTGGAATCAAGAAAGGATTCATTATTACCCGAATCGATAGGGTAAGAGTGAACTCAGTAAAAGATATAGAGGATGCCTTGAAAGACAAACGCGGAGGCATACTCATCGAAGGTATTTATCCAAATGGCGTAAGAGCATACTATGGACTCGGATTATAAATAAATAGATTCACCTTGCAATCATATAACAAGGGTTTCTTGACTTATACAGAGAAACCCTTTGCCATTGTATTTTACATCGTAAATCTCTTTCAGTTCAAACTGTAAAACATTTGATTTATATCAAGTATTCCATTTGAAATCTAATTTTTTCAAAAAGGGGAACTCGAAACACATCTATTCACTAAATATAAGTCGAATTTCATTTTTCCTTTCTTTGAGGGATTAGCTATAGTTTCTTACTCGAAATATGAATCATAAATCAATACAATTTTCATCGAATTTTTATACAGAAATGAATTTCAAGAGGTTAAAAATTTAATTCAAAGGTGAGGAAAACGAATTCAGGCATAATATTTGCTAAGAAACGGCGCATGTAGAGGTTTCAATAAATTTTAACAAATTTCAAGGATAGATGTAACCATTGAACCAATAAAACTGTCAATTGTTACGTTAGGATTCGTAATTCGTAAATATATACAATGAGGCAACTTAAAATTGCAAAATCGATTACAAACCGCGAGAATGCATCACTTGACAAATATCTTCAGGATATTGGCAAGGAAGAGATGATTACGGTGGAAGAAGAAGTGAAATTAGCCCAAATGATCCAGGAAGGCGATCAGAAGGCGATGGAGAAGCTATGCAAAGCCAATTTAAGATTTGTAGTTTCGGTAGCCAAGCAGTACCAGAATCAAGGTTTAAGCTTGCCGGATCTGATTAGTGAAGGTAACGCCGGATTAATCAAGGCAGCGCAAAAATTCGATCCCACCAGGGGGTTCAAGTTTATTTCGTATGCTGTTTGGTGGATTCGACAGAGCATTCTTCAGGCTTTAGCCGAGCAATCGCGCATAGTAAGGTTACCTTTGAACCAGGTAGGTTCGCTCAATAAGATCAAAAAGGAAGCATCAAGATTAGAGCAAAAACTCGAAAGGCCACCTTCAGCGGAAGAGCTTGCCGAAGCCATGGATTTATCGGAAAGCAAAGTAGATGCCGTGCTGAAAGTAAACACACGTTATGTATCAATGGATGCACCTCTGCAAGACGATGAAGACACCAAGTTTATTGATGTATTCGTCGCAGAAGATACTCCTGCTACCGACGAAAACTTGATCAATGAATCGCTGAAAGCCGAAATAGATCGTTCGCTCTCGACTTTGTCACCCAAAGAGCGTGAGATTATATGTCTCTACTACGGCATTGGGCAAAATTACGCACTTACTTTGGATGAAATAGGAGCTAAATTCAATCTGACCCGCGAAAGGGTTCGCCAGATTAGGGAAAGAGCTATCAGGCAGTTGAAGCATACCTCGAGAAGCCGTTTGTTAAAAGCCTATTTAGGACAATAAGTCCTTCCATCGGGATGGTAAAAACCGAAAATGGCCGTTACTTGATCAAGTAACGGCCATTTTTATTCACCAAATTCGAGTTCCGACTCAGAGCATCTTAATGACAAGGTCGGCCAAACGCTGCGAATAGCCCATTTCATTATCATACCAGGCAACTATCTTTACAAAATTGCCTTCGATGACTTGAGTGAGCAAGCTATCGAAAACAGAGGAATGCTTGTTCCCGATAATATCACTGCTTACCACCGGATCAATACAATATTCCAATATTCCCTTCAACTTTCCTTCTGCAGCGTCCTTCATGGCAGTATTGATTTCTTCTTTCGTGGTTTTAACCGCCAGTTCAGCCGTTAAATCAACAATAGAAGCATCCGGTGTGGGAACTCGCATAGCAAATCCATCTAATTTTCCTTTTAATTCAGGAATAACCAGTGCAACAGCTTTTGCAGCACCTGTTTTTGTAGGAATAATACTCATGGCAGCCGAACGTGCCCTTCGTAAATCTTTATGTGGCGCATCCAGAATAACCTGATCATTCGTGTAAGAATGAACTGTATTCATCAATCCTCTTACGATACCGAATTTTTCATGCAGAATCTTAGCCACGGGGGCAAGGCAGTTCGTCGTGCACGAAGCATTCGAAATGAGTTTATGCTCAGGCCTGATTTGATGATCATTCACTCCTATTACCACGGTAATATCGACATCTTCCGCATTGTCGGCTGGTACCGATAAAGCCACTTTCTTAGCGCCCGCAGTGAGATGTTTCGACATCTTTTCACGTGTACGAAATACACCTGTCGATTCAACAACTACATCGATGCTCAAATCTTTCCATGGCAAATTCAAGGGGTCTTTTTCAGCATATATGCGTATCTTGTTTCCATTAACTACAAGATAATCACCATCCACTTCGATTGTACCAGGAAACCTGCGATGAACTGAATCGTATTTCAACAAGTGGGCAAGTGTTTTTGAATCAGTCAGGTCGTTTATAGCTACAACTTCTACTTCTTCTTTTTCGAGCAAAGCTCTGAAAGTGAGCCTTCCGATACGGCCAAATCCATTAATTGCAATTCTTGCTTTAGCCATTTTTATATGATTTTAATTTTTTCGCTGCAAAGATAACAACTTCATTTCTATCGTTCATGTGATTTTGCCTCTCTTTCATAAATAAATGATTAACAATACCTTAATTTCAGGTTCCTTCAAATTTAACCTTTTCATTTATTAAAAAATATCTCTCTTAAAAACAAAATTTTACGCCCTCTGAATATTTAAATAAAAAATTCATACTTTCGTTGATGTATTAACCTGAAACCATGCTAAGAGAGAATCCTATATTAAAGCTTTTTATCCCTCTGATAACAGGAATTCTTTTAAGTATTTATTTCTCGAGAATAAGATTCTCTCCCATTTTATGTGGAATAATATTCTTAATTGCAGCTATATATCTGCTTTTCTTCTACATCCGGCTTTCTTACAAGAATCAGTGGATCTATGGACTTATGATTCATATTTTGATGTTTCTATCTGGAGTATCCGTAGTTAGCCTTAGGGAATTATCATTCAAACATGAACATTTTTCATCGGACAAAACATCGGAATATTTTCAGGCTATAATTGAAGATTATCCTCAAGCCAAGGCAAAATCGTATAAAGTAATTGTAAAAATTTATGGTTTATACGACTCTGCTCGATGGAAGCCAGTTTCGGGGAAGATCATGACTTATCTCGAAAAAACTCCCGAAGCTGGTGAATTGAAGCCGGGTACACGCATATTATTCAAAGGCAATTATTTCGAAATCGCTAATTCTGGTAATCCAGGAGCTTTTGATTATAAGAGTTATCTGGCTCGCAGAGGAATTTATCATCAATTGTATCTAAGTCAAAACGATTGGAAAGTCATTGGTGATGCTCATGCTTTCAGCATAAAAACCCTATCTGCAAAGGCCAGAATGCAATTGCTCAAGATGATGAAAAATAGCGGTGTGAGCGGAGATGAATATAGCGTAGCAGCAGCCATTTTATTGGGCAATAGTGATTATCTAGACCAGGAACTAAGGCAAAAATATTCTGGCTCGGGAACCATGCATATTTTAGCCGTTTCAGGTTTACATGTTGGGATTATCTACCTGATTCTGTTTTACTTGCTGGGTTTTTTATCCAAAATTCCGCATGGGAGGCTTATTAGGTCAATTATAGTGGTTTTTGCCATTTGGATTTACGCCCTTATTACTGGTTTAAGTCCTTCGGTTACAAGAGCAGCTACGATGTTTTCGTTTGTTTCGATGGGAGAAATCTTCAAACGGAGAACGCCCATCTTCAATACTCTTGCTGCCTCGGCCTGCTTTATTCTTATTTTCAATCCATTTCTTATTCAGGAAATCGGATTTCAACTTTCTTATTTGGCGGTATTAGGAATTGTGGTTACCCAACCCGGAATCTATCGAATGCTAAATTTCAAAAACAAAATTGCCGATAAAATATGGGGACTGATTTGTGTATCTATTGCGTCACAAATAGCCACTTTTCCCCTCGCTTTATTTTATTTTCATCAATTCCCTGTATATTTCATCATTTCTAATCTACTGGTAATCCCAATTTCTTATGTTATTATGATGCTTGGCGTTGCCTTCTTTATGATTCTACCATTTGGTCATGCAGGATTTTATGCCGGCAAAGTTCTTTCGGGCTCTATCTGGCTGATGAACCAGAGCGTAGGTTGGGTAGAAAGCTTGCCAGGAGCGGTTGCATCAGGTATCTACATAACAGCCGCTCAATATCTTGTTCTCTACTTTGTTATTATCATGCTGATTCTATTCTTCTCCAAAAACATCAAGTCTTATTTCCAAGCAGCATTAGCCGGAATTTTCCTATTTTTCTTCATAGATACTGCCGATAGACTCTATCGTAGTAGGCAGCAGAGTATGTATGTAATGAATTCGCCACGCATCAAAGGGCCATGGTTAGTCAACGGTATTGATGGTCTACTTTTTACATCTCCTTCCGAAGGATACAGTGAAAGTCAACAGATTCAACAATCACTGAAAATCAAAAATATACAGATTCTTTCAGAAAGCAATTTACTAAGATGGAACGGTAAATTGATTTACTATATTCCCGATGGGACCACTTATGCAGATCAAAGCCCGGTAAAACCAGATTACTGTATCATTTCAGGGAATCCTGCCTTTCATGTTCAGGAATTTTTGAGTCATATTCATCCTCAGATGATCATCATGGACGGAAGCGTACCCCGGTGGATTTGTACAGAATGGGAAAAAACATTGAAGGAACTCGATGTATCCTATCATGCAGTACCTCTGGATGGTGTATTACGAATCGATTTGAGCGAATAATTGTTTGGCTTTGTCAAGAAGTTCTGACACGCCTTTTGTAAACGAACCTCCGGCAGTTACAAACCCAGCTTGGCCTCCTCCACTTCCTTTGATGCAGGGAGACAAGACTTTGACCAGTTCCCTGGCATCCACCTTCCCCGTCTCGATTAATTCATCACTAACAATCAAGCTAAATCCGGGTTTGTTTTGATTTATATAAGCAATCAGGCCTACAAAGGGAGAAAAACGCCGTTTTAAATCGAAAAGCAAATCTTTAGCCATTTGTACATCCACATCGAGCTCTATGCTCAAAAAATTGATCCCATTGGCCTTTTTAATATTTTCAGAAAGAATTTGCAGAAGCGAATTTATTTTATACAGGCGCAGGTTTTCGACTTCAAGAGTTAATTTTTGTTTTTCTTCCAGAAGATTCTTCACACCCTTTAATGCATCGACAGGATTTTTTACGAGGGTTTTTATTTCTTCGAGAATTTGCAGCTGTTGATTATAAAATGCCACGGCTACTGTGCCCGTAACGGCTTCGATTCGGCGGATACCAGCAGCTATACCGGTTTCAGAAATAATTTTTATCAATCCAATCTGTCCTGTTGCTTTCACATGAGTTCCCCCACACAATTCGACCGAATACTCTGGATCGAAAGCCACCACCCTAACCATTTCGCCGTATCTTTCTCCAAAAAGTGCCATGGCTCCCATTTTCTGAGCTTCTTCCATTGGAAGGTTTCTCCATTCCTTCAATGGCAGGTTTTCCCAAATTTTTCCGTTGGCCATGGCTTCAATCTTCAGAATTTCATCGGAGGTTAAGCGTGTAAAATGAGAAAAGTCGAAGCGCAAGCGATTTTCGTCCACCAATGATCCCTTTTGTTCTATATGAGTTCCTAAAACCTTTCGTAAGGCTGCATGAAGCAAATGAGTAGCACTGTGATTATTAGCCGTAAGCCGGCGTTTTACTTCATCTACCTTTAAAAGCACTGGTTGACTCACATCCAACGGAAGACGTGAAACGATATGAATTACAAGATTGTTCTCTTTGATTGTGTTTTCTATTTCAATTTTTTCATCTCCAGCGATTATCCATCCACGATCGCCAACCTGTCCGCCCGATTCTGCATAAAAAGGAGTATGGTTGAAAACAATCTGGAAATATTGTTTCTTGGCCGTGGACACATACCGATATTTGATGATTTCGGCTTCGGCCTCCAGTGTATCGTATCCTATGAAAGTAGTTTCACCAAGGCCCGAAACTACCTCTATCCAATCATCGGTATTTATTGCAGCATCAGCACGCGAACGTTGTTTCTGCTCTTCGAGGTGCTGATAAAACGAAGGCATATCTACTTCCCAACCTTGTTCAGCAGCCATCAATTGGGTTAGATCGATCGGGAAACCATAAGTATCGTAAAGTTCAAAGGCAAAGTTGCCATCGATGATGCCTTTCGACTGATTATTTGAGATATAGGAATTGAATTTTTGAATTCCCGATTCGAGAGTTCGTAAAAAATTGGCTTCTTCTTCGGCCATCACATTGCTAATTAGTGATTCATGGGCAATTAATTCGGGGAAAAACGATCCCATTTGATCTCTCAGAATGGGAACCAAAGAAACCATAAATGGTTGACGAAATCCCAAAAAATTATAGCCATAACGAACTGCGCGTCGTAAAATTCTCCTAATCACATATCCTGCCTTGTTGTTGGATGGAAGCTGACCATCGGCTATTGCAAAGGCCACCGCCCTCAAGTGATCGGCTATGACTCGCATAGCAACATCAATTCTGGGATCGCTACCATAATACTTGCCCGATAATTTTTCAATTTCTCGAATAATAGGTTGAAAAACATCGGTATCATAGTTGCTTTGCTTGCCTTGCAATACCATGCATAATCGTTCGAGACCCATTCCTGTATCGACATGGCGGGCTGGAAGTTGCTGCAGTTGACCATTAGCCATACGATTGAATTCGATGAAAACCAGATTCCAAATCTCGATTACCTTAGGATGCCCCTTATTGACCAAAGTATATCCGGGTACTGCATTCCTTTCTTCTCCCGAACGAACGTCAATATGAATTTCCGAACATGGTCCACAAGGGCCGGTGTCACCCATTTCCCAAAAATTATCTTTTTTCCCTCCGAACAGAATCTTTTCTTCAGTCTGATAATGTTGCCAGATCTTGTATGATTCCTGATCGGGAGGTAAATAGTCGGCATCATCTCCCTGAAAAACCGTAACATAAAGCCGGCTCCCATCAATTTTGAAAACTTCAGTAAGCAGCTCCCATGCCCATGCAATGGCCTCTTCCTTAAAGTAATCACCAAACGACCAGTTTCCCAACATCTCAAACATGGTATGGTGATAGGTATCATGACCCACCTCCTCCAGATCATTGTGCTTACCAGAAACTCTAAGGCATTTTTGTGTATCTGCCACACGGGGGAAAACAACTGGCCGATTGCCCAAAAAAATATCCTTGAATTGATTCATGCCTGCATTGACAAACATTAAGGTAGGGTCATTCTTGACTACCATTGGTGCCGAAGGCACTATTTGATGCTGTCGCTCAGCAAAAAAATCCAGAAAAGTTTTACGTATATCCGCTGATTTCATTATTTAATTCGTTCCTTTCAATTAAACCATCATCTTTTGAAAAACTCATAAATAAATATATGTGCCAAAACAGGAACATCCATAAGAATCAAACCTTCAAAATACTTTATATATAAAAATTTTCCCTTTAAAGGGCGCAAATTTACGTGAAAATATTATTTTTGCGATCGAAGATGATTTTAAATCATTCAATAATTAAAAAAATCTGAAGCATTATGAGACGAAAAATACGATATTACTTTGATCCACTTTCATTAACGTATCAGATCATCCCTGTCAGATTTCGCGATCGTTTAAAAAGAATTCTTTACATTCTGGCAACGGGTCTGGTATTCTCAGCTGTTGTTATTGCACTTGCCTTCAAATTTTTATCTTCACCAAAAGAAAGAATTCTTCAACGTGAGATCGAACAATACAAGGTTCAGGTTCAAGCCATGAACTATGAGCTCGACCAGATGCAAAAGATTTTGACAGACCTTCAAAACCGTGACGACAATATCTACCGCGTAATTTTCGAAACAGAACCAGTTCCGGCCAGTATAAGACAAGCAGGAATAGGCGGGGCAAACCGTTATCAGAATTTCGAAGGCAGTGATAATTTTGCCTTGCTATTAGAAACCGCTAAAAAACTCGACCGGGTAAAGAGCCAGATCTATGTGCAGTCGAAATCCTTCGATGAGGTCTTTGAAATGGCCAAGAAAAAGGAAGCTATGGTTACGGCTATTCCTGCAATACAACCGGTAAGCAAACGTGATTTGAAATATATTTCTTCATATTTTGGTTACAGAATCCATCCTTTCTATAAAACCGTGATGTTTCATGAAGGCATTGACTTTACCGCTCCCAAAGGAGCCAAAGTTTACGCTACGGGTGATGGAGTGGTAAAAGAAGCTTCTTTAATCAATCTGGATGGATTTGGCAAAAAAATTATCATCGAACACGGATTTGGTTATCAAACGATTTATGCTCATCTGAATTCATTCAATGTAAAACCTGGTCAAAAGGTAAAACGCGGTGATATAATTGCCACTGTGGGAACCAGCGGGCTTTCAACTGGACCACACCTGCACTACGAAGTCATTTACAACCACCAGAAAGTAAACCCGGCCTATTTTATGTTCGACCTCGATCCGGCTACCTTCCAGGAAATTATCCGTCAATCATCGGATTACAAAGAATCTTCAAATATACCTGTGGGTGAATAATTCCCTTTCATCTTTATCTCTTACTCTATTCATGACTTCCCAAAACAATCAGAAAAAAAAACAGCATCTTTATTATACGATTGGTGAAGTAAGCAGAATGCTCGACGTAAATCCAAGTACGCTGAGGTATTGGGAAAAGGAATTCGATGGTATTCATCCATATCGCAACCGTAAAGGAACTCGTTTCTATCATACGGAAGATGTGGAAACGCTTCGATTAATTAAATATTTACTCAAAGAAAGAGGATTTACTATTGCAGGAGCACGCGATTACCTGAAAACCAGTCGAAGCCATGTCCTAAGAAACATGGACATTGTCGAAACCCTGAAAAATATCAGGGAATTTCTTATCCAGCTTCGCAATAATCTTTAAGGTGTTCTATGTCCTTTTATCATCTACTCGACTGGTTTTTTACCATTTTCCATTCGTCTCTGATGATATTCAATCTTATAGGATGGTGTTTTACTAAACTGCGTAAGCTGAACCTCATTACTTTGTTACTTACTGCTTCAATGTGGACAATTGCAGGCATTTGGTATGGCTTGGGTTACTGCCCGCTTACCGATTGGCATTATGATGTTTTGAGATTACTGGGTTATCAAAACCTTCCAAATTCTTATCTCCAATTCATTACACATCGACTTACAGGCATAAACCTCAGTACGCCCGTTGCAGATATCATTACCGTGAGTGGTCTTATTTTATCTTTAGTCATATCTATCATCCTTAATTATCGTGACTATCAAAACAAAAGGAAAGCACGAAAAGAAACTCCAAAGATTTTAGAAGATTAAGGAACCCAATGAGGATTTGCGAAGGGCCGATTCAGTAATATTTTTGATATTTCAAGAATCTCCCAACATAGTCGATAATTCCATCGTACAAAGAAGTAAAATCTGGAGTAAGACCTGTTGCCTGAATTTTGCGAATATCGGCCTGAGTAAAATACTGATATTTATCCCGAATATCTATAGGAGTATCAATAAATTCAATAGCTGGTGAAAACTCAAGTGCCTCGAATACAGCCTCCGCAACTCTGAGAAATGGTTCAGCCTTACCTGTTCCCAGATTATAAATTCCCGAAACGGGTCTATGTTGCCAGAACCGAATCAGGGTTTCTATCACATCGAAAACATAAACAAAGTCTCTTTTCTGCATGCCATCGGCATAATCAGGCCTGTGCGAACGAAACAGCCTTACTTTACCTGTATTCCTGATTTGATTTGCCGAATGAAAAACTACTGATGCCATCCGATGTTTATGATATTCGTTAGGCCCATAAACATTAAAAAATTTAAAACCAGCCCAAAAAGGAGGAGTGATGTTCTGCTGAAGAACCCATTTATCGAATTCGTTCTTCGAGATGCCATAAGGATTTAATGGCCGAAGAAGAGGAATAAGATGATGATCGTCGCTGTAACCCAACTCTCCAGCACCATAAGTAGCTGCGCTCGAGGCATATAATAAAGGAATCCGATATTGGCTGCAAAAATTAAAAATCTGTTTGGAATAAGTGAGATTGAGGGCATCGAATACTTTTTCGTTCATTTCGGTAGTATCGGTACGGGCGCCCAAATGAAAAACAACCTCGATATCGCACGAACACTCATGAACCCCTTGCAAAAAATCTTCTCTGGGTATGCACATCTCATATTTTTTATTTACCCAATTGGGTTCTTTTAAAATTGAGGAAAAATCATCTACCAAAATCAGATTTTCGTAACCCAATTCATTCAATTTACCCACAAGGCAGCTTCCTATAAAGCCTGCAGCTCCCGTAACGATAATTTTTTTTTGCATTTCGATGAAAAAAATGAATCAATCTATCAGATCAAAAAATTATACACTTTAGCGCGGAAGCACATTTAGGGCTTCGTGAACGGAATAGGTGAGATTTTGAATAGCTTTTTCGATGTCCCATCCTTCTTCGTCGGGAGGGCCAATATAATTCGAAACTGCTCTTAATTCGATAAAAGGCACTTCACTGGCAAGGCAGCTAAAGAAAAATGCTCCTCCTTCTTGAGTTTCGATATCGGCCTCTATATTGGAATGATAAGTATTGAGACGCCTTCCCGTAAGATTTACCAAATTAACCGTAGCTCCGCGAGCCGTTGCCAGATTCTTGAACCCCATTACCTGATTATAATGAGGATTCTGCAACACAGTATTCTTGCATGCGGTAGGCAAACTGGTATCGAACCCCATGTCCTGTAAATACTTAAATCCAGCATCATCACTCATCCCAAATTCTGGGAAAAATTCCTCACTTACGTTGAGCACCGTACCCGGAGAAAATTCCTTTCGAAAAGAACTGCATATTCCTGCATCGAGCACCAAATTGTATTGAGTATTTCGCAGAGCTTTTCCTACTCCAAAAGCAGTGGCTACCATGCCCATACCCGTTACTAATACATCGATGCGATGCTCACCGTATCGAAAAGAATAATTGTTTCCAGAATACTTGCGTAAAAAGGTAAACCCGTCCATCAAGGGCTTTGCTTCCAGCCAAGTAGCTGTAACTAATAAGATACGCATTGTAAAGGCTTTATAAAATTACTCGAATATATCTCCACTGATTACAAACCCCATTTCGGGGGCAAAACTACAAAAATAAAATTATCGTAAGGGTATTCTTGGCTCGTTCTCTTTAAAATTCTTGAGATGATTCTAAAATTCTTCGTTCGCATGCAAAATTACGATATTTCTTCGATCTACGCAAAATAATGTTGTAAAAAACGGGGTGCATAAATTCTTCCTGGCAAACAATCCACTGCTTCAGTTACAAAAGAAATATCCTCAATCTATGACATTTGGGGGCATTTAAAAAAGCAAATTCACTACAAAATTCAACTATTTGTCATAAAATATCTTACCATAACAACGCTCCTCTGGAAGAAAAGTTTAGCTACTTCAAGATTTATTGAATCATCATTTGAGGCAGAATAATCGATTTAAGGCAAAAATTTATCTATTTTCTCGATCGAGTGAGGAGATTATTTCGCAAAACTCACTCACAATCATTGCAGTAGCACCCCAAATCCTCACCTCTTCTATAAAATAAGCTGGAGCTTTATAGCTATCCCCTGCCGATGAAGTAAAAACTTCAATGCGCCGGTGATTTCTATCCAAAATATCATTGAGTCGAACCCTGATCACTTTCTGTACCTCGTCGGGTTGAGGTCGAAAATGATCGCAGCCATCGGCAAATCCTATAAATGGATAAATCATAAAATTGCTCGTGGGAACGTATAAGGGGGTAAGCTGACCCAAAACCTTCAAATGATTGCATTTTAAAGCAATTTCTTCGGTAGCTTCGCGCAAAGCAGTATCCAGCAATGTTTTATCATGAGGTTCGCGACGTCCGCCAGGAAACGAAATCTGACCCGAATGCGGCCCATCATCTTCAGTTCGTTGAATGAAAACAAT
Source organism: Bacteroidetes bacterium ADurb.Bin012 (assembly GCA_002071415.1). GTDB lineage: Bacteria > Bacteroidota > Bacteroidia > Bacteroidales > TTA-H9 > TTA-H9. The sequence continues at coordinate 32,004 of MWFC01000002.1, forward strand.
TTCATAATCGGCTGAGTTTTTAACCAAAAGCAATAAAACCGCACTCTCGATGGGCACCATATCTGCAGGAGGAATATGAACTCTCCCGGTTGGTGCCATATTTTTCTGAGCTTCCCAGCCAGGTAAATGATACGAAAGCCTTCCCTGCAACTCATCAATATCGAGTGTAAAATTTTTCACGATTTACTTTCTTTATTCCAGAAAACCTTAGAGTAATTAATTCCTATTTTTAACAACACAAAATACACTTTTGTTGCAAATAATACATATTTGTAAAATTACGAACAATATCCTCAATAAACAATAGAACAGGATGGTATCTTTATAACAAAAGAATTCTCGACCTTAAAATACTGTCCTATTCTTCTTCATCAGGAATAATGAGAGAACAGAAATTTCTCTCTTCATTATTGCCGGACTCGGACATGAATCGATAGTGAAGTCATCCGAACATAAAACTTCATTTATCGAAAATGTTCGAGACATTGAATTTTTCCGTACTTTTATGGCCGGTAAGATTTGGGAGGATTATATGGAAGAAACCAAGGAAAAAACTATTGCTCAAGAGGTAACAGGGGTAATAGGGGTCAAGGATCTGATCCTATTCAACGATGATGTGAACACCTTTGAATATGTGATAGAATGTTTGATGGAAGTTTGCCAGCACACCCTCGAACAAGCGGAACAATGCGCTACTATTGCACACTTGAAGGGGAAATGCCCCATAAAAATGGGATGTTATGAGGAACTTAAGCCTATATGCGATGAATTGATCCGACGTAAATTAACCGTCGCAATCAAATAATCCCATGAGTTGGAGTATTATCATCATTTTAATTGTAGTAGGGCTTATATTTATGGTCCTCGAAATTCTGGTGATTCCCGGAACTTCGGTAGGAGGTATTATTGCACTGGCATGTGTAGGCATTGCTATATGGCAGAGTTTTGCTGCCCATGGAATGATAGCCGGTTCGATCACTTTAGGTATTACATTGGCTGTCAGTTTCATAGTGCTCTATTTTTCTTTGAAGTCGAATACATGGAAGCGGCTCATGCTAACCCAGCAAAATACGGCCAAGGTGAATGTCATCAATGAAGACATCGTAAAACCCGGTATACAGGGGTTAACCCTTTCACGACTGGCACCTGCTGGAAAGATCGAAATTGAAGGTCAGGAATATGAAGCTCATACATTCGGAGAATATGTCGATCCTGGCCAAAAGGTGATAGTCGTAAAGATAGAATACAATAAAATTTATGTAAAACCAATTTAATCAACATTTTATGTCTAGTACACTATTAATTATTATTATAGGGCTGGTAGCTCTATTCGGTTTATGGATTATTTTTTACTTTATTCCTGTAGGTTTATGGTTTTCAGCTCTGGTGAGCGGAGTTAGAATCTCTTTGATACAGCTTATTTTGATGCGATGGAGAAAAGTACCTCCCTCGGTCATTGTTAATAATTTGATTGCTGCCACAAAAGCTGGATTGAAGATCAATGCTAATGATCTTGAAACACATTATTTAGCTGGAGGACGCGTAAAATCAGTGGTCAATGCTTTGATCTCTGCCGAAAAAGCCAACATGGGTTTGGACATCAAGACGGCCACAGCCATCGATTTGGCTGGAAGAGACGTATTTGAAGCCGTACAAATGTCGGTTCAGCCCAAGGTAATCGATACTCCTCCAGTTACGGCCGTTGCGAAAGATGGGATTCAACTTATAGCCAAAGCCAGAGTAACCGTGAGAGCAAACATCAGGCGACTGGTTGGGGGTGCAGGCGAAGAAACTATACTAGCCCGAGTAGGAGAAGGCATAGTTTCGAGCATTGGCTCGGCCGAAAGCCATAAAATCGTGCTCGAAAACCCGGATTCCATCTCTAAACTGGTGCTGCAAAAAGGACTGGACTCAGGCACGGCCTTCGAAATCCTTTCTATCGATATTGCCGATATCGATGTAGGGAAGAATATTGGAGCCGTTCTTCAGATGGATCAGGCCAATGCCGATAAAAACATCGCTCAAGCCAAGGCCGAAGAAAGAAGGGCTATGGCAGTAGCACTCGAACAGGAAATGAAGGCAAAGGCACAAGAAGCCCGCGCTAAGGTCATCGAAGCAGAATCGGAAATCCCTAAAGCCATTGCCGAGGCTTTCCGCAACGGCAACTTGGGCATCATGGATTATTACCGTTTCGAAAACCTGAAAGCAGATACGAAAATGCGCGAAAGCATTGCCACCCCACCCGCTAAACCTAAAAATACCAAAGATGACGACTTGACACAACAGTAATGAGAGATCGGTGGATGGTGATTAGTGGATGGCGGTTAGAGTTTGTGAGTTGTAAGTTGTGTGTTATAAGTTGTTAATTGGTTATCAATTTGTCAATAGGCGTTTTACGTATTCCATTAGCTTATTAAAAACGCACTGCGCGTTATCAATTTACAACACGCAGTGCGTTTCATTTATTTATTTATTTATTTCGATTTATCTGGATAAGGTGGAACAGGTGGGAACTGTTCGGGCCAGTTTTGCAATTCCTCGAGTATTACCTCGATAGCCTTATTTAATTGCTCATCTACTCCCTCGTATTCTTTAGCCGGATCGTTCCATATTTCTATGTCGGGTTCAACACCATAACCTTCAATAATGAAGGATTTTCCTTCCACATCATAAGGAGCAAATTCGGGCTTATTGAGCATGCCACCATCTATAATGGGCAAAGTACCACGAATTCCGACTACACCTCCCCATGTACGCTGTCCAACGGTTTTCCCCAATTTATAATATTTAAACTGATAAGGGAAAAGGTCGCCATCCGAGGCTGAATAGCGGTCAATAAGCAAAACCTTTGGACCCCAAATCATTTGTGAAGGACGTGTAGTAACCGCTCCATTCCTTTGAACACTGAATGTAGCCACTTCTCGCCTCAATCTTTCGATAATCATAGGAGAAACATTTCCACCTCCATTGCCACGGTCGTCTATAATCAAGGCGCGTTTATCCAGTTGGGGGTAGAAATACTTTGCAAACTCGTTCAATCCTGCAATCCCCATATCCGGAATATGGATATACCCAACTTGCCCATTGGTAGCTTTGTTAACCTTTTCGATGTTTGATCTAACCCAGTTAAAATAATACAAACCCGATTCGCTTTCGATGGGTTTAATAATCACTTTTCTGGCTGCTGAAGGATCGGGAGTAGAAGCAACGCTCAGTTCAACCAAGGACCCTGCCTTACCTACCAAAGAAGTGTAAATATCAAGCATTTGATTGGTAGGTTGGCCATTCACCTCAAGAATAAAATCGCCTTCCTGAATATTTAAGCCCGGCTCGGTAAGGGGAGAGCGCAAAGAAGGATCCCAATTTTCTCCAGACAGTATTTTATCAATTTTAAAATAACCTGAAGCATCCTTACTCAAACGCGCCCCCAGAAGCCCAGTTTTTATTCTTTGAGGTTCGGGTTTGTCGCCACCCCCCACGTAAGCATGTCCAATATTCAACTCACCAACCATTTCACCAATAATATAATTCAAATCATTGCGATTGTTAACATACTTTACCATGGGTTCATATTTCTGATAGATGGCTTTCCAATTTACGCCATGCATGTTGGGATCATAGAAAAAGTCGCGCATCTGTCGCCACGACTCCTTAAAAGCCTCGGCCCACTCCTGCTTCACATTCACAAAAACCTTCATATCTGATAAATTGAGGGATTCTTCTGGTTGAATCTTTGATTGAGGGGCGTCAATAATATAATATTTCCCTCGAGCAGCAATCATCATCTTCTTACCATCTGGAGCAAGAACAAAGGCATGGTACTCTCCAATAACGGTTTCCTTCTTATTATTCAAGTCGAAATAACAAAGCAAGGCTTTCGATTCCTTAGAATTAGTACGATTGTAATATATCCCTTTTTCGGTAGGTGCAAGATTCCAGAAACGACCGGGATCGACTTCAATGGCAATAGAACGGGTTTCGATCCCATCGAAATCGATCTTAACCTCAGGGGAGGCCTTAGGCGATTTAGTTTCGTCCTTTTTTGCCTGAGGCTCTGGTTTCTTTTCTATGGCAGAAGCATTCAATTCCGTGGTTGGGGCAAAGGGAGAAGTTGTAAGTTTTGATAAAGGAACCAGATAAATTTTCTGCATGTCGATGTAAGCATGATTCCATTCTGTCCATGAATAAATGGGATTGAACTCACGGTTGGAAGCGAAATACAGATATTTCCCGTCAGGGCTGAAAGCTGGAGAGGTGGCGTCGTACCAACGATCAGTTGCAAAATGTTTTTCGCCCGTAGCAACTTCATAAACAAAAATACGAGACGATGTGCGAGTAGAAGGTAAAGTATAGGCAATCCAGCGATTATCGGGTGACCATGTAAATGAATTGAATTCACCTTCAAGGGTCTGGTCAACCAGCGTAATCTTCTTTGTATTTACATCGATGTATTGCAATCGCTGCAGTTTATCCGACCATAAAATCTTTTTGCTGTCGGGTGACCAAAGCATAGAATATTTATAAGTATCCCCTAAATGTGTAAGTTGTTCAGCTGTTCCACTTCCATCGGCCGGTTGAATATATATCTCGTCTTCACCGTTTCTATCACTGATATAAGCGATGTATTTCCCATCGGGAGAGCAAGCAATATCACGTTCGTGAATTGCCGAGGTAGAAGTAAGGTTGAATGTTACACCTTCTTTGGCAGGAACAGAAAATATATCACCACGAGCATCGAAAAATGCTCTCTTTCCGTCGGGCATCATGTCCCATGAGTTGATGCTTTTCGAAGCATCTTTCCAAGTATCACGACTTAAAAGAAAATCATCTCCCAGAAGAATATTTACCCTTTGTGCCCGGCGGGTTTTCAAGTCAAAAACATAAATATATCCTCCATTTTCGTATATGATGGCATCGTCGCCAAGACTTGGAAATTTAATATCAAATTCCGTATAATTTGTCAATTTCTCGGTTTGACTGGTTTTTATGTTATAGCAGAAAAGATTCATAGTTCTGTCTCTATCGGAGAGGAAATAAATAAAATCATCTTTCCACATGGGGAAGATATCCTGATGGATATTATTAGTAATATTTTGAGTTTTTTTAGTTTTAAAGTCATAAATCCAGACATCATCGGCCATGCCGCCCTTATAATATTTCCAAGTTCTGAATTCTCTAAATACCTGATTGAAGGCTAATTGTGACTTATCGGGAGAGTAGGAGCAAAAGCCACCCGAGGGCAGTGGAACTTCCTGGCTCAGGCTTCCTTGAATATTTACCACGAAAAGCTGTCCTTTAAAATCGTTGAAGCTTTGTTTGCGTGAGCGATATACAATGGATTCGTTATCGCGCCATGTCATTACGATGTTATTTGGCCCCATACGGTCAGAGATATCATCGCGCTGTAAAGTTGCCGTATAAGTCAAGCGACGGGGAACGCCACCTTCGGCAGGGATAACGTAAACTTCGGTATTTCCGTCGTATTGTCCGGTAAAGGCGATCCATTTCCCATTGGGTGAAAAGCGTGCAAACATTTCATAGCCATTAGCATCGGAAGTAAGTTTACGGGCAATACCCCCAGATTTATCTACAGTATAAAGGTCGCCTGCATAGCTAAAAACAATCTGATTTCCATGAATGGTTGGAAATCTCATTAATCTTCCTTCTTCCTGAGCTTTCAATCCAAATGTGATGAATATCAGGAAAACGAACAACAGGTTAGCAATTTTTCTCATTTCAAAAGCTTTAAAAATTTGAAGGCATAAAGTTATTGAAAAAGACCTTTCAAGTATGCAAAAAAAATGACAATAAATTAAAAAAGGCCATATCACTCCAGATACAGCCTTTTTGATTAACCAAAACCTAAAATTATGAAAACACTTAGAGATTTGCGTATTCGTTGATGATTCCCTTCACATCTTCGGGAGCTACACGTCCATAAACTTTTTCGCCTATCATGACGACAGGTGCCAGACCGCAGGCTCCCACACATCTGAGGCAAGACAAAGAAAAGCGACCATCGGGTGTACTTTCGCCCACCTGAATATTCAGTTGTTTGCGAAACTCATCGAGAACCTTCTCTGCCCCTCTCACATAACAAGCCGTTCCCAGACATATAGAAATAGAGAACTTCCCCTTGGGTACCATCGAGAAAAACGAATAAAAGGAAACAATACCATACACATGGGCTACCGAGACATTCAATTCCTTAGCTACTACTTCCTGTACTTCGGCCGGAAGGTAACCAAAAATTTCCTGAGCCTTGTGTAGAACATTGATGAGTTCACCTTTATCGTTATTGAAGGATTTACAGATATTTTTCAGTTGCTGGACTTTCGATTCGGGTAATTTAATGACAGCCATTTTGTGTAATGTTTTTTAGTGAATAAGAGAATATTTATTCGATCACAATTTGGGTACTTTTATCGAAATACTGCGTATGCAGTAGATGATGCGACATTTCGCTGAGTGGTTGTCCGAGAAATTCCTCATATAATTGAATAATATAAGGATTTTCGTGAGATTTACGAAGGGCTTTGTTGCGGTCTTCTTCATAGAGAGCTTTTTGTCTGGCTTTAAGTATTGAAGCATCACCATGATGAAGAGGTTGACCACCACCTCCAATACATCCGCCCGGGCAAGCCATGATCTCGATGGCATGATATTGCGACTTACCGTCTCTTACTTCCTCGAGCAGTTGGCGTGCATTCCCCAATCCATGGGCAATGCCTATACGCAGTTCCAAACCGTCGAAATTCACGGTAGCGGCTCTCACTCCTTCGAGCCCTCTCAGCTCCTCGAAGTCGACTCTGGGTAAAGGCTTTTTCGTATAAAGTTCATAAGCTGTTCTAACGGCCGCTTCGATCACTCCTCCAGTGGTTCCAAAAATGACTGCAGCTCCCGTCGATTCCCCCAAAGGACGGTCGAAATCGCTTTCGGGAAGCGAGTTGAAATCAATATTGGCCAGTTTAATGAAATTAGCCAGTTCACGAGTAGAAAGCGAAAAATCAACATCGGGATTTCCATCGGTCAAAAATTCTGACCTCTGGCATTCATATTTCTTAGCCAAACAAGGCATAATGGATACTACTACCAGATTATTACGATCGATGCCCAGTTTTTTGGCGAAATAAGTTTTTGCTATTGAACCAAACATTTGCTGAGGTGAACGTGCCGTGGAAGGAACATCCTTCAATTCAGGGAAATTATGTTCAAAAAAATTTACCCATGCAGGACAACAAGAAGTAAGTATAGGAAGCCGTACATTTCTGTCGCCTGATAAATATCTGGTGAGACGGTCGAGGAGCTCACTGCCTTCTTCCATAATCGTAAGATCAGCGGCGAAATCGGTGTCGAAAACATAATCGAATCCTAATTCGCGCAGTGCGGAAACCATTTTCCCTGTCACCAGGGATCCGGGTTCGAGGCCAAATTCTTCTCCTAAAGCCGCCCTAACAGCCGGAGCAGTTTGTACTATCACAGTTTTGGTTGGATCAGCCAAAGCCGAAATTACCTGACGGGTGTTGTCCACCTCGGTAAGTGCACCCGTTGGACAAACTGCTACACATTGGCCACAATAGGTACATGGAGATTTTTCGAGATTCATTTCGAAAGCCGGTGCTACAACTGCCATAAACCCTCTGTTAATGGCCGAAAGGGCACCTACGGTTTGAATATCGTTGCACATCATTTCGCACCGTCTGCACAGGATGCATTTATCCACATCGCGAATTATGCTTGGAGATGTATCCTTGCGGTAAGTAGATTGTTCGCCTTGATAGGGAATATCTCGGATTCCCAAACGATGAGCTAAGCTTTGTAGTTCACAATTGCCCGACTTTGGACAAACCAGACAATCAAAAGGATGGTCGCTGAGGATGAGTTCCATTACGGTACGGCGAGCATTCAATACGCGAGTGCTGTTGGTTTTGACCACCATACCTTCGGTTACTTCAGTAGCACACGCCGGAGCAAGATTTCTACGGCCCTGAACCTCAACCACACAAATACGGCAACCACCTGGTTTGTTTTCGATATTCATTCCCTCCAGATTGAAATAACAAAGTGTTGGGATCTCGATGCCCACTTTTCGGGCAGCATTCAAAATACTGGTTCCTTTTTCTACCTCGACTGATTTTTTATCTATGGTTAGTTTTACGAGTTCCATGTTTCGAAATTTGTTAAAGATTCAACATTTTATTGAAGTAAAACGGCGTTGAATTTGCACTTTTCCATACAAGTTCCACACTTGATGCAAATTTCCTGATTGATTGTATGAGGCCCCTTACGTTCGCCAGATATAGCATTTACGGGACAGGCTCTTGCACACGCCGTACATCCCGTACAGGCTTCAGGATCGATTACATACTTCATGAGGCCCTTGCATGAACTTGCCCTGCATTTCTTGTCGATTACATGCTCGACGTATTCATCCCAGAAATTGTCGAGGGTAGAAAGTACGGGATTAGGTGAAGTTTGACCCAATCCGCAAAGGGAAGTATCCTTAATGACTTCGCTGAGATTCTTGAGTTTGGCCAGATCCTCCGTGGTGCCTTCTCCTTTAGTAATCTTATCGAGGATTTCGTATAAGCGTTTATTCCCAATTCGACATGGAGAGCATTTCCCACACGACTCATCCACTGTAAATCCAAGATAAAACTTAGCAATGGAAACCATACAATCGTCTTCATCCATTACGATCATCCCGCCCGAGCCCATCATCGAGCCGGCAGCCAACAAGTTATCGTAATCGATTGGCGTATCGAGATGACGAGTCGTAAGACAACCTCCTGAAGGACCACCCGTCTGGACGGCTTTAAACCCCTTTCCTCCCCTGATGCCTCCACCAATCTTAAAGATTACATCTCGAAGGGTCGTTCCCATGGGAACTTCTATCAAGCCTACATTATTGATCTTACCGGCAAGTGCAAATACCTTGGTCCCTTTCGATTTTTCCGTTCCAATAGAAGCAAACCATTCAGGCCCTTTATTGATAATAACCGGAATGTTGGCGTAAGTTTCTACATTGTTCACATTGCTCGGCTTTCCCAGAAAACCATGTTCAGATGGGAAAGGGGGTTTGAAGGTAGGTTCACCTCGTTTCCCTTCCATGGAATGAATCAACGCGGTTTCTTCTCCGCAAACAAAAGCTCCAGCCCCATATCTTAATTCTATATCAAAATCGAACCCCGAATTAAAAATATTTTTACCAAGTAAACCATATTCTTTAGCTTGATTAATAGCTATTCTGAGACGTTTAATGGCCATAGGATATTCTGCACGAATATAAACCAGCCCTTTGCTGGCGCCTGTACAATACCCATTGATAGCCATGGCTTCGATGACCGAATGAGGATCGCCTTCCAGAATGGAACGATCCATAAATGCACCCGGATCGCCTTCATCAGCATTACAAATCACATACTTTTGGTCTGATTTTACTTTTGCCGTAATTTCCCATTTCAAACCTGTGGGGAAACCACCACCTCCACGCCCACGTAATCCCGACTTCTTAATCATTTCGATGACCTGCTGTGGAGTGTATTCAGTAAGGCACCTGCAAAGAGCTACATACCCATCGCGAGCAATGTATTCGTCAATATTTTCCGGATCAATAAAACCACAGTTTCGTAAAGCTATCCTTATCTGTTTTTTCTGAAAACCGATCTCTTTGCTACCTGTAGCAAGAAGTTCTTTTTCAGGTTCAAGATAAAGCAAACGTTCGACCCGACGACCATTTAAAACATGTTCTTTCACAATTTCTTCGGCATCTTCAGGCTTCACGTGAATATAAAAAGTATTACCGGGAATCACCTTCACAATAGGACCCTTATCGCAGAACCCAAAACAGCCCGTTGACACTACTTTGACTTCATTTTCTAAGCCATTGCGTTCAAGGGATTCCTCAAGAGCATTTCGTATAGATTCACTCTCCGACGAGCGACATGTTGTCCCTCCGCAAACCAGTAAATGCATTCTGTATTTTGCCATTTTTTATGGTGTTTTACTACTTATGTTATATGGTGTGATAATTCACGGGAATGATCCCATCGATGAGTTCGCCGTTTTTAATGTATCTTTCGATGATTTCATCGGCTTTCCTGACGTTAACCTTGCCAAATACGATCGGTTCTTGACCGGGAAGTTTTACTTCTATCGTAGGTTCAGCATAACTGTAACCCATATCTCCGGTTTGAGTAACCACGGCTTCGATGTTTCGTTTTTCAAGCTCATCCCTTAAAAAGGTCATCACTTCTTTCGCACCCGAAGCAATCCCGCTTGTGCCAAATCCAACTTTTATCTGAACTACCTTTGATGGATCGAAGCTCTTCTCACGAAATTGAATCCTTTTCCCAAAATCTTCCTTTATTTTCCTTAAATCTTCAAATGACTTTATCTGAGACATGTGGTGGATATTTTTAAGGTTTATGATGTTAAAATTAACACAATCAATTTCTTAATTGCTAAATCTTCAACTTAAATTTCCTGTGCAAAGATAATTAGAAGTTTTCTTTATTTGTTAAAAAAATAACAATGTTAATAAAATAACAGTAATTTAAAAGAATTCTAAATAAGGACGATCGATAATGTATTCAAAATAAGTATTTTAAATACTAATTCGCAAAATTATGCAATGTTTTATTCCTTTGTTTATCAAAATTACATTTAACTTCGTATAAAACAAATTTCACTTGCATCTTCATTATGCTTAAAAATTGTTTCATGTTTTCGATGAATCGCTTCCAATGGAGATTTAAGATTTTCGGTCTTCTGACCATTGGGCTTACTTTACAAAGTTGTATTACACAGCGCAAAATCAGCTTCTCGACTTTGACACCTGCCGAAATTACCCTATCTCCTGAAATATCGGAAGTTTGTCTGATTAATCATGGTATTTCTGAACCAGAGGATTCGAATGGAGTTTTTTATGGATTTGCCGGACAACTATATTATGATTCGACCAAATACGATACCTTAATATCATGGGCGGTAATGGATGGTTTGACCGATGGTTTTGCAACCTCGCAGCGATTGGTAATATCAGGGGAACCTCTTTTATGGCTACGTAGCAGTATTGAAAAGGAAACTTTTGCATTCATTTCCGATACAATGATGGATTCTTTTTGCCCTTCCAACATTGCCGATGCTTCATTGATCATCGATAAGATGAGTATATTCGATAATTTCGACTATTTTTTGATGGATAACGGATTGTATTATATGCAATTAACTGCTCTGGCAGCAATAGGTTTCCAGTTTTACGACTTGCAAAACAAACAATTAGTCGACCAATATATTTCGATAGACACTCTTTCATATTCGACTTATGGTTATTCATGGGAAAAAACCATCGCCACTCTGCCAGGAAGAGCAGAACTTTACCAAGACATTGCTTACGATATTGGGAAAAAATATGCATGGCGTCTCACGCCAGGACTAAAAAAGCATCAAAGATTCTATTACCTCACTAATGATAAAGACATTCAAAAAGGACACGAATACGCCAATCAGGGTCTTTGGGCTACCGCTGCCCGATACTGGATAAAGTTGACCGATAATAAAAACAAACGCAAGGCATATTTATCAGCTTTTAACATGGCTCTGGCAAGCGAAATGGAAGGTCGGCTCGATATTGCCCTCTACTGGATAGATAGAGCCCTCGAAAAATACCACACCGCAGAAGCTGTGAAATATAAGACCATACTCGAACAACGACAGAAAGATTTAGATTTATTGATTAAACAAATGAGCATTAACCCTTAATTATTTTCAAAAATGGAATTTGAACAAGATAATGAGCTAATTGTGATAAGACTCTGGAAGGACGAGGAGATTCTATCGTCCCTGACTGAGTTTTGTAACAGCCACCAAATCAAGGCAGGTTGGATTTCTGGAATTGGTGCAGCCGAAAAAATTATTGCAGGTTATTATGATTTTATCAGGAAAGAATATGTTTGGAAAGAATTCGAAGGAGTGCATGAAATTGTCCCCCTAACGGGAAATATCAGTCAGATAGGGGAAAAGGTGTTTTTGCATTTACACATCAATTTCACCGATCATGACTTAAGCTCTTATGGAGGGCATTTAAAAAGTGCCATTGTGAATCCCACCCTCGAAGTAATAGTTTGCAAGCTCACTCGTCCTCTTGTCAGATTCTACGATATAGAAACAGGTTTATACTTGCTAAAATTATCCAATAACAATATTTAATTTATCGTAAGATGATAAAAACAAACCCCCGAGTTTCGCAACTGGGGGGTAGTTAAGTAGTCTTTAACCAAATCCTGTAAGAAAAAAGTACAGGTATGTATTCCATCCTGATGTGTCTAAATTCCACAACAACGGTTAGTTGTTGTAACCAAAACCATGAGTTCTTTTAACACATCACTTCTTTTGAGGCAATAACCTCCTTATGGTTTAACAGTGTTTATAAAAATATTATAAAGATAATTGTAAAACATTGAAATTCAGTATATAAATATTTCGATTCGGTTTTAGGTATACTTAGAAAGATAAGGTAGCTTCGATGTCCTAAAACTTAATGAATGGATTGATAAAAGATAAATATCTTATCACTTTTCCAGAAGTTTATATCATTCATTAATATGATTATATATCCAAAATCAAAGAACTTCAATTTAACATTTTAGTCAATATACCAGAACTTTATTTAATTAAACCACCCCGGACGTCGAGTGCCGCGAGCGAAGCGAGCGGTGTATGGAGACCTCCATTATTTTTGAGATCATATCATAACCCATACCGCGTTCTATGAAAATTTGCTGGAATTTTTTTTGATATTTTTGCCTTCTGATCCATTAATTCCCCTTCGAATGAAAAAATTTAGTCTTCTTTTTATTATCTTAATAACGAGCAGTATAGGCCTGCTTGCAGGCGGATATCAGGTCAGGTTGCAGGGAGCCCGTCAATCAGGAATGGGCCTTACGGGTACTTCGCTCATCTCAGGGGCAAGCGATATTTTCTATAATCCCGGTAGTTTAAGTTTTTTATCGAAAAAATTTGAATTTACCGCTGGTACCAATGCCATTTTTTCCAAAATCGAGTTTCGTTCCTTAGAATCAGATTATGTTGCCAAGACTAACAATCCTGTGAGTCTGCCATTTTTTTTCTATGGAGCTGGTAAGATTACCGATAAGATAACTGCAGGGTTAGGTATTTATACTCCTTACGGCAGCAAGACAGACTGGCCTGATGATTGGAGCGGTCGCTTTCTCATTCAAAATATTGCACTGAGCTCCATTTATTTTCAACCTTCTATAAGTTTTCAGATTCTAGATAATCTAAGTATTGGCGCTGGCCTGGCCTATGTGATGGGTTCGGTTGACCTGCAGAGAGCACTGCCATATAACGATCGATCATTTGTCAAGCTCAATGGAAATGCTTCGGCTTTTGGATTTAACATTGGCGTTCTATTCAAGCCTGCAGAATCAATGCATATTGGAATAGATTACCGTTCAAAGATTGAGGTTAAATTGGACGATGGCGATGCAAACTTTCGAATACCTGCTTCTCTTGTTTCTATTATCACAATAGAAAATAAATTTTCTTCCTCTCTCCCCCTGCCAGCGAATCTCGATTGTGGATTATCATGGCAGATAACACAGAAGTTACTTTTTTCATTCGAAATCAACTGGGTGTTGTGGAATTGTTACGATTCACTGACATTCACTTTTATCGAAAATGGTGATATGTTGAATAGTATAAATCCCCGTTTATATAGTAATTCAATCATTCCCCGATTTGGATTGGAATATCGGATTCAGCCCAAATTAAAAATTCGTACGGGTGCTTATTACGACAATTCTCCAGCCAACGATGAGTACTTTACTCCCGAAACCGTAACACTGAATACTCTTGGATTTACTTTTGGGCTCAGTTATCATCCAATTGAAAATTTGAATTTTGATTTTTCGTTTGTACAATTAATGGGTATAGAAGGCGAAAAGAAGTATAGTCCGGGTAATTTTGCAGGCAAGTATCGATCATCGGCCTCTATACCGGGTATAGGAATCTCTTATAGTTTTTAAATTAAAAATTTCTCCACGATGAAAATACAAGCTCTTTACTCCATTTTTTTCTTTTCAGTTTTGATGGGGGCGTGTGAACCCAAAACCGAAGAATTTGCTCCCAGCAGAGGTGAAGCAGATTTCTACCATTATGTAGCACTTGGGAATTCCCTTACTTCGGGTTATGCCGATGGGGCTTTATATAAATCTGCTCAGGCAATGTCATATCCTGCAATTCTATCAGAACAACTCAAGAAGGTTGGTGGAGGCAATTTTACTCAACCCGTAGTTGACAACGAAGATGGCCTTTTTGCTGGAAAATTATTTCTTGATTACAGTCTAGACTGTAATGGAGAATTTTCCCTTTCGCCAGTTATATCAAGCGGAAATCCCATAGGTTATCCCTTGGCAATCCGACCTGTTGGTTATTCGGTAGATAATTTCGGCGTTCCAGGTGCCAAAGTAGCACATCTTATCTTCCCTGGATATGGGAATCCACAGCGTCTGCAGCAAAATCCACCCACCGCCAACCCTTACTTCGTCAGATTTGCCAGCGATACTGGTACTTCTGTCTTAGCTGATGCCATGAAACAAAATCCGACTTTTTTTACTCTATGGATCGGCAACAACGATGTGTTAGGTTATGCTACTTCTGGTGGAGAGAATAATACAGCCGATGAATCCATAACTCTAGAAGGCAACTTCCACTTTGCCTATGAAACCCTCATCAATACTTTGACCTCAAATGGAGCAAAGGGTGCCTTAGCCAATATACCCGACATTACGTCCATTCCGTTTTTTAATACTGTCCCCACAATGGGTCTATATCTTGATGAAAACAGTGCCTCTTCTCTCAACCAAGCATATCACCAAGTAGAAATATTCATTCAAAGTCTTGGTTACCCCGATTTTGGTTATGGTTTCCAATTCAAAACCGGATATAATGCCTTTATTATTGAAGACCGTAATTTTCCATACCAGGTTCCTAAAGCATTGAGGGTTAGGCAAGCCAAACCTGATGAACTCATTTTGTTTACAATCCCTCAGGATTCTTTAAAATGCGGTGGTATGGGTTCGTATAATATTGAAAAACAGCGTCCTTATGGCATTCCGCAACAGTTTGTGCTCGATGAAGAAGAAATCGCACAAATTCAAAACGCAGTTAAACGATACAACGCCATCATCAACGAGTTAGCCATACAAAAAAATCTCGCACTTGTTGATGTAGCTAACTTGTTGCAACAGGCAAAATCGGGGATTACTTACGATGGACTGAATTTTGACATCAAATACATCAGTGGAGGGATTTTTTCACTCGACGGTATCCATCTTACCCCTCAAGGTGCAGCAATTGTTGCCAATTATTTTATCGAAGCCATAAACAAGCAGTATAAGGCCAGCATACCCAAAACCGAAATTACCCAATATCCAGGTATTAAATATCCAGAAACAATCCCATTGAAAAAGTAATAGCTTAGTATATAAATAAGATCCAGATAATTCCACATAAACTTTTCGTAAAATTAAATAAACTTCATCCATTCAACAAGCTGGTGCTTTTTGACAAGAAAATTCTTCCAACAGTTTGCACCCCAGTTCAAAATTATACATGGAGCTATTTTTACAAAAAATTTAAAAGGATCATTTGCAATCAAAATAAAACTCTTACCTTTGCAGCCCAAAATTGAAGAAGTAAAATTAGGAGAAACATGGCAAATCATAAATCTGCGATCAAACGCATTAAAACCAATCAGAAGAAAAGACTGGCCAACAGATATTATTCGAAGACCATGCGTAATAGCGTAAAGAATTTCCGCAAGATAGAGGACAAAGTTACGGCACAGAAAAAACTCCCACAAATCGTTTCAATGATTGATAAGCTATCAAAGAAAGGAATCATTCACAAAAATAAGGCTGCTAATTTGAAAAGCAAATTGATGCTCAAAGTCAATACTCTATAACAAGTTTCAAGAAAATTCCTGCTGAATCATCATAAGGTTAAAAGCCTCCTATTTTTATCAAATCCCATAAAATTGGGATTTTTTTATCTTTAATTATTGACCATTCCCCTTCGTTTCATTATAATTACCAAGGGAATAATTTTTAAAACCTATCGAAATTTTTTCTATCGGTTTGAAAAAACTGGTCAAACAAAAGATGAGCTGATAATAAGCCCAATACTGAAATTATAAAAAAAGCGTTTGAATTAACTGCTATAACAGAATAATCAAACGCTCGGAGTATTACAAATAAGTCTTTTATACCTATTCCAAAATATTGGGAGATGTATCGATTTTTTGATTAGAAATCCTTATGCCACACGATAATACTTGAAATTTTTTCCTGGATAACGTGCAACATTTCCCAGCAATTCTTCGATTCGTAAAAGTTGATTATATTTAGCAATGCGATCGGTACGGCAAGCCGACCCGGTTTTAATCAATCCTGTATTCATGGCAACAGCCAGATCGGCTATGGTAGTATCCTCGGTTTCACCCGAGCGGTGACTAATAATGGCGGTATAAGCAGAACGATAAGCCATATTGACTGCATCTATAGTTTCGGTGAGACTACCAATTTGGTTTACTTTAATAAGAATAGAATTTGCTACTCCCTTGCTGATTCCTTCTGCAAGTCGTTCAGTATTTGTGACAAATAGGTCATCGCCAACCAGTTGTATTTTATCGCCCAATTTTTGTGTCATCAATTTCCATCCATCCCAATCATCTTCGGCCATTCCATCTTCAATGCTAATAATGGGGTATTTATTCACCCAAGTGGTCCAGAAATCAATCATTTGTTGTGGGGAAAGCTTTTCTCCGGTAGATTTTTTAAGATGATAAACGTTTTCTTCAGGGATGTAATATTCGGAAGATGCAGGGTCGAGGGCTATGCAAATATCTTCACCGGGTTTATAGCCAGCTTGTTCGATAGCCTGAAGGATAAGCTGAATAGCTTCTTCGTTTGATTTCAAATTAGGTGCGAAACCGCCCTCATCGCCTACATTGGTAGAATAACCTGCCTTCTTCAGAACTTTGGCCAGATGATGAAAGACTTCGGAGCCCATGCGGAGTGCATCATTAAAACTCATCGCCCCCACCGGCATGATCATGAATTCCTGAAAATCGATGGAATTATCGGCATGAGAACCTCCATTTAGAATATTCATCATGGGGATAGGGAGGGTATTTGCATTCGGGCCACCGAGATAATGGAAAAGGGGGAGATTGGCCTCGATGGCGGCAGCCTTCGCCACAGCCAGTGAAACACCCAGAATGGCATTTGCTCCTATCTTTCCTTTGTTGGGCGTTCCATCTATTTCGATCATTCGGGCATCGATTTCATTCTGATCGAAAATGTACATTCCTTTCAATTCATCGCGTAAAACAGTATTCACATTTTCGACCGCCTTCAGAACACTTTTGCCAAGATAATAAGAAGGATCCTCATCGCGCAGTTCGACAGCCTCATGAATTCCAGTAGATGCTCCTGAAGGGACGGCAGCTCGGCTTAAAACTCCATCATCGGTAATCACATCTACCTCAACAGTTGGATTCCCTCTCGAATCGAGGATTTGACGAGCACTGATAAAGGCAATATTACTCATTGTTTTTAATTTATTTTATGTTTGAATACCCTAAAAAATTCACAAAGATGGAGATATCTGGCATTTAATTTCGATCGGTTTTACTTAATGGTTTCCTTTTTTTTCGGAGTTTTTGGCTCGTCAGATGTGCCGGTAGTACCTCTTTTGCGGCCTCCTCGGCGTGTACGCTGAGTTTTGCCGGTTTTTGGAGTTTTTCCTGTCAACATCAATTCGTTGAAATCAACCAGTTCCATCATGGCAATTTCTGCTCCATCGCCCTTTCTGAAACCTAATTTCAAAATACGGGTATAACCTCCTGGTCGGTTCATAATTTTTGGGGAGATAACCCGGAAGAGTTCAGTAACGGCTTCCTTATCCTGAAGATAACTAAAGACAACTCGACGGTTATGAGTAGTATCCAGTTTGGAGCGGTTGATCAAGGGTTCGACATAAGTGCGGAGTGCCTTTGCCTTAGCCAGGGTAGTAACTATCCGCTTATGCTTTATGAGCGAAGTAGCCATATTAGCTTGCATGGATTTACGATGGGCACTTGTTCGGCCAAGGTGATTAATTTTTTTCCCGTGTCTCATTTTATTAATCCTTATCTAATTTATACTTATCTACTTTCATCCCGAATTCGAGACCTTTACTGGCGATGAGTTCTTCGAGTTCCTGGAGGGATTTGCGGCCGAAGTTCCTAAATTTCAGCAAGTCGTTTTTGGTGTAAGACACCAGATCGCCAAGAGTTTCAACATCGGCAGCTTTGAGGCAATTAAGAGCTCTAACTGAAAGATGAAGGTCGTTGAGTTTAGTTTTAAGTAGTTCCCTCATTTGTTGAATATTTTCGTCGAATTCTTCAGCTGCCGCCTTCATTTCGGGATCAAGGGTAATTTTATCGTCGGAGAAAAGAAGAAAATGTTGAATGAGGATATGAGCCGCTTCACGAAGGGCATCTTTGGGATGAATTGAACCATCCGTAACAATAGTCAGTAGGAGCTTTTCATAGTCGGTTTTTTGTTCTACCCGGAAATTTTCAACCTGATAGCTCACGTTCCTTATGGGTGTATGGATAGAATCCATTGAAATAGTTCCTAATGGAGCATTGAGCATTTTATTTTCCTCGGCTGGGACATAACCTCTTCCTTTTCGGATGGTCAAATTAATATTCAATTTTACCGATTTTTCCATGTTACATATAACAACATCGGGATTCAATACCTGGAATGAAGATAGGAATTTATTAATATCACCGGCAGTAAAAGTTTCTTGACCGCCAATAAATACATGAACATCTTCGCCTTCTTGGTTATTGTCTCCCCGATATTTAAAGCGTATCTGCTTAAGATTAAGAATGATATCGGTAACATCTTCAACTATGCCCGGGATCGATGAAAATTCGTGATCTACACCTTCTATTCTTATGGAAGTGATTGCATATCCTTCGAGGGAGCTCAATAATATCCGGCGCAGGGCATTCCCGATAGTGATGCCGAAACCAGGCTCCAGCGGTCTGAATTCAAACACTCCTTTGGTATCGGAGGCTTGAAGCATGATTACCTTATCGGGTCTTTGAAATGCTAATATTGCCATAGAGTGGTTGTTATCTGATTTTTAAAAGTAAACATAAAAAAAACTACTTGGAGTATAGCTCCACGATCAATTGTTCTTTGATATTTTCGGGAATATCTTCACGGTTGGGATAATTCATGAATTTCCCGCTCATCAAATTCAAATCCCATTCCAACCATGGATAGGGTCGTGTATTATGTGAAAGGCTGTCGGTAATCACTTCGAGAGTTTTTGATTTTTCTCTTATGCTTATTATATCGCCTGGTTTCAATAAATAGGAAGGGATATTCACGATTTTGCCATTTACCATGATATGACGGTGCGAAACCAGTTGGCGAGCCGAAGCCCTCGTAGGTGCAATGCCTAATCTGAATACAACGTTATCGAGACGTGACTCTATGAGCTGAAGCAATTTCTCGCCGGTAATTCCTCTCATACGGGCTGCTTTTTGAAATATATTTCTGAACTGGCGCTCGAGAATTCCATAGGTATACTTTGCCTTTTGTTTTTCGGCTAATTGCATACCATATTCACTTTGTTTTCCACGGCGTCGGCTTTGACCATGCTGGCCAGGAGGATAATTCTTCTTCTCGAAATATCTATCAGGACCATAGATCGGGTCCCTGAATCTTCTTGCTATTTTAGTCTTTGGACCAATGTATCTTGCCATAAGGATTATATTTTAACATATTTTTATATTCGAAGAATCAAACGCGTCTTCTTTTAGGAGGCCGGCAGCCATTATGTGGCAATGGAGTAATATCGCGGATTTCGGTAACTTCGATGCCCGAAGAATGAATGGTTCGTATGGCAGATTCTCGACCTGCACCCGGTCCTTTTACATAAGCTTTTACCTTTCGTAATCCCAAATCGTAAGCTACTTTGGCACACTCCTGTGCAGCTATTTGAGCAGCATAGGGTGTATTTTTTTTCGAACCTCTAAACCCCATCTTTCCCGCCGAAGCCCACGATATAACCTCACCATTGTTATTGGTAAGGCTAATAATAATGTTGTTGAACGACGAATGAATGTATACTCTTCCGGTTGCATCCACCTTTACGACTCTTTTCTTGGTGGATTTCACAGTTTTAGTGCTCTTTGCCATTTCCTTTATTTTACTTTATTATAATCAATTTCCATTATGATATCATCCTTTTGTAGCTTTTTTCTTATTGGCAACGGTTTTTTTCTTGCCTTTGCGTGTGCGGGCATTGTTTTTGGTTGCCTGGCCGCGTACGGGCAATCCCAGGCGATGACGAATGCCTCTGTAACAACCAATATCCATTAGCCGTTTTATATTCATTTGCACTTCCGAACGAAGAGCTCCTTCCACCTTATAATGATTGGTAATTATGTTCCGTACTTTGGAAAGTTCTTCGTCGTTCCACTCAGCCACTTTTTTATCATAGTCGATTCCAGCCTCGCTCAGAATCTTTCGCGAAGTAGAGCGACCAATACCATAAATATAGGTGAGGCCAATTTCGCCTCTTTTGTTTCTTGGTAAATCTACACCAGCTATTCTTGCCATATTTTGTACTTAATTGAATTCCAAAATTATAAAATTCTTTCTTAACCCTGTCTCTGTTTATACTTAGGGTTCTTTTTATTAATCACATACACTACTCCTTTGCGTCTTACAATTTTGCAATCGGGAGTTCTGCGTTTCACTGAAGCTCTTACTTTCATAATGGGTCAGATATTTTATTGATTATTATTCAACTATTTATAACGAAAAATGATTCTACCTTTTGTCAGATCATAAGGGGTCATTTCAACCTTTACTTTATCACCGGGAAGAATTTTGATATAATGCATTCTCATTTTTCCCGAAATATGAGCAATGATTCGATGTCCATTTTCGAGTTCTACTCTAAACATTGCGTTTCCCAAAGCTTCGATCACCGTACCGTCTTGTTCGATAGATACTTGTTTTGCCATATCAATTTTTTCGACTTGTTAAGACTTCATCAATAAAATCGAAAGTCGACAAAATTTGTGCCTTTCCTTTCAAAACGACGATATCGTGTTCGAAGTGAGCCGATGGCATCCCATCTTTCGTCCTGATGGTCCAGCCATCCCGATCTTGGATGATGTGCCATGATCCCAAGTTTACCATGGGTTCGATAGCTAAAATCATGCCTTCTTGGAGTTTCTGTCCGGTTCCTCTACGACCAAAATTAGGAACTTCAGGCTTTTCGTGCATGTTAGTTCCCAAGCCATGGCCTACAAGGTCTCTTACAACGGAGTAACCAAAAGATTCGACGTACGATTGTATGGCATGGCCTATATCACCAACACGGTTTCCTGCCACTGCGGCTTCAATGCCTTTATAAAGTGATTCGAGCGTACGTTGCAGAAGCATTTGAATCCTCGGTTCAATTTCGCCAACAGCAAAGGTATAAGCCGAATCACCCCAATATCCATTCAAGATAGTCCCACAATCGACTGATACGATATCGCCCTCCTTTAATTCATAATTTCCCGGAATTCCATGTACAACGACGGAATTAACCGAAATACATAGGGTTTTGGGGAATCCGTTGTATCCCTTAAATCCCGGGAAAGCTCCATGGTCGCGTATAAACTCTTCGGCAATCTTGTCAAGTTCGATGGTTTTTATCCCGGGCCGGATATGTTTGCCAACTTCCGCAAGGGTCTTACCAACAAGCAAAGAACTTTGACGTACCAACTCTATTTCTTCGGGTGATTTTACAAGACTCATAATGATACTCGAATTTACATAGCAAAGGAGGTACGTCCCTTTATTCTTCCCGACTTCATCAATCCATCATAATGCCTCATCAGCAGGTGGCTCTCGATTTGTTGTAATGTATCCAGAACAACTCCTACTAGAATAAGCAAAGAAGTTCCTCCATAAAATTGGGCAAACTGCGAGCTTACTCCGAATAGCCTGACGATGGCAGGCATAATAGCAACGAAAGCCAGAAATATAGAACCGGGCAAAGTAATTCTCGACATGACGTTATCAATGAATTCGGCAGTTTTCTTACCGGGTTTTACTCCGGGAATGAATCCACCGTTTTTCTTCATGTCTTCAGCCATCTGATTATGGTTTACGGTAATTGCTGTATAAAAGTAAGTAAACACTATAATTAGAATTGCGAAAACAAAGTTGTACCAAAAGCTATTAATATTGGTAAATGCAGCTGCAAAACCCGTAAGGGTTTCTGAACGAGCAAAACCAGCTATGGTGAGGGGGAGGAACATAATAGCCTGAGCAAAGATAATGGGCATTACACCGGCAGCATTCACTTTCAGAGGGATGTATTGACGTACACCTCCATATTGCTTATTGCCAACGATACGTTTGGCATATTGTACAGGAATTTTACGGGTTCCCTGTACCAACATAATTGTAACTAAGATTACACCGATCAATACGGCGATTTCGATAACGAAGAACACCAGCCCGCCGCCTTTTTCTTCCATTCTCGATACAAATTCCCCGGCTAGCGCAAAAGGCAATCTGGCTATAATACCAATCATAATGATAAGTGAAATTCCATTGCCTATGCCTTTATCGGTAATCCTCTCGCCCAACCACATCACAAACATGGTACCTGCTACCAAAATAACGACACTTGATATCCAGAAAAAAGTCGTGGGTGAATTACTTGCAGGATTGACGAGCAAAACTGCATCAGGACTTTGATTGATGAGGTTGGCAATATAACCAGGGGCTTGAAGGGCTGTAACAGCTATCGTAAGATAGCGGGTAATCTGATTGATTTTTTTTCGCCCGCTTTCACCTTCCTTCTGCAGTTTCTGAAAATAAGGAACAGCGATACCCAAAAGCTGAATAACGATAGAAGCCGAGATGTATGGCATTACTCCAAGAGCAAAGATTGAAGCATGCGAAAATGCTCCACCCGAAAACATATTCAACAGACCAAGCAAGCCATCTTTAGTTTGGTTTCTAATGGCAGTCAATTGATTGGGATCGATGCCCGGAATGGTAATATAAGCACCCAAACGATATATCAAGATGATACCCAGGGTATAAAGCAATCTTTGTCGAAGTTCCTCTATCTGGAATATGTTTCTAAGTGTCTGAATAATTTTTTTCATCTGTAATTTAATTGTTTAATTCAGGCTGAGTGAATACTTTCGGATTGTCTATATGTTCCTTTCTATTGATAATTTCACGATCGGCTTTCATCTGGAATTATATCAAAGTTACTGTACCACCCAATGATTCAATGACTTCGCGTGCTTTTTTGGAAAAAGCATGTGCTGTAACATTCAGCTTTGAAGAAATCTGGCCCCGACCAAGGATTTTTACTCTTTCATTCTTACTGATGAGTCCATGGTGAATAAAAGTATTGAGATCAAAATCGGTGATGGCCCATTTATCCGACAGGTTTTGTAGAAGGTCGAGATTGATGCCGGTATATTCCACACGATTGAAATTTTTGAATCCACCTTTTGGAACACGGCGATGCAGTGGCATTTGACCGCCTTCGAAACCAATCTTTCTTTTGTTACCCGAGCGCGATTGAGCTCCCTTGTTTCCGCGAGTGGAAGTTCCACCACGGCCTGAACCTTGGCCTCTTCCCAAACGTCTTTTCGATTTTACTGATCCTTTGGCAGGTTTCAGATTACTTAAATCCATATTTTTTTCAGTTTTAGATAAATATCAATGAATTAATCAAATTTCTTCAACAGAAACTAAATGAGCAACTTTTCTGACCATTCCTAGAATCTGCGGTGTAGCGGTATGTTCAACCGTACGGTTCAAACGGCCAAGTCCCAACGCCTTGAGTGTACGTTTCTGGTCGATGGGTTTTCCAATCCAGCTTCGAACTTGTTTTATTCTAATTCTTTTCATAATGTTTAAAGCATTATAGTAGTTCAACCATTGAAAACAGTATCGAGATCCACACCGCGCAACTGAGCAACAGTATAGGGATCGCGCAGTTGCAACAGAGCATTGATGGTAGCTTTCACCACGCTATGGGGATTGGAAGATCCCTTGCTTTTGGCCAGTACGTCTTTTATTCCGACACTCTCAAGCACGGCACGCATGGCGCCACCAGCAATGACACCCGTTCCGGGAGCGGCTGGTTTGAGAAACACTACGGCTCCGCTATATTTCCCTTCCTGAGCGTGAGGAATGGTGCCTTTAATTATCGGTACTCGAATGAGATTTTTCTTAGCATCATCAATACCTTTAGATATAGCAGCCGTAACTTCCTTGGCTTTCCCAAGCCCATATCCCACAACCCCATTTTCATTTCCTACCACAACAATGGCAGAAAAACTGAAAGCACGACCACCCTTTGTAACCTTTGTCACACGTTGAATGCTTACCAGTCTATCTTTGAATTCGATTTCGCTCGATTTTACTCTTCTTATATTTGCGTTAGCCATATTCAAAATTTAAAAAATTAAACCATTTTCTCTTGCGGCATCGGCCAGAGCTTTGACCCTACCATGATAAAGAAAGCCATTACGATCAAAAACAACTGCTGTGATACCTGCTTCGAGAGCTTTACGGGCAATTTCAACTCCTACTATGCGAGCTTGTTGTGTTTTGGTCATCTTTTCCCTTGAAAAATCTTTTTGTAAACTCGAGGTAGCAATCAAAGTCTTGCCTTGGGTATCATCTACAATTTGAGCATAAATTTGGCTATTACTCCTGTATACTGTTAATCTTGGCCTTTCGGGTGTTCCTCTTAAACGTTTGCGGATACTCGTTTTTATCCGTTGGCGTCTTTTCAGTTTTCTATTTTTAGTTGACATATTGCGTTCGAAGTTTTAAAAATTATTTCGATGAGGCTGATTTACCAGCTTTACGTCTTACTACCTCACCCACAAAACGTATGCCTTTCCCCTTGTAAGGTTCGGGTGGTCTGAAGGAACGGATTTTCCGGGCAACCATTCCCAACAATTGTTTATCATGCGATTTTAAGATTAGTATAGGATTTTTCCCTCTTACGGTAACGGCTTCGGCCTTAATTTCGGGAGGAAGTTCCAGAAAAAGGCTATGCGAATACCCCAACGAAAATTCAAGAAGTTGCCCGCTGACCGCAACTTTATAGCCTACTCCAACAATTTCCTGTTGAATTGTAAAACCTTCGTAAACCCCAATCACCATATTATTTATCAAAGAGCGGTAAAGTCCATGTTTTGCTCGCAGATTCTTGTCATCCGGGTTGTCTATTTCGAGTCGAATCTCTCCGCCTTCTATATTCACCTTAATGGCGGGGTCAATTTTCTGGCAGAGTTCTCCCAGTTTGCCCTGTACAGTAATGAAATGATCGGGGCTGAGCGAAACTTTCACTCCTGAAGGTATTTCAATAGGTTTTTTACCAATTCTCGACATTTTAACTGGTTTTAATTAGCTAATATAACAAATCACTTCACCGCCAATATTTAATTTGCGGGCTTCCTTATCTGTCATCAAACCTTGTGAGGTAGAGATAATTGCTATGCCAAGGCCATTGAGAACACGAGGCATTTTATCGGCAGAGGTATAAATTCGACGTCCAGGACGGCTTATGCGTTTGAGTTCCTTTATAGCGCAAGCCTTTGTTACAGGATGGTATTTCAAGGCGATTTTAATGGTAGAAGGGAATTTATCGTCTTCGAACTTATAGTTGATTATATATCCTTTTTCGAAGAGTATTTGTGTCATGCTTTTCTTTATCGTTGAAGAAGGGATTTCAACAATCCTATGGTTGGCGTGGATTGCGTTTCTCAATCGGGTCAGATAATCTGCAATGGGATCGGTAGTCATATATCTATTTATTTTTATTACAAATTGATGGTTACCAGCTTGCCTTTTTCACACCTGGGATAAGACCAGCCGAAGCCATTTCTCGAAAGTTGATGCGCGAAAGGCCAAAATCGCGCATATAGCCTTTAGGGCGTCCGGTAATCTTACAACGGTTGTGCAGCCTTACGGGAGAAGCATTGCGAGGAAGTTTCTGAAGGGCTACATAATCACCGGCCTTCTTCAAAGCTTCTCGCTTGGCAGCATACTTTTCATTCAGCATTTTTCGTTTTACTTCTCGCGCTTTCATTGATTCTTTTGCCATAAGCCTGATTATTTTTCATTTTTAAATGGGAATCCAAATGCTTTTAACAATGCATAAGCTTCGGCATCGGTTTCGGCAGAAGTAACAAACGTAATATCCATGCCCATAATCTTATTGACTTTATCAATATTTATTTCGGGAAAGATGATTTGTTCAGAAATGCCGAAGCTAAAATTTCCTCTCCCATCGAAGCCTTTATCGCTAATGCCGTGAAAATCACGAATACGTGGAATGGCAATGGAGATCAAGCGATCCAGGAACTCATACATACGAGCGCCTCTAAGGGTTACTTTCACTCCAACGGGCATATTGCGACGCAGCTTGAAGTTGGAGATATCTTTTTTCGATTTGGTGGCTATAGCTCTTTGGCCAGCTATTAGGGTCATCTCTTCGATGCCAACGTCGATCAGCTTTTTATCGGCTATAGCGTCACCTAAACCTTGGTTCAGTGAAATCTTGACCAAGCGTGGTACCTGCATAACAGACTTATAATTAAACTGTTTCACTAATGCAGGGATAATTTCTTCCCGATATTTTTTTTGTAAACGTGGTATATAGTCCATTACTTGATTACCTCCCCTGTTTTTATAGCATATCTAACTTTTTTATTGGTTTTGGGGTCAATTTTGTAGCCGATGCGTGTAGGTTTACCTCCTGGCCCGATGAGCATTAGGTTGGATACATGAACGGGAGCTTCCCGTTTTAGAATGCCACCTTTAGGGGTTTTTGCATTGGGTTTGGAGTGTTTTAAAACGAGATTCACTCCTTCAACGATGGCTTTCTGCTTTTCGACGTGTACCTCGAGGACTCTACCCTGACGGCCTTTATCTTCGCCTGTAATTACCATCACCACATCGCCTTTTTTTATGTGAAGTTTCGGCTTCATAGTTTATTTGATTTCAATATTATAACACTTCAGGTGCAAGAGATACGATTTTCATGTATTGTTTTTCACGTAATTCCCGGGCTACCGGGCCAAAAATACGCGTACCAGCCATTTCACCGGTATTGTTCAGAATAACACAGGCATTGTCGTCGAAACGGATATATGATCCATCGGCCCGCCTGATTTCTTTTTTCGTTCTCACAACAACAGCCTTGGTTACTGTACCTTTTTTGATGGTACCCGAAGGAAGGGCTTTTTTGACGGTAACCACGATTTTATCGCCTACCGTAGCATATCGGTGCCCTGTACCGCCCAAAATACGGATACATAGCACTTCCTTGGCTCCACTGTTATCGGCAACATTCAAACGAGTTTCCTGTTGTATCATAGTTATTTTGCTCTTTCAATAATTTCAACTAGTCTCCAGCATTTTTCTCTGCTAAGTGGGCGGGTTTCCATTATCCGAACCACATCACCCACATTACAGTCATTATTTTGATCATGTACCTTGAATTTGGTGCTTCGCTTTACAAATTTTCCATATTTAGGATGCATCAAGCGGCGCTCGACTTTCACAACAATGGTTTTGTCCATTTTATTACTTACTACCACTCCAATTCGTTCCTTACGTAAATTCCTGGTTTCCATTATTTAACTTGTTTTTTTATTCTTTTCGAGTTCACGTTTTTTCAACTCAGTAAGAATGCGAGCAATCGTTTTCCGATTTTGGCGAATCTTCATGGGGTTATCGAGAGG
This sequence comes from Bacteroidetes bacterium ADurb.Bin012, assembly GCA_002071415.1. Classification (GTDB taxonomy): domain Bacteria; phylum Bacteroidota; class Bacteroidia; order Bacteroidales; family TTA-H9; genus TTA-H9. Next base: position 59,890 of record MWFC01000002.1, read on the forward strand.
AGAAACTGTATGGCTGAGTCGCAAACGCGTCAGTTTTTTCCTTTCTTCCTCGAGCCTTTCAACAAGGTCGTTGGTGGAGAGTTCCTTTATAACTGCCTGTTTCATCTTTAAAAATTTTATGTTTACAAAGCTTGAGGTTTATTCTTCAAGATAATCGGGACGTATAACAAATTTCGTTTTGATGGGCAATTTTTGAGCTGCCAGTCGCATTCCTTCACGGGCAATTTCCAGTGGGATTCCATCGGCTTCGAAAAGGATTCTTCCCGGGGTTACAGGAGCAACATAATATTCTACTGCTCCTTTACCTTTACCCATACGTACTTCAGCTGGTTTTTTGGTAATAGGTTTGTCGGGGAAAATACGTATCCAGATTTGTCCCTCACGTTTCATGTGACGTGTGAGGGCTTGGCGGGCAGCCTCGATTTGTCGTCCGGTAATGAAGGTTTGTTCAAGTGCTTTGAGGCCAAATGATCCAAAAGCAATTTCATACCCTCTCTGGGCATTGCCTTTCATCCGGCCTTTTTGCATTTTTCTGTATTTAGTTCTTTTTGGCTGTAACATTGTATTACAGGTTTTAATTTTTTACTGATAGATTATTTGCGTTTACCTCTGGATCGGGGGCGGCTAGTTCCGGGAACAGGCGATCGTTGTTGACGGGTAGCCGACGATGTGGCAAAAAAATCAGGCCTTCCATAAATTTCACCCCGGCAAATCCATACTTTTATGCCAATGCGTCCATAAGTTGTATGGGCTTCGTCTCTGGCATAATCAATATCGGCTCTAAGGGTATGCAGTGGAATTCTGCCTTCCTTGAACATTTCACGACGTGCAATTTCAGCACCACCTAAACGACCCGATATTTGAATCTTGATGCCTTCAGCCCCAATTCTCATGGTATTGGAAATTGCCATTTTGATAGCCCTGCGGTAAGATATACGCCGCTCAAGGTCACGTGCTACATTATTGGCCACCAGATAGGCATCCAGATCCGGACGCTTTATTTCACTTATATTCAATTGAATCTCTTTGCCGGTAACCTTGTGCAATTCTTCCTTCAACTTATCTACTTCCTGTCCACCTTTTCCTATGATAATTCCTGGCCTGGCTGTATGGATAGTAACTGTGATAAGTTTCAAATTTCTTTCGATCATGATTTTAGAAACTCCAGCTTTAGAAAGCCTCGCATTGAGGTACTTCCTTATCTTGAAATCCTCTATGAGTTTTTGGTCAAACTGACGACCTCCGTACCAGTAGGAGTCCCATCCTTTGATAATGCCAAGCCTAAGGCTTATTGGATTAGTTTTTTGTCCCATTCAATGAATGAATTTATAGTTATTGCTTTAATCGGTTATTTCTTCGATTTCGTTTTTATTCGATAGCTGATCGCCCAAAACGAGAGTGATGTGATTGGAGCGTTTACGAATTCTGTAGCCACGGCCGCGAGGTGCTGGGCGTAAGCGTTTCAATATACGGCCTCCGTCCACGGTAATAGTTTGAATATATAACTGTGCATCTTCCATGCGCATACCTTCATGTTTTTGCTGCCAATTTGCGATAGCCGATTTCAGAAGGGTATATATTTGGCTGGCTCCTTCTTGCTTCATCGTATGCAAAACGATGAGAGCCTTTTCTGCTTGCATGCCACGCACAAGATCAGCTACCAGCCTCATCTTTCTTGGAGAACCAGAGACTTTGGCAAGCCTGGCTGAGGTTTTTAATTTGTTCTCTGCTTTTCTTAATTCAGCGGATCTACGTTTTCTTGCTCCCATGGTTTATTATTTTTTTGCTTTACTACCTGCATGGCCACGGAATGTACGCGTTGGCGCAAATTCTCCTAACTTATGACCTACCATATTTTCAGTAATATATACCGGAATGAATTTATTTCCATTATGCACAGCAATCGTTTGACCCACAAAATCAGGAGAAATCATCGAAGATCTCGACCAGGTCTTTATGACATTCTTTTTCTTGCTTTCAACCTGATGCAGAACTTTTTTCTCGAGCTTGTAGTGAATATAAGGACCTTTTTTCAGTGAACGGCTCATAATTAAACTATTTTGAAACTATTATTTCTTTCTGCGTTCGATAATATATTTAGAAGAAGCTTTCTTAGGTTTACGTGTTCTGTAGCCTTTAGCCGGAATTCCCTTACGCGAGCGTGGGTGTCCACCCGAAGCGCGACCTTCTCCGCCTCCCATGGGATGATCAACGGGATTCATAGCAACACCGCGTGTACGAGGCCGGCGGCCTAACCAGCGTGACCGTCCTGCTTTCCCCGAAACTTCGAGACTATGATCGGGGTTGGATACCATGCCAATGGTAGCTTTGCAGGATTGCAATATAAGGCGAGTCTCTCCAGAGGGTAATTTGATAACGGCATATTTCCCGTCGCGCGACATCAATTGGGCATAGCTACCTGCACTGCGAGCCATTTTGGCTCCCTGTCCAGGACGCAATTCTATATTATGTATAATGGTACCTAATGGTATTTCACTTAAATACAATGTATTGCCGATATCGGGAGATATACCTTTCCCACTCATGATGGATTGACCGACTTTAAGCCCGTTGGGAGCAACAATATAACGCTTTTCTCCATCCTGATATTCAACCAGGGCTATGCGAGCAGAACGATTAGGATCGTACTCTATGCTCTGAACAATAGCAGGGACAAGTTCCTTATCGCGCTTAAAATCGATAATACGATACATGCGTTTATGACCACCACCAAGATAGCGCATGGTCATCTTCCCTGTATTGTTCCTACCACCCGATTTTTTCACGGGAGTCAATAAACTCTTTTCAGGGTTTTGGGTGGTAATCTCGTCGAAAGCACTTATTACTTTAAAGCGCTGACTCGAGGTGATGGGTTTGAATTTTTTTAAGGCCATTTGTCTTAAATGTTGCTGTAAAAATCGATTTTCTCGCCTTCGGCAAGAGTAATTATAGCTTTTTTATAAGCTCTGGTACGACCGGCAATAATTCCGCTCTTGGTATAGCGGTATTTGTTTTTGCCTGTAAAGATCATGGTATTGACTTCCAAAATATCTACGCCATAGAGTTCTTTAATGGCTTTTTTGATTTGAATCTTATTGGCTTCGCGCCTCACAATAAATCCATAGCGATTGAGTTTCTCGCCTTGGATGCTCATTTTCTCGGTAATCAGTGGTTTTACTATAATGCTACTCATTGAGGCAGATTTTTTGTGTTAATTTTCTGATTCTGCATAAAGGTTTTCCAGAACAGGTAATGAGCTTTCGAAAAAGATCATCCGGTTAGCTTTGAGGATATCAACGGTGTTCAAATCAACTGCGCGCATGATTTTTGCATAGGGGATGTTGCGTGAGGCAAGCAGCAGATTCTGATCGGGTTCATTCACAACAAGAAGACTTCTTTGATCGTTTAGTTTGAAATTTTTCAGAAACTCGGCATAAGTCTTCGTTTTAGGAGCATCGAAAGTAAAATCCTCGACTATAATAATTCTATTTTCAAGGGCTTTATAGGATAATGCCGACAAGCGGGCCAAACGTTTCGTCTTTTTATTCATTTTGAAATGATAATCCCTCGGACGAGGACCAAATACACGGCCACCGCCGACAAACAGAGGATTATTGATATCGCCGGCGCGTGCACCGCCAGTACCTTTTTGTATTTTTAATTTACGTGTACTGCCCGACATTTCAGACCTTTCCTTAGTTTTATGTGTTCCCTGCCGCTGATTGGCCTGTATGTTCTTAACATCGAGCCATATTACATGATCGTTGGGTTGAATATTGAAAATAGATTCGTTGAGAATCACTTTCCGCCCAAGGTCTTCTCCTTTATAATTATATACTGTTAGCTCCATCTTTCAAGTTTTAAATATGAACCATTAGCACCTGGCACTGAGCCTTTCACAACGATAATATTATTCTCGGGGATGATACGTAAAATCTTTAGATTAATCATTTTCACCTTTTTGTTTCCCATGTGCCCGGCCATACGCATTCCGGGAAATACACGAGAAGGGTAAGAAGATGCTCCCAATGAACCAGGGGCGCGTAAACGGTTATGCTGTCCATGCGTTGCATCACCCACCCCATGAAAATTATGTCGGCGTACAACACCCTGAAATCCTTTGCCTTTGCTTAATCCGCTTACATCGATGAATTCGCCGACCGTGAAAACTTCTACTCCTATCACTTCTCCAAAGGATTTTCGATGGCCTGCCTCGAAACGTGTAAATTCGGCCATGATACGCTTGGGAGTAATACCCGCCTTGGCAAAATGTCCTCTCATTGGTTTGTTTACTTTACGCTCATCCAAATCATCAAAAGCCAATTGTATGGCATCATATCCATCCCGTTCTTTGGTAAGAATTTGTGTTACCACACAAGGACCTGCCTGAATTACAGTACAAGCCATATTCTTTCCCGATTCATCATATATACTGGTCATGCCAATCTTTTTCCCTAATAATCCTGACATTGCTCGTTAATTTTAAGGTACTTATTGTTTCATCAAACTTTGATTTCGACTTCTACTCCACTGGGCAATTCAAGTTTCATCAGTGCATCGATGGTTTTCGAAGTCGAACTGTAAATATCCAGCAATCGCTTATAGGAGCATAATTGAAATTGTTCACGCGATTTCTTGTTTACGAATGTAGAACGGTTTACAGTAAAAATCTTCCGATGCGTAGGCAGAGGGATTGGTCCGCTCACTACTGCACCTGTTTGTTTTACTGTTTTCACAATCTTTTCGGCTGATTTATCTACCAGATTGTAATCGTACGATTTCAACTTAATTCTAATCCTTTGGTTCACGTTTATAGAGAATTAAAAATCATTTTCATTGTCTTATAATATAGCCTTTTATTTTTAATATGACCTGTTCCTGAATTTCAGGGGGACAAGTTGCATAATGCGAAAATTCCATGCTCGACGTAGCTCTTCCACTCGAAATCGACCTCAATACAGTAACATAACCGAACATTTCGGAAAGAGGTACAAGTGCATCCACAATCTGATAACTAATTCTTGCATCAATTTTCAATAATTGTCCTCTTCTTCGGTTTAAATCGCTGGTAATATCGCCAACGTATTCATCAGGAGTTACGACTTCGAGTTTCATAATAGGTTCGAGAAGAATACATTCTGCTTTGCGAATTGCTTCCCTAAATCCACTGATGGCAGCAATTTCGAACGAAAGGGCGTCGCTATCCACTGGATGAGCTTGGCCATCTATCAAACGAACTTTCATGCTTTCGATGGGAAATCCCAATAAAGGTCCATTCGACATGGCAGAACGAAATCCCTTTTCGATGGCAGGAATATATTCTTTCGGGAGGTTTTGCCCATGGATTTCGTTTATGAATTGTAAACCTTTGACGCCTATGTCGGCTGGTCCAATTTCAAATTCAATATCGGCAAAACGGCCTCGGCCACCGGTTTGTTTTTTATAGATTTCGTGATGGCGAACATTACGAGTAAGTGCTTCTTTGTATGCCACCTGAGGTTTGCCATGATTGCATTCCACATTATACTCGCGGTGTAGCCTATCGAGAATAATATCGAGATGCAGTTCACCCATTCCACTAATGAGTGTTTGGCCGGTTTCTTCATCGATACCTACGAAAAATGTGGGGTCTTCTTCACTGATTTTTTGCAGGGCATTCATCATCTTTTCGAGCTCGTCCTGTGTATGTGGTTCTACTGCCATACTGATGACAGGTTCAGGAAAAGTAATGGATTCGAGCAGTATAGGATGTTTTTCATCGGCAAGGGTGTCGCCTGTCCGAATTTGTTTAAAACCTGCTGCGGCTCCAATATCGCCAGCTTCAATTTTCTCGAGAGGATTTTGTTTATTGGCGTGCATCTGAAAAATGCGTGCAATGCGTTCTCTTTTCCCAGTAGCAACATTCAGCACCACATTTCCACTTTTCAGACTTCCGCTATAAACCCTGAAAAATACGATACGGCCAACATACGGATCGGAGGCAATCTTGAAAGCTAAGGCAGCGAATGGTTCATCGGGATCGGGATGCCGGCTTTCTTCTTCGCCGGTAAGCGGATTGATGCCTTTTATGGCTGGAATGTCGAGTGGCGAAGGCAGATAAGCAGCCACAGCATCCAGAAGGAATTGAATGCCTTTGTTATGTAATGACGAACCGCAAAGCACGGGGGTGATTCTCATCTCGATGGTAGCTTTACGCAAGGCGTTTTTAATTTCTTCTTCGGTAATCGAATGAGGATCTGAAAGAAATTTCTCGAATAGTTGATCACTTTCTTCGGCCGTACCTTCTATCAATTCGTTATGATATTTTTCGACCAACGGAAAGAGTTGTTCTGGTACAGGAACTTCGTAGAAATTGGTACCCAGCGAGGTATCGTTCCATTCATAAGCTTTACATGAAATCAGGTCGATTACGCCTCTATAATCTTCTTCTTCGCCCAGGGGGAGCTGGATAGGGATGGGTTTAGCACCCAATTTGGATTTGATCTGCGAAATCACTTCAAAAAAATCAGCCCCGCTCCTATCCATCTTATTTACGAATGAAATGCGTGGCACTCCATATTTATTAGCTTGTTTCCAAACGGTTTCCGATTGAGGTTCAACACCTCCCACTCCACAAAAAATAGCAATAGCGCCATCGAGTATGCGAAGCGATCTTTCAACTTCCACCGTAAAATCGACATGACCAGGGGTGTCGATAATATTAATCTTATATTGTTCCTGATTATAATGCCAAAAAACAGTAGTTGCTGCTGATGAAATAGTAATCCCTCTTTCCTGTTCCTGAATCATCCAATCCATGGTGGCAGTGCCTTCATGCACTTCACCCATTTTATAATTCACCCCGGTATAATACAATATCCGCTCGGTAGTAGTAGTCTTCCCCGCGTCGATATGAGCCATAATGCCAATATTTCTTGTATAGATAAGCCTTTCGGTCATGTATATTGTATTAATTTCGGGTAAATGGTATTTTTCAGGATTTTAGTTAAAATTTAAAATGTGCAAAAGCCTTATTGGCTTCGGCCATACGGTGAATATCTTCTTTGCGTTTGAAGGCAGCACCTTCTTCCTTATAAGCAGCCATAATTTCGCCTGCCAGTTTTTCGGCCATTGATTTTTCGTGGCGTTTGAGGGAATAAGAGATCAGATTCTTCATGCCAACCGACATTTTGCGGGTTGGACGGATTTCGGTAGGAATCTGAAAAGTAGCACCTCCTACACGACGGCTACGTACTTCGACAGAGGGAGTGACATTGGCCAAAGCTTTTTTCCAGACTTCGAGGCCATCCTCACCCGTTTTCTGACTCACAATATCCACTGCTTCGTAAAAAAGGTCGAAAGCAATACTTTTCTTCCCCGTGAGCATGATATTATTTACAAACTTGGTAACCATTGTATCATTGTACTTGGGGTCGGGAAGTATGATTCTTTTTCTTGGTTTCGCTTTCCTCATAATCTATTATAATCTATTGCGAATTGTATTTTCTAAACAACGAATTTACTTCTTGCCAGCTTTTGTATCTTTAGGACTTGCAGCACCAGGCTTAGTTTTAGGCCGCTTTGCACCATATTTCGAACGACGTTGCATACGGCCTTCAACACCCGCAGTATCTAAAGCACCTCGAATAATATGATACCTGACTCCCGGTAGATCCTTTACTCTGCCTCCGCGAATCATTACAATAGAGTGCTCCTGCAAATTATGACCCTCGCCAGGAATGTAAGCCGTGACTTCATTACCATTGGTCAGTCGCACCCTTGCTACCTTACGCATAGCCGAATTGGGCTTCTTAGGAGTTGTGGTATACACTCTTGTACAAACTCCTCTGCGTTGAGGACATGAATCCAAAGCTGGGCTTTTGCTCTTGTACTCAAGCTTTTGACGTCCTCTACGAATCAACTGTTGTATAGTGGGCATATCAACTTTATTAGTTCCTTATCTGGTTTTTAAGCACCCTCTCAAAAAGGGAGTGCAAAAGTACAATTAAATCTTTTACGACCAATGATCTTCATTAAAATTTATCTCAAAAAAGATTGGTTAATCCTGAAAATGAAAAGAAACTGGATAAAATTACCGATAGCAAAACCGGTAGGGACAGTTACACGAACCTTATGCCATCTGTTCAATCAATTCACATTCTGAGAGGTTCATGCACGAAACCTATAGCTTGTCCGTTTTATCAGGTTCCTTTCATTCATTGCCGTAAAACGGCATGGAATTAATCAAAAAAGCTTCTTTTTTAAAGCGGGTGCAAAATTACATAGTTTTTTCATTCTACAAAATCATTCCTTTGATTTTTTATAGGATTTTCATCGATCCAACATTAAAAATAATTATAACATCAACCGCATCAGTAATTTGATAATGCTAAGATTTCATCTGCTTCCCAGAATTTCTATCGAAATATAGACTGTTAATTATTATTAATTTCAATTAGATTATTGATTTATAATAAATTACAAAAAATTTTTATTGTTAATGTACCGATTGCTCAATATTTAAAAAATGAACCGAATCAGGCTGTAAAATATCAACTCTCTTGATTTTTGGTAGTTTTGCCAGCAATTGACACCTAAGAAGGATGACTGAAGAAAAACTTCGTATCTTGTTCGTTTCGCGCTGGTACCCCCACAAAGAAGATCCAATGGAAGGACTTTTCGTCCAACGACATGCACAAGCTGTTTCGAACTATGCAAATGTTTCGGTTTTATATGCTCATCCTATTATAAACAAAAAAATTCTTTCTCCGAGATGGGAATTCTCGACTTTTCGAGATGTGGATGAGTTACGAATCTATTATTCTGGCTTATCACGAAATTTTCCTGGCAGTCAAATTATAAAAGCGTCGCAATATTTGTTTCATTTGATAGCAGGTTATTTATGGTTGCAAAAACGAACAAAGCGTTTCAAACTGGTTCATGTTAATATTCTTACCCGAACGGCTATTTTCGCCTCTGTGTTAAAAAACCTTACAGGATTGCCCTACCTGATTACCGAACACTGGTCGAGGTACTTGCCTATTACAAATACATATAGGGGAATTCTGCGGAAAATCGTGACTCGCTATGTAGTGAGAAGAGCTGGTGCAATTACTGTTGTAACCGAAAATCTCAAAAACGCCATGCAGCGTCATGGACTTCATCATAAAAGATTCTACATAATTCCCAACGTTATTGATACGAACATCTTCACACCTACTTTCCTAAATCATTCAAGTAAAAAGTTGCTGCATGTTTCCTGCTTCGAAGACAAATCGAAGAATATAAGTGGGCTACTTAGAGCAACACAAAAACTCTCTCATCTTCGTAATGATTTTGAGTTAGTCCTTGTGGGTGATGGGCAGGATTTTCAAAAAATAAAAGAATACAGCCAGAATCTTCATTTAGAAGCTTATGTAACCTTTACTGGATTAATAGAAAAAGAGGAGAAATTAGCCGAATGTTATCGTCAAAGTTGTTGTTTGGTAATGTTTAGCAATTATGAAAATATGCCAGTAGTCATCAACGAAAGTTTGGCCTGTGGTAAACCTGTGATTGCAACGCGAGTTGGTGGAATTCCTGAAATTATAGATTCTGCCAAAGGTATTTTGATCGATCCTAAGAATGAAGATTCGCTCTGTGAAGCTATGAATTATATGTTGGACCATGCATCGGAATATGATAGTCAGGCTTTACGAAATTATGCGGTCGAGAACTTTAGCTTTTCGAAGGTGGGAGAATGTTTTTTAAAAATTTATCAGGAAATAAAACCCATACAATGACATTAGGAGAAAGAAAAGGGCTGAAATTTGGCATTTTATGCGATACACTGCATCTTCAGCAGTGGCAAACTTTAGTCATAGAACAACTGATTTTGGAAGGGAATGCCCTTGCTCTCATCATTCTCAACAAAGAAGACTCGCCACCAAAGTCAAAAGGAATTCGAAGGCTTTTGTGCTATCCCATAAAAAACTTTATTTTTCTCTTTTATTATCGTTTTTTATTAAAGCCAAAGTCGAAGAGGATGCTTTCGATAGAGCCGTGGATAAAGGAAGCTATTTTATTGGAAGAGAACGCAAAAAAAGTGAAAAAATCATATTACTTCAGCGAAAAGACGATTGAAGCTATCAAGAGTTCGGAAGTTCAATTCCTTCTGAGATTTGGTTTCGGAATCATCAAAGGCGATATCCTTCATGCGGCTCCTTATGGAGTTTGGTCGTTTCATCATGACGATCCCGAAGTCATTAGAGGAGTGCCATCAAATTTCTGGGAAATCTTAGAAGATATCCCGGTGAATGGTGCTATATTACAACAGCTCGACGAAAGTATAGATTGCGGAAAAATTCTATGGCAAGGATGGTTTCCCACCATCAATCATTCTTGGAAAGCCAACCTCGATCAAGCATACTATGGTTCGGTAGAATGGCCCGCTCAAACGTGTAGAGAAATTCTATTCAAAGGTGCAGACTGCCTAAAAAACAAACCTTTCCCAAAACCTGCACCCATGCGATTCGCTCCAATCAATTGTATAATGTTGAAATTCTTTCTCAAACTATGGGCGAACAAGGTAAAATTTCATTTCAATGAATTATTTCGTGCTGAACACTGGAGCATTGGATTTATAGAAAGTTCGATAAAAAATTTTATAGGAAACAATTCTCGACCTGAAAATATCAAATGGATACGTAGTGGGTCAAGAAGACAATATTATGCTGATCCAGCAGGGATTTACCAGAATCATCAACTGAAAATTCTATGTGAACATTACGATTACAAACCAGCTCATGGCGAGATATGTCTTTTCAAAACAAATCATCATTCAACTATTTATAGACCAGAAAAAGTTCTTCTGAATGCCTCCTGGCATCTTGCCTTTCCTTTTATTTTTGAAGCAGAAGGGAATATCTGGTGCTTACCCGAGTCGGCCCAAAGCAATCAGCTCAGGTTATACAGATGGGACACGAAAAAGGAAGAACTTATGTTCGAAAAAATTATTATTTCCGATTTACAAGCGGTCGATCCCATCATTTTTCATCATAATCGAAAGTGGTGGCTTATGTTTACCGATAAAACCAAAAGTAATTACAGTCTGCACTTATGGTATGCCGAAGATTTTAGAGGCCCTTATTTTCCACACATCAACAATCCAGTAAAAACTGACATTCGTTCATCGAGACCCGCAGGCAATATATTTTACATGGATGGCCGACTAATGCGCCCGGCTCAGGATTGCTCCGTCATATCAGGACATAGAATCACCCTTAATGAAATAATTGAAATAACTCCTTTTTCTTTCGTCGAAACCACCAGATTTTTCGTAGAACCTCCAAAATCGAGGCAGCATTTCAAAGGGATGCACACTTTAAATACAGCTGGACCTTATGTGATCTTCGATGTTAAACAAGATCTTTTTATCTGGGACAATTTCAAAAGAAGGCTTTTGAGAAAAACAAAGAAAATAATTGTTCAATAAAATGAAAAGACAAGGCTAAGTGTTTTTCTCACAACTATCAGAATATTCATGGTATAGCTAAATTCTTTGATTTTATTGCATTCGAAAAATAGATAATCGACCTACTAATAATGAAAGCGGAGAAATAACAATAAAAGAATAAAAGCCATAGAATTCTCTATAATTTCATGACAGGATGAATTGCTTGGTGGATTCTTTCGGGTTAGATTCTCATATAGCGGATTACCATAGAATAGATGCTGGTGAGGATTCCACCAAAACTTTCGATGAAATAAACTGTATATCCATTTTCCATAGCCAATTTAACGAGATGCAGACGTGAGTGACGCATATAGTCTTCCACGCTCCATGAAAGATAAAGATAATCGGATGACATCATGAAATATCCTTGCGGTTTGAGTACTCTATTTACTTCCTGAAAAAATTTAGCAGGATGAGTAATCAAAGGGAAGACTTGAAAACAACACCATCGAAAGTGGCATTTTGGAATGGGAGTGCAGTCCCATCTCCAATCCAAACATCGGTCGTATCTTCATCGGGTCGAAGATGGTTGATTTGATGATGTCTGCAGGTATTGGTTCCAACATACTGTGCAACTTCCGTAAAAAGATTTCTATAGGGTTTTGATCGTGCTCCAATATCTAAGATGTTTCCACTAAAGAGATTTTGATAGCGATGAATTTTATTGTGCAACATCCAGATATTTATTTTGCATGGATTACATGAAACCACTCCTTCAGAAGGTTTGCCAAAAAGATTTGAACATGTACAAGAGATGTTCATCGAGAAATAAACAATTCTTCTAATTGATATTCTGCCTGATATTTCTTTGTTTCCACGCATTTAGTGTATTCATCAATAAACCGGCAATGGTCATATTCCCGACTCCACCCGGCACAGGCGTAATCCATTCAGCTTTTTTGCTTACCTCTTCGAAATCGACATCACCAACAATCATATAGCCCTTTTCTTTGGTATTGTCGGGAATGCGATGAATTCCAACATCTATTACTACACTTCCTTCCTTCACCATATCGGCAGTAATAAAACGAGGTTTACCTATGGCAATAATGAGTATATCGGCCGTAAGACAAATTTCTTTCAAATTCTGAGTGTAAGAATGGCAAAGTGTAACCGTAGCATTACCTGGTTTTGCCTTACGGGAAAGTAAAATAGAGACAGGAGTACCGACAATCATGCTACGTCCCAACACCACACAATGCTTTCCTTTGGTTTCTATCTGATGACGCTCGAGCATTTGCATGATACCCAAAGGCGTAGCAGGTATAAAATTAGGTTGTCCCATCATCATTCTCCCTAAATTATAAGGATGAAATCCATCCACATCCTTATCAGGAGAAATGGAAAGAATAATCTTATTAGGATCGATTTGAGGTGGAAGAGGTAATTGCACGATAAATCCATCAATATCTTGGTCGTGGTTCAAAAAATCAATCACCTGAAGCAACTCATTTTCAGTAAAATTTTCTGGATAATGATAGAGGGAAGAAGTAATGCCAACCTGGCGACAAGCTTTTTCCTTAGAGGCAACATACGAAAGGCTGGCCGGATCGTCTCCCACCAAAACGGCTGCCAGATGAGGCGGACGTTCATTACGGTCAATTATTTGGGATACTTCAGTTTTTATTTCTCCCTTAATATTTGCAAATAAGGTTTTGCCATCGAGGAGTTTCATCATGTTCGAATATTTATAACAAAGCTAACGAAAATTTGGTGAATTGTTGAATTGGAATTATTGGGGAATGTTCATCTGCTCAACGTTTTTTCTGTTGTTTCATATTCTTGAGCATTTGACGAGGACCGCCCGTGGTCACCATCTTCATCATTTTACGGGTTTCGTCGAATTGTTTCATTAGCCTGTTAACTTCGGTCACATCGGTTCCCGAGCCCATGGCAATTCGTTTACGGCGGCTTCCGTTGATGATGGCGGGATTTTGCCTTTCTTCTGGTGTCATCGAATGAATAATAGCTTCTATACTTTTGAAAGCATCATCGTCAACATCGAGGTCTTTCACCATTTTTCCCATACCAGGTATCATTCCCATGAGGTCTTTTACATTCCCCATTTTTTTAATTTGATGAATTTGTTTGAGGAAATCATCGAAATTAAATTCGTCTTTGGCAATTTTACGTTGAAGTTTTTTGGCTTCTTCAGCGTCGAATTGTTCCTGAGCCTTTTCGACGAGTGAAACGATATCGCCCATGCCAAGAATACGGTCGGCCATACGCTCGGGATAGAACACATCAATGGCATCCATTTTTTCACCAAGTCCAACAAATTTAATGGGTTTATCCACCACAGCCCTAACGGTTAATGCCGCACCCCCTCGGGTATCCCCATCCAGTTTGGTAAGCACAACTCCATCATAATCGATCACCTCATTGAATGCTTTAGCAGTGTTTACGGCATCCTGGCCTGTCATGGCATCCACCACAAAAAGGGTTTCCTGAGGATTAACGGCTTTTTTAATGGCAGCAATCTCGTCCATCATCAGCTGATCAATAGCCAGACGGCCTGCTGTATCAATAATGACTACCTGATGGCCCGATTTATCACGTGCATAATTTACGGCGTTGCGAGCAATTTTTACCGGATCGGAATTGTTTTCTTCGGTATAAACTTCGACGTCAATTTGTTGGCCGAGCACATTCAACTGTTCGATAGCGGCAGGTCTATAAATATCGCAAGCCACCAAAAGAGGCGAACGACCATATTTGGTTTTCACATAATGGGCGAGTTTTGCCGAGAAGGTAGTTTTGCCCGAGCCCTGAAGCCCCGCCATCAATACTACTGCAGGATTACCTTTCAGGTTCAGGTCCGATTTCTGGCCACCCATCAGGGTAACCAACTCATCATGGACAATCTTTATCATCAATTGACTGGGTGAGATGGCCTTTAGAACATCCTGCCCTAAAGCCTTCTGCTTCACTTCATCAGTGAATTGCTTGGCTATTTTATAGCTGACGTCGGCATCGAGCAATGCTTTACGGATTTCTTTCACCGTATCGGCAACATTAATTTCGGTGATGCTTCCTTGACCTCTAAGGACTTTAAAAGCACGGTCGAGTTTTTCAGTAAGACCCTCAAACATAAATCAACGACATTAAGACAAATAATAAGAATTCATGTATTACACCTCCCATTGAACACTCATGGCTTCGGCTTCTTTATCGATCTTTTTTACCAGACCCTGAAGTACGGTACCCGGGCCAACTTCGATAAATATCTTTGCTCCGTCGGCTATCATATTTTCTATAGTTTGTCTCCAGCGCACGGGAGCAGTTAGTTGTTTTATAAGATTAGCTTTAATGATTTCAGGGTCGGTAACAGGCTGGCCGGTAACATTCTGATAGATTGGGCAAATTCCCTTCACAAAACGTGTAGCCGAAATGGCTTCAGCCAGTTCGACACGTGCAGGTTCCATTAAAGGAGAATGAAAAGCCCCCCCCACTTTTAGAGAGAGAGTACGCTTGGCTCCAGCTTCCTTCAACTTCTCGCAAGCCATAGAAACTCCAACAATGCTGCCCGAAATCACGATTTGTCCGGGACTGTTATAATTGGCAGGTACCACAATCTCATCGCTGATGCTGCGGCAAATCCTTTCCACATTGGAATCGTCCAGTCCGAGAATAGCGGCCATGGCCGAGGGATTCATCTCACAGGCTTTCTGCATGGCCATGGCTCTGGCATAGACTAATTTCAAACCATCTTCAAACGTCAATACCTTATTGGCCACCAAAGCCGAAAATTCGCCCAATGAATGACCCGCCACCATGTCGGGTTTAAACTCCTCACCCAAAACCCTGGCTAATATAACACTGTGTAGGAATATGGCTGGTTGAGTAACTTTGGTCTGCATGAGTTCGTCTTCACTACCCTGAAACATAATATCGGTAATTCGAAAACCAAGTTGAGAATTAGCTTTTTCGAAAAGCTCGCGCGCAAGCTCCGATTTTTCGTATAAATCTTTGCCCATACCGCTAAATTGAGCCCCTTGTCCAGGGAAAAGATATGCTTTCATGAAATGATAGGTTATGTTAAATTAAAGTGAAATTCGATTCTTCTAAATTTACTATTCAAATTCAGAAATATACTATTTCTTAATAATTTTGAAACGAGGCGGCAAAAGTAAGAATATTTTTCGAGCCGAATCCTTCTATGTAAATTTCGACCAGATTGGCAAATATTATATTTTTGCAATCGAAAATCAATGGAAGATTATTTATGTTAAGCGAAGAAAGCGAATTTTGTTTGGAAGAAACACGTGAAAGCATGGATAATGCCCTTTTGCATTTCGAAAAAGAATTTCAGAAAATCAGGGCAGGCAAAGCCACACCTCAGATGCTCGATGGAGTGAAAGTGGATTATTACGGAGCAATCACTCCTATTGACAAGATAAGCAACATTACCACTCCCGATCCTCGCCAGATCATTGTTCAGCCGTGGGACAAAACGATGCTTGCACTCATCGAAAAGGCAATTCTTGCTGCAAATCTTGGTTTCAATCCCCAAAACAACGGAGAGGTTCTGCGAATCATCGTTCCACCTCTTACCGAAGAAAGGCGCAGGGAACTGGTAAAAAAGGCAAAAGTTGAAGCCGAAAATGCAAAAGTTACGATTCGCAATATTCGTCGCAATGCCATGGAAACTGCAAAAAAACTCAAAAAAGATGGCATACCCGAAGATGAAATCGATCAGTTGGAAGAAGAAATCCAGAAAATAACCGACGCATACATCGAAAAAATCGATAAAGCATTCGAAATAAAAGAAAAAGACATTATGACTGTGTGAGTCGAAAGTCTAAAATTTTTACCTCACTCCATTGTTTCGTTTTTATTCCCCACAGTTACGACAAATCTCATAAACATCTCTCGATTTCATCACATTTTGACGAAATATTGTAGCATTTGGGCTTGTCCATATAGTTTTAACCTGAGTTGAAGAATCGAGAAGCCCATAAGAATGGACAGCATCTTTATCATAACAACACGGAATCAGTCTACCATCCCAGGTAATCACTGACCCTTGCCACATTCTCCTGCAGCCTCTTTTACGACGGTTCTTCATGAGCAATAAACTATCTTCTCCTTTAATATATCGTGCAAATTCAGGTATATCCGTAAGAAGACCATTCTCATCCCCAGGACTGTAGATTTGAGCTGATTTAAGTTCTACCGCATCGACCCCTAATTGTTTCCCCAGGCTTTGAATTTTATTTATTTGGTGTTGGTTATGTTTCATTACGATAAACTGTAACCTGATAAAAGGATTTTTTCGATTCGAACGTTTTCGGGCGGCTACAAGCTGCCGTATTCCTTCGGTGGCTTTATCGAAACTTCCACCTTTTCTATATTTTTCATAAGTAAGGGAATCGGTTCCATCGAGTGAAATCACAATCTCGTCCAAACCTGCCATTATAATATTCTCAGACAGTTCGGAAGTTAAAAAATGTGCATTGGTAGAAGTGATGGTATAAATTCTCTTTTGATGAGCCATTTTTACCATAGCAGCAAAATCTTCGTTCAAAAGAGGTTCACCCTGAAAATACAGAATCAGATAAAAAAGTTCGGGAGAAGATTCATCGAGCCATTGTGCGTAATCATGAAGGCGAAGCAAGCCTGCCGAACGCGTAAGGCTATGGCTGCCGACAGGACATTCGGGACAATGCAGATTACATATACCCGAAGCTTCAATAGAAAGTGTCCATGGAAAACCCCAATGGATATATCTATCAAACCATTGGGAGATGGAATAACTTGCGTAATTTTTCAGGAAATTCCAAGAACGTCGAAAAGTGAGGCAACGTATGAGCCTGATCCATGAAAAAATGCGCATCAAATTCATCATCAAAGATTTCGTGTAAGTTTATCCATCAGGTCGAAACTGCTCAAAAACTCCTTTCCCACTATACGAATCAAAGTATAAGCCGGAACGGCCAGAATCATTCCTATTATCCCTCCAACCGAACCGCCCATCATCATAATCAAGAAAATCTCGATGGGATGAGCATTTACTCTTTTAGAATAAATCTGAGGTTGCAGCACAAAATTATCCACCATATTAACTGCTATAAAAACTCCAACCACAATGAGGGGTTGAACCCAGAAGGTGGCATATGAACCCTCAGCCAGCACCCAGAACAGTGTAAGCAATACTCCGAGTGCGCCACCAATGAAAGGTCCCAGATAGGGTATCAAATTGAAAAATCCACCTATAAAACCTATCAATAATGCATTGGGGATTCCAGCAATCATCATCCCTACCGAAAGAAGAACCATCATGATAAATACTTCTAAAAACAGGCCACCAACATATCTTCCCAACAAATCTCTACTGGTATTCAGTACACTAATAGCTCTCGTTTCATATTCATAAGGCACAAACAGAAGAAAAAGTTGCATTAATAACTTATCATCTCGCAAAAAGAAAAATGTAAGAAAAGCTACTGCAAAAGCTCCTACGGCAAAAGAAGATACAAATCCCGTAAGGCTTCCCAATAATTTATAAATAGAACTAAACTCAAAAATATCACCCAATCGTTGAACAATCGCCTGTTCCAGATTCTCGCCAGAAGGTAGAAGGTGATATTGATGAAGGAAATTTTCGATATCCTCGAGTAAAGGAGCCAAATTAACTGCCAGCGTATTAAAATCAATTTTGGTAATTACAAGAGCCTGCTGGTAAACTATAGCCACAAACCCATACAATAAAATGACAACAACTAAAATAAGAATCAGCAAAGTAATCAAGGAGGATGCCCAGGCTGGAAGCCTGAATCTTTTGAAACCTGCCCCTCTTAATTTTCTTTCGATAGGCCTACCCAACAGTGTAAAAACCCCTGCAATGCCAATGTACCAAAAAACAAAGGTGAAATAATAAATCAAAACCACTATAATCAGCAGGGTAAGGACTAACATCCAGCGCCTTGAATGTGAAGCCATCGAGATTAGCTTTATAGGAAGCGGTTTATTCAGGGCAAAGATAATCGAGCTTTATCAAACCACAAAAGATAAAAACCTCCCATGAGTATTCGAGGGGAGGTTTATCAGAAATGCACGGAAAAATTCTCAGATTAATTTACGGGCTGCAGCTATTGCCGCATCATAGTCAGGATGATGGGTATTTTCCTTCACGTACTCTATATAACGGATGATGCCCTCCCTATCGATCACAACGATTCCACGGTTGAGTAAACGCAGCTCTTCTATCAAAAAACCATATTTCAAGCCGAAATCGGTATCTTTATGATCGGATAGAGTGATGACCTTATCGATGCCTTCTGCGGCACAAAATCTTCCCAAAGCGAAAGGAAGGTCGCAGGAGATGGTAAGGATAACAACCTCGCCCAAAGAAGCAGCTTCGGTATTGAAACGTCGGGTCTGGGCAGCACATACACCTGTATCTACCGAGGGTACACTGCTGATGATAATCACTTTACCCTTGAAATCGCTCAGATTTACAGGTTTTGAATCGGCGGCTAAAGCAGTGAAATTAGGAGCAATCTCACCTGGCTGCACCATATCGCCCAGTAGTGTCACCGGCTTGCCCATGAAAGTAGTGATCCCTTTATTCTTTTTCATGATGGGTCAAATTAAATTGATATTATTAAGATATATGAAATAAACAAAAATTTCCAATGAAAGTTCAGGTAAAAAAACAAAATATAGGCACATTCCTTTAATCCACGAAATCGAAATCCTCGTCATTCTTAAAATATCGAATAAGAACCTAATTCGTCTGATGACATCCAACAAAACAACCTTGCCATTTTGTCAGAGTATATCGGGCTGGCACAGGCTTTGCCAATGGAATAGCGTTTCAAAAAATGTCAATTATGGCTACACAGCAAAAGGGTAAAATCAACGTACAAACCGAGAATATTTTTCCCATCATTAAGAAGTTTCTGTATTCGGAACATGAGATTTTTTTACGTGAACTTATCTCGAATGCAGTAGATGCGACCACGAAATTGAAGGCACTGGCTTCGATAGGCGAATTTAAAGGGGAGTTGGGCGATCTTCGTATAGAAGTAAAAGTAGATAAAAAGAAAAAAACTCTCACCGTATCCGATAAAGGCATAGGCATGACAGCCGAAGAAATAGACAAGTATATTAATCAAATTGCATTTTCGAGTGCCGAAGAATTTATCAGCCGCTTCAAGGATAAGAACGATACCGAAGTCAGTCAGTTAATCGGGCATTTTGGTCTGGGATTTTATTCGGCATTTATGGTAGCCGATAAGGTAAGGATAGAAAGTTTATCGTGGACAGAAGGAGCTGAAGCTGTGGTCTGGGAATGCGACGGTTCGCCCGAATATGCGATGAAACCCTCAAATAAAAAAACTCGTGGGACCGATGTAACCCTATATATAAATAAAGATAACGAAGAATTTCTCGACGAGTACAGGGTTCTGGAACTATTGAAGAAATATTGCCGTTTTCTTCCGATCGAGATCGTTTTTGGAACCGAAAAAGTAAGAGAAAAGGTAGAAGGCGAAAAAGACAAAGACGGCAACGATGTTTACAAGGAAGTCGAAAAACCTCGCATCATCAATAACACCAAACCCGCCTGGACAAAAAAACCTTCGGAACTCACCGACGAGGACTATAAAAATTTCTATCGTGAGCTCTATCCTATGAATTTCGAAGAACCTTTGTTTTGGATTCATTTGAATGTGGATTATCCTTTTAAACTCACTGGAATTTTATATTTCCCGAAAATCAAGGAAAGAATCGAGGTTCAGAAAGAAAAGATACAGCTTTACTGCAATCAAGTATTTGTAACCGATAGCGTGGAAGGCATTGTACCCGAATTTCTTACACTTTTGCATGGTGTCATTGACTCGCCCGATATACCTTTGAACGTTTCCCGCAGCTACCTTCAAAGCGATCCTCAGGTAAAGAAGATTTCTAACCATATTATGAAAAAAGTGGCCGATAAGTTAGAGGAAATCTTCAAGAATAACCGTGAAGAATTCGAGAAAAAATGGGACGATATCAAAGTCTTTATACAATATGGAATGATTACTGAACCAAAATTCTACGAAAGAGCCGAAAAATTCTACCTCTTCAAGGATATCGACCATAAATATTACACTTTCGAAGAATACAAAGCCTTGATAAAACCTTTGCAAACCGATAAGGAAAAAAATCTGGTATATATATACAGCAATAATCCGGAAACCGAATATGTATTCATTTCGGCTGCAAAAGAAAAAGGCTACAATATTTTGCTTATGGATGGAATCCTCGACAACCATTTCATCAATCATCTCGAGATGAAATTCGACAAATGCAGGTTTGTAAGAGTAGATTCTGATGTCATCGAAAAACTGATTCCCAAGGAAGAAGAAAGCATTTCTAAGTTAACTGAAGAACAAAAAGAAAACCTGAAAAAGCTTTTCGAAGAAGTCATCGACAAAAATAATTTCACTCTCGTGCTCGAGAATCTGTCGGAGAGCGACCTACCTGTTTTCATCACCAAGCCTGAATACATGCGGCGTATGAAGGATATGTCAGCCTTGGGAGGGGGCATGTCCTATATGGATGCTCTTCCTGATCAGTTCAATCTGGTAATTAATACCAATCACCCGGCTATTCTGCATATTCTCGACGAAAACGACGAGGAGAAACGCAAGAATCTGGCTCATCAACTGAAAGATCTGGCTATGCTGCAACAAGGCCTTTTAAAAGGCGAAGCGCTGACCGATTTTGTAAAACGTTCGGTAGAATTCATTCGCTAAAAAACCCTCCAACTTGCCAAGAAAAAACGATTGACTCAATAAGAGGATGATTCATCTCTGATTTTGATTTTTTTTGACTTCAAATACAAAAAGAGTACTTTTGTAGGAAGTAATTCTTCAAAATAACCTTTAAATTCAAATTTATGAAAAAAGGACTGATAATTGGATTGTCGATTGCCATTATCGTACTGATATTCATTTTAACAGGCGTTTCGATGTACAACTCGCTGGTAAAAGCTGAAGAAAATGTAAATGCGCAGTGGGCAAATGTGGAGAATGTATATCAGCGCCGTGCCGATCTTATTCCCAATTTGGTGAATACGGTGAAAGGTTATGCCAATTTCGAGCAGAAAACGATAACCGATGTCATTGAAGCTCGTGCAAAAGCCACTTCTGTAAACATCAATCCCGAAAAATTGAATGAAGCCAGCCTGCAGGAATTTCAAAATGCGCAGGAACAACTGAGTTCAGCCCTGAGCCGTTTGATGGTTGTGGTGGAACGTTACCCTGAGCTGAAAGCCAATCAGAATTTTCTTGAATTGCAGTCGCAGCTCGAAGGTACCGAAAACCGCATTGCTGTGGAAAGAAGAAAATTCAACGAGATGGCTCAGGCGTATAACAAAAGCATACGCACCTTTCCTCGAAACATCATTGCCAACATGTTTAGATTCGAAAGGAAAGCCTATTTCGAGGCTACTGAAGGAGCCGAGCAAGTGCCTAAAGTCGAGTTTTAAAAAATGGCTCTCTTAAAAATAAAATCGGTACGCGATTATTTTACACCCGAGGAACGCGAACGCCTTACAGAAGCAGTAAAAGAAATGGAGCTGAAAACCTCGGCAGAGATTCGAATTCATATAGAGCGAAAATGCCAGGGTGATCCACTCGACCGTGCTGCCTATATTTTTGGGAAACTTGGTATGCATAAAACGGCACTTCGCAATGGAGTACTGATCTATCTTGCCATAGAAAATCACCAATTTGCTTTCATTGGAGATAGAGGAATCAATGCGGTAGTTCCTCCCAACTTCTGGACAGATTTAAAACTAAAAGCACAGAAATATTTCAGTGAAGGACAATTCACACAAGGTTTGCTCGAAGTGATTGAAGAGATCGGTACTTATCTCCAAAAATTCTTTCCCTATAAAGAAAACGATATCAATGAATTACCCGATGAGATCTCATTCAAAGATAAACCATCGAAATAATTCGAAGCCTATTTTGCAAGACAATTCACTGAGCAAAGGCCTTAGAACTTTAGCATTTCTTCTATTCACCTCTCTTTTTTTCATTACAAGCCTGAAGGCCGACGACCTCCCTCCTCGTCCTTTCCCTCCTCGCCTGGTGAATGATCTTGCAGGAATCATCGATCCTTACGCCATCATTCAACTCGAACAAAAACTGGTAGCATTCAACGATACTACATCCACTCAAATCGCCGTAGTTACTGTTCCTTCATTATGTGGTTATGATATTGCCGACTTTACCGACCGTCTGGCTGAAAAGTGGGGAGTCGGGCAGAAAGGGAAAGACAATGGGGTGATGATTCTGGTAAAACCCAAGAACAATGAGGGGAATGGCTATGTGCGTATATCGGTAGGTTACGGGCTCGAGGATGTAATTACCGATGCAGTAGCCCGAAGAATTATAGAAAAAGAGATGATTCCCTATTTCAGGCAAGGTGATTATACAAAAGGAATTATGGCTGGCACGGAAGTAATCATGAATCTTTCGTCGGGAAAATTTAAAGCCGAAGATTATATTGGGGGAGACCCGAACGCTGCCATTGGCATAGCCATCTTCATTATTATACTCGGTGGAATTTTTCTGATGCGATTTTTATTTTCACCCTTTGCAATTGGCCGATCCTCGTCCTTCTGGCCGATGATTGTTTTGATGAACATGTTTGGCCGAGGAGGTCATAAGGGGAAATGGGACAATTTTTCATCGGGAAGTGGATGGTTTGGTGGCGGAGGGAGCAGCTTCGGGGGATTTGGAGGAGGTAGCTTCGGTGGTGGAGGCGCTTCGGGAAGCTGGTAAAAAATTTATTCGCCTTCCCTTACTGAAATTTTGAATCTTATATTGAATCACTCCTCTTAGGACGCTTTATTTATGGGGATTCATTCTTTAAAATCAAATAAGGCCTCGTTTTCTGAGTACTTATCAAAAAATTCGTAAAAAATTCATAATGATTCATTAAGATAATTACATGGCAAGCGAATGTGTTCTATCCTTTGCCCTCAAAATCAATATCGAACTAATAGACCTTACTCGAATCGATGGTAGAAGTTAGAAAACAGGTTATGTTTAGCGAAATAATTCGCTTCTATGTAGATGGTTTTAAAAATACGAAGGCAAGTAAGCAACTGGGGACGATCATGTTTACTAAGTAGTTCATCATGTTTGCCATATTTCAAATCAGTACTAACCGACCAGAAATTTGAATAAGAAAGTGGGAAAATTCATATTCCTACCCAATACTGAAGAAAATTAATTTCTATTTACAGAATTTGTGATGAATATTTTAATTTTTCGCCCATAGTCAAAGAAAAGACAAAAAATTTACTTGCTCAGCACAGTTTCGACTTTTTCTGTTTTTGAATAAGTTGCCGGGAAATATTCTTTTAGGAGTAAAAGCAGGAATTTTCTTCAGCGGAAGCCAATTGCAGATCAACGAACTCAAACCCACTCCACTTCTTCCTCAGCTGGGTTATCCTGTTATTTTGTAACTAACAGGTCATGCAAATGATCTCAAAGCTGTTCTGAATTTTGCCAATGTCACTTTGGATCTGGCACTCCGTTTCCTAATCTGCATTCCTGGCTCACTTTGAATCATCGAAACCATAGAACATGATAGCATTGACGAAAGAAGTCTATAAAGAATCAGTGATCTCCTCCCCATTCTTACTTGTCTTTCTGAAGTTCTTGATTGGTATCCTCACACGAAAAAGTTTTGTAGCCGATCCTGTTATAAAAGTGATCCATCTCGAATCTTATAAATATTTACAAAATTATCTGCAGATACCGATGGCGTTGATTATCCTTTTTTGCCCTTGTTCTGTGAGATAATGGCCTTGCTCTGTAAAAAAATGACAAAAAAATGTTGATTTACAAGGCCTGGGGTCGTAGTCATTGTCCTCTAACTTTTTCTCTTAGCTAGTTATAACCATTGGCAATCTATTCAACTTTAAATTGGTTGCTGCGGGAAGAAACGGAGGATTTCTTTGCATCCCTCTAGAGTTGGCTTATCTTTCGGAACAGCTCGAACAGCTATTATTCCTTGATGACCATAAGTTATGTCTGTTTGCTTATACCCTTCAGGATTGGATACATCTTTTGGGCATAGAAATCTATAAGGAAAAGTGAGGGAGAAAAATTAGAAAAAAGAACAATTGCTTACTAACTCATAACTGTCGAGCTATGATCATCCGGGTTGATAACATGACCATGTTCTGTTCTGCTGGTTTATAGAATTTCAAAAGGAACTTCGCGAAAATCGGGTCTCTATCAGAACAAATCATCCAAATTCAGGAAAGATTCTTGAAATTTTTGATAAAAGCCAGATTTTACTCCTATGTTCTTTGAATAAAACTTCTAGTTTTTTTATACTTTTTTGTATCTTTGACAATTCCAAACTTTATATTTTTTTGAATCATGAAAAATTTACGATTTTTTATCTTCCTTCTGGCTATTTCATTCATACCTGTAATTTTACGTGCCCAGACAGAGGAGTCGGATACTGCTTCTTTCCCTTATTGGATAGAAATGATGCAAGACGAGAATATCAATTTCTATCAAGTGGTAAAAGCATTCGATACTTATTGGGAAGGCAGGCCTGTGACTAAAGGCTGTGGATATAAACCATTCAAACGCTGGGAATATTCGATGCGTAATGGAAGAATCTACCCGGATGGTACACGTAAGCCGGCTTCTTACACTTGGAATGCTTATTTCGATTATATCAAATCATATAGAGACTCGGTTTACGGGCATTGGGAATCCATTGGTCCTAAAACTTATCCATCTTTGGGGTATAAAGGTTTAGGCAGAATTAATGCCATTGCTTTTCATCCTACGAATCCGGATATTTTTTACATAGGTGCTCCTTCGGGAGGGTTATGGCATACTTACGACGGCGGCAACACCTGGGGCTCGAATACAGATAATCTTCCCACACTTGGAGTCTCGGCCATCATTGTAGATTACTCGAATCCAAATTTAATTTATATTGGTTCGGGCGATAGAGATGCCAACGACGCTGTAGGAATGGGCGTTTTGCGTAGCAATGATAGTGGATTGACATGGGAACTATGGAATAATGGAATGGGCGAAAAAATCGTTGGCCGTCTGATTCAACATCCTACAAATCCATCCATAATATTGGCTGCTACTTCGGGTGGAATTTTCAAAACAATAGACGGAGGAGCCAATTGGGCAATCAAAAAAACGGGAAATTTCAAAGACATAGTTTTCAAACCCAACAATGCGGATATTATCTATGCCTGTTCGGGAGCGAATTTTTTCCGTTCGACCGATGGGGGTGAAAATTTTACACAAATTACTAACGGATTGACCGGAGGGCAGCGCGCCGTTGTTGCTGTTACACCTGCTAACCCCGAATACGTTTATTTGCTGGTTTCTGATAATAGTAGTGGGTTCAAGGGTCTTTATCGTTCTACCGATGGAGGAACTTCCTTCGTGACCATGAGCAATAGCCCGAATATACTGGATTGGAGTTGCGACGGCAGTGGTTCTGGAGGACAAGCCTGGTACGATTTGGAAATTGCCGCCGACCCTATGAATCCGAATTTAATCTATGCTGGTGGTATTAATATTTGGAAATCCTATAATGGAGGAGAAACCTGGCAAATTACGGCCCATTGGTATGGAGGATGCAATGTTCAGGCAGTCCATGCCGACCACCACGTATTTGAATTCTCTCCTATTCATCATCATCTTTATGTGGGTAATGACGGAGGAATTTATTCAACAGCCAATCAGGGTCAAACTTGGACTGAATATACCAGTGGTCTGGTAATTAGCCAGATTTATAAAATCGGACAGGATGTAGCCGACACTTCTCATTTGATTATTGGTATGCAGGACAATGGAACATCCACTCTAATCAATAATGTTTGGGCCGATACAAGAGGCGGAGATGGAATGGAATGCATCATCGATTATCAAGAGCCAGCCTATTCATACGCTTCATTATATTATGGCGATATTGCACGTTTTTACAATAATAATGGAGGTTACACCATAGCAGCTAAAGGTAAATTTGGAATTACCGAAGATGGCGACTGGATTACTCCTTACACTTTGCACGTTACTGATCCCAACAGAATGTTCATTGGATACAAGAACATCTGGCGCGGTCAATATATTCGTACTACCCCACAATGGGTTAAAATTTCCGACAATCTCGCAGGTAACAACAATACAAATATCCGTATAGTTGAGCAATCACAGGCAAATCCCGATATATTATATTTTGCCCGCTGGGACAATAAGCTCTTCCGTACCGACAATGCCAACGCAGGTCAACCCGTTTGGGTGAATCTTACATCATTATTACCCCTTTCAGGCCAGACACCATCTGCTTTAAGGCCTCATCCTACCAAACCAGATATCATTTATATGGCCTTGGGTGGTAAAATCTATAAATCACAAAATCGCGGACAAAGCTGGACCGACATCAGTGGCAGCTTGCCCAACGTGGAATATTCTTCCATTGCCTTTTACATTAGGGCTCACGAAGGACTTTATGTAGCTTCAGATATCGGGGTATTTTACAAGGACTCTACTCTGACCGACTGGATACAATTCAGCAATGGACTCCCAGTGGATGCATCCATTCGTGAGATCGAAATTGCCTATAACAATCAAAATAATGAATACGACCGCATTAGAGCAGGTACATATGGTCGAGGCGTATGGTCTTCGAGCGTTTACCGTACTCCACCTACAGCTTCTTTCACATCCGATGTAATCATAGTGCCTGTTACAGGCCAGGTTCACTTCAAAGATATTTCGAGTGGCATTCCAAGTTCATGGCAATGGACTTTCGAAGGAGGTCAACCCGCAACTTCTACCATTCAAAATCCAGTAATAACCTACAACAACCCGGGCTCTTTCAAAGTAAAACTTATCGTAAGCAATTCATTAGGAATCGACTCTATCGAATTTCAGAACTATATTACCGTAAGTAATACCATTTTACCTCTTGTTGGGTTTTATGCCGATAACACTATTCCTTGTTCGGGACAAATCGTTCGGCTTTACGATACTACACTCTATGGGCCTATTTCGTGGCATTGGCAATTCCAGCCAAATACCATAGCTTATCACAATGGAACTTTCTATAATTCGCAAAACCCCGTGGTTCAATTCAACGAAAATACCGAATACACCATAACACTTACGGCTTCCAATCCGAATGGTACATCTTCCGTAACGAGACAAAATTATATTCACTCAGGAGGTTATCTCATGCCTTTCTATGAAGATTTCGAAACTTTGAATTTTGCTGATCGTTCATGGACAGTGGAAAACCCCGATATGGGAATTACTTGGGATATGGCTCAGGTCGAAAGCATTCACGGACCCACTGTGGCTGCCCGAATGCAGTTTTTCTACTATTATCTAATGAACCAACGAGACCGCCTGATTAGTCCTCCACTGAATTTCTCGAATGAAAACAAAGTAATCCTATCGTTCGAACATGCTTATGCACAGCGCTATAATCAACGAGATTCTTTAATAGTGCTGGCGAGTGATGACTGCGGAAGTACATGGACAAGAATATTTGCTTCGGGGCCCGATGGCAATGGCATCTTCGAAACTGCCCCAAAAACCGAATCAGAATTCATTCCATCTACCGCCGAGGACTGGTGCGGCTCGGGCTGGGGAGCAAATTGCATCCAGCTCGACCTAAGTGCTTGGGCCGGCAAACCCAACTGTCGCATCGCTTTCGAGGCATTCAATAAATTGGGCAATAATCTTTATATAGACAATATTGTTGTAAGCCGCTCAGGTGTGGGAATGGCTCATTCCGTTGAAAATACTTTTATCGTTAGCCCCAACCCTTCGAATGGAATCTTCAACATTACAACCCCCTATCATAACCAACAAAGAGCAGAAATCTATTCCACCGATGGACGTATGCTGTTTTCAAAAGATTTCAGCAACAACAACCTGAAAATCAATGTTTCTTCTTATCCCTCAGGCATCTATACATTAAAAATTATAGCCAATCAACAAACCTATCAGATCAAATTAATCAAGAAATAGAGAATCATAACTGAGATGGTCTGCAGGTGCTACAAATCTTGCAGACCACTTCCGTTATCGCTCAAATCCTATTCGAACCTCACTCGTCGAATATATTCTGTCATACCCTATCGTTGCTCTTTCGAATGATAATCTTTGGCTCATTTTCTTCATGCGTCCTCGAAATTATCACTTCAAAATAATGTGGTTCAAATTTTTATCTCTTTAAACAAAACCGAAAACAAATGAAAAAATTGCAGTTTTTCATTTTGACAGTATCTATATTCGTTGGCTTGTTGCCCTATCGAAGTATAGCACAAGGCTGGCGTAGTAATGAAATGGAAATAAATGTTTTGGTAAAAACTCTGGAAGATATGGAACTCATTCATCGTTCAGGATGGAGTTACGATCGACCTTCATCAATTCCGGGCATAGCCAGACTTTATCTCATTCCCAAAGAACTCGAAGAATTAAAACAAATGGGCATGGAATATTCCATAAGTATTCCCGATATTGCGGAACATTATCGAGACCTTTGGGGAGGGGTTGTACCGCCAGGATATTACACTTACGAACAATTGATTGCAATCGAGGATAGTCTTGCTGCAGCATTTCCAGCTATTTGCAAAAAAATCGTCATAGGTACAAGCGTTCAGAATCGTCAACTGGCAGTTTTGAAAATCAGTGATAATGTGGAACAAGACGAAGCCGAGCCCGAAATATTTTTCGAAGCAGGCATACATGGGGATGAAGTGGGAGGCCCCGAAAACCTCATCAGGTTTGCCCGAGACTTATGCAAGGGGTATGGTTCGAATCCACAAATTACTAATCTGGTAAATACACGTGAATTATTCATTTTAGTAATGACCAATCCCGACGGACGGGTTCAGATGAGCCGTTACAATGCCAATCTGGTAGATATCAACCGAGATGGAGGTTATATGTGGGATGGTGAGGGCAATAGCCCTGGTGCTTTTTCTCAGACGGAAACAAAAGCCATTAGAGACTTTGCCGCACAAAACCAGTTTGTCGTTTTTACCGATTACCACAGCGGGACAGAGTTTATAAGTTATCCATGGAGTTACAGGCCTCAGATGGCACCCGATCAACCTCATTTACACCAACTTGCTCATGTTTATGCTACCAATTCCGGCTACACGAATATTCCCTATGCCTCTGGCTACAGTGGTATGTATCCTATCAATGGGAGCACTAAAGATTTTAACTATGGATTGCAGGGAAGCATTTCCTGGTCGATCGAAATCTCAAATAACAAGCAACCGCCTGCTTCTCAAATATATTATTATTATCTAAAGAACAAAGGAGCCATGATTGCAATTTCAGAGCAATGTGGCAAAGGAATCTATGGTGTCGTAACAGACTCGGTTACGGGAAATCCAATCCCGGCAAAAATTCGTATTGGAGGGACTGTTCCTCTTTATAATGATCCTGTGGTCGGAGATTATCACAAATTTGTGGTACCGGGGATTTACACTGTTGAAGCATCTGCCAATGGATATAAGACGAAAACTATTACAGATGTTCAGGTTCTTCCCGACAGTTCGGTGGGGGTAGATATAGCATTGAGTCCAAAGCAAGGCCATTATGCATTTCAGATAAAGGCTTGCAGGATTCCCGGGAATAATTTCTACGATGAAGGACATACCTGGGCGGCTCTCGGAGAACAGGATGGAATAAACTATTCCCTTGGGAAGAATGGTTGGATTATTTTGGATATGTATGATACGATTTATAATGGCAATGGCAACGATATATTAGTGGTAGAAGGAGATTCAAGCCCCGAATCGTATAGTGTGTATGCAGCTATAACTCAGGATGGGCCTTGGAAATTGATGGGCAGTGCTAGCGGAACTCATGAATTCGATCTAACTTCAGCCAACCTGAACAAAGCAAGGTATCTAAAGATTGTGGATGGTGGGACGGGTTCGTATTTTGGCGAAGATGCCGGTTTCGACCTTGATGGAGTAAAAGTGCTATACATTCCGGTTTCTGCCAATTTTACCGCTTCCAATACCATGCCGTGCATTGACAATAGCATCGATTTCGCCGATAATTCTTTGGGTAACCCAACGATCTGGCAGTGGCTCTTCCAAGGCGGAAATCCATCTTCCTCTAACTCCCAAAATCCATCAGGAATCATGTATCCAAATCCGGGAATCTATGACGTAACCCTCACCGTAGGTGATGGCGTTACTTCCTCTTCCCTTACAAAATCAGGATATATCCATGTTTATGGAACGCCCTTGCCTCCATTGACTCCTCTGGGAGATAGCTCATTTTGTCAGGGTCTTTCACAAAGTGATTACACTACCGCTGGAGCACCTAATGCCACCTCTTATGAATGGGTGCTGACCCCAACCGATGCAGGCATCATTACGGGCAACTGGATCCTCGCTACCGTAAACTGGAATCCCAATTTCAATGGTCAGGCAATGGTAAAAGCAAGGGAGACAAGTCCTTGCGGTACTGGCCAATGGTCATTACCTAAAGTAGTCGATGTGATGGAAAGACCCATAGTCGATCTCGGAAACGATACCATTATTGCAGCTTCAGCTTCTCTGTTGCTCGATGCAGGCAATCCGGGATGCTCATATCTATGGAATACAAATGAAACTACCCAAACTATTATTGCCGATACCAATGGCATTGGAGCGGGAATTCATGAATATTGGGTTCGAGTAACTTCTCCAAATCTTTGTTCGAGCTCCGATACAATTCTTATCAACTTCAGCATCGACATAGGAATGCCTGATTTTTCGGTTTCTTCAATTAAAGTCTTTCCCAATCCAACCACTCAGGGCTTGTGGATAGAACTGAACGAAGAAATTGGCATGTCGGATATATTTTTCATAGACACTAAGGGAGAGAAATGGAAATTGCCTGTCAGTATTTTTCATAAAGACACTTTATTTTATATTTCTACCAAAACCCTTCCTTCAGGAATTTACTTTCTAAGAATTGAAGCCTCCGCAAAGGCCTTAACGATACCCATTATCAAGCGATGAAGTTGCGTTAAGTAGTAAGGGTTGCGAAAAACATAGTAATTGGTGAATGGGGTTGAGGTTTGATGAGTATGAAGTTAAAAGCTAAAAGTTCATAAAGTTGAAAATGGAGGAAAGGAGGACAGAGAAAAGGAGAATGGTGGATGGTGATTAGTGGATAGTGGATGGTGGTTAGTGGATGGAGTTTGTTAGTTGTTAGTTGTTAGTTGTTCGTTTGAGTTTGGGATTTGTTTGTAATTTGGAATTTTATGGTTGTTCGTTGTCAGTTATTTGTTGTCAGTTGAAATTTGCTTGTAATTTGGTGGTTTTTTAGTTGTTAAAAGAGGGTGGATCAGAGAGAAAAATAAAAATGTTCTCACAGATATAGCAGAAAAAAGCCCTTGCAGATGTTCACAGAAAATCAGCGTAAATCAGCAAGAAAAAATAAAGTTCTCCCAACTTTGATAGTCCCCTTGTCTCTTCGTCTTAAATCCTCCCATTCTTCTCGTCGCTTTATCTCGAAGTCTTAAAGCAAACTTTACAGAACTTCGTTGAATTGGCTGCGCAACCCTTCAATTAAAAAGGGGGTTGGAAAATGAAAATTTAAACTTAGAATTTTCGTTGGAGAAGTTGAACAATAAAGCCAATCTGAATGAGAGCATCTTTGCGATGATGTATTATGCTATAATCCAAATAATTATTCTATTTATTTACTAACTAACTTTGAACTTGTCATCTATTCGCAAATCTTGGATAAAAAAATTTGTATAGAAATAAAATTATATTTGACCTTTTATCGTTGAGAATAATTTCTGCACAATCGAAATACAAAAGAAAAATGGTGAATAAATACATAATAAAAATGCTTTGGAATTTATTTATTAAATTTCAACTTTCTGATAAAAATTGTTTTACCTTTCCCTTCATCTATTCCGTCTTAGAAATGTTATAAAATAGTTGAATAATTATCTCAAACTCGTTATATATTTGCGGTATAAAATTTTTGACTATGCCTAAGGCGTGTTTTTATTTAAATAATTCGTTGGCAAACAGCATCAATGAACATGTAGATATTTCGGTTGCAAGGTGTTATCAATGCGGGAAATGCTCTGCGGGCTGTCCTATTGTTGAATTTATGGATTATTCACCGAGTTTGGTGTTACGATATCTTCAAACTGAATTACCCGAAAACGATGATGCTGTCTTGCGTTCCAAGACAATTTGGTATTGTTTGTCTTGTGAAATGTGTATTGCACGTTGTCCGATGGAAGTGGACATTCCTGTTATTATGGATTTTTTAAGAATCGAATCGATACGATTAAGAAAAACCCATAAAGAAGTAAAGAACATCATCAGATTTCATAAAGCCTTTCTGAACACCATTAAACGTAATGGAAGGCTGCACGAAATGGGGTTAGTATTGGATTACAAGACGAGGTCGTTAGATCTGCTTCAGGATCTGGCTTTATCGCCCGGTATGTTCAAAAGAGGAAAGTTAAGAATATTGCCCGAACAGGTCAAGAATCGCAAAGAAATTAAACATATTTTTACCATAGGGTCGAATAAACGAAAGAATAAATCGATAAAGAATTAACGCATGAAACTTGGATTTTATCCCGGATGTTCACTGGAGGGATCATCGAGAGAATATAACGAGTCGACGATAGCCATTGCCGAAAAATTCGATATAGAATTAGTTCAAATTCCCGATTGGAATTGCTGTGGTGCTACAGCGGCTCATAATTTAGATAAAAAATTATCTTTATTGCTTCCGGCACGTAACCTTGTCCTTGCCGAGGAAGGGGGATTGAAAGATGTTGTTGTCCCTTGTGCAGCATGCTTTAGCCGATTGAGTACCACACACCATGAATTATTACTTGATGAAGAATTGCGGCATCAGGTCGATAATATTTTCGGGAAACATTATAAGGGAAGCATCCGCATTTTAAATGTCATTCAATTTATTCATGAATACATTTTAGAGAAGCTGGATGAAAAGATTGTAAACGAATTTCGGAATAAAGTAGCTTGCTATTATGGGTGCTTACTGGTACGTCCTCATAAAATACTGAATTTTGACAGAACCGAAGATCCTCAAACTATGGATTTGGTGATGAAAAAATTAGGGGCTGAACCTATTGACTGGGCATATAAAACGGAATGCTGTGGTGCAGGATTTTCTGTTTCATTTACCGATGCCGTGTCGAAGCTATCGGGAAAGATCGTTGAAGACGCTATTCACAGAGGCGCCGAAGCCATCATTGTTGCGTGCCCAATGTGCCAATCCAATCTCGATATGAGACGATGTGGCATCGATAAATATTTAGGGAAAAGAACCAATATCCCTGTATTATATATTACTCAAGCTATTGGTTTGGCTTTAGGAATGAATATGAAACAGCTTGGATTACATCGTCATTTCGTTCCTGTTAACTTTGATAAATTCAAGTTAATTAAGAAACAAACCAAAGTCGAAGAACCACAAAAAATGGAGGAAAAATAATGGCACGAATAGGAGTTTTTATCTGTCATTGTGGCGAAAACATTGGCGAAACCGTCGATTGCACCAAGCTGGCAGAAGTCACTTCTCGTTTTCCGGGCGTAGTTAAAAGTGTAGATTATAAATATATGTGTTCCGAACCGGGTCAAACCTTGATCAAGGAAGCTATAAAGGAAAATAGACTCACCGGAGTTGTGGTAGCCGCCTGTTCACCCCGAATGCATGAATCTACTTTTCGTAAGACTTGTTCTGAAGCCGGATTGAATCCTTTTTTATGCGAAATAGCAAACCTTAGGGAGCATTGTTCATGGGTACACGAAAAAAGTGAAGAAGCAACCAACAAGGCTATTGATATAGTTCGTGCACTGGTAGAAAAAGTCAAACTAAACGAACCACTCTATCCTATAAAAGTTCCTGTTACCAAAACAGCTCTTGTGATTGGAGGTGGTGTTGCTGGAATCCAGGCAGCTCTGGATATCGCCAATGGTGGTCATAAGGTTATTTTAGTCGAAAAAAATCCATCTATCGGTGGGCATATGTCACAATTGTCTGAAACATTTCCCACACTCGATTGCTCTCAATGTATATTAACCCCTCGAATGGTTGAATTAGCTCAGCATCCCAATATCACGCTATATTCATATGCTGAATTGGAAAGCCTCGATGGATTTATCGGAAATTTCAAAGTTAAAATCCGTAAGAAAGCAAAAAGCATTGACGAGAATTTATGTACGGGATGTGGACTTTGTACTACGAAATGTCCCGTAAAAAAAATCCCCAATGAATTTGACGAAAATCTAAGTTACAGAAAAGCCATTTATGTTCCTTTTCCACAAGCCGTGCCCAACAAACCTGTGATTGATAGGGAAAACTGCACTTATTATTTGAAAGGGAAATGCAAGATATGCGAAAGATTTTGCCCTACACAGGCTATTCGCTTCGACCAACAAGATGAAATTATCGAAGTTGAGGCAGGTGCTATTGTTTTAGCCACAGGATTTGATATTAAGAGAGCAGATTTCTTCCCCGAATATGGCTTTGGCAAATATAAGGACGTTATCGATGGATTGCAATTTGAACGTATTGCCTCAGCATCGGGACCTACATTGGGCGAAATACGCAGACTATCGGATGGAAAAATTCCTAAGAAGGTGGTTTTTATTGCATGTGCCGGTTCCCGTGACCCTGCCAAGGGTATAGAGTACTGTTCCAAAATTTGTTGCATGTATACGGCTAAACATGCCATCCTGTATAAACACAAAATTCACGATGGTCAAGCGTATGTATTTTACATGGATATCCGTGCAGGTGGAAAGAACTATGATGAGTTTACCCGAAGAGCTATAGAAGAAGAAGGGGCAAAATATATCAGAGGCAGGGTTTCGAGAATATATGAACGTGACGGAAAGTTAATCGTTGTGGGTGCTGATACACTGATGAATGCCCGCCCCGTGGTAATCGAAGCAGATATGGTGGTATTGGCTACGGCAGGCGTTGCTAGCCCAGGTTCTGAAGAATTGGCCCAAAAACTCCATGTTGCATACGACCAGTATAAGTTTTTTACCGAAGCACATCCAAAATTACGACCGGTAGAAACCAATACAGCAGGAATATTTTTAGCCGGTGCCTGTCAAAGCATTAAGGATATTCCTGAATCAGTATCACAAGCATCAGGAGCCGCTGCCAAAGTTTGTGGGTTATTCTCGCAAAATGAGCTTACTCGAGATCCATTGATTGCCGTGGTTAATAGAACGGCACCTCCCTTGTATTCTACCTGCGTCGGCTGTTTCTTATGTCAGAGTGTATGCCCCTATCAGGCTATAGAAAAAGAAGAAATCAAGGCTAAGGACGGAAGCGTAATTAAAATTATAGCAAAAATTAATCCCGGTTTGTGTCAGGGGTGTGGTTCATGTGTGGCACTTTGCCGTACCAAGTCTATTGACCTCTTGGGATATACCAATAGACAAATTTATGCAGAAGTTGATGCAATTTTAAATACATTATAACATGGACGAATTCGAACCAAAAATCGTAGCCTTTGTATGTAATTGGTGTACTTATGCAGGCGCAGACCTCACAGGAACAAGCAGAATAAAATATGCTCCGAACGTAAGGATTATACGATTCCCATGCACAGGAAGAATTGATTTTATGTTCATTCTCAAAGCATTTGCCCGAGGAGCCGATGGAATTATTGTTTCTGGATGTCATCCAAACGATTGTCATTATACATCAGGGAATTTCCATGCTCGAAGAAGATGGATAGTATTCAGAAGTTTACTCGATTTTTTAGGTATCGACGTTAGAAGAATAACTTTTTCATGGGTTTCGGCCGCCGAAGGTGCAAAATGGGCCGACCTGGTAAATCAAACTACTGCCGAAATCCGTAAATTAGGACCCTATACCAGTTACCATAAAATATCTAAACCAGAAGAGGAAGTAATCTATGGATAGAGTAAAACAAAAAGCAAGAGATCTGCTTGATTCGAATAAGGTTCAAGTGGTGATTGGCTATGAAGAAGGTACAGACGGAACGGCAAGACCGGTTTTTATCATGGATTCAAAAAATATAGATAAACTCATTTTCAACGACCGTTGCTATCATAATCTTGCTGTTTATTTAACCAAGGTTGAAGTCGAGAAGATTGGAAGAGTGGCTGTGGAGGCTTCATTGAATACACTTAAAGGTATTGTAAAATTAGCATCTGAAGGTCAATTTGTGTTCGAAGACATAGATATTTTGGGTGTAAACCGAAATGGCGAATTATACGAATTTGCCAGTTTGGATGAGGTGATAGACTATATCGATCAGCATCCTGTTGAATACAGTCCCGAAGAAATATCCCTTCTTCGGAAGATCGAATCTATGACTAGGGAAGAACGTTGGGAATACTGGCAAGAAGAGTTTTCGCGTTGCATTCGATGTTATGCATGTCGTGCAGCATGCCCAAATTGTTATTGCGATGCTTGCATCGTGGATATTAACCAGCCACAATGGATTTCTCCTACTCCCGACGCCTTGGGAAATTTAGAATGGCATATCATCAGAGCAATGCACTTAGCCGGTCGTTGTGTCAATTGTGGTGCCTGTGCCAAAGCATGCCCCGTTGATATCCCATTAAACATCTTAAACCTCAAATTAGCAGAGGAAATTAGTAAGAACTTTGGAATATCTGAGGAATTTTTGCTAACAAATTATCCTTTAGCTATTTATGATCCAAACGATAAAGAAAATTTTATTAAATAAGGCTATGACACCACAAAATAAATTATTGAAAAAAGAATGCCTCCCCACGTTTGTTGAAACCTTGGTCAAAGGTGGAAAATTGTTGTATGCCCCTACAAAAGAAAATGAAAGGATTGAATTTAAACTCATAGAAAATTTCAGCGAGATATATCTCGATTATATCCAAACCACTAAATCTATTAAAAGTATTGTATTCCCGCCAATAGAGAAATTATTCGAATACGTAGCCGATAAGGAACATGTCGAAATCAAGGACGTGAATTTGAATACTATCCCCGAAACCATCGTATTTGGCGCACACCCTTGTGATGCTGCGTCATTCAAGGTACTGAATGCCGTTTTTACATGGGATTGTAATGATGAATTTTTCCTTACCCGCAAGGATAAAACTACAGTTATAGGGCTGAGTTGTAAAAATCATGACGATTATTGTTTTTGTACATCGGTGGATTTGAATCCTGGTTCGACCGAAGGCAGCGATATTTTGCTGACGAGAATCGAAAACGATAATTACCTGGCCGAAATTATGACTGAAAAAGGTGAAGCAGTATATAAACTTGTAAAAAATTTGTTCGAACCTGCTCCCCAAGTGGACAAAAATGCCTTTGTAACCCAATTGCCCAAACTTTTCGATTTGAATGATCTACGAGGAAAATTGTCGTTCGAAGGTCTTTCATGGATGCAACAGTCATTACGTTGTCTTAGCTGTGGAACATGTGCTTATGTGTGCCCTACCTGCTCTTGTTTCGATATTCAAGATATAGGCAATCAAACCAAAGGCAAAAGGGTTAGAATATGGGATACCTGTGCTTTGCCTCAATTTACCCTGCATACGTCGGGGCATAATCCACGCCATTTTCAAAACGAACGTTGGAGGCAACGTATTATGCATAAATTTTCTTATGAGCCAGAACGGTTACATGTTTACGGCTGCGTTGGTTGTGGCCGTTGTTCAAGAGCCTGTCCGGTAAACATCAATATTTTGGAAAACCTCATTGAAATTAGTGGAGGAAACAAATAATGCGCAACGACAATATTTATAAACCTTGTTTGATGAGAATTGAAAAGGTTACCGATGAGGCACCCGATGTAAAGACGTTTCGACTGAAATTTATCGACGATGTACAAGCCAGAAATTTTGATTTCAAAGCCGGTCAATTTGGCGAATACTCTGTCATGGGCGAAGGCGAATCGACTTTTTGTATTGCTTCTCCACCCACGCGAAAAGGTTATATAGAATGTACGTTCAGAAAAACAGGAAGGGTTACATCGGCATTGGCAAACAAGGAAGAAGGAGAAATAATTGGCTTCAGAGGGCCTTATGGAAACAGATTCCCCATTGAAGAATGGAAAGGTAAAAACCTCTTGTTCGTTGCAGGCGGTATTGCCTTGCCCCCAATGAGATGTGTCATCTGGAATTGCCTCGATTTGCGGGAAGATTATAAAGACATTACTATCGTATATGGGGCAAAAACTGTCGATGATTTGATATATAAAAATGAACTCGAAGAATGGAACGAACGCCCCGATGTAACTCTCGTAACTACGGTTGACCCGGGAGGTGAAACACCCGCTTGGAAAGGACAAATAGGATTTGTGCCCACTATACTCGAAAAAATGGAACTCAAAGCCGAAAATACGATTGCCGTGGTTTGTGGACCCCCTATAATGATAAAGTTTACTTTCCCTGTTTTGGTAAAAGCAGAATTTAAAGAAGCCGATATTTTTACTACCCTCGAAAATCGTATGAAATGCGGTTTCGGAAAGTGTGGAAGATGCAATGTCGGTAGCGTTTACGTCTGTAAAGACGGACCCGTGTTTACTTATGCACAATTGAAGAAATTGCCGGCTGAATATTGATCGCACGTCTTTGATGCAGATTTCAATACGGTCATCTGCTGCACCAGCGGATATAAATAAGTAAATGATAATCTTCTATGAACACAAATACAGTTGAATCAGTATATTATAAGAATTCTAATGGCATATTTCCTCAATAGATTATAAATAAAAGTATAAAAAATGCCCATACATTTATGCTCGAGGAGGAATGAATTACCCCTTGGATGAAGCTTTATGAAATAGAAAAAACCTCAGAGAAAGATTCTGGAAAATTTGGAATAGGTCATGGAAGTTCAACATAACTCAATCCCCATATCCCGCACACTATGTCAGTTTTTCATTCGCTAATTCCCAAACTCCAACCATCGCTTACTATTGGCCATAGCATATCTCGTTTATCTCAATATTTTCTGGATTTTCTTCCTCTACTTTACGGTTCTATTGTCGTACCCGAGACAGGACTTGAACCTGCACATCCGTAAGGATACTAGTCCCTGAAACTAGCGCGTCTACCAATTCCGCCACTCGGGTGAAAATATGACTTGTTAACAACGGAATGGTGCCCAGGACAAGACTCGAACTTGCACGCCCGAACGGACACTACCCCCTCAAAGTAGCGTGTCTACCAATTCCACCACCTGGGCTTTAAGTACTGCAAAAGTACAATAATTTTGTCTTTTCCTAAGTTCTCAAGAAAAAATTTTTATTTCTTCTCCTTTTATTTCGATATCGAGTAGTCGAATTCAAAGTAATGATATACAAACAATTCAATCTTAGTACTCTTTGAATGAATGAATTCCTGATTCGCAAAATCTTGGTCAAACTAATAAAATCATCAGCGAATCATTTTGATGGAATATTTATTTATGAATCGAGCTAAAGAGGTTATTTTCTCTTTGATTTTAATTTATTGGCTTTAGCAACTGGCTAACATCACTACCGGGGGCAAATTCGCACGGAAGATTGCCAAATTGAAAAAGGCGCATCGCTCTCGAACCTTTCAAAACCATTTTATCGTCGATTACTTCGAGTAGGCTAGCCTCTCTTAAGCCTACTACAGGAATTCGGGGATGAAGAATTATAAATTCTTCAATTCGGGCTTCACGAGTTTCGCCTCCATGTCCTTCTGGATTTTTATCGAGATAATGCGGGTTGATTTGAAAAGGCACTAATCCCATGCATTCAAAATCAGAAGGTTGAATAATCGGCATATCGTTAGTAGTCATTAAGCTGGGGCAAGCTACGTTGGATCCTGCACTCCAGCCCAAATAAGGAATTCCATGCAAGGCTTGTTCTCTAATAGCCGACATCAGCCCCCGTTTCTGCAAGCAATACACCAGATGAAAGGTGTTGCCGCCGCCTATTGCAATGGCTTCGGCCTCCATCACCGCCCGTATCGGATGAGATTGACGATGGATACTATAAATTTCGAACCCCAAAGATTTAAACACTTCTTGCACTCTTTTTTCATAGACATCGTAAGATTCTTTGAGACCGAGAGGAGATAGCGAAATTCCTGCATAAGGCACGAAAAGGACTTTCTTCACACGGAATTTGTTTAAAAAATCTGAAATGAAAGGCTTGGGCCAGTGTAGATATTCTTCTCCGTAATTGGTTGAATTACTTATTAATAGTAGCTTCATCATATAGAATTTTTAATCGGAATGTCAAAAGATGTAAGTTGTTCTAAAGGTAAGCATATTTTCTTTTAGAGCATTTTTACCGAAAAAGGCAAGCCTTGTGGAGAGGTCGAATTGCCAATTCTTCGACTTATAACTTGCACCTAAACATAATGAATGGATGAAAGCGTCGGCCCCCATGGCTTGAAAAATTATTTTATTCAATTTCTCGTCGGGTTCGGGCAAGATGTTTTCGGCTCTATCACTCCAACCATAAAAATAATCATACCCGACCATTATTTTGAGTTTATTCAATTTATATACATATCCCCCTTGAGAGGTAAAATATGGATGCAGATAGATGGTGGCCTGAATGGCATTGTATCGATTGTTGGTGAGTATTAAAGCCGTATCGCCTTCGAAAATTGCACCAGAGCGAGGAAAACGGAAAAGGAATTCATTATGGATGAACATCTGCGAATTTAGGCTTAATTTGTGCATGAAGGCTGCTTGAATCCCTAAGTTCCAATATCCATCATTGCCTATGGGAGGTTTATTGCTGATGTACGAAGTTCTTGTTTCTCTTAGTGGCAATCCTGTACTTATTTCTAGGAAAACAGATGTTTCAGTAAAATGATATAAATATTCAGCTTTCAACCTTATTTCAGAAACTTCGGCATTTCGATACGATCGCATTTCCTGAGAATTGACAGTCTTTTTAACCTGGCTCTCGTACCATGGCAACAAAAGACCAAGTGAGAAATTTTTATATAGAGGAACTTTTGCATTCATAAAAAACCCTTTACGAATCAATTCGTCGAATGGCTGTCGACTTAGGATGTTACCCTTACCTTCGAAAGCACTGTTGGCATAAGAATAAAAGGCAGCTATTCTGATGTTTTGGCAGTTCGTGGTATCTTTAGTGTAAAATCCATTCCAGAATGGGCTTCCCATTCCAGCCGGAATTCCAAAAGACTGGCCATGAATGGTGTATATGTCGTTTCCAAAAATCAATAAAACCAGCATGATATATCTTTGACAAATTCTCCGACATGGAGTAAGTTTTTTCATAATGTTTTATCTTTCGATTGTCAAAAATAGTAAGGCTAAATTCAAGGTCGAGTTCTGTGAAAAATCAGAATATGGCTCTCCATCCGAGCTTCTCCTTTAAATAGGCTTTGCGTAAGGTTTTATACCATACTCTATCGGGAAGCATTTGATCGAGATATTCAAGTGAAGCTTCTTTTTTAGCTGGTATTTTGTCTATTCTGGCTAAATGGTGGCCGAGGTTTTCTTGCCATGTTTCGAACCAATCAGCGCTTAATCCTGATTGACGAAATTTTTCTATTAGATTCAATATGTCACTCCAGCGGTTTTCTTCTTTAAGGTTTTCAAAATAATAATTAATTATTTTTTCGGAGGGATGAAGCTCAACCAGCCAGATGGTATCGGGAAGTGGAAATTCTCTGGAGATAGAAGAGTCGGAGCTAATAAGGGAATACAATTTTAAGCGGAGTTTTTCGAGTGAATCGGCCAGAAGTGTTTCGTATGTGGTGGTTAATTGCTCTAACAGCCGATTATATTCAATCAGTGAATGATATTGATGGAGTAATCCGGCAATACCTGAATCATCGAGCGGACAATCAGCAACTGAAGTTTTTATTTGCAGGGCAGAATCGGCTATTGAATCACCCATTAAATAATCTCCTTCCTGAAAGGCCGAACGTACTTTGTATTCGAAAAGCTCTAAGCGATATCGGGCAAAACGGCATTCTTGAATCTCGATACGCTCCGCCATTTCATTCAACCTCTCGTTTATTTCGCTGCAATCCTGTAAATTCCATTGAGGAATCATTTTATTGGCATTCAGCCATAATTGATGTGCCTCTTCGATCTTGAAATCCCAAAGTAAGCTTCCTACTGCAGCCATCATTCTCTCGAATTGAAGTTTCCCTAATTCGAGTTTCTTTTTACAGATGAGGGAATCATCCGCAAGGTTTTCAGCATATCGTAAAAGAATTATGGAAGTGGCATTCAACAGGGAATCGAGAGGAAGTTCATTCGAAATTTGAATGAGAGAATCCATGACAACATAAAGAGAGGCTTTTTGATAAAGGTGAAATGCAGAGTCTTCATCAGGAATAGACTCTATTGAAGTAGCATTTGTTTTTTTCATCGTGAGTGCTTCATCGAGTAATCTTTTCCCTTCGATATAATTTCCCAATTGCATGGAGCTTAATGCGGAGATTACTTTTTGTCGATATATTTCCTGAAGCGTTTTGGATAGTGTTTGTTTAATTTCTTGCTGCCGTAAATAAATGCTTTGACGACCTGCATATTCCATTGCTTTTTCTAAAAAAGGCAAAGCCTGTTCGAACTTCCCTTCTTTATTCAATATTATAGCTTTATCGAGGCAAACGTCGGAAAAAATTTCATATACTGATTTAGACGGTTGGCTCCCTAATAGGATTTCACGGTTTTCAGATTGGTACTCCAGAGCTTTTTTCAGATAGAATTCGCCCATGACAATATTTCCATTTAGAATTCCATCGCGGGCCACCTTCAGATAGGTATTGTATAACCCTCTTACCGATACTTTAATTTGAGACTCGACGGCCTGGGTTTCATCTTCCAAATCAGCAGCCTGAGCTATTTTCAGCGCATTATTCAGAATAATATTGGCTTGGATAAATAGAGTTTGCTTATTCAATGCCTCGCCTTCTTGTAGCATTTTTTTTGTCAATTGTCGGCTTAGATTTTTTAGAAATTCATCCTCGTTTGTATAACCCATTTTCAAGAGAGCAGAATGAAGCAGCTCATGCGCCATTTCTATCCATTTCCCATGTGGATCGAGGCGGGCAACCTCAGCGATAACTCCGTTGTTCAGCGGATTAGAAAATTCTTCGTGCCGAATCCATGAAATCCAGAAACCAAAAATACGGTCTGACAAAGGGGTTAAATCGTTGGGCGATAGGGGATCGGTATCGAGTAATCGTTCGAAAGCCAGTCTATGGCGGTAGATTTCAATATCGATAGCTTTCAGCGAGTTATACAAGTTGCATGGATCGGTTTTCTCCAAGGGAAGAATTAAGGCAGAGAAAATGGAATCAAGAGATTCTTTCACACGGATTCCTTCGATGAGCTCGGCTAAAATATCAGAAATACGAGGATCGTGAGGATTGTATCCCTGGCGGAGGACATTTTCGAAATAAAGGCTCGAGGCACAAAGCCCACGGTAAGTCTTTATTTCATCCATCACCCTTTTCAGCTGCCTTTCTATCTCTTCATCGAGATTAGCATTTCGAAAATGCAGACTTAGGCTATCTG
Organism: Bacteroidetes bacterium ADurb.Bin012; assembly: GCA_002071415.1. Classification (GTDB taxonomy): domain Bacteria; phylum Bacteroidota; class Bacteroidia; order Bacteroidales; family TTA-H9; genus TTA-H9. The sequence continues at coordinate 103,912 of MWFC01000002.1, forward strand.
TCGAAAGATTAACCTTAGGCGAAAACTCTAAAATTACTGTATCATGCTCCAGTTTGACCTCTTGGGTGTAAATTATTCCATGAAAAGAATGCTGAAGATAGGCTTGGAGGTACAATGGCAAAAGAAAATCAGAAAGATCATAACCAAGGTATTTTGTCGGACCGGTAATATGATGGAGAACGACTTTCCATTTACCAACCGAAGAATCATTTATTTGTTTTTGATGATATAAAACGTAACCCAGTTTTATTTTACGATAGCTAAGTCCATTTTCGAATGCCAGTTCTTCGAGGATTCGATTGGTTGCCTGAATGTTTCGGGAAGTATCCTTTTTCCATTTCAGCCAGACAGTGTCCTGAGTTCCGGCAAACGAAGCCTGAGCAAGGAAGAGAAAGAGGATGAAACAGATAAATGGAGAGGTTTTCATTGATAGAAAGATTGAATCAATAAACGAGATTATAAGTTGCTTCGCTAAAGTTCCCAACGTTGTCGGTTACCCTGATATGGAGTAAATTCTCACCTGTCGAAAGCATTTCGTCGGGAAAATAAGTGAGCAAATTATTTTTGGCATCATATTCCAGTAAGATCCATTCCCCATTGATGCTGCCTATGTATGAATCAATGCCTGAGAGGTCGTCGGATATTCTCACATTTAAGCGAGGTAAATTTTTTATGTTTTGTCCATTTTTAAAATTCAGATTTTTGATAACCGGAGGCAGTGTATCGGCTAAAACTGCATAAGTACCGAATGAACGTATGGAAGCCTTAAGGGAACTGCCTTCCCATTTGCTAATCATGGCAGAAGGTTTGTTTCCTTGGTTTACTTTCACAATAATGGCTTTATGATGAAGACGGCTTGGTAAGCGGTTGGGGCGAATGGAAATTTTTGCTGAAGAATGAATAGGCGTTGTAGGTGTGTGGATGCGGTGAAAATCGGAGAAAAATGCTGATCCTGAGGTTATTCGTTTATAAGAAAAATTTACGGTGTCGTAAAAGGCTCCAATGGGCGCCCAGAAACAGAAATCCACGGTGTCATACGAAGCTTCGCGATCTCCCGAAAATTGAATGTGAGATGGGACGAATGGACGAATGGGAGCATAAACCTTTGGTATTCCCTTCACTACGAAACGAAGAATGGATTCGTTGCCATAATGATCGCTAACCACATATTTAAGATGATAGATATTATCGGGCAAAAATGCATATGAGCCATTATTTAACAAGATTCTATAGATATTTTGAAGACGGCTGTAAGGAGCTTTACGCGTTTGAATGATCCATTGCTTGTTGAGAACGATTTCGGAATAATCGCATAAAGCATTGATATATCGCCCTTTATCGAAATACAAACGATTGAATTCGATAGCGAAAACTGGAATAGAATCGATGAACAATTCAACTGATTTCACGCCGTTATGATTAGGTTCGTCATTCAGAAGATCGTGGGTTTTAATTCCGAACCAAGCATTTCCAGCAATAAACAAAGTATCTTTGTTACGAAGGCGATAATAGGGCCCCCAACCTGTGAGGTTTAGCTTTATGGGGTGAGGAGAACCATTGACTAGTGAACCAAAATCGTCGGGATAAACTTTCAGCAGGGTAATAGTAGGCCGAATCCAGTCTTTCACGTTTATTCCAAATTGTAAAGGATTGACGGCTGCCTGTGAAGAAGTTTCGCGAAGTTCGAAATGAAGGTGAGGCCCTCCCGACGAGCCCGAGTTTCCTGACCATGCTATTGTATCGCCTTTTCTAACTTTTATTTCATAAGGTTGTAAGCTGAAATCGAGTTGAAATTTTTGCATTTCATAGTGTTTTCGATGGAGATACGTGGCTATTGTGCCGTTCATTCTTTGCAAATGCCCATAAACACTGGTATATCCACTGGGATGGTTGATATAAAGAGCTTTCCCATAACCATAGGGAGAAACGGCAATTCGGGCTACATATCCATCTTCGGTAGCAATCACCGGGTAACCTTCTTGCTGGTTCGTTTTGATATCTATGCCTGTATGGAAATGGTCGGAACGCAGTTCGCCAAACGTACCCGAAAGCCTTAACGGGATGGTCAGGGGATTCCCGAATTGGATTTCCTGGCCTGAAGCTCCCAATATGTAAGCCAGGTTAATTATGAAGATAATAAATTGTGCATGTTTCATAAAATCTCCGTCAATTCTTTTAAATGATGGATTACCCTATCAGCATCAGGGTTTAGATTTGCCTGTTTCCATTCATCGAAAAATATAGTATGAAGCCCGGCTTGTTTTGCTCCTACGATGTCCTTATCATAAGAATTGCCTATTATGACTGTTTGTGAAGGAGGTATTCCAATTTCATGGCAAATTTTTTCGAAGAAGGCGGGAAGAGGTTTGCTTACTCTCAAATCGATAGATGAATAAAAATATTGAAAATAACGTGCAATATCCACACGTTCGAGTGCCTTGATCATGGCTTGTGTATCGCTTACTCCAGCATTGGTTGCCACACATAAATTATATTTTTTCGAGAGATATTCCAAGGCTTCTGTGGCGCTGGGAATTAATTCTACCTTTCCCCACATATACATGGGTTGCTGAAGTTCAGGGTTATCGCGCATCAAGGTATTTCCCCAATCGAAAATAACAAGTTTTATATTGACTATGTGATTGTTCATTCCGAAATTTTGTTACGGCAAATTCACGCATGGAGGACGGAAGATCGAAGAATTTCCGACGCCCTCCTGCATGCAATTCAAAGAAATGTTCAATTAATTGTATATTGGTAAAAACGAATAATTTTTCGAATAATAGAGCATTTGTTCGACGTAATCGTCGGGATAGGAAATTTCGACGTCAACCAATTGGCCATTTTCATATATGGGTTTCATCATAGGGTTGATAAATCCTCCATAAGGAGCGAGATTCAATTTTTTATAGCGTTCGAGAATTTCCTTATGCAAAGTTTGGTCAACTTTGACGGCATAGTTTTCTACCAATTCCTTGCCTGCCGTGTAATTTCCTTCCGATTTGATGCGCTGGATTTCTGCAAGTAATTGTCCAAAAAGAGAACGCAAACGTTCATAATCATTGATAATTACGTAGGTTTTTCCATCTTTTACCTTTTTTTCGATGACTTTTTCGGGTAGGCCTTTTTGATAACACCAGGCAGCAATAAGCTGGCGGTTACGCATGTGAGCCTGTTCGATGTTTTTACCGGGTTCGATACGGGTGAGCTGAGTCATCAATCCATTCCGAATATAGGCAATGTACTCGGTTTTGGCAACATCTAGGTTGGGAATGAGTCCGAGCTCTATCATTTTTGGATCCATCATGTAATATAATGCAAACAAATCGGCACGAGCTTCTTCGAGGGCAGATTGATAATTTTTGAGAGCTTCGCTGCTTACGCCAGGTAAAAGTTGACCTGAACCATGGCCGAGGCATTCATGAAGGTCGGTGTGAAGATTATCGGCCAAGGGCCCATATTTTTTTGCCATTTCTACTTCTTCGGGAGAATAACAAAATTCTTCGAGAAATCCCGTTCCTAACGAAGCCTGATCGTAAGCATAAGTAATGTTTTCCATGGTAACCGATTTCGAACCATGTTCTTTGCGAATCCAATCGGCATTTGGCAAATTGATCCCAATAGGAGTCGAGGGATAACAATCGCCACCCAATTGTGCTACCGTAATCACTTTGGCCGAGACTCCCTTAACCTTTGGTTTCTTGAAACGAGGATCGATGGGGGAATGATCTTCGAACCACTGTGCATTTTGGCTGATGATCTTGGTACGGCGTGTGGCCTCATCATTCCGAAAATCTACTACCGATTCCCATGTGGCCTTGCGTCCCAGAGGATCGCCATAAACTTCGATGAAACCATTTACGTAATCTACGAAGGAAGTGTCCTGTGCCCAAAGAATGTTGTACTGATCCCATGTATATAAATCGCCCGTTCGGTAATAATCGATGAGCATGAGTAGACCTTTTTTCTGGTTTTCGTTTTCCGCCACATTTACCGCCTTCTCGAGCCAGTAAATGATCTTTTGAATGGCAGGCCCATAAAGTCCATCGGCGACATAAGGAATTTCAACGATTTTACCTTTCTTTTTCACGACTTTCGAATTCAATCCGAGCGAAAGAGGCCGTTGTGGGTCAGGAATCTTAAAACTATTGTAAAATTCTTCTACTTCTTTTTGAGTAACTCCTTCATAAAAATTGCAGGCCGAAGAGGTTACTAAATCTTTCGAAGCATCAAGACAAACACGTTTTGGGGCAATCTCAGGATTAAAGATGATATCAGAAATCCAGCCCAAAAACTCATCCTTCGATTGATTCACTTGAAGAGGGAGAGTATTATCGGGGCAATCAGCCACTAACTGCAGAAAATATTCCTTACTGAACTGGGGTAAGAACTTATCCATAGAATAATGATGATGGATACCATTTGAAAACCACACCCTTTTCAAGTAAACCATGAAATTGTCCCAGTCGGCTCCACTGCGCTCGCCTCTATAGTTTTCGTAGATGGATTCGAGCGTGCGTCGAATAGCAAGGTTATATTTATAATTCTGGTCAAAAATGATATCGCGTCCGCAAAGTGCTGCCTGACTCAAATCATAAATGAGCTCTTTTTGCTGAAGACTTAAACTATCCCAGCCTGGAACTTGATAACGCATAATTTTGATGTCGGCAAAGCGATCGATTTGCCAACGAAATTCCTCGTTTGGTTGTTTCTTTTGGGTTTGGTTGCATGCTGTGATCATAACGAAGGCAAGTAATAAAGTGTAAGAAATCTTATTCATAATATGAAGATTTAAAAACGGTTTTAATCGTAAAAATGTTCATGATTTGTTTGCGTGGCAAGACGAATCATGCCGTTTCGAGCCACGGGTACTACAGGGCAGGTATCGAAGGTAAGAGAGTAGGGAATAACATCGTCGAGCCCCAGTCGTTTTAGCCTTTGGCTATGTTCGGTCTTGAGAAGATATTCGGCAAGGTTGTTTTTAGCCAGGTTCCATAAGTCAATAGAAGCCATAACGGCATCGCTTTGGATAATTATTTGACTCGATTGCATAAGAGATGCAGCCAGTGCTCCAGCAAACACAGTGTCCTCCAAATTGAAATTGCCTTTCCAACCTGCACATAAAAGGTAAATATTCCTGCCATCCTCGATGAGCCATTTGGTTAGAGTGCTTAAATTCACAAAAGCACCTATTACTACATCGATAGTATAACCAACAACAGAAAATGCCTGAGTTCCGTTTGTAGTGCTATACACTATGGTTTTTCCTCTTAATTTGGGTTTCATAAAGTGAAAGGCTGAGTTACCTAGGTCGGCAAAATCGGGTTTAATTCCTTCACGCTCAGCGGCTATAATGTATCCCCATTCCTTATAATGTCTTGCTTCTTCGAGGCTTGCCACGGGAATCATGGCTTCCACTCCATGAGCAAAGGCCGTACAAATAGAAGTTGTAGCCCTCAGAATATCTATCAACACAACCACATAGGGTGCAGACAATGCATCATGCCGAAATAGTAAAGGCGTAAATGCCAATTCGAGTTTTTGTTCTTTTCCGGACATCTATCTCTCAAATTATTTGGCCTGGCTAAATTACAAAACACCTCGGAAGTAAAAGCTTCACCTTCTTCCTGAGCTTACTTTATTCATTCATATTCAATTAATTTGTTAATTGCATGAGATTTTTTCAGTGAGCTTTATCTCAGAGATTGCCAAAACTTTTCCCAGTATAATTTTTGATGGTAATAGAAAGTTTTTCAATGCTTTTGGAACACTCATTTTAATCAATATTGCTATAATTCTTTGAATTAACTGGAGTTATATTCAATGGCAAATTTTAATTTATTTGATAATGATTGTTTATCATAAAGGTTAAAAGATGAAATTGCATCATGACAAAAAGTAAAAGGCTTACTTCGTTACATGGAATAAAATCTCAAAAGAATTTGATTAACAGGAGATCATTTGAGGAGGGAACAACAGAGGCAAATGAGGCTAAAGTTGATTATCAAATACGTTATCATAGGATTTATGATGATAATTGGGATTTCCGAAACGCAAACACAAAAGAATATACGCATTGCTTTCACTCCTATCCTGCAATGGCAATTCCTCAAGTGGCAAGGAGAATCATCGAAAATTTTGGTAAAAAATCAAAACTACTATTTGATCCATATTGTGGTACTGGAACCTCCTTGGTTGAGGCTAACTTGCAAGGAATAAATGCAATAGGAACCGATATCAATCCTTTAGCTCGGCTTATTGCAGCCGCAAAAACCACCAAAATTGACATCCAAGTTTTGGATTCATTCCTTCAGGACTTTATTAACTATATCTTCGAAATCAATTTTGAAGTAGAAAATGTAAAACCTATCTTTATTCCAGAGATCAAGAATATTGACTTTTGGTTTTGTAAGGGTAATGAAAAAAACTGGGAATCTTGCTTGGATATATTGAAAACATCGCTGATCCTGTGTCTTAGCCCCATAAATTGTAAAATTCAAGGAACTTATAACCTCTATAGAAATCATTGAGTTATGCTTGTTCCTATTACCGGATGGTGAAATATATTTAACTTGGATTTTTCCGAATGAGAAGGAACTCCTTCAAATAACAGAAAACAAGTTTCATAATCAGGATTCAGATATTTTACGGTATCATTTTGCCTCATACATATTAATTTCTTCACAATAAAACCTGTAGGGAAAGGGTAAATAGGCGAAAGCAACCCGAAGGTACTACCAATACTATTCATCCATTTTTCTACATACTCGTAAAAGTGAAATCTCTTTCTGCATCCATCTTCAACGAGAATCGAATATATTTCGGTTATGATTCAATAGCTTGCCCGACCAAAGGCCTTTCACACCAACAAAAACAGTGTTGTCAATGGTTTTCGAAAAGTCATATAATATTACCTCATTTTCTCCACACGCAGCACAATTGCAATCGATTATATAAATTCGTTTCAAATTGTCTTCTTTGATAGCTTCGCAATACTTAAAAGTAACTAAGGATAAACAGTGTTGCTCAAGATATAATATGTGGTAAAGCTTGTTGTTATAAATAGTGTCCTCACGAGACCAATATTGATAGGCTCCTACCGACAAAAACCGCATGAATTGTTCTATTTTACTCCATATCTTATTGTGACTCTTTCTCCAATTTGTTTCGGAGTTTCATCAAGGCGAGTCGAGAGCCTTTCTATTAAAAGGGATGAATATGCGATGATGGGGTAATTTCTCTTTTTTCTTCAAAAAACTCATTGAATTTCAAAAATTCAAGTGATAGGATAATTTTTCTATTTGTCAAAGTTTAGTAAAAAAGTTGAAAATGTTTTTAGGAAAATTAAAAGCTTGGGTTGAAAATACAAAATATAAACAGATGGTAATTGGCGATGGGGGAATAAAGAATGAAAAGGAGTTATTTTTATATTTCTTCTTCTTTTTCCTATTAGCATATTTTCCTGTTTCCTTGGCTTAAAATCCCCAATGTTTGTGCACTCCTTGCAACATTATATTTCATACTCCTTCACAAAAACCTGTAAATTTGCCCCATTTTCCGAATCATTCGTTTTATGATTGAAGATTACTTTTCGCCATTTCGTAAGAATATAGTTGGGAATGAAAGGATGATCGAGACTCCTTTTGGGTGCAGGAAACTCATCTATGCCGATTGGATTGCAAGCGGCAGGCTCTACAAACCTATCGAAGAAAAAATGTTGAATGTTTTCGGCCCCTGGGTAGCCAATACTCATACCGAAACCAGCGAAACTGGGACACTGATGACCAAATCGTACCAATATGCTCATCAGTTGATCAAACAACATGTACATGCCAGTCCTCATGATGTCATCATCACTTATGGTTTTGGAATGACGGGTGTTGTAAATAAATTGCAGCGGATTCTTGGATTGAAATTTTGTGGACGTTTATTCAGTTCCACCTGTCTTGCTGAAAGGGACAAACCCATTGTGTTTATTACGCACATGGAACATCACAGCAATCATACTTCATGGTTCGAAACCGCGGCCGATGTCGAAGTGATTGGTCATACCCCAAACTTGGAAGTCGATTTAAATGATCTGGAAGACAAGTTAAAAAAGTATAAAGACAGAAAATTTAAAATTGCCTCGGTCACGGCTTGTTCGAATGTTACGGGAATACAGCCACCCTATTACGAAATTGCCAAACTCATTCATAGTTATGGAGGTTTGTGTTTTGTAGATTTTGCCGCTTCAGCTCCTTATGTAGATATTAACATGCATCCCGACAACCCGCTCGAGAAGCTCGATGCTATTTTCTTTTCGCCCCATAAGTTTCTTGGTGGTCCCGGAAGCAGCGGTGTATTGATTTTCGATTCATCACTCTATCATAACCCTGTCCCCGATCAGCCTGGAGGAGGAACAGTGGATTGGACAAATCCATGGGGAGAATATAAATATATCGACGACATCGAACTTCGTGAAGATGGAGGCACTCCAGGTTTTTTACAAGCCATCCGGACAGCTTTGTGTATCGAGCTGAAAAATCGAATGGGAACCCCAAACATTCATCAACGTGAACAACAGCTCGTTAAAAAGGCCTTCGAATTATTTCGTCGAATCCCTCATGTTCATATTCTGGCCGATGAATTCGAAGATCGACTGGGCGTTTTTTCGTTTTATATAGATAACGTACATTACAATTTAGTCGTAAAACTCTTGAACGATTTGGCTGGAATACAGGTAAGAGGTGGCTGCACTTGTGCCGGTACATATGGACATTATTTATTGAATGTAAGTTACGAACAATCGAAACGCATTACCGATAAAATCAATCAGGGCGATTTTTCGGAAAAACCTGGCTGGGTCAGGCTTTCACTTCATCCTACAATGACGAATGAAGAGCTCGAAATTGCAGCGGCTACAACCTACGAAATTGCTACCAATATTGAGTATTATCGAGAGCAATACATTTATGATCCAAGGAAAAACGAATTTCGGCATCGTTCTGAACCCATAGATAAAATTGTTTTTGTTAAGGATTGGTTTACTTTATAAAATTTTTCTTCAAGATTTTTTCATTGATAAAGACTTATTTCTATTTTTTGGTGTATCTTTATTCTTTGGTCTCTATTCCAAATTGAAAGAATTCCTGAAGATTACGCTTATTCGATCAAATACTTTACTTTAGCATTTTACTATTTCTAAAATCCTATATCCATGATGAAAGAATCATACGTCGGACTTGTAAATGAGAGTCTTGAGACCAATTGGGATCTCAAGGCCTTTAGCGATTATGAGGGTGGCACCTATTCTTTTGCCGAGGTTGCCAGTCATATCCATTATTTACATCAGCTCTATCAAAAATGCGGAATAAAAGCAGGGGATAAAATAGCCATTTATGGTCGGAATTCGAGCAACTGGGCAATTGCTTATTTGTCGGTTATTACCTACGAAGCCATAGTAGTCCCCATACTGCCTAACTTTGGGCCTAACGAAGTTCATCATTTGATGAATCATTCGGAGAGTTGCTTCGTATTCGCTTCGCAGTCTCTATGGGAAGCTTTGGATGCTTCGAAGATGCTTACAATAATGATGAGCATTTCTTTAGATGATTTTTCCTGTCTTTATGCGACTCAGGATACATTTCTGGATAATGTCGAGGAATTCAATCGGATAAAATCGAATCTACAGGATAAAACATGTATCAACTGGCAGGTTCCATCCAACGACAAGCTTCTGGCCATTATTTACACTTCTGGAACCACTGGTTTTTCGAAGGGGGTAATGCTGACACACAATAGCATTACAGCTAATATTGTTTTTTCGAGAAATCACATGCTCTTGAAGCCAGGCGACCGTATTCTGAGCTTATTGCCACTGGCGCATGCATACGGATGTTCTATCGAATTTTTATACCCCTTTACTCTGGGTTGTCATATCACCTTTCTTGGGAAGACGCCATCACCTCAAGTATTGATGCGGGCTTTTTCCGAGGTTAAACCCCGTCTTATTCTTTCTGTTCCTCTCATACTCGAGAAGATTTATAAGACTCAGGTAAAAGCAACACTTTCTACCCCACGCATGAAAATATTTCTCGGCATTCCTTTCATCGAAAACATAGTGTATAAGAAAGTCCTTCAGAAACTCTTGGATTTTTTCGGTGATAACTTCATTGAACTCATCATTGGAGGTGCAGCACTTAACGAGGAGGTTCAGATCTTCTTGAGGAAGATAAGATTTCCATTTACGGTAGGCTATGGAACTACGGAATGCGGTCCACTGATTACTTACGCTCCCTGGTACGAAAATCGCCTTAATTCGTGTGGTAGATGTGTGGATACCTTAGAAATGAAAATTGATTCAGCCGATCCTCAGAAAGAAGTTGGCGAAATTTTGGTAAAAGGAGAAAATGTGATGGTGGGCTATTATAAAAATCCTGAGGCTACTCGGGAAACTTTTACCAATGATGGATGGCTGCGTACGGGCGATCTGGGCATCATGGATTCCGATGGATTTCTCTATATCAAGGGCCGAATCAAAAGCCTGATTGTTGGCCCATCAGGGCAAAACATCTATCCCGAAGAAATTGAATCCATTATCAATAACTGGCCTTATGTAACCGAATCACTGGTTGTGGAACGGAAGAATCAACTGGTAGCATTGATTTATCCAAATATGGAAGAAGCTGATAAGGACAAGATTGGTGAAAACCAGCTGTCTGAAAGCTACAACAAACTAAGAGAAGAGATGAACAAAAAGATTCCTGCGTATATGAATGTGAGCCGCATCGAAATCTATCCTCATGAATTCGAAAAAACCCCAAAAAATAGTATCAAACGTTTCCTGTATTCGTAACAATCCTCGATAGTTAGTATTTATCGTGTTTACAACCTCGACCCAAATATAGCAGAGCCAATACGTACAATAGTGCTGCCTTCTTCGATCGCAATGTGGTAATCGTTGGTCATTCCCATCGAAATCTCACAAAATGAATTTTGATGAAAGAAGTAGAGCTGTTTCAATTCTTCGAAATACATACGCAATTGTTTGAATTCTTTCCTTATAAGATTTTTATCTTCGGTAAAGGATGCCATACCCATTACTCCTTCAATGGAAATATTTTTCAATTGGGTTATGGACGGATCTTCTAATAACTTACAGGCTTCTTCCCAATTGAGTCCAAATTTGGTTTCCTCAGTGGCGATATGAAATTGCAATAAACATGATGCGATTCTTTTATTCTTCTTTGCGTAATAATCAACCTCTTTTAGAAGGGAAAGACTGTCTATCGACTGTATCATGTTTGCAATCTTCGCAATGTATTTCACTTTATTGGATTGCAAATGTCCTATGAAATGCCACTCGATATCTTTGGGAAGCACTTCATACTTTGAGCGCATCTCCTGTGCCCTGTTTTCTCCAAAGATATTATGGCCTGCTTGGTAAGCTTCCATTATCACTTCGGGCGGATGAGTTTTGGTAACTGCTACGAGCTTAACCCCTTGAGGTAAAGTTGATAGAATTTTTTTTAGATTATCGGATACCGACATGACGAACACTTTTGAAGAATGAAGTACAAAGGTATGAAAGCCACTCGAAGTGATGGAATTTTACTCGTACGATTGGATTCTTTCTGGGATTAGCATTTCCTTGATTCCGACAAAATGATGCATAATAGCATTCACGGCATTTATAAGCCTTTCCCCATTTAAGCCCTTTATCACTTCGAAGGGCTTATGGTCTAATGTCAAAGTATTCAAGTATATTTTGAAAAGCTCTTGCCTGAAGTGTGGGTGTTCGCGCAAAGGATCGTACACCCAAGGTAAATCAATGTCCATCAGTAAATAGAGTTGATAATCATCTTCTTGATATAGCTCGATAATTTGAGGTGGGCAATAGCCAAACTTTACCTCGCACCAAATTTTGCATACCAGCATATCGGTATCGCAGAACATAAGATGAGGTTTATAGCTTGCTATTTCATGCTCGAGTTGCCTTTGTTTGCGAGCAATTGTAATCACATCATCAATTGTATAAGGGTGATCGAGGCGTTCGAGATATTCCCGGGCATATTCTTTCACCCAAATCGTATTAAAAACATAAGCGAGGTTTTCGGATAACCAAGATTTTCCGGTAGATTCAGGCCCGGTAATGGAAATTTTAATCATTTCGCAAGAGAGATTTTTTCCATGAAAAGAATCCAGAAATAGCCATAATGAGGAATGCAAGGTATTGCAAACATGTAAAGGCCAATCCGCTCGAAGCAAACAAGGGAATAGCTATAAAATCGCCCGCAATCCATAAAATCCAGCTTTCGAGACACTTCAAAGCTTGAAGTACCATGGCAATGATAAAAATCGATGTCGTTAGTGCATCAAAAAAAGGATAAGAGCTCTCGGGGAAATCTCGTAATAACCTCCAGATGAAAAAGAGAAGAATCATCATGCTGCAGATGGCTATTAGAGTTTCTTTGCGATTCAGCCGCTTTACACGCAATCGGGTCTCTTGTTCTCCCGGATGAGCCCAATTGTACCATCCATAAATACTCACGATAAAATAAAACACGTTGATTCCCATATTGGCAAATAAGCCGGCCTTGAAACACAAATACACATATAGTCCCACATTCAAAAGACCCGTAGGGTATCCCCATATATTTTCCTTCATAATAAAGAAAACACTTAGAAGACCAAAACCTACTGCAATGAATTCGAGGGGTGCAGTCCGCTGTATATTATGAATAAGCAGATTCCAGAAACTTTCCATTCCGTCAAAATTTCGGGCAAAAATAACGAAAAGCTCTGCTTAGCTCAGAAATGTGAATGATTTGCCATGACCAATACAATTCATTATTGCAGTTTCATTTCATTAAGAATTAATTTCCAATACGATTACATGATGGATGCGAAAATTATTCTGCCTTATGAATTTTTATTGCAATATTTGTGTCATCAAAAACCGGTAAAATAATTTTTGATAGATTAATCAACTAAAATCATCGTAACATGTATAAAATCAATCGAAATCTTTTTATTTCTATTTGCCTCGTCATGAGCCTTACGGCATGTGTAAGACAAGAAAAGAAAGGTACCAGCGATGAAATTATCGGGCCTAAAACCCTTCAGCTTGAAAATGACCTGCTAACTGCCGAATTATTGTGGAATATTGGACGGGTAAGTGATATTCAACTCTCGCCCGACGCCAGTGAAATTCTTTTTAGAGTTACTTGGTATAATCTGGATAAAAATAAAGGAAACCATGAGCTTTACTTGATGAATTCAGATGGAAACAATTGCCGCCGGATTACGCATACACCATTTTCGGAGTATGAAGCCCGATGGACCCCCGACGGAAAAATTACCTTTATTTCTTCCGAATCGGGCACACCACAAATTTGGATAATGGATAAAAATGGGAAAAACCGCAAACAGCTTACTCGAGTTGAGAATGGAGTAAATGGTTATAAATTTTCAGCCGATATGTCGCTGTTGGTTTATGTTTCGGATGTTCCCCGGCAACGAATCAAGAAGAAACTTTTCGAAGGGCTCGACAAAACCAGCGGCCGATTGATGAATGACTTGATGTATCGTCATTGGGATTCATGGGTAGATGCTTTTTCGCACATATTTATTACAACTTTTAACGGCCAGCCAGTAAGCCAAGGCAAAGACATCATGAATGGCGAACCATGGGAATCGCCCATAAGACCATTCGGTGGAATGGAACAAGTAGCCATTAGCCCCGATAGCAAAACCATTATTTACACATGTCGGAAAAAACAGGGGAAAGAATATGCCCTGAGCACCAATACCGATTTGTATGCTTATTCGTTGGCGACTGGACAAACTACTAATTTAACTTCAGGAATGATGGGCTATGACATGGAACCCGTATTTTCACCCGATGGTAAATATCTGGCATGGTGGAGCATGGAAAGAGACGGCTACGAAGCCGATCAACAAAGATTGTTTTTGTTGAATTTATTCACTGGCGAAAAAATCTATGCCAGTCAAGGATTCGACGGGGATGTAAGTCAGATTACATGGAGCAAACATGGCGACCTGATCTATTTTATCAGTAATCACCAGGCTACTTATCAGATTTATTCGTATTCTATGGCAGATGGCGAAATCCGGCAAGTTACCGATGGAATGCATGATTTTAAAACAGTTTTGGATGGAGGGGATAAACTTTATGGGATTAGAATGAGTATCCAACAACCCGACGAAATCTTCTCCATCGATCCCAGCAATGGAGAATTTACTGAAATTTCATTCATCAACAAAGATTTATTTGCTCGGCTTACTCTGGGAAAAGTTGAGGAACGCTGGACCAAAACCACCGATGGAAAAATGATGAAGTCGTGGGTTATTTTCCCTCCTCATTTTGACAGTACAAAATCTTACCCCACCCTGCTTTTTTGTGAAGGAGGTCCTCAAAATGCTACGAGCCAGTTTTGGTCGTACCGATGGAATTTTCAGCTTATGGCGGCTAATGGATATATAATTGTAGCTCCTAACCGACGCGGAGTACCGGGTTTCGGACAGGAATGGAAGGAACAGGTCTCGGGAGATTATGGTGGCCAAAACATGAAGGACTATTTATCGGCTATTGACGATGTAACGAGCGAACCCTGGAGCGACGAAAACCATCTGGGTGCTATTGGCGCAAGTTATGGAGCATTCAGTGTTTATTGGCTGGCAGGGCATCACAATAAAAGATTCAAAGCATTTATTGCTCATGATGGCATGTTCAATCTCGAAGCTCAATATCTCGAAACTGAAGAAATGTGGTTTGTAAATTGGGACCTCGGCGGTCCTTACTGGGATAAAGATAATGCCATTGCCCAGCGCTCGTTTGCCAATTCGCCCCATCGCTTTGTAGATAAATGGGATACACCGATTTTAATCATTCACAGTGAAAAAGATTATCGAATCGTGGCCTCACAGGGTATGAGCGCCTTTAATGCCGCTGTGCTTCGGGGAATACCAGCCGAGTTCCTTTATTTTCCTGACGAAAATCATTGGGTATTGCAACCTCAAAACTCTGTGCTCTGGCAACGAGTCTTCTTCGATTGGCTGGATCAATGGTTGAAATAGGCTACCATCCATCGAACCATAATTGCCTGATTTAGATTTTTTTCTGTATTTCGCTGAGTCTATGACCTCACTGGAATATGTTGGCAGGCTTTCAAAAGATAGGATGAGATCGAATATACTCCCCTCTTCTTTTTTATCCTGAATTATCTATAAAAAAACTTGAAAGGCGCTTATCTCGATGCGCTATGACGGATTACTCGACAGTCAATGAAGGTAGGTGGCCGAGTAGGGCGAAGCCCGTATCGAGGCCACTATAAATAATTCGTGCTCATCGCAATTTGAGCTATTTCTCTTTCTCTATTATATTTTCCTGCCTCTTTTTTGAATTCAAGAACAGAATGAAGTTTTTTCTTCTGATGACTTACTGTTATCCAACTCATTTCATTTCTCCAACCATGTCCGTTAGAATTTTTTCAATTCATAATAAGTAGGGAAAGATCGAATTGGGAGAAAACAAGTATCGGTTTTTTAATTACAGATATTAAACTGAAATTTCTTTTGAATTATTTATAACAATTCAGGAAAAATCCATATCTGATTTCTCATCCTTATCGAAAATGTGTTATTTAAATAGTTATAGCCGGGTAAAATATATAGAAATGAACATATCTGACAGCGTTGTAAAAGAAAATATAACATTTTGGAAGGGCAGGAGATGGTTAATTAGATTGGCATCTGAAAGGTAATAAAAGCATTGGCGAAAAAATTCCAAAGTGTTGCTCCCGCAATAGCAAAGATCTTTGCAAGGTAAAAGTTCAGTTTGAATTTTTTAAGGACAAACCATAGAATAAGGCTATTAATACCCAAACCTATCAATGAAATAACGAAAAAGAAGCCGAATTCTCTAACAACTTCTGGGTTAGTGCTCGAAAAGGTCCAGATTCGGTTCAGATAGTAGTTCGATGAGGCTGCACAAATAAATCCCATTGCATTAGATATGAAGCGCTGTATTTTTAAAATTTCCTTCGAAAATGCTGTAATACCATAGTCAACAATAAGTCCTGAAAATCCCACGATTATAAACTTTATGAATCTGCTGATCAAGGCTTTGTTGAATATCTCTATCATAATTAATCGGATTAATCAAAGATTTGATAATTTATTCATAGATAGTGTGTTATGTCGAAAACAAAGGAGGGATCAGTGCAAGGATCCCAAGTATTCCCGCCAGCATAGTAATCTTAGCAAGGGATGAACAGCGATGCAACTGGTTTTTGTTGACATCGGCGGGGAGCACCGTAAGCAAACGGATCGATAAGAATTGAACCGTGAAATACCAGTAAAATGCAAGGTTATAATGGTGGGATCGAAGCCAATATTGCGCCATTGCTAACAGAATCATCATCAAAGCAATGAGAGCCTGCAGTATTCTGTGCGTAGTTTCCCATCCAAGAATAATGGGCAGGGTTTGGCATTCATAAGTTTGATCGCCTTCCATGTCTTCGGCGTCCTTGATAATTTCTCTTATCAATGTGCTAATAAAAGCGAAAATACTCAACGACAGTATAATATAATTTACATGAGGATAGAAACGATAAAACGCAATCCATTCGTCAGGCTTAAGCAACAGTGCATAAAATTCGAAAAGCCAAGGTGTAATAATGACTAAAGCCGAGAGGAAAGACACGAGAAAATTTCCCCAGAAGGGTTTTCGTTTTAGATAGGCCGAGTAATACCAAAGCAGACCGAACGATAAAACAAACAACCATAAGAGCATAGGTTGCTCTATCTGTAGAGCTGCTATTCCCCCTGAAATCAAACCAAAAATATTCAAAGCAACATATAGGATCCATCCTCGGCTTACACTCACCGCCTGTCCTATTACTAACCTTGTAGGTTTGTTCAGGCGATCTATTTTCTGGTCGTAAATATCATTTACTATATAGCCTGCTGCGGTGATTAGCACAATTGACAGTACGACGAGGAAATATATTGTATGGCTGAGAGGCGAAGCTAATCCTATAGCCATATAAAGCGGCAGGAAGAAGCCATAACGAATGATGAGGACGATGAGCAATATCATCAATAGGTTGATCCACCGTAAAAGGCGTGCATAAACAGTGAACTGGGTTTTAATTCTGCAGAGTAAGGATTTTCCCATAACAATATCTGGCTTACCAGTAAAATGCGTCTCCATTCATCCATTTCCCTTGAAGCTTCATCACCTGCTCGATCACGTCTCTTACGCAACCTTTGCCTCCTTCTCTGTGAGAAATGTAAAGAGAGATTGCTTTTATTTCTTCAGAGGCATCGGCAGGGCAGCAAGGTAAGCCAACCTGCTGCATTACGGTGAGATCGGGAATATCATCCCCCATATACAAAACACCCTGAGGTTCAATATGATGAAGATGAATATATTCATTGAAGATGGAGAGTTTATCGGCAATGCCTAAGAAAAAGTCATTTACTTTTAGGGCATTCAGGCGATGAACCATCGAATCACTCTTGCCTCCGCTAATTATTACAATCCGATAGCCATTCTTTATGGCATGCTGAATGGCATAACCATCACGCACATATCCTCCTCTTAGAACTTCACCATCAGGTAGAATGAAAATTTCTCCCGTGGTAAGCACACCATCATAGTCGAACATGAACGTAGTAATCTGATGAAGTAATTCTTTATAATTCACTCTGTTTTTTCTTTATTTTTTCGTTTGGTGATTTGTTCAGAGATAATGCGATAAATAACCTCATAATCGGGATTTTCGGAAAGCATTCTTATATGTTCTTCAATAATTGAAGAATCGCCTCTGACAGCCGGGCCGGTTTGGGCCTGCCATGGTTCCATCAACGTAACCTTTTCGAATGATTCGAGTATAAGAGGCAAAAGAATAGAGAAAGGCAATTTTTGTTCATTGAGAATATCGTGTGCTATCACATACATGTAATTGGTAAAGTTGCAAGCAAAAACGGCTGATAAATGAATGTGTTTTCTTTGAGCCGAATTGGCTTCGATAATGTTGTTCGAAAATTGAAGGGCTAATTTTTTAAGAATATTGAGGTTCTTTTTATTAGAGGCCTCGATGCAAATCGGGATCAGCGAAAAATCGGTTTCGTGATTTTTGGTAAAGGTTTGTATAGGATAAAAAACGCCATGATTAGGGAAACGTGACAGGACTTCGATAGGTGTCGAGCCTGAAGTATGCATAACCAAGCCGTTGGTTTGGGGCATGGCATCCGCCACCTTTGCAATGGCTTCATCGTTCACGCATATAAAATAATATTGTGCGTCGGGAGGAATTAAGGCTGCATTCGTCCATGACTCGCATACATAGTATTTTGCCAGTTGCCGTGCCGACTGAATCGTACGGCTGCATATTCCCCTGATGGTAAAATTTTTTTTGTCGAGTTGGTGTGCCAGATGAGTCCCTACGTTGCCTGCCCCAATAATAATCACCTCATTCTCGGTTTTTTCCATTCTTCAAAAAATTTATACAAAAGTAATTCTTTAAAAATATCTCATCCTTCCCTTATTGCTTTGGACTGTATTCATTACCCGATTGATAATAACCTACAAGTTTGTCGAATATTTCACCTGGTTCGCGATGATAGACCAAAATGGTGTATTCGTTGTCGGTTTCCCAGAAGTTTCCTTCGATGATGGAAGTATCACCTGCACCGGATTCATGATTGGCCACGACATAAATATAATTATAATACCCTTGTTTCAATCGTAAACTTCCTTCATATCGCATAGTTTCGTAATTATAAATCATTTTGGCTTCTGGCTGGAGGGAATTTCCTGTAAGTTCACCCATAATGAAAATGCTTGCATGTGCCAATGGGTATCCCAATGGAAGTGAAAAATGTACCATGGCGTAATCGGCTTCAGTTTCGCTGTGTTCCATGTCTTCTGTTTTGATGTATAAACGACCGTTGAGGTCGGGATCGTTTACAAACGGCTTGCCTGCCTTGATTCGATCAAGCTGCATCACTACATGGTAACCATCGGCAAGATAGAGGATGTCTGCGATATATTCCGAACGATAGCGTAAACTTTTAATATCGACCGAGCGATATTGATTGCCTGCATCGAATAAATTCTCTTCTTCATAATCATAATCCAACAAGTCGGGTGTAATATTGCGGGGCTGTTTTATTGTAAGCGCATTGTCCCAACGCCAGTTCTGGAGAATCACAATGGTGAGATCCCTGTCCGGTACAGGAATCTTGTATTTCACCGGCCGAATTGTGAAATCAACTTCATGTTTGGTATTCATATAAGCAGGTAAATGTGCTCTGCCAATTTTAACATCCTGAATTATTACTCTGGGTTCATAAATTATGAATCGTAAGGAAAACTCTGGCTGAGTAGGCGAATCGAGATAAACTACAAGAAGATAATTTCCTGATTTGGTGAGCCTGATACGATCGTTCGGAAATATTAACGAGTAATGCGTATAGGAGGTAGTGGTGTTGAATGAAAATTTGTAATCACGAATCTCATCCGAGTCGAATCCTTCCATATACTCATTCATCCTTAGTTGAGATGGTTCCCAATTGGCATCGCAATGAAGGAAGGTGTATTGAAAATTTTTGACTCCACCTGCCAAATCGTCGAATTGCAGTTGTAGCGTTTTGTCCGAATTAAGCGAAATTACAGGCATTTCTAAGGGGTAACCCGTTGGAAAGATCAAAACGGTTTTAATGTCGGGATTGTATATTCTGTTTTGCGTTCGTAATGCCTTTTGACTATAAAACGCTATATCATCCTGAGCCAATATCGAACTAAAAACAATGATTATCAATAGAATAGAAGCAAATGCGTTTTTCATACTTGTATTTTTATTATGCGAAGATAAGAAAGAGCAGTGAATACGACGAATTTATTCGAAAAAAATCTCTGTTCCAACACTTACTCACTTCACTTCTATTATCCGGACCCCTTGATTCGGCTTAAATCGAGAGTTCTGAATTGCCACAAGAATAAGTAGATCGAAAATTATGCTTCCGGAATCGATAGATGGTTTGGAAATAAGTTTATTTAAGACCTAATTCGCAAAATTTACGTTTTAGGCAGCTCCAATTTTTTCGAAAGGTTAGCTCCTTCCTTGGTAATTTTAATGGTATTTTATTTATCGTTGATTTTCATTCGTTTTTATTCTGGTTAGGAAATTAATCAAGCCAAAAGTGAAAAATTTTCCATTGAGTTCATGTTTTGTCAACAATTGATATATTCTATAATATCAGTGTAAGGCAATGAAATTGATAAACATCCAGCCTTCGAGTGCAAATTCGTTTTGCATGTAACTCATATCGGCTTCTACTACGTCCTTCAAGGTGTCAATCATTTGCTCCGCCTCTCCACGACTTTTATATTCGAGTAAATCTTCTGTGGCGTCTTTTCAGCATTTGTAAGCAGAGCAATCGTACCAAACTCTGGATTCTTTTTGTTGAATCATTCTATGGTGTAAACTTTTGATCCATTTTCTATTCTCTCCAGAAAATCCTTTTCCTCTTCGACATGTAGTTTTTCTTCCAGATACAGGTGAAGCGTATCATTGTCTTTTGTCTTGTAACCGTAATACCAAATATACCGACCTTCGAACTTGAAATAACCATCGAAAACTTCCTTGCTTCCTTTTCTCCTTTTCATATAATTAATCTATGAGTGAAGAAAGCCTTTTCAAAGAGATAATAAACTTTAGTTAAAACATACAGGAAAGTCGAATTTTTTTATTTAAAATAGAAGATGGGATTTTGGATCGCCCATATAAAATGGCTGACGATCTTTTTTGTTCTGTTTGGCTAAAAGCCAGATGGAAAAACAATGATGGCAGTACTCAGTAAAATATTATATAATTTGATGGTTTGTCATGTTGAATCATTACCGAAATTTATGGAATTTGGATTTCGATTGATCAGGCCGACCATTTTCCGGGAATAGTAGCTCCACAACGAGGACAACGGCCATTTTCTATCACCATTTTTTTTACCTTGAATCCTATCCTTTCTACTAAAGAGGTTTTGCATTTTGGGCAAAAGGTGGTGCCTTGCTCTGCTCCGGGAACATTACCTATATAAACATATTGCAGGCCATAATTTTCGGCAATTTTTTTTGCTCTTTCGAGAATGCTTACCGGGGTAGGTGGTAAACGATTCAGTTTGTACTGGGGATAAAAACGGCTGAAATGCAGCGGAGTATCTTTAAATCCATTGGAAGACAGCCAACGACACATCTTATCGATCATTTTTTCATCATCGGTCCATTTAGGAACAATCAGATTGGTTATCTCGAGCCAGACTCCCTTTTGTTTGAGTTTGACCAAGGTATCGAGCACAGGCTGCAATGTGCCATTAGCAAGCATAGTATAAGTGTCGTCATCGAAAGCTTTCAGATCGATGTTAGCTGCATCTATATAATTGCAAAGTTCATCGAGAGGAGCAGGATTAATATATCCGTTCGAGATGAGTAGATTTTTTATACCGGCTTTTAGCGCTAGGCGAGAAGTTTCGAGTGTATATTCATAAAAACTAACGGGCTCAGAATAAGTATAGGCAATGCTTTGGCATTTTTGTGCCTTGGCTTGTTTCACAGCTTCTTCGGGTGAAAGTGAATAATTACGTGTTTTATCGGGGCTGGTTTGCGAAATTTCCCAATTCTGGCAGTTCAAACAGGTAAAGTTGCAACCAGCTATTGCCAAGGAGAATGATTGAGAACCAGGTAAAAAATGATAAAGTGGCTTCTTTTCGATAGGATCCACATGAATAGAACATGGATTCGACCAAGCAAGAGTAATTAAACGACCCTTTCGATTTTCTCTTACCCTGCAATCACCTCGTTTACCAAGCTCTATCGTACATGCATGAGGGCAAAGTTTACACTTGATTCCTCTCGGTGTGTTCATATAAAACATGGCTTCATGCCCCTCATCACCCAAACTAGCTGGATTCATGCTAAAGACATCCAACCCTTTCCATGCCAGAGCCATCCCACAAGCACCACATAACGAATTCTGTAAAAAATCCCTTCTTGTCATGCTATTGTTTCCTTTACTTCCATAATTCCATTTCACAAAGTTACTTCATTTTAGAAAATTCAACAGAAGATTTATTAAATATTTTAAGCATAGTTTCATGAAATGGATAAAAAATGAATGGAGTCTCTTTATCAAAAAAGCCCTTTGTGTTGAGATGGCGTATTATCGAGAACAAAATATTTACCGTTGAGAAAAGTTGCAGGGTAGATTTCCCACCGCCTGAATAATAATTGTTCGGGTTGAATCTTTTTGTAATTATCATCGTACTGAGTTTCTTCATGAGTACAAACCTTTATAATAAGAACCCTGTTTTTAATGATGAAAATATCATGGTTTCTTTTGGGTATGAACAATTGGCCTGATATTTTGGAAAAGTTTTTTATACAATGAATCCCTTGCCTGATTTTTTGTTTCGTTATGATTATTACCTGCCTCTTTTCCAATATTCTATTCTTGAAATACGGCTATCTTATTAAATCCTCCTAACCTCATAATAAATAGTTAAAATGTAAAGAGTAAATAATATTTTTTCATTCTTCTATTGCAGGATTAAATAAATTCATTCATAATACGTTACGAAATATGTAAGAAAGGGTTAAGTCAGGCTCGAGTCTTTCTCTTTTCGTATTCTGAAGGATTTCGTGATTTAAAAAAATGGAATAATCATTAAAATAATAAGATAAAAATATCCTTGGAAATTTTAAGCCCTTTATAAATGCAATAAACGGCAAAAAATATACACAAAAACAAATAATGATTAGATACAAACTTAAATCCAGATAAAACTGAATTTTATTCGTTTCAAGTGAAAATTGGATTTTTAGAATTTTTAGTGCAATTGGTTATATTTGAATACTTTTCAATTTGTTTGATTAATTAGTGGGGAAAAACAAATAAATTTTTCAAAGGATTTGTGGAAGTTTCCAGAAACTATTTTTATCAGATGATGATACTTTTTAACTTTATCGAAAATATCATTTTAATTTCGATTTAAGTCGATAATTTTTTATAGTTTATAATTCATAATAGAAGCAATAATGCAGATGAGTGTAATAATGGATGCAGTGGCTGGGATACCCAAGAATGGGATTAGGAAGAGTGTTGGAATCAACATGCCAAGTGTAGCACCCGCAAGATCGGCGGCATAGAATTTGGCTGCCAGAGTTTGAGAAGTAGCGAGACTAATTCTATACAACAATCCCATGAGATAGGAAAGCCCAATCACGTCGGCAAAAATGATGAAGTAAGAAAGGAATTCTGGAAACCTCCATGGGCCAATACGGCTAAGAATAGCAGAGGGGACCAACAAGGTCAATCCCATAAATAAAAGAACAAAAGAAGGTTTTGCATTTGAAAATGATTTCGAAAGAGAGCCTAAGGCTAAGCCCCCCATGAAAAGTCCAAAAATTAGACCGGTTAAAATATAAAGGTTGCCCAAAATGATTTGTGTAAGCAAAAGGATTAAAATTTGGCCTGTTGAGGCAGTAAATCCACCTAAAAATACTATTATTCCTTTGCGGGGTTGGCGCCACAGAAGAATTATGATCAGCACGATAATTGCGGGGAAAATCCATAAAAGCTTAGCTGAATTCAACCTGAGCCAGTAAAATGATTGAAAAGCAAAAGCCGAAGGACGAAAAGCAGTATTGAGTGGTGCATCCCGATCGAGTCGCGATAGGAGGTCATTGCTTTTGCTAATGAGTTCCTGAGGATCGAAATAGTTAGGATTCACATAGTTGGAAGCTACTGGAGGGTTTTTCATCAGAACATGCCAGTTAGGATTGAGCGGCGAATCAGAAGCGAGAAACCAAGTTTGAGTCCCGATAACAGGAAGAACTTGGCTAAAATATTTCGATAATGTCTGGTAAAGGCATGAATATACTCGAAGCATTTGGCTTTCGGGATAATTTACGGCCGAAGGAAGCCTGCAACATATTATCCCATTATGATTCAATTTTTCTTTCAATAAGCAGAAAAATTCAACACATAACCATCTATTGGAAGATAAATTTACGGGGTCGCTGTTGTTGATGATAATTACATCCCATGTTTCGTGCAGCGTTTTTATCTGATGAATGGCATCTCCTTTTTCAAGTCGAATATTCGGAATAGCCGGGCTTTTAATGAATTCTTCGATCCATGGCCATACAAAGGGATTGGGCTCGATGGCAACTATCTGGTCGAAATTCCATGATTGGGTTTCCTCGAGCAGCCGTGGAACGATTTCCCCTAAAATCAACAGAGATTTTGCATAAGGTTTCTGTAGCATGGTAAAATGGAGATTTTCAGTCGGTTCGGGGCCTCGATAAGAACTACAATAGGGTTGCCCATTCACATAGATATTCGTATCTCCGTAGTACTCGGTAAGATGAAGCCTGCCTATGGGAGTCTCAAGCGTCGAAAGCAAATGCTGGCCTTCGAAAAGTTTTTGATTGGCTTTTTCTGGAAAATTTACCTTTATTAAAGGCACAATAATGAGTATAAACAGAACCAATGTAAACAGGAATTTGAAACGGTATTGAATATTTAGCCAAAGGGTAGTATTGATGAAAGCAAGTGCAATGATCAGGTAGAAACTTATCTGATTATTCGGGAATAAAAGCAGCAAGACAATAGAAAAAATACCTGCCAGCATGCCACCAATGGATTCCATCCCGTAAATTTTCGGACCATCGGCTTGCAGCACAAGCCATGCATATAGCATTCCCGACAAGAAGCAAAAAGGAGCGAGCCAGACGAAAATAAATGCAGCTACCCAATGAATTGGAGGCATGACGCCTGCAATAAAAATATGATTACGAAATGCAATTGCCAAAACATCCATAATTAGGGGAAAGAAACCCTGCATAACGAAGGCAATGGATGGAAATATACTATGTTTGCCAAAAAATTGTTGCCCATTTATTTTTGTTCCCAAACCCGTAAACAACATCCAGATTGCAAGGCAAATTCCAGAAAGAATCTCATTCCCGTCAAAAAGCGCAAAAATGCTCCTTAACCAACTTATCTGCGTAAGCTGAGTTATTATTCCAAGAAATAATGCCGTAGAGTATTTGAAATGATTGTTTTTCATTCGCTTAGAAATTTTTTACAAAATAATTCCTTTAGCATTAATTCTAACCTATAAATTTTCCAACGAAAATACATTTTTTTATTCCATAATAAAAATATGATGGTAAGCCTTTTTATATATACTTACTAATCAATATATTTTGGGATATCCTCTTCTGAATTTAGTGTTTTCTTGAAGATGAAATCTCTGCTAAGGTAAAATTTAATCTTCAAGTAAATTTTCGAAACAGAGTAATATAATTTCAATGACGAATATTTTCTGATAAAATTCTGGTGAAAGGCATTACAATTCTTTCGTAAAAGTCGTTATCAGTCAATGGAATGACAATTAACGAAGGCAAATAAATTCCACCTCAAGTTTTATGAACTTATAATTTATTTTTCGGTTAATTTATAGATATTCGCGTTTTACAGGCATACCTAAATCAGCCATTTCATCCAATACTCGATGAATGAGTTGAACTTTTTCGGAATGGTTGAGGAAGGCTGATTTGAATCCATTGATTATTAATACGATAAGATCTTTATCAGTAAATCAAAAATTTTTGATGGCAATCATATATTCGTTTGTAAGAGTAGTATTTAAAATTAAACGATTATCGGTATTCAGTGTAACTCTCAAGCCATAATCATAATAAAAGGGTATGGGGTGGTTTTGTAAACTGTCGACGGCTTTGGTTTGAACGTTCGATGTGATACATATTTCGATAGGAATGCGGTGGTCGTTCATGTAGTTCATCAGGTCGCCACTTTCGCGCAGTCGAGTACCATGTCCAATTCTGTTCGCGCTAACCATGTGAAGAGCCTGATGGATCGATTCGGGACTGTATGCTTCACCGGCATGGACCGTCGCATTGATATTATTATTGATTATCAGCGAAAAAGCCTCTTTGAAATGTTTGGCAGGGAAACCATCTTCGGCTCCTGCAAGGTCGAAACCTACAATTCCTTTGTTTTTGAAAGCTACTGTAAGTTCTGCAGCCTTGAGCGATTCTTCTGGATTATTATGACGAATAGAACAAATAATGATTCCTAATAATCATATTGAAATTACATTCGGCTCGTTTTTTTCCATTCAATACTGCCTGAACGACATCTACAACGACAAACCCTTTTGTGTATCCAATACCGGAGCAAATCGAATCTCAAGATACCTGATGTTTCCTTCTGCACAGTCTTGAGCCAGCTCATAGGTAGCCCTTTCAAGTGCCTCACGGGTCTGAAGAACTGATACAGGAATATCGAATGGTTTTAAATACTCTTCAAGACTTTCGCAAGTGAGAGGCGGAACTAGAATTTTTTTCATGTTTTCTTCGTCCCAAGCTGGTAATTCAATATTTTGCTCCTTCGCAAGTTCTAAAATAGTACCCATTCTTAATGATCCATCAAGATGACAATGAAGTTCAGCTTTGGGGAGAGATTTTACAAATTCGTAAGTTAATTCGGGCATATCATTCTTTTTATCCGATATGTAAGCGGGTAGTTTTATGTTTCAAATATGATGCATAACTGGACGGGGTTTGCCATTATGATTCATGTATGATTTATTTTTGTACAACCAAATGGATTCATTCGTGAAATCTGCAAAATTAAGACTTGTTCTGTTTGTTGTGTTACTTACAACAACGATAGCATTTCAGCCTGAAGAAAAATCCACTGTTCAATGGCAGACATTCGAATCGGCCATTGCAAAAAACGAAGGAAAGATAAAGAAAAAGGTATTTATCGATGTATACACCGATTGGTGTGGTTGGTGTAAAAAAATGGATGCTACTACCTTTTCCGAAAAAGCCGTAGCATCTTACATGAATGAACACTTCTATTGTGGAAAATTGAATGCCGAACGATGTGATTCGATTAGATATAACGGAAAAATTTACGTGAATACTTGTCCATCTAGCAAAAAATCAGCACACCAGTTAGCTATTGCCTTACTTCAGGGTCGTATGTATTATCCTTCTTATGTGATACTGGATGAAAACAATCAGAAATTGACTTCTTTTGAAGGATACCTAAAACCCGAAGAGATGATGCCAATACTCGTATATTTTGCCGAAAACCATTATCTTAAGATGTCGTGGGAAAATTTTAAAAAGGAATACGATGACCATAAGAAGTAAACCTCTGAGAACGTGTATCAATCGTTTATAATAACTATTCCAGAATTCTTATGGTTTATTCGAATTTTTTACGGGAAAAGAAATATTTATGTGAGAGAAGGAGGGAGTTATAAGTAATTATTTGACTTTTCAATCCTTTTGATGAGTGAGTATGGCATTCAATTTTTCCGAGGCATTTTCCCAACTGTAATTCTCGATTACGAATCGATGTCCATTGAGGATTAATTTATTATAGAGTGCAGGGTTTACGAGTAAATCTATGATATGATTGGCATACTCTTCGGCCGAATCTCCTATCAGGATTTCTTCATTGGGAATTGCATGCAAGGCCTCATTGGCCAGTGAAGAGGTAATACAGGGTAGATGCATGGCCATAGCTTCGAGAAGTTTATTTTGTAAGCCTGTTCCAAGGCGCATGGGAGCTATAAAAATCATAGAAGTGTCGTACCATTCACGGATATCATCAACCCATCCTGTTACAATGGTATAAGTGTTGGCTAATCTTTTGATTTTTGGATGGGGTGTCGCTCCAGCCAGAACTAAATGAGCCTGGGGGAATTGTTTTCTCACAAGGGGCATAATCTCGTTGGCTAAATAAAATGCTGCGTCGATATTTGGCGGATATCCCATATTTCCTGTAAAGATTACTTCGTATTTCTTAATTGGAGATTTTGTTTCGAAATACTCGAAATCGACTCCATTTTCGATGATAAAAATTTTATATTTGTTAGGGTGAGGGAAAAGCTCTTTGTCGGGGCAGGAAATGAGAGTGTGATTATGAAACAAGTCGAATATTCTTCGTTCGTAACGCATCAGACGTTTGTATTCAAGATGGAAGAATGGTTTGAGAAGAAAATTGGCCTTTTCGTAACGACGTTTCATGCCTATTGAAAAAGTATCCTGGAAGTCAATGGTTTTAGGAATATCAAAGTCATGGATGTATTCTGCAGTTCGAATCAGTTGACAATAAATATGGTTGGGTTTTACTTGACGGACGATGGAATCAATTTCCTTCTTTACTTTTTTATTATAGAAATAACCTATTTGCAATGGCCATCCGCGAAAAAAGGCGCCAATGACATTAAGTAGTATTCCTAATTTATTTAATTTCAAGAAATAAACTTCATCACAGAAGTTCAGCAGCTTATCTTTTGCCTGAGGATGGACCTTTTGGTCGGTAAGAGCTATGAGGGTAATTTGATGATATTTCGAAAGGCAACGGATTTGGTGATAAGCCCTGAGTTTATCTCCTTTTTCAAGTGGATAGGGCACGCGCGAAAGTATCACCAGTAATTTCATCCTTTATTCATTGTTGCATTCTTGCAAAATTACGAGTCCTTGGTCGAATGAAAAAATCAGAAAGGGCGAATATAGGTTAAGGAGTATATACAAGGCGATGGTAAAAATGAGTGAGTTCGGTGATGAGTTTTCGTCTGTCATGTTCTTTCATGACGAGTAAGTGTGCATTACGTCCCAACTGGATAGCAAACTGTGGGTTATCTATGCATTTTCGAATGGCTTCGAGAAATTGGTCGGGAGTAGAAGCCAGCAGGATATTTTCCCCTTCTGTATATTCTATCCCTTCGGCTCCAATGGGAGAGGCAATAACCGGCCTGCCATTAGCCATAGCTTCTATGATTTTCACCCGAATTCCACTACCGGCCAGCAAAGGAACAACCATAATCCACTTCGACAGCATGAATTTTCGGGCATCTTCCACTTCACCCAAAACTACAACATTAGGCCAGAAACCATTCAAAAGCCATTCGGGCATATTTCGGCCAGCAAGATAAAATTTCAAAAAAGGAAAATTATCGTACACTTTTGGCCATACTTCTGACAGAAACCATTGAATACCTTCCTGATTCGGTATCCAATCCATGCTGCCAATATGAAAAAGCGAAGGGATTTCACAATCGTCATAAGTAGGTTCAGGAAATTGCGAACTATCTATCCCAAACGAAATATCAATGATGGGAACCCGTGTAAATGGTTTAAGGAATTCGGCATCTTTGCGAGTAATGGCAACAATTCCATCTGCTTTATCTAGAATCCCCAACTCGTATTTCCTTAAAGTTGTCCAGAGATGTTTAAGATAGACTTTTTTCGGTCCAGGCTTGCTGTTTTCCCATAATCGCTTCCAAATAAGGTGTTCGATGTTGTGCGTCCGCAATACGATACGGGCCATCGAATGATTCCTTATATCCGGGAGGTAGGGACATAAAAAGACGGTTTCCAGTTGGACGATGTCGAATTCATGCTCTTGGAGAATATTGATAAGTCTCCGGCGGAAAGTCTTCGAAATGAAACGTTCTACGTGATAAGATTTTCTGGCGAATAAATTGATAAAAGCTTTAAAGGGGCGAATATGAAGATCCACTTCGACTGCCTCTATGCAGGTAGCTTCCATATAGTCGGGAGGAATTAATTCCGGACGAAAGGGATATTTATAAGAGCTAACTGTCAAAACTTTCACCTGATGCCCCTGTTCGATCAGTCCTTCTATGAGCATATTCATTGCTATGGGACCTCCCTCACGGGCTGGAAACGGTGGCTTGTTGCATAAAAAGAGTATATCCATTTTTATTCTATTCGCATACTGAAGTGTTGATGATTCTCAGTTTATACTTGTTCTGATAAGGGGAGCTTCCATTTTTTTGGAATAAAATGGTTGAAAAATCGGTTATAAGTATCCATGTCGAGAATAGGACTGTCGGAAATAGCCTTCCATGTAAGCCATATTCCAAGGGGAAACATGACGAGGGTAGAGGTCCAAACTGCCGGGGCAACCATTGCACTTCCGGTTATGGCATATTTTTCTCCCGTAATAGAGATAATATGGAAGATGATGAAAATGAAAGCAGACATTACTACAGGAAGACCTAGCCCCCCTTTTCTTACAATGGCTCCCAGCGGGGCTCCTATGAAAAAAAACAACAAACAAGCAATAGAGAGGGTAAATTTTTGATGCCAAACGACTTTATGGCGGTTGATCAGAGTATTTCGTATCCTCTGATCATTTTCCGTAACCGATAAATATTCCTTCAGGTTTCTCGTGTTTTGAAGAGCAATTGTGATAACCCTTTCCCTTTCGCTAGCATCGAGCTGCCCCAGAGAAAATCTCATGGAAGTTTCTTTGTGCAATGTATCTGCATTTTGCAAAATGGAATATCGCGAATAGATGGAACGTGAGACTTCCTTTACCCGTATTCTGTATTCTTTCTCGAGTGAGTCTATGGCATAATTCAACTGGCTCACATTCATCATCTGGTAGTTTTTACGAAATAATTCCTCATCTGTTCGTTGAAGCCCAAACCCGGTCATATCGAATTTCTGCCTATTCTCATCGAATCGTACGATTTGGAACTGCCTGCGATTGCGATAATCTTTCTCGTTGAACAATTCTTCATAGTTATAACCATTATGAAGTGTAAAAATAAGGAATTTTTCGTCAGGGGTAAGCTGCATTTTACCTTCACTGGCTGTGGTAAACTTCATGTTGCCCAACTGAGCACTATGATCGTAAATGATTACGCCGTAAACGGTGTTGGTTTCATCGTTCTTTTGATCGACCCTGATGGTGTAATTGTCAATTCCGTTGTAGAATAAGCCCGGCTGTATATTCAATGCCAGCTTTTGTTTACGGATATCATACAGTAAAGATTTGAATTTCAGGTTGGCCACCGGAAGAACCATATTGCTGAATAAAAAGGCTCCAATGCTTATCAATACCGATAGAACGATAAGTGGACGCATGGCTTTGCCCAGACTGATGCCGGCCGATTTCATGGCCACGAGTTCATAGTGTTCGCCAAGATTTCCGAAAGTCATGATTGAAGAAAGCAGGATAGCCAGAGGTAAAGCAAGAGGAACGAAGGTTGTAGAAGCGTAAACCATTAGATTGGCAATATGGAACCATTCGAGCCCTTTACCTACCAGATCGTCGACGTATTTCCATAAAAATTGCATCAAAAGGACGAAAAGTGCGATGAAAAATGTAAGCACCAATGGCCCTAAATACGATTTAACCACTAAAATGTGAATCTTTTTCAAGACGCTTGAATTAACTGTGCAAAATTAATAAGAAACACTCCATTCGGCGATTTCGTATCGCAAACCCGTTTCACACATCGATGTGTAAATATCTGACATTAAAAATATTTGAAATTTTAAACGGGTTTTCAATTATTTATCATGTTGGGTTTTCAGCTGAATTGATTTTGAAGGCATAAATAGTAAAAAATTTAATTTTGCCGAAATCGTAACTCCTATGGAATTGATTCGAGTATCAGATAAGCGAACCTCACGGATGTTTCTTGATACGGCCAGAATAATTTATAGGAATGATCCTGTGTGGGTTTGTCCACTCGATCAGACCGTTGAAGATATTTTCGATCCAAGGCAAAATGTATTTTTTTCGCATGGAGAAGCCGAACGCTGGGTGCTGAAAGAAAAAGGGACATTGATTGGTCGAGTAGCCGCCTTCATCAATTATAAAAAAGCTTATAAGGGTGAATATCCCATAGGTGGTATGGGATTTTTCGAATGCATTGACGACGAAAAGGCTGCTGACATGCTATTCAATAGTTGTCAACACTGGCTCGAGCAAAAAGGGATGAAGGCTATGGATGGTCCCATAAATTTTGGCGAAAACGATTCGTTTTGGGGGTTGCTCGTCGAAGGATTTACGCATCCTGGCTTTGGAATGAATTATAACCCTCCGTATTACCGGCGTTTGTTCGAAAATTATGGGTTTAAACGATATTATAGCCAAATTACCAAACATCTCGATATTCATGCTCCTTTTCCTGAACGTTTCTGGAAAATTGCCCATTGGATTCTGCAAAAGCCCGAATTTGTATTCCGACATCTCCAAGTAAGCAAAATTCAAGAATATGCAGGCGATTTTAAGAAAATTTATGACCAAGCATGGCAATGGCATGAGAATTTTGCTCCTATCGAAATTGAAACTTTGATTCGAACTTTTGAAGAAAGTCGGTCTATCATCGATCCAGAATTAATCTGGTTTACTTATTATCGTGGCGAACCTTGCGGATTTTTTGTGGTTTTCCCCGATCTGAACCAGATTATCAAACCATTTTATGGCAAACTAAACCTGTTGAATAAATTAAGATTGCTTTACCGAGTCAGAACTCATAAAATGAATAGAGCCAGAATGCTCATTTTCGGCATCATTCCCAAAGTTCAGCGCTATGGTGTCGAAGCAGGGTTGATATGGCATTTGAATGAGGCATTCAAGAAAAAACCTTGGTATAACGAACTTGAATTGAGTTGGGTAGGCGACTTTAACCCTAAAATGCAATCCTTGCTCAAGGCCGTTGGTGGAGTTAAGGCAAAAGAACATTGGACCATGCGCAAGTTCTTCGACGAAAATCTTTCATTTGCTCCAATTACCTGATATTTAAAAAGTTCAAGCAAATCATGAATGTGTTTTTACATGATTCTCTATTGAATTTATCATGAATCATTAATTTTGGATGATTCAATATTTTTTTTACTGAATTAATCTTGCACTTGAAAAAAATTATATTTTTGTGGTGATTTAATAATTATCAACCTTTTTAAACTAAAAATCTATGAGGAAATTTACATTCATTCTTGTTGGAATGCTGGTAGTGAGTGGGTTAATGGCCCAGACTACCCGTGTAAAGGTAAACGGCGGCAACATAGCCGTGAAAATGGAAAAAGCCACTTCGGAAGGGATAAGCCCTGTAAATGTGGTGAGTCCTTATGTAAATCCGGTTAACGATGCAATAGAAGAGGATATAGGTACGACCATATATGACCTTCCCTCCAATTCTTGCACACCCTATGGCCGTTTGTATGTATATCCGGATGGTACGAAGGCCGGTGTATGGACGATTGGGAAAAACCCAACAGCTTATCCCGACCGTGGCACTGGATATAATTATTACAATGGTTCTTCATGGGGACCCGATCCTACTCTACGCATCGAAAGTGTGAGAGCTGGGTGGCCATCGTATGCTCCTTGTGGGCCCAATGGCGAGATCGTGGTTTCTCATCAGAGTGGAACCTTGCCCTTGGTGGTTTCGAAACGTGAAACTAAAGGCAGTGGCAATTGGGAACAGTCATTTTTAAATCCCCCCTCGGGAGCAACAGGTATGTTATGGCCCAGAATGATTACTACGGGTCAGGATCATAACACAGTCCACATAATCGCCCTTACTGCCCCTACTGGCAATAATGGTACTGTCTTTCAAAATATGGATGGCGCACTTGTTTATTGCAAGTCGGAGGATGGAGGTACTACCTTTGGAGAATGGCAGCTTCTCGATGGCTTGACTTCGGAATTTTATTTGGGATTTGGAGGAGATTCATACTCATGGCTCATTCCTTATGAGAATGATATTGCTTTTGTAATCTGTGATAATATAACTGATCTAATCATCATGCATTCCACCGACAACGGTGAAACGTGGGAGAAGATAATCGTATGGGAGCATCCCTACCCATTTTATTCCTCCTCAATGGCTACGGATAAGTTTTATTGTCCGGATGGCTCTGCCCATGGAGTAATCGACAAGTATGGGAAGATACATTTGGCTTTTGGAGTGAATCGTTCCTATTCTGATGGGTCGAGTTCCTATTGGTTTCCCTGGGTGGATGGTTTGGCTTATTGGAATTCGGATATACCGGTATGGTTGGGAGGCGATACCATTGCTTTACATCCCGACACATTGTATGAGCATGGGAGATTAATAGGATGGATGCAAGATGTGAATGGGAATGGCAGTTTAGATTTGATTGGCTTCACCAGCGGGAGTTACCCCCTGTATTATTTAAGTCCGACTTCGATGCCGCAGATCATATACGACAATGATAATGATATTATTTATGCCGTATTTGTGAGCATAACGGAGGGATATCATACCGATTCGCAGGATTATCGTCATTTGTGGGTGAGGGTTTCGTATGATAAGGGATTGACATGGAGTGATTTCACGGATTTGGTTGCCAATATTTTTCACATCTATGATGAGTGTGTATTTCCTGTAATCAGTCCGACGCTGGATGGAGGCTGTCCAGCAATTATATATCAGAGGGATGAAGAGCCTGGTTTATCGGTAAGGGGGGATGAGGATCCACCTACGACGAATTACATTACCTACATGAAAATCAATGAGTATGTAGGAGTAAAAGAGGTTGCTAAGCACACTTTTACCGTAGAACAGAATTATCCTAATCCATCGGAAGGTATGACGAAGGTGATAGTAGAGGTTGGCCAGCCGAATAGATTAATTTTGAGTGTAAGCACTGTTACTGGTCAGAAGGTAATGGTGATTGACAAGGGCAATGTAAATGCTGGTCAGCATATATTCGAGATCAACACGAGCAATTTACAGTCGGGTATTTATTTTTACACTGTACGTTGCGGCAATGAGAGCATGACCAGGAAGATGGTTGTGAATAATTAGGATAAAATCGATCTTGGGAAAAGGCCGTCCTCTTCGAAGGGATGGCCTTTTTTTATTAATTCATCTCATCATATTTTGAACTTCATTCAAGAATTTTTTTGAAATCGAATGATATTTTTATGATTTGATTAAAAATTGTATTATTTTTACAGCATTATTTTAACCAAATAACCAACGCCATGAGAAAATTTACTTTAATTGTAGTTTGTGTGCTGGTAGTGAGTGGGTTAATGGCCCAGACTACCCGTGTAAAGGTAAACGGCGGCAACATAGCCGTGAAAATGGAAAAAGCCACTTCGGAAGGGATAAGCCCTGTAAATGTGGTGAGTCCTTATGTAAATCCGGTTAACGATGCAATAGAAGAGGATATAGGTACGACCATATATGACCTTCCCTCCAATTCTTGCACACCCTATGGCCGTTTGTATGTATATCCGGATGGTACGAAGGCCGGTGTATGGACGATTGGGAAAAACCCAACAGCTTATCCCGACCGTGGCACTGGATATAATTATTACAAT
Organism: Bacteroidetes bacterium ADurb.Bin012; assembly: GCA_002071415.1. Taxonomy (GTDB): domain Bacteria; phylum Bacteroidota; class Bacteroidia; order Bacteroidales; family TTA-H9; genus TTA-H9. The sequence goes on from MWFC01000002.1 coordinate 139,146, forward strand.
GGTTCTTCATGGGGACCCGATCCTACTCTACGCATCGAAAGTGTGAGAGCTGGGTGGCCATCGTATGCTCCTTGTGGGCCCAATGGCGAGATCGTGGTTTCTCATCAGAGTGGAACCTTGCCCTTGGTGGTTTCGAAACGTGAAACTAAAGGCAGTGGCAATTGGGAACAGTCATTTTTAAATCCCCCCTCGGGAGCAACAGGTATGTTATGGCCCAGAATGATTACTACGGGTCAGGATCATAACACAGTCCACATAATCGCCCTTACTGCCCCTACTGGCAATAATGGTACTGTCTTTCAAAATATGGATGGCGCACTTGTTTATTGCAAGTCGGAGGATGGAGGTACTACCTTTGGAGAATGGCAGCTTCTCGATGGCTTGACTTCGGAATTTTATTTGGGATTTGGAGGAGATTCATACTCATGGCTCATTCCTTATGAGAATGATATTGCTTTTGTAATCTGTGATAATATAACTGATCTAATCATCATGCATTCCACCGACAACGGTGAAACGTGGGAGAAGATAATCGTATGGGAGCATCCCTACCCATTTTATTCCTCCTCAATGGCTACGGATAAGTTTTATTGTCCGGATGGCTCTGCCCATGGAGTAATCGACAAGTATGGGAAGATACATTTGGCTTTTGGAGTGAATCGTTCCTATTCTGATGGGTCGAGTTCCTATTGGTTTCCCTGGGTGGATGGTTTGGCTTATTGGAATTCGGATATACCGGTATGGTTGGGAGGCGATACCATTGCTTTACATCCCGACACATTGTATGAGCATGGGAGATTAATAGGATGGATGCAAGATGTGAATGGGAATGGCAGTTTAGATTTGATTGGCTTCACCAGCGGGAGTTACCCCCTGTATTATTTAAGTCCGACTTCGATGCCGCAGATCATATACGACAATGATAATGATATTATTTATGCCGTATTTGTGAGCATAACGGAGGGATATCATACCGATTCGCAGGATTATCGTCATTTGTGGGTGAGGGTTTCGTATGATAAGGGATTGACATGGAGTGATTTCACGGATTTGGTTGCCAATATTTTTCACATCTATGATGAGTGTGTATTTCCTGTAATCAGTCCGACGCTGGATGGAGGCTGTCCAGCAATTATATATCAGAGGGATGAAGAGCCTGGTTTATCGGTAAGGGGGGATGAGGATCCACCTACGACGAATTACATTACCTACATGAAAATCAATGAGTATGTAGGAGTAAAAGAGGTTGCTAAGCACACTTTTACCGTAGAACAGAATTATCCTAATCCATCGGAAGGTATGACGAAGGTGATAGTAGAGGTTGGCCAGCCGAATAGATTAATTTTGAGTGTAAGCACTGTTACTGGTCAGAAGGTAATGGTGATTGACAAGGGCAATGTAAATGCTGGTCAGCATATATTCGAGATCAACACGAGCAATTTACAGTCGGGTATTTATTTTTACACTGTACGTTGCGGCAATGAGAGCATGACCAGGAAGATGGTTGTGAATAATTAGGATAAAATCGATCTTGGGAAAAGGCCGTCCTCTTCGAAGGGATGGCCTTTTTTTTTGTCGAACAAGGGTTAAGAAGATATTAAGAAAATTTTTTAATTATTTATTCATATTATGCTTATTCTTTCCATTGATCTTCAGCGAAGTAATGATTCGAATCCAAATTCTAAAGGGATTTTTAATAGAATAGATAATGAAATTCTTGCACCGTATTCAATTAAAATCATGTATCTTTACGCCATAAAATTTACTGCTATGAGAAAGCTCTACATTACATTCATTCTTTTGATTGCAGGTATTGGGTTGAATGCCCAGAATGCTGCAAAATTGCGTTCCAACCTACCACAGGCTAAAGCTCCGGAACGACCAATGATTGCTATCGAACCTGTTCAACAAAATCCCATTTCTGCTGCCACTATTTTGCCGGGCGAATACAAAAAAGGTCAGAAAGGGATTGTATCAGTCATTCCTATTGGTACTTCGGCCAACGCATTTACTTATGGGTATGGTGGAGGCCAGAAAACCATGGTTTTTGCCGACGACAATCTGAATGCCGTGATCAATATTCATAGAATGGGTCCTGGAACTACTCCGCCGGGTCTTTCTGGCTATCTTGCCATGGACAGGGGTATTAATGGAGCTGCCAAGCCAGGTGACTGGTCGAGCAATGTTGAAATCTATAACTCCACTATTTCTGGAGGTACATATTTCTTGGATGCTGCCCGTTACCCGCAAGGCGTTATCTATAACCCTGAAGGAAATACCGATCCAGCCAATGCCTATGCTATATTCTTTGCTCCTAACCTTTCCAGTACTGCTACCACTTGGGGAGGTTTGAGCTATGGAAGATCCAGTTTGATGGATAATAGTGATACCACAAAACATCTCTATTCTTACAACCCTCCTCCTTATACTTATATCCCCGATGGTATGGATGTGAGTAAAGATGGAGTAGTGCTTGTTACGGATATTGATCAGGATTGGGCAACAGGAAGCGTGGTTTATCAAGGAAATATCATTGTATTCCGGGGACTCTGGGACGATGTAGCCAAAGATGTTAATTACGAGATTCAGACAGTTGAACTTTATACAGAGAGTAACAATCGTCCAGCCAATCAAAGAGTTGCAATCAGCCCTGATGGTCAAACTGCATGGATTGTTGCCTTAGCTAATAATGAAAATCTCACTACCCCAGGGATGCTGAATTATTATCCTATACTGTTCAAATCGACCGATGCTGGCCAAACATGGCAGGGCCCTATCGAAGTTCAGCTCGATGGACCTAATGGTATCAAGGAAATTGTGTACGGACTATTAAGCGATAGTATGATGGCGGTGTTATATAATCCACCTTTGCCTTCACGTGAAGAAATTGGCTATACCACAGCGTTTGACTGCGATATAGTCGTCGATAAATTTGGTAACCCTCATATTGGTGTAATTGTTGGGGTAACAGGTAATAGCGATTATTCGATTGTAGTCGCCGAAAAATCTTTCGCTGCCTTCGATATCTATTCAATTGATGGAGGTATAAATTGGTATGCTCAAAAAATGGGCTATCCACAACAATTCCGCGGTAATTGGGGTGACAACTCGGAAGATAATCGTACTCAGATAGCCAGTACTATGGATGGTACCAAGGTTTTTGTTACATGGCTCGATACCGACCCCACCTTCTCCGACAACAATAATTCTCCTAATGTTTTCTGCCGTGGCTTCGACTTGATGGCCAACAAAACTACCGGAACCCTCACTGGAGGCAAGTATGTCGACCTACCCAACAACGTAACCCTTTTCTCCGATGTATATAACGAATCTTTTTTCGCTTGCCTTTCTCGTTATGTATTTACAGATAATAATAAATACACCATACCCATTGTAATAGAAGGCTTAAGCGATGTTACCTCAATGGATAGTTGGGTTCAGTTTAAATATATACCCGATTTCTATTACACTGACGCTGATTTTGTGTTCTCCAGCAATAATCCCGGTGTGGGTATTCCTCAGCTAAATATGCTGGATGTTTCATTGTCGGAGGCTTATCCTACTCCTGCCGAAAACCAGGTTTATTTCTCTCTTACCCTCGATAAATCTGCAACTGTTAGCTACGACATCTTTACGGTATCGGGGCAAAAACTCACAAGCCAGATTTATGGCAGGGTTGCACAGGGAATTCAAACTCTTCAGGTCGATATTTCATCACTTAAGACAGGTATTTACTTCATTCGGTTCAACGTGAATGGTAATACATTTACCCGTAAATTAGTCGTAAGATAAACTCAACAACTAATCATTCAAAAGCCGCTCACTCCATGAAGTTAGCGGCTTTTTTCATGTTCACTGTAAAACGAATGTAAATGTACTCCCTATTTTTCCCATCCCCCGAGTCCCCAACTAATAACTAACAAAGAACAACTTATAACTGAGAAACAACAATTTACAATTACCAAATTACAAGCAAATTTCAACTGACAACGAACCACTAACAACTGACAACGAACCACTAACAACAAATAACTTACAACTGACAATTAACAACCAACAAGCTTCAATCACTAACTGCTATCTACAATCCCCAACCAATCACTATCCACCATCCACCAATTGACCTCGTCTCTTCGTCCCCTCATCTCTCAGTTCTCTTGTCTCTCCGTCTCCCAGTCCCCTTATCTCCATTCCTCCTTCCTCCGTTTTTAACTTTATGAACTTTTAACTCATCCCCATCGACACACTCCACTATCCACCAGTCCCCTCGTCTCCTCGTCTCCCAGTCTCCTCGTCCCCACGTCACCCTTCCTCCCTTTTTCCTTTATAAACTTTCAACTTTTAACTCATCCATCCACCAATCACAAATTACTAATCACCATCCACCTTGTCTCACATCCTTCATTTTTCTATGAATCACTCTTAGAATTTTCTTCTTCGATTTTTTCTAAAGGAAGAAATCAACAATCCTATCCCCATTATAATAGCTATCACAAATCCTATAATTCCCCAAACTGAAACATTCGAAACCATTGGTCCTATTTTTTGATGAATGAGGATTGAAGAGCCAACGATTAAGGCTGCAATAATCAAACTCACTGCAATACGGTTGCTCGAGCTTTTAATCTCGTTGGCAAGGTTTTCTAAGCGGTGATGCTCCAAATGAATCTCGAATTGTCCTTCTTTCAACTTCTCCAACAGATCATAGATATTTTGTGGTAAATGTTCAATGAGTTCGACACTGGCATCCAACATATTGGCAGTACGTTTTTTCCAGCTTCGGGGGGAATAGAGTTTAAGATAAATTTTCCTAGTAAATGGCTTCACCATCTCCAGGATGTCGAAATCAGATTCTAACTGCTTGCCAATGGTTTCGGCAATCGACATGGCTCTGATCATCATCACGAAGTTGGAAGGTATAGCCAAACGATGCCGCATTGCAATATCCAAGATATCCTGATTCATACGTGCCAGGCTGATTGTCTTGAAAGGTCGGTCGGTATAAATATCCAGAAGTTCTTTAATATCATGCCGAAGCAAGGTTTTATCCACTTCCTGCATTACAATTCCCAATTCCTGTAAACCTCTAATAATTTGGTCAAAATCTCTATGATTGATGGCTCGTAAAATTTTAGCAATACTCAATAGTGATTGATCATCCAAATGCCCCGTCATGCCAACATCCAGCATCACAATAGTATTGGGTGGAATCACGAAGAGGTTACCGGGATGCGGATCGGCATGGAAAAATCCATCCAACAGAATTTGTTTCAATAAAGCCTCTGCCGCCTGATGAGCCACTTTTTTCAAATCGAAGCGAGAGCGATACTTTTCATGGGTAATCTCCGAAATCTTTATCCCATCGATGAATTCCATCACAAGAAGGCGTTCGGTAGTTAAATCCCAATAAACTTCTGGAATTTTTATACAATTGACATCTTTGAAATTAGTCCTGAATTTTTCGAAATTATGTGCCTCATTCAAAAAATCGAGTTCTTTTCTTATGGTTCTTTTCAATTCATTTACCATAGCCATGGGATGATAAAATGGACCTTCCGGGAAACGTTTCTCGATTATGTTGGCAAAAGTTTCCAAAATAGAAATATCCAGTTCAATAGTATTTTGAATATCAGGTTTTTGGACTTTTACCGCAACAACATTCCCATTCTGTAATACGGCTCTATGGACCTGACTTAATGAAGCCGAAGCAACGGGTTGCTCGTCGAATTCCTTGAATGCCTGAGCAATTGGTCGATGAAGCTCAGTTTCTATAATTTCTTGAATTTTTTTTACTTCTATCGGCGCCACAGTATCCTGAAGCTTTTCCAACTCACGGATATAGTCGGGAGGTAAAAAATCGGGACGGGTACTCAATATTTGACCAAACTTGATAAAAGTAGGCCCTAATTCTTCAAAAGCCATACGAAGTCTTTCGGCATTCGATAATTTTTTATATCCCTTTTTCCGTTTCCTTAAGCGGGTAAAAATATTAACCCTCAAGGCACCCAAAAAATAATCCAGCCCAAATTTGAAGAAGACAGAAATAATCTGACGGCTTCGCCTGACTTTATCGAAATTGCTTCGAAACCGGAAATTTACATACGAATAAGGTTCGGCCATTGAATTGGCTTTAAAATTTCAATTCTCAAAAGAAAAAATCATTCCTCCTTTTTTGCTGATGTCTGCGATAACTCCTCCACCTTCTTCTTCAGTTCCTCAAATTCCTTTCTCGATGGAATATTCAACTTCGATAAGGCATTCTCGATTGATTTTTCGATCTTCTTCTCGAGTTCGGTTTTCGATTTTTCGGTTTGCTCCATAACGTCTTTTATGAATTTTGCTTTTTCATTCTCCGATAATTCACCACGGCTGATCAATTCCTTGGCAAATTCTTCGGCCTTTTCGCGAGTCAGCGAAACTAACCCTATCCCAGCTAAAATCGCATTTTTAAAAAAGTCTACCATTTTTACATCCTCCATATTTTAAGTTCAAAAACTCTTGATTCTTTGACTGATCGATATATGTAATACTAAAATTCAATTATTCACCCTTCAAGCTCCTGATCCGAAAATCCGATTTTTATGGAATTTTATGTTTCTTGGTCTATCTATGTTGTTCCTGATTAGAATTTTTAGTGAAAATATCGAATTCAGCCTCTGAAACATTTTTTACAAAGATAATGCTCTTTTGACAAAATCATAGAGTTATGGCTCAGAAAGAAAAATTAAAATTTAAAACATTGCAGATTAATGTTCTACTATGGTTCGCCAGACCTATATCTCTTTATACGGATCTAGTGAGCTACTCATTATTTAAGAAAAAAATGAAAGGATTTACTCTTTGAAAATGGAGTAAAATACATCTTTTCTTATCCTTTATGTTCGACATTGATACACTTTAAATTATCGACATGAAATGATTTTAAAGATCAGATGAGAAAACCTAACTTTGCACGCCCAAAATTGACCCAATGAGATCAGTTTTGTTTTATCACAATTATTTGATAATGATTAACATAAAATTTCCCGATCAAAGTATTCGGCAATATCCAGAAGGAGTTACAGGATTAGAAATAGCCAGAAGCATAAATGAAGGTTTAGCGCGGAAGGTGCTTGCCATCAAGTTAAACGGTGAAGTTTGGGATGTTACGCGGCCTATATTTCAAGATGCCAGCATTCGTTTACTCACATGGGATGATGATGAAGGCAAAGCCACAATGTGGCATTCATCGGCGCATTTAATGGCAGAAGCCATCGAAAGCCTTTATCCTGGTGTAAAATTCGGAGTTGGTCCCGATATAGAGAATGGTTTCTATTATGATATCGATTTTGGTGATTACCAGATTTCATCAGACGACTTCAAGAAAATCGAAGATCGCATGCTAGAACTTGCACGTCAAAAGCAGGAATTCAAAAGAAGAGATGTGAGTAAAGCCGAGGCGCTGGAATATTTTCGACGCAAAGGCGATGAGTATAAGATCGAACTAATCAATGATTTGGAAGATGGTAGCATCACTTTATACGAAACAGGTCAATTTACTGATTTGTGCCGTGGGCCACATTTGCCCAATACCTCGCCCATCAAGGCGGTAAAATTATTATCGATAGCCGGTGCTTACTGGAGAGGAGATGAAAAACGCAAAATGCTTACGCGTCTCTATGGCATTACCTTTCCGAAAGCCGAGATGCTTGCTGAATTCCTCAATATGCTCGAAGAAGCAAAAAAAAGAGATCATCGTAAAATTGGAAAAGAGCTCGATTTATTTCATTTCTCTTCACGCGTGGGTAATGGTTTGCCCCTTTGGACGCCGCGCGGAGCTTTACTGCGCGAACGACTCACCGATTTTCTGAAAAAGGAACTCTATAAAAGAGGTTATGTCTTAGTGGCTTCACCTCACATTGGCAATGTCAACCTTTATAAAACTTCAGGCCATTATGAAAAATACGGTGCCGATTCCTTCCGACCCATTTCTACTCCCGAACCTGGTGAAGAGTTTATGCTGAAACCCATGAACTGTCCACATCATTGCGAAATCTACAATCGTAAACCAATGTCTTATAAAGAATTGCCTCAAAGATATGCCGAGTTTGGAACGGTTTATCGTTACGAACAGTCAGGTGTTTTGCATGGATTAACCAGAGTAAGAGGCTTTACTCAGGATGATGCACATATTTTTTGCCGTCCCGACCAATTGAAAGAAGAATTTATCGGGGTGATCGATCTTGTTCTTTTTCTTTTCAAAACTTTCGATTTCAATAACTTCATTGCGCAGGTTTCGTTGAGAGACCCTGAGAATAAGATTAAGTACATTGGATCGGATGAAAACTGGGATAGAGCCGAACAAGCCATCATAGAAGCCGCCGAAGAGAAAAATTTGAACCCTGTCTTGGTAAAAGGTGAGGCAGCTTTTTACGGCCCAAAACTCGATTTTATTGTAAAGGATGCCATTGGGCGAAAATGGCAGCTTAGTACGATACAAGTGGATTATAACTTACCCGAACGTTTCGAATTGGAATATATTGGTGCCGATAACCAACGGCATCGCCCTATTATGATTCATAGAGCCATTTTTGGTTCGATCGAACGTTTTGTAGCCGTGATGCTGGAGCACACAGCCGGGAAATTTCCTTTATGGCTAGCTCCCACACAGGCCATCATTCTTCCAGTGAGTGAAAAATTTCATAATTATGCAGAAAATATTTTACAATTATTAAAAAATTGCGAAATTCGCAGCCTCATTGACGATAGAAGTGAAAAAATCGGGAAAAAAATACGAGATGCTGAATTACAACGAATTCCATATATGCTTATCGTTGGTGAAAAAGAAGAAAACAACAACACAGTATCAGTGAGAAAACAAGGACAAGGCGACATGGGAAGCTTTAAAGTACAAGAATTCGTTGATGCTGTGGAAATAGAAGTGCAGAATTTCAAATAAGGCAGAGAAATGCTGCCAAAAAATCATATATATGTTTAACCAAATCAAAAAGGAGGAAGATTTATAGCTGCATTACAAAAGCGACCTGAAAAGAACCCGGCCGCAAAAAATCAGGAAGAACCCTATAGGGTAAACGAAAAGATAAAAGCGCCCATTGTTCGGGTAGTAGGTGATAATTTCGAACAAAGAATCGTTACCATAAAGGAAGCCCTCGAAATAGCCGATCAAATGGAGCTGGATCTGGTAGAAATTTCACCCAATGCCAACCCACCTGTTTGCAAACTCATCGATTACAGTAAATTTATGTATGAACTCAAACGCAAGCAAAAAGAGGCAAAGGCAAAAGCGGCCAAGGTAATATTAAAGGAAATACGTTTAGGACCTAATACCGACGAGCATGATTTCAACTTTAAACTCAATCATGCCCGTAAATTCCTCGAAGAAGGCGCAAAAGTAAAGGTAGAAGTTCTTTTTAAGGGTAGAACCATCGTTTATAAGGAAAAAGGAGAAATTATCCTTCTCGAATTTGCCCAAGCACTCGAAGATATTGGCAAACTCGAGAGCCTTCCAAAACTCGAAGGAAAACGAATGTTTATCACCATAGCACCTAAAAAATCTTAAAGAATAAGAAATAAATAAAAAAACCGTTCATAATAATAAAAGTCAAAAGATGCCTAAAATGAAATCGAAATCCAGTGCTAAGAAACGTTTTACTTACACTGGAACAGGAAAAATCAAGCGCAAACATGCTTTTAAGAGTCATATCCTGACTAAAAAGGACACCAAGCGAAAACGTAATCTTACTCATTCCACTCTGGTATCCAAAGCCGATTACTCAACAGTAAAAAAGATGCTCGCTTGCTAATAATTTACTTTATGTCTAACCTTACGTTCAGCTCATCAAGATTCTGAAACCGTCAGAACGCTGACGTAAAAAAAACAAAAAAATGCCAAGATCAGTTAATGTAGTTACATCACACAGAAAAAGAAGGAAGTTCCTCAGAAGAACTCGTGGTCAATTTGGCCGTCGTAAAAATGTGTGGACCGTTGCAAGGAACTCATGGGAGAAAGGCCAATTGTATGCTTACCGCGACCGACGTGCCAAGAAACGCTCTTTCAGGGCATTATGGATTACTCGTATCAATGCAGCCGTACGCCAGTATGGAATGTCTTATTCCGAATTTATGGGTAAACTCGATAAAGCCAATATTCGCCTCAACAGAAAAGTATTGGCCGACCTTGCCATGAATCATCCCGACGCCTTTAAAGCATTGGTCGATCAATTATAGGCAGCAATTACCTTAAACCTGAAAGCGGCCCTTGATGTATTACAAGCGCCGCTTTCTTTTTACTTATTCAGTATGACAACCAAAGAACGCTACAAAAGATTCATTGCATGGTTTTCGGAAAATATGCCAGAAGCTTCGACTGAACCGGTATATCAAAATCCCTACCAGTTGATTGTAGCAGTTATTCTTTCAGCCCAATGCACCGATAAGCGCGTTAACCAGATTACCCCGGCCTTTTTTGAAAAATTTCCCAATGCCATCAGTTTGGCCACAGCATCCCATGAAGAAGTCTTAGCCTTGATAAAATCATGCTCCTATCCCAATAATAAAACTAAGAACTTGATTGGCATGGCACAGACGCTGCTTGAAAAATTCAGTGGTCAGGTGCCCGATAATCTGGATGATTTGGAGAGTTTGCCTGGTGTTGGCAGAAAAACGGCCAATGTGATTCTTTCGGTTGCATTCAACAAGCCGGCCATGCCCGTCGATACACATGTTCATAGAGTTGCAAGAAGAATTGGCCTCGTAAAAGATGCCCGAACTCCCTTGGAAACCGAGAAACAATTAACTCGCTACATTCCAGCTCATTATCTCTCAAAAGCTCATCACTGGCTTATTTTACATGGAAGATATGTATGCCAGGCACGTAAGCCCAAATGCGATATTTGCGGAATACAAGATATTTGCCTGTATTATCAAAACATCATCAAACCGCCACAAGGCCCTGAACCCTGATAGGCAGCACAAGCATCCAGTTGCCCAAGGCAATCTGCTCCTTAAAACAGGCCGTACGGTATATCGTCTTTCGTAAGATGGGATTGCTATGATACTTCAACCATTGATGCCTGACATCGCAATATCGTGTAACCCATTCTTTCTCGTTGCCTCCCCGTGCTGGAATCTTTTCACCAAATCTACGCCTCAAAAAGTCAGGTACCCGTCCAGAATGAATATAACTATCGTAAATAACCAGTAAACTCAAGGGAAGCTCAAATCCATTGGTAGTAAAAAACTTGAAGGCTGGCTGATAATATGTCTGGTCGAAAAATTCATCCTGAACACTGATCATCAAAGGATCATTGCGCCCGGCTTGTATAAGCAATTGTTTAAAAACTTGATCGTTCGTAAGCGGTGTTTTCCCAATTCGTGGTTCGTACTCACTCAATTGAGCTGCATATACACCTTCTCTTTTGATATACCTCAGGATAAGGTCTCTTAGTCCACTATATTCTGTGGTCTGGCTGCGACCAAAAGTAATCTGAGGAATTCCTCCTGGACCATCGTTCATCACTACTAGGGCATCATAACGTCCTTCTAACTTTCCGGTTTCGAAAACGTTTACAACCTGCAAAATTTTGCGCTTGATTTCGGGAGTAATCATTTTTCTAAGGATTTACACACGAGCATAATCGAGAATCTTGTTGTTGGTAATCAATCCCAGAATAGGTTCTGTGGCTTTGCCACTTTTGGTTACGAACACATCCTGGCATTCTGGAATGGCATCCATGGCCTTTTTGGCATCAAGCAAGGTACTGTTCTCCGCAATGAAATTAAATCCCTTGTACATCATGGCTTTCACGGCATCGCTTGCTTGTTCCTCCATATCACTGAAAGTGAGGTCGTCGGTATTTTTCTCGATTGGGACTATACCCATCGAGACCTCAGCCAGAAATCGATAGAAAGTGCTGCGATGGATAATATATTTCAATGTCTTATCTCGATTGAGTATAGCATAACGATTATATTCCCTGAACCTCTCATCATCGAGAATATCGCGTATTGTACGAGTTTTGGTTTCGTCATAATCAAGGTAGGTAATTTTTTCGAGTGGAAGCATGGCATCCTTAGCCATGATTTTGGCTATTTTTTCTTCGGGTTTCATGCTCTCGATGATATTTTGATAAGATTTTGTAGCAGCGTCGAAATTTTCGCGACTGAAGTAAAAAGCCAGAATGGTACCTATCCATGTTCCCCAAAGCGGCAAAAGAGTTTGAGCCACAAATTTCAATCCCTCCATCCTGTCCTGCTCACTCGAGATGCGAACGGCTACAATAGCCACATAAACCGTGGCCACGAGAATCACAAGGGTAATCAAAAAAGCAATGACATTCCTTGCACTCATGTAATCTTTAGTTGGACTGTTGCCATTATTATTTTCCATAGTTAATCTATTTATAAGAGTTTCAATAAATAATCTGTAATAAATTGTATGGAAGCATTGGCGGCTTGCTGTATGGATGCTTTGGCCATAACCTGCATTGACAGTAAATGAGCCTCAATTACCTTCTCTTCGTCGGCTAATTCCGATTCCAATTCTTCCTTGGTAATAAAACCTCGAGTATAAAGTTCGGCAAGCTGCTCAAGACGTTGTTTCCGTTTTTCTATAATATATCGGGCATAAGTTTTCACATCTTCCTTTCCTTCTTCCAATTCATTTTTCAAAATGGATGAAAGTCCCTCGATCAAATCTTCAAAATTTAAGTCCATAGCAAAAAAATTTATTGAATGGTTTTGGCTTTTTCGGCATTCAGAAAGGCAACAAAGAGTTCGTGAAATCTGTCGCGATGGATAGGAGCAAGATGCAGGTTATAAGTATTATTTTTTCGATGTTGCTCCTTATATTTCACCCAGAGATCGAGAACGGTCTTGGATATGCGAGCCGACTCGCTATTCAAAGGCTTGGCCTCCGACTGTAACCACAACGAACGCAGCTCGAGCTCGATAGCCTGATAAGAATCAGAAAAATTAGCATAAGCAAGATCGGATGAATCTGTATTCATCAAGTTTAAATAAAATGAATCGATAGATTTAGCAATTTGAAGCGTTTGAGTTATCACGGCTTCGTCTCGGTTGGGGATGAGTTGAACCCGGCACGAAGTAAAAGAAACAATTCCCGCCATAACAAAGGTTAAGAGCAGATAACCCCGAGCAAACCGCCCGAATGGAAAAGACGAAAACATACTCGAACGATGAGGATTGGCTTTTACAGAACGAATTTCTTTCATGTTGCACGAATTTATTTTAAAAATCCTTGGATGTTCGGTTGATGGGCGCGTAAAATATTATTCAGCCTTTTTGAATTCATTGATGATGATATGATTTCAAATAGAATGAAATACAACGCCAAATATAAAAAAGAAAAATGTATAGAGAATCGAATTTTTAATGGGTTGTGAAAAATTTATAACAAAACCCCAATCATTCGATTTAGTCTGCAAAGAATTCTAATCGAAACTAATGAGGTGATGTTCCAAAGATAGGTTAACCATCTCTTTGTAAAACCACTTACAACGAACAACTTACAACTACAACATTTCAAATTACAAATTCCAAACTCCAAATTTCAGTCTCCCAGTCTCCTAATCACCATCCACCATCCACTATCCACTATCCACTATCCACTATCCACTATCCACCATCCACTATCCACCATCCACTATCCACCATCCACCATCCACCATCCACCATCCACCATTCTCCCTTCCTCCATTCTTCCATTTTTCCTTTTCTCCCTTCCTCCCTTTTTAACTTTATGAACTTTTAACTTTCAACTTTTTACTCACCAATCACCATCCAACTCTAAACGCAATTTAACCTCAAAGTACGCCAAGTTATAAGTTTTGCAAAGGATAGTTCTAATTATTTCTTGATTCAATTTTAAAAATCAGGTCAAAAACGGCCAAGATGATGCTTTAGCTCTTTAAATCCTTACTAATATAGTCTTAACAATAGGGGGCTAAGCCAGGAAGTTATAATACCACTTCACTCAGTTTGGTTCTGATATTTTTTTCGAGTTCTTCGGCCAGTTCGGGATTATCTACGAGTAATTGTCTTACTGTTTCTCTGCCCTGGCCTAGGCGAGTATCACCGTAACTGAACCATGAGCCACTTTTTTTAATTACACCCAATTCAGACCCCAAATCGATAATTTCTCCGAGTTTGGAAACGCCTTCTCCATAGATGATATCGAACTCGGCTTGACGAAAAGGCGGTGCCACTTTGTTCTTGACCACTTTCACCCTGACGCGATTGCCCGTAATGTTTTCGCCTTCTTTCAATTGAGTGACGCGTCGAATGTCGAGTCGTACACTGGCATAAAATTTCAATGCATTACCTCCTGTGGTAGTTTCGGGATTACCAAACATGACACCGATTTTTTCGCGTAATTGGTTGATAAATATGCAGCAAGTCTTAGTTTTGCTGATATTGGCAGTAAGTTTACGCAAAGCTTGCGACATAAGTCGAGCTTGAAGGCCCATTTTTGAATCTCCCATTTCGCCTTCTATTTCGCTTTTAGGCGTAAGGGCCGCTACGGAGTCGATCACGATGATATCTATGGCATTGCTTCTGATGAGGTTATCGCTGATTTCGAGGGCTTGTTCTCCATAATCGGGCTGTGAAACCAGAAGGTTATCGGTATCTACCCCTAGTTTTTGAGCATACGTACGGTCGAAAGCATGCTCGGCATCTATAAAAGCAGCTATACCTCCCTGTTTTTGAGCTTCAGCAATAGCATGAAGCGCCAGCGTGGTTTTACCTGAAGATTCAGGACCAAATATTTCTATTACTCTCCCCTTGGGTAAACCCCCAACACCAAGAGCAGTATCCAGGCCAATGGAACCCGTCGAGATAACAGGAATGGCCTCGGTGGGCTGATCCCCCAAACGCATAATGGCTCCCTTGCCATAATTCTTTTCAATATTACTGATAGTGGCTTCCAGAGCCTTTAATTTTGCTTGTTTATCGGTATTATCCATGATGATGTGATTGAATTATTTGAGTAATTTTCTTCTTATCGTTTTTCCCTATAAGTCCATCAAAGGTAAAATAAATTTCGATAATCGAACTACAATAAAAACCCGAGTCATTAAAATTTAGCTTACACTGAGAAATGTCATATTCTCCCCGTTGGATTTTCTAAAAAAGACTTTCAAACAGTATACAGCGATAAATTGACTGCTATGGAAGATTCGACGGCTATTTTCATTACTAAGTCGTCTAATCATTACTACCACTCAGGACCAGGCCGTCTTCGAAAGTCAGGATAATATCGTCACCGGATGTGTCATAGAATAACTGTCTTTGTTGCTAATCTCCATGAAGATTGGGCTTCTTGTCGATATGAGGAATGTAATAGCTGTCAGCCAGGCCTTTAATGTAAGAGGATGATATGTCTCGAAGCAACGACCTTTTTTTGCTTGGAATTTCTATTCAAAAATGGGAAAGATTAGCTTTTTGTCCATATAGCAATATTTTAAAAATCTTTTTCAAGAATCTGTGAGCTGTGATGTTTAGTATCGATTTGTGTAATAATATCTTGAATAATTCCATCTTCCGAAATCAGGAAAGTATAA
The DNA here is from genome assembly GCA_002071415.1 of Bacteroidetes bacterium ADurb.Bin012. Taxonomy (GTDB): domain Bacteria; phylum Bacteroidota; class Bacteroidia; order Bacteroidales; family TTA-H9; genus TTA-H9. Next base: position 154,727 of record MWFC01000002.1, read on the forward strand.
CGCATAATGCCTTCATATTCTTTTCCGTACATCTTCTTTTTGCCCCATGCCCCATAACTTTTGATGATATTCTTGTCGGTATCAGCTATCAAAGGGAAGTTCAGATGATATTTTTCGGCAAAACTCTTTTGGGTTTTCACGCTATCGGCACTTACGCCAATAATCTCATAACCTTTGGCTTTTAATCGTTCTAAATTGTCGTTCAGATTGCAGGCCTCGGCTGTACAACCAGGAGTATTGGCTTTGGGGTAAAAGTAAAGCACTACTTTCTTTCCTTCGTAATCTTTTAAGGAAATTGTATTCTCATTTTGATCTATGCCCAAAAAATCCGGGGCTTTATCTCCAACTTTTAGCATAACTATTTTGATTTTAAATGGTTGAATTTGGATGAAATATTATGACTTTTACTGAAAATAACATAATTTGATCCTTATTTGTTCAAAAAGTCATTGCTCATGGGGTGAAATGCGTTGAAAATGCGATTATGAACTTTCCATATAAAAACTGAAACCGCATAGGGCAAATACATCTCAGATGATTCGAAGTTCTTTGAGGCAGGTTTCGATTTTCGACCAGGTTTCTGCAATGTCGTGATCGAGGCCCACCGAGAAGCGAACTAAGCCTTCGGAGAGCCCCATTTTTTGTTGATATTCTGGAGGGACTTCACTCGATGTACTTTTCCCTGAATTACTGAAAAGAGTTTTAAAATATCCCAAGCTCACGGCCAGATATCCCACCCCGGCCAATTCCATCTTTTCCATAAAAGCAGCAGCTTTTTCGCTGGTTTCTAAATCGACGGCCAGCATACCTCCAAAACCATAATCAGGATTCATGATTTTATTGAATACCGGATAGCTGGGATCGTCTTCGAAGCCGGGATAGATGGTTTTCAAACCGGTTTCACGAAATTTTCGGGCAAGATACATGGCATTGCTGCTATGTTTTTGCATACGGATATGCAATGTATGGAGGTTTTTCAAAATAGAAGATGAGCGTAAGGGATCGAGAACAGGGCCGAGAAGCATGGCACTTCCGTCGTTTACATTGCTCAGGGATTGAATAAAATCCTTTGATGCACAGATAGCTCCAGCCACACAATCGTTTTTCCCGTTCACGAATTTGGTGAGGCTATACACCACGATGTGTGCACCTAACAAGGCGGGGCTCACTATCATGGGAGTAAATGTATTGTCGACGACGAGTGGAATGCCATGTTGATTGGCGATTTCGGCAAGTAATGAAATATCGCTAATTTGCAACAACGGATTCGTCATGGTTTCGGTATAGACAAGCTTTGTATTGGGCTTGATGGCGGCTTTTACTTCTTCGGGCCTTGTAATATCCACAAAGCTGACACTAATGTTGAATTTTGCGAGATAATTGTGGAGAAAAGCAAAAGTTCCGCCATAAGTGCAAAGGCTGGAGACAATGTGATCGCCCGAATTGCATAAATGAAGTAATGTTATAGTAATTGCCGCCATTCCACTGGCTGTAACCCAGCACGATTCTGTTCCTTCCATGGCTGCGAGGGCATCTGCAAGATATTTATTACTTGGATTCCAATGGCGAGAATACAGGAAACAGCCTTCGGTTTTCCCGGCAAAGGTGTCACTCATAGTTTTAGCCTGCATAAAGGTAAATGTAGCAGAATCGGTAATGGAGGGGTTAACATCGCCAAACTCCCCGAACTGAAGAAGTTCGAATATTTTCTTTGAAGGATCGTATTTCATGATGATACAATTAAAGTAAGTTTTCACAAAATTATGAAAAAGACATGTATTCGTGCAGATTTTAAAAATTTTTTATCATTTGATTAATAACTTTAGCGAAATTTCGATTAATTTTGTAAAAGTGTAAGTAAAAAGGAAGAAAATATGCATGCTGAGTTTCAACTCGATAGTTTAGACCGCAAAATTTTGAATATTTTGATTCGAAATGCCAGAACTCCCTTTCTCGAAATTGCGAGGGAATGCGGAGTAAGCGGTGCAGCGATTCATCAGAGAGTCCATAAAATGGAAAGGTCAGGAATCATTCAAAATGCCACTTTGAAGCTTTCACCCAAAGCTCTGGGTTATTTAACCTGTGCCTTCATTGGGATTCAAATCAATCTTACTACTACTCGTACACACGAAGAGGTTTTCGAGAAAATAAAACAAATACCCGAAATCGTGGAATGCCATCATATTACGGGAAAATATAGTCTGTTAGCCAAGATTTACACTCGTAATAATGAACACTTAAAACAGATTATCGTCGATAAGATACAATCTATTCCTGAGATTACTTTCACAGAAACTTTTATCTCGCTCGAAGAAGGCTTCATGCGTAGTTTCATACCAGAAGCCTGAAATTTTAAACGATGATTTTCAAAATCGAATTCGCGAAAAGCCAGAGGAAACTGATTCGGTTATTCCTTTTTTATGCGCATTTTATAGAATGAACGATGAACAAAAAATAATCCAATCACTAGAAAAATTGCACCAATCCATGGAGCATAATTCAAAGTGCCTGTATTTTTCGCAGCAAGTGTAATATGTATGGAGATTTCGGCTGCAAGCAAACCAAAAAGAGTAGAAAATTTGATTATAGGATTGAGGGCCACACTCGAGGTATCCTTATAGGGGTCGCCCACAGTATCACCTATGACGGTTGCGGCGTGCAGGTCGGTATTTTTTTGTTTCAGGTCGACTTCGACAACTTTTTTAGCATTATCCCAAGCTCCACCTGCATTAGCCATATAAATTGCCTGAAACAATCCGAACACGGCGATAGATATCAAATAAGAAACAAAAAAGTTAGGATCGAAGAAAGCGAAGGCTAAGGTAAGGGAAAAGATGACTGCGAAGATATTCCACATGCCATATTGTGCATATCGAGTGCAGATGCGCACCACTTCCTTGCTGTCTTCCACATCGGCTACTTCTTTGTCGAGGCGAATGTTACGTTTGATGTATTCTACGGCACGATGGGCTCCAGTAGTCACTGCCTGCATCGAAGCTCCGCTGAACCAGTAAATTACCGCTCCACCGGCTATAAAACCCAAAATAACCATAGGATCGGTAAGTTGCAAAGCCATCAATCCACTTTTAGCCAGAATTAAAATGATGGAAAAGATCATGGTGGTAGCTCCGATTACTGCAGTTCCAATTAAAACAGGCTTGGCCGTAGCCTTGAAGGTATTGCCAGCCGAATCGTTGGCTTCGAGATAATGCTTGCCGAGTTCGAAATCAGGTGTAAAACCAAAATCCTGTTCGATTTCCTTTTCGATGCCAGGGATTTGTTCGATACGTGAAAGCTCAAAAACACTTTGTGCGTTGTCGGTCACGGGTCCATAGCTATCCACTGCTATCGTCACTGGTCCCATTCCCAAAAATCCAAAAGCCACCAAACCAAAGGCAAAAATACCTGGATAAATCCCAAAAATAGGCTGCTCAAAGCCTAAAGTAGTAAAATAGGCAACAAACATCAGAGCAACCATGGAAAGGCCTTTCCAGAATGCGCTGAAATTACCAGCCACCATGCCCGATAAAATCGTCAATGATGGTCCTCCTTCCTTCGAAGCTGTAACAATTTCGTTTACATGCCTTGATTTGCTGCTTGTAAAACTCTTGGTAAGTTCGGGGATAATGGCTGCAGCCAAAGTTCCGCACGAAATGATGGTAGCCAGTTGCCACCATAAATTTGTTAATGGAATGCCTTCGGGGGTAGTAAGATCATTCAAGAGGAAATAACTGGTAAGGAAGGTAATGATGATAGAAACCCCAGAGGTAATCCAGATAAGCCTCGAAAGTGGCGTTTCGAAGTCGAATTCTTTGGCTTTTTTATATTGTTTCGCACTGATAGCCTGATTGATTCCATAGCTCAAGAGTGAGGTAAGGACCATAAGAATTCGCATCATGAATATCCATACGATGAGGGTAGATTGAAATTCTACGTTGGTAACGGCTAAAACGATAAAAGAGATAAGAGCCACGCCAGTTACACCATAAGTTTCGAATCCATCGGCAGTAGGGCCGACGCTGTCGCCCGCATTATCGCCAGTGCAGTCAGCTATTACCCCTGGATTTCGAGGGTCATCTTCCGGAAGGCTGAATACGATCTTCATGAGATCTGCACCAATATCGGCGATCTTGGTAAATATCCCACCAGCTATACGAAGAGCCGATGCTCCAAGAGATTCACCAATGGCAAAACCTACAAAACAAGCTCCTGCACTATCACCCGGAACAGCTAATAAAATAATGAGCATCATAATGAGTTCGATACAGATAAGAAACAAGCCTACACTCATTCCAGCCTGCAAAGGAATTGAAAGTACATTCCATGGCTTCTGACGCAATGAAGCAAAGGAAGTACGACTGTTGGCCAGAGTGTTTATTCTTATCCCAAACCACGCAACACTGTATGATCCTAAAATTCCGAGCACTGTCCATAATAGAATGATCAGGACTTTCCCCACGGATAAACCAGAAAGACCAAAGAAATAATAAAATATAATGATAGAAATAATAACTAATAGAATGAGAAGGAAACGGCCTTGTTGAAGAAGATAAGTTTTACAGGTGGTATAGATGGTTTCCGAAATTTCGAGCATAGCACGATGTACAGGTAACCGTTTAATTCGGGCAAATTGCCAAACCCCAAACATCAGTCCAAAAAGAATGATTATCGAAAAATAAAGGAGCAAATGCCTCCCTTCGATTTGCCCATTAAAAAAACGAGATGTTAGGTCCGGAATAAGGAGATCGGCTTCACTTGCCTTCGAAACCAACGGTAATAGCAATACCGCTATGCTAATGCTAAATTTTTTCATACCATCTTCTTCTTATTTTTTGGCAAAATTAAGAAGCAAATTTCTAATGCAAACGATTGCGTAAAATTTTACGGCAGTTCTAAAATCAAGGATTTGAATATCATTTCATAAGATATTAAAAAAATCATTACTGACCGACAAAAAAATTGAATAAAATGAAAGAGGGACAAAACCGAAGTTTCATCCCCCAGTTGTAAATTTGTGTAGTAAACCTAAATTAACAACCATGGGCAAAAATATAACAAAAAATTTAGTCGGTCAGCCGATCTTCAAACAGTTAATAAAAATGCTGCCGCGCGAACGGTTCGATTTGTTAGTTAAAGAATATGGCAGAGATCGCTACTACAAGACTTTTTTTCGTGGGATGAATTAATTGTGATGCTTTTCGGGATATTCTCTCGTTGTGATTCAATGGGTGAGGTATGCGACGGGATGCGAGCATTATCAGGCAAGCTCAATTATTTGGGTATGGATTGTGCCCCTTCCAAAAGTACGGCAGGAGATGCTTTACGGGATCGCAGTGAAGAAATTTTCAGATTATATTATTTCGAGCTAATAAGTTATTTTCGTCCTCTTTTATCGGTCAGCCGAAAAGAAAAGGTCAGTTTTGACGAGTTTTACGCATTTGATTCCACGACCATAACACTTTTTCCCGATATAATGAAAGGAGTAGGTCGTCATCTAAAAGGAGAAGGAAAGAAAAAAGGAGGTTTGAAAGTACACATGTTGACCGATATCCATAACGAGACACCTGTTTTTGCGAGGATTAGTGAAGCAAAAATGCACGACAAGAAGTTTTTGGCGCATTTGCATCCTTCTAAAGACA
>MWFC01000003.1 GCA_002071415.1 Bacteroidetes bacterium ADurb.Bin012
ATGCGGGAAAAAACCTTAAAAACCAATTCATAAATTTAAAAAAACCCAAGTGTATGAAAAAGTTAGGATTATTTACTGCAGGCCTTTTCGTAATGGTCTTTGCCGCTCAAAATGTGAACGCCCAATCAGGTGCACAGGCAAGTGCAAGCGCTAATGCAACAGCAACTGTGGTCTCGGTTGTCACCGTTGCCAAATCAGCAGACCTTGATTTTGGTACCTTTGCCAGTGGATTAACAGCGGGTACCGTATCAATGGAAACAAATGGGGACAGATATAAAACAGGAGGTGTTGTCCTCTTACCTACGGATGTGGGTAACCCTGCAACCTTTACTGCGTATGGACCAGCTACTGAACATTATTTTATAACTTTACCTGACGATGATGATGTTACCCTTACTTTATCAGGTGGTACTGAGACGATGGACATTAGTGGATTTATTCATAATGCTTCTGGAATTTTTGGTGCCGGCGGTTCTGAATCATTCAATGTAGGAGGAGTATTAAATGTTCATGCACTTCAAGCTGCAGGACTATATACCGGAACTTTCGATGTAATCGTTACCCTGCAATAATGAAATCAACTTCTTAGTAAAGGGGCGGCCTAAAGCTGCCCTTTTAATTTTTAAAAACGAACGAATGCACAAGGGAAAACTTATAAAAACAAGACTGCAACACAGGGGAAGGGCTTATGGTGTTAAAGGGGGATGGTTTTTCGTTATTTTACTTTTAGTGTGTCCATTTTTAGGGATAGCGCAGGGCGATTTGCTCATTACTCCACGGCGGGTGGTGTTGGAAGGAAACAAGAAAACAGAAGAGATAGCGGTAGCCAATGTAGGGCAAGATACGGCATTCTATAATATTTCACTGATAGAATTCCACATGCATGAAGATGGGCGTATGGAACAGATTACCGAACCCATGTCCGGGCAGAAGTTTGCTACGCCAATGTTGCGTTTTTTCCCGCGTTCCATCAAGCTTGCGCCTCAGGAATCACAAGTTATACGAATACAGGTAAGGCGGCTTCCCAATATGGAAGAAGGCGAATATCGTTCGCACCTTTATTTCAGGGCTGTACCCAAATCGAGGCCAGAAGGCGAAAAAACCGAAGAAACCGACACTACTTCTCTCAAAATAAGGCTCATCCCTATCTATGGCATCTCCATTCCAGTTATCGTACGCATCGGTAATTTGTCGGCTACTTTAACCATCAGTGATTTAAGCCTCGAGCAGCAGGAAGGGCAAACCACGCGGCTTAAGATGACATTGAACCGCCAGGGCACGCAATCGGTTTATGGCAATGTTACGGTAGATTATGTTGCTCCCGGAAAAGAACCCGTAAGAGTAAGCCTGGTAAAAGGGGTTGCCGTTTACACGCCCAATACTTTACGCTATTTTTCGATGCCTTTGACACTTCCCGAAGGGTTTAGTTGGGATAAAGGAAAACTTGTAATACGTTTTACCGATGCAAACGAAGCAAAACCTTATATCTTCGACGAAAAAGAATTGGTATTGCCTTGAAAAACTTCACTTGATAAATTTTTGTATCGTAGAGGTAAATATAAAAATAATCAAATAAGATGATGAGAAGAAAAAGAATAAAATGCCCAAGGATATGCGGAGAGTAAAGATTTTCATTGGTCTTATTTTTTTTTCATTTTCTCTTTATGCCCAAAGGACCAGCGAATTAAAGGTTCATGTAAGTCAAGAATTATCATTCGGTTCATTTTATAGTGGACGTAGTGGTGGAACTATTACTATTTCTCCAGATGGCAATCGATGGGTCACGGGTGAAATTATCTTATTAGTCAATTCGAGTGGATGTCCTGCTTTATTAGAAATTGAAGCACCTCCTAACCGTACCATTCATGTTGAATTTCCCGTTTCTGCAGAAATAAAGCAGGCAGGGGGTCAGCAAAACCTTACTATCAATAATTTTACCACCGATAAACTCAACAATAGTTTATTAACTTCCTCCAGAGACCTTCCTTACGGAAATCAGGTTAGGGTCGGGGCAACGCTTACAGTACCAGGCTCAGTCACCCTTTCTTCCGGAAATTATATTGGCAATTTCAGAATAAATGTAGTATGTATTCAGGAATAGATTAATGTGCATAACAACAAATCCTTCTTTTGCTACCTTCATTTCTTATTGGGAAAAGCCATACATCAATTTCCTATCCTGTGGATTTTATGGCTAGCATTTTTTATTTCGAATCCTCTCAAAATAAATTGTCAAAACAATCAAAGCGAAGAACTACCAGCGATAGAAGAAATTCCTGTCAGCATACGGATAGAAAGTGTAGGGGCAGGTATGATGAATTCCCTCTATGAGTATGAATCGGAGAAGCTGTTTTTGCCCGTATTAGAATTATTCCGATTTCTTCAGATAAAGGCAGAACCTTCGGTTACACTCGATTCTATCAGCGGTTTCATAGGAAAAGAGGAGTACCGCTATCTTATTGATAACCATTACAAAAAGATCTTTTTCAGGGGGAAAGATTTTTCCATAGCTGAAAATCAGTCGATGAATACGGGAGACGATCTTTACATAGATTCTCGTCTTTTTGGTGAAATATTCGGTTTGCATTGCAAGTTCAACTTTCGCAATCTTTCTGTTACGATAAAACCCGATTTCGAATTGCCTGTCATAAGGAAAATGAGGATCGAACAATTCAGAAAGAACATCAAACAGTTAAGAGGTGAGGTAGAAGCAGATACTACTTTAAAGCACCAGCATGAGCTTTGGAAATTCGGTATGATGGATTGGGCTGCCACTTCGACACAAAGCACCGACAGCAAAACCAGCAGCCAGTTTTGGTTAAGAACCGGTGCCGAAGCATTATATGGCGAAACCAATTTGCAGCTTTATTATTCCTCGCTTAATGAATTTACGAACCGCAACTTACAATACTACTGGCGATGGGTGGACAACCAGAATAAAGTCATTCGCCAGGTAAGAGCAGGCAGAATATCTCCTATGTCTATTTCTTCCATCTATAATCCTATAACAGGCATCAGCATTACCAATGCTTCGACCTTATATCGTCGTTCTTTTGGAGAATACACTATTTCCGACTACACCGAGCCAGGCTGGACTGTCGAACTTTACGTAAACAATGTGATTGTAGATTATCAAATTGCCGATGCTTCAGGGTTTTACAAATTCAATATTCCTTTGGTATATGGAGCTTCGGAGGTGATGCTGAAATTTTATGGGCCTTATGGTGAAGAACGCATTCAGCGTATATTCCTAAATGTTCCTTTTAGCTTCCTACCGCCAGGTGAGCTGGAATATACTGTGAATTCTGGTCTTGTTCTCGATGACAAGAACTCACATTTTGAAAGAGCCGATGTAAAATATGGCGTCAAACGTTATCTGACCATTGGGGGTGGTTTCGAATATCTGTCTTCTATCGTTTCGGGCAAGGAAATACCTTTTATAAATGCATCCGTTGCGCCAGTCCGGAATTTACTCATTAGCAGTGAATATGCCAAAGGAGTACAAACCAAATTGTTGGCAAATTACAGGCTTGTATCGGGTTCATCGTTCGAGCTAAAATATACTCATTATGTTCCCGGGCAGCAAGCCGTGCGGGTAAGCTATCTGGAGGATTGGCAAGCCACTCTTTCGATGCCGGTTCGTTTCCCAAAATTCAGTGCTTATTCTCGTCTATCGTATAGGCGAAATGTATATAAAACAACTACTTACAACATTGCCAGTATTACACTTTCGTCATATATAAAAAAACTGAATGCCAGTATAAGTGCGTATGCCAATTGGATGGATGGAGACGATCCATTCATTTATGCAAATATCGGACTCGGTTTGCCTCAATGGAAAGGATTTACCTCCCGCGTACAATCGCAAATCAATTTTAGCGACAATAGGGTTATTTCTCTCAGAGCCGAAATAGAGAAACGGATATTGCGGCAGGGATACCTTTCCCTAATGGGCGAGGAAAATTTCCAATCGAAATATCGTGCAATTAGCCTTTCTTTTCGATGGACTGTTCCTTTTTCGCAGGTAAATTTAGCTACTCGCTTGTCGAACAACGAATTTATGATTACCGAAGGAGCTCAGGGCAGTTTTGCCTTTGGAAGCGGGAAAGGCTATGTGCATGCCGAAGATCGTCCTTCCGTAGGAATGGGAGGATTATCCATCATTTCTTTTATAGACCTCAATCACAATTACAAAAGAGACAGTGGCGAACGCTTGGTTAAGGGGCTTGCCATGCGCATCAATGGCGGTCGTGTCATACAGGGGGAAAAAGATTCTATTATCCGTGTGGTGGGTTTAATTCCCTATACCGACTATATCCTTACCATAGACGAAAAAAGTCTCGAAGAGATTTCTTATCGTATTGCGCATAAAGTCATTCGCATTTATGCCGAGCCTAATCAATTCAAAAAAATAGAGATTCCTGTACTGCCCATGGGAGAAATAAACGGCTGGGTATTGAGGAAAGACGGTACCGGCCAAAGAGGCGAAGGACACATCATCATCGATATTTATTCGTCCATAGGGAAAAAGATAGCTTCTACGATTACCGAAAGAGATGGCGCATTTAGTTATCTTGGCTTACCTCCTGGCCATTACATAGCCCGCTTAGATTCGGCTCAAGTGGCAAAACTTGGCATAGTGTCATCTCCTTCCGAAATACCTTTCGAAATCAAACCCGACGTTCTGGGCGATGTGGTTTACGATTTGAACTTTTTCGTCGAAAGACCTCCAACAGAGGACAAAAAAATTACCGAAACCCCAAAAGACACTCTAAAAGTTACAGAAATAAGAATACCGCTTGTTCAAGAGTTTTACACTCTTCAAACGGGGGCTTTCAAACATAAGCATAATGCCGAACAACTTTCCGAAACCCTGAAAAGAACCTTTGAATTACCTGTCTGGATAAAATATGAAAACAAACTTTACAAAGTAAGAATAGGCAGATTTTCCGACTATATCGAAGCAAAAAACTTTCGAAGTATGCTAAGAGAAAAAGGATTCGACGCTTTCATCATCGAAAAAAAGAGCAATAACTGACATTATGGCTTTTATCACAAAAAATAGTTCGAGTATAGTATCTGAATGGAAATCAATATGGAAAAGAAGTTCAACGGGAATACTACGAATCTGGCACAAATTTGGAGGCGGTAAGAGCGAAATATCAAAAAGTGAAAGTTTTTCGGCACCAATCTGGATGAAAAGAAATTCGTAACGTGTTTCTTTCATCAGTTACAGCAGAAGAATATTTCAAAAAATGGTTCAGGAATGATGAATCAAGATATCAGCAGAAGCCTGCAAGTTTTTCTGCAATAATTGGGGTTGAAAGACAGAAATTAAAGAATTAATAACTAACTAAAACAAGAAAAAGCTATGAAAAACAAAAGGGTGGTCTTAGCAGCATTGTTGATGATTACGATGGTTGCTTTTTCGGTACAAACGAAAGCACAAAAGGGTTATTCATTCAATGTAAACGCTATGGTTCAAAATTCATGGTTGTTTAATTCGGATGACAGTGATATGGATAATTTTTCCCAGAAAGCTTATATCCATCCAGCTTTAAGCATAGGTGCGGGATACAACTTTACCGAAAAGTTAGGAATGGGATTAGACGTAATGTATTCGTTTCAGGGACGCAAACAGGAAGTAGGTGGAGTGGAAACGCGTATAAAACTCGATTACGTCAAAATTCCTCTGTATTTCCATTTCAACACTAATCCTGCTCAGAAGTGGATGTTCAGCCTAAATGTGGGGCCTCAATTCAATATTCTGACCACTGCCAAGTATCTCGATGCCAATGACAACGAAATGGACATCAAGCATCATTACGAAAATTTGACTTTTGGTGGTTTTATTGGAGCTGGGGGAGAATATCAAATTAATTCCAAATTCAATGTATTTGGCATGGTGAGATTCGATTATGATTTTACCAATCCGGAAAATAAGGATGCATTGGGATACAATCCCGATCGAGCTAATTCGCATAACTCCACTTTAGGTCTGCAAGTAGGGTTACGTTATAAATTAGGTGAATAAGGAATTAATTGCCTATAAATTCACCGGTTCTGCTTCCGGTACATATAAAAAGCAGGCTTCTGTGAGTGTTTTGGTTGATTATGCGGCCCGCCTTCGGCGGGCCGAAAACTTTTCGAAACTCTAAAAAATCAGAAAGTAAAATCCTACCATACTCACTAAACAAAAAATTTAATCCTTGGGATAGGGAGGCAATTCGGACTGGAATTCGATTTTTCCTGCAGCATAATCGAGTTTCATTATTATAGTCGAATTGCCATTGGTGAGCACAATAAAATCAGCCTTCAGGGTATAATTATACAGAGTTACCTGTTCGAACACTTTTTCGGTCAAGGCTATCTCAGGGGACTTGCATTCAACCAACATCCAGGGACGCCTGTTCTTGTCGAAAACCACCAGATCGCTGCGATAAGTTTTACGCTGTATGACGATTGAAATTTCTATTCCAATACGACCTCGTGGATAAGCACAATCTTCGACCAAAAAATGAGCAAACCATTGTCGCACCCTTTCTTCAGGGGTCAATTCAACATACCGGCCACGAAATTCATCGAAGATCTCCTCTCGGCCGTCGATTGTGCGCGTCATTATTTTCATGAGCTTTACAAATTTCGTTAAAATTCATTCCCCATCAATAAAAAATCCATCATAACCAGGGACAGGAAATCCTATATTCGGTGGCCAGGTGGATCGTCAGAGCGTATCGAGGCCGCTTGCATTTCGAAGTTTTCGACGGATAATCCCGATTTATTCGACAATCGAAAAAATCAGACAGAGAGTTCGTTCGATTTCTTCAAAACCGAATACAAAAAGATGCAAAGGAAATGCAATTCAACCGAAATTCATTGCCAGACATTAATTAATGACGAATTTTCAGGAAATGAGAAAATTGAAAAGTACTAAATAAAAATGGCCTAATTTTGCTTTGGACTGAGGATCATCATAAATCTTTCAAGGATGAAAACGAAAGAAGAAATAGTAAAGAACTGGCTTCCAAGATATACAGGGGTTCCTCTGGAGGATTTCGGAAAATACATTTTACTCACCAATTTCATGGATTATCTGAATTTATTCTCCAGCATCATGGGAGTGAAAGTAAGGGGATTAGATCGGACCATGCCAGTTGCCTGTGCAGGTGATATCAGCATGATCAATTTCAGGATGGGGAGTGCCAATGCCGCTACCATTATGGATTTACTAAGTTCGATACAGCCCAAAGCGGTGTTATTTTTGGGCAAATGTGGAGGATTGAAGAAGAAAAACAATATTGGTGATCTTATTCTTCCTATTGCAGCCTTACGCGGAGAAGGCACTTCGAACGATTACATGCCTGAAATGGTACCTGCCCTGCCAGCTTTTGCACTTCAAAAGGCCATTTCGACTACCATACGTGATTATGGAAAAGATTACTGGACGGGTACGGTTTATACTACCAACCGCAGAGTGTGGGAACATGACGAGGAATTCAAGTTTTTCCTCCGTAAAACACGTTGTATGGCTATCGATATGGAAACCGCCACACTTTTCGTCACGGGCTTTGCCAATCATATTTCTACAGGCGCCTTACTTTTGGTATCCGATCAACCCATGATTCCCGATGGAGTGAAAACCGAAGAAAAAGACCGGGAAGTTTCTCTTCATTTTACCGAACTTCACCTTCGCATTGGGATAGATTCACTACGCCAGCTCATCAATAATGGTCTCACGGTGAAACATCTGATCTTCGACCTCGAATAAATTCTCCCCGATTTTCTATTCAAAATGACTTTTGAACAAATCTATACCGATTTAAAAAACAAGATTTATAAACCCCTTTATCTATTTTACGGGGATGAATCCTTTTACATCGATTTTCTGACCGACTACATGACAGGGAATATTCTCAAGGAAGAAGAAAAAGATTTCAATCTTTCGGTATTCTATGGTTTAAATACTACTGGTTCGTCAATCGTAGACAGGGCTCGCCGTTATCCAACCATGGCCGATTACAACCTCGTTATTGTGCGAGAAGCGCAGCAATTACGCTCGGAACTGGACCAGCTAAGCCAGTATGCCCTTCATCCAAGCTCTTCTACAATTTTGACAGTTGCCTTGAAATTGCAATCCAGCAGGAAACATGAATTGTTGAAAGATTTCAAAAAAGCCGTCGATAAATTCGGAGTATCCTTTGAATCGAAAAAACTTTACGATGATAAGATTCCACAATGGATTCGAAAATATCTGAGTGCCAGGGGTTATACTATTACAGATCATGCCTGCCAGATGATGGCCGACGACCTTGGCAACGACTTGAGCTTAATCGTTAACGAATGCGCCAAACTCATCATCAATCTGCCCAAAGGGTCAAATATAACCCCCGAGATTATCGAAAAATACATTGGCATTAGCAAGGATTTCAATCCCTTCGAATTATGCAGGACTATTTCACAACGCAACAAATTCGGCACTGCTCAAATCGTTCTTTATTTTGCCAGCAATCCAAAAGAAAATCCTCCTATAAAAATCAGTACAGTTTTATTTAATTATTTCCAAAAATTATGGATTTATCATCAATTAAATGATAAAAAAGCCTCAGTAGCTGCTCCTATCCTGGGAGTAAATCCTTTTTTCGTGAAAGAATATGCTGCAGCCGCGCGAAATTTCAATCTCCCTCAATGCAGTCAGGTTTTGCAACTTATAAGCGAATATGATTTGAAATTCAAGGGTGTAGATATCGATCAGGCTGATCCGGTGGAAATGATGAAGGAAATGATCTATAAGATTCTATCGGTTTAATTGGCAGAGGTAGAGATATTCAGAGATTCTTCCTGAATGATTTTACGTTTTTTCCTGAACAGTTCGGCCAGATTATTAAAATCTTTTCTGTAAAACAGTCCAATGCCTTGGGTATAAGGGGCCGAAACGGTAAGTAATTCAGTAGTATTGGATCGGTTGAAGGCTCTGAGACGAAGTTTACCATCGCGTGTGAGCATTACTTCTACATTGATATCACCCACCACATTGCTTGTTTTGTTTGCATTTTGCATTCCCACCACGCCCAAATTCCCGTCGATAGTTACACGTTGATCAAAAAGTTGGGTGCTTAGGGCAAGTTCGAGTTCCTGAGCCGAAATAGCATCGCCAGGCCGATAATTTATCCCGATATCGAAATCTTGACTAATTTGAGACAATAGATTGCTGATTTGATTCGAAAGCATCTGGAACGAAGAGATTCCCAAGCTATTTCCAAATGATTTATTGGTAACTGCGAAGCTAAAATTATTCAACACCAGAAGGGATACGAACTGTTGAGTCATAACCATCTGATTGGTAGTATCGAGTTTGGCATAAACGGCTCGTTCGATGTCAGGATCGATTTTTGGAAATTGAATGCTGAAGGTGATAAAAGGATTCAACAGCTTATTTTGAAGATGTATAATGGTTTTTACAGGTATTCGAGCCGAAGTGACGGTAGAATCGAGGTCTAATCCCAATCCACTAAGGGTAGTACGCGTGGTAAATGAAGCTCTTAAATTTATTTGAGCATCCAACGGATCGCCAGAAAAATGTATGGTCGAACCCTTCTCGATTTCGAGCATTCGGCTGAGGATATTTTGCAGATTAAACAGGAATGAACCTGATTGAATTTCATATTGGCCATTGATATTGAGATCGCCTCTCGAATTTACTTCTAACGTAATCATACCTTCGCCCGTCCCCTCTATGGTTCCGGCATCTTGTGGAAGGCTTACTTTTATCCTGGCCTGAGGAGTTAGTGTCAATACCGAAAAAACATTGAAACCAGAAACATTCAAATTGGTACGTTCCACCTTCTTCAACTTCAAAGTATCTTCGGGTTGTTTAAAATATAAGAAACTCGAAGAACGAACATCCACCGTCGACGACAATGGCACGTAAATATTGCTTCCCTTCTCGGTAATGGCATTGGCTTCGATATTCAAGTTATTTATAGAACCCGAAACGCGAATTTGACCCGAAATAAAGGCAATTCCATTCACATATTTGTTTTGTTGAGGCTCGGCATTGAACAAAATGAAATTTTCAGGTTGCAATCGAATATCCAAATACATATCCTGGAAATTCTTATGGGCAATATATCCATCACAAAAAGCAACATTCCCCAACGAATCATTTATTTTCAGTTTGTTGAAAATTATTCTCGAAGGTTCGACTATAATTTCATCCGAAAAAGAATAGGTAGTATTGAAAAATTTCGGACGAATCTTGGCACGAATAAACTTCAACTTTCCATGAATTTCAGGACTTTTAACTGAGCCTTCGAGTTCGATATTCGAGCTTAGAAAACCTTCGAGTTCAGCGATAGCCATGTTTAGAAAAGGTTGAATGGGCTTCAGATTGAAATTTTCCGTTTTCAGTTTGATGTCGAAATTCTGTTTTGGATCTGAAGGATAATAATATCCGGATAAATCGATGGGATGAGATTGAAATTTATTGTTAACCAGAGTTGATTTAGCCTTTACAAAGAGGGCTTTCGATTTTGTATTCCACAAGGAAGTGAGTTCCATAAAACCCAGATTTTGTTGATTGACAGCCAGATGATCGATTCGCATCTCGGCCTGAATCAAAGGTTTGTTATCTTCCTGATGAAGCTGGATGTGTCCTTGAAGCAAGCCTCCTATTTGTAAACCAAAGGGCTGCAAAAAGAAGTCGGCATGAGAAAGACTGAAATTATGGAATTGTGCATTAAGCATTTTAGTGCTATCGGAGCTGTAGGCTCCATCGATGTATAAACTCTCGTTTTCTGAAGTGATCTCGAGTCGATGGATATCGATTTCCTGTTTCCGAAAGATTATTTTATTGTCGGGTTGAATTACGTAGATATTATCATCTAAATTGAACGAAGATTCTATGAATTGCATAAAAATTTCAGGATAATTCGAAAACGACAGGTAACCTTTCAGGTTTCCATAATTGGATGAATCTTCGGGTAAGAGGCCCCATTTCATATTGTATCGGATACTATCGTATGCAATATTGGCAGTAAGGTCAAATTTATCGAGGCCAAAATACAAGATACTATCCTTCTTCATTTCTACAAAATTTACTTTTCTAATATTGGTTTCCAATGTAATAGCATCTTGAAAGGATTGGCTGCGCAAGGAAAGATTATTCATCTTGACGCCGTAAACGCTCAAGGTATCGGTTTGTGCTTCGAGGCTTAAAATCCGGTCTTTAGTGTCGAATTGTCCTTTGATGCGGCTATTATTCGCAACTTTTAGCCATGGCAGGAATAGTGCGGTCAATTCGTTCAGCTTTTTTATTCTTATATCATAGACGAAATTCTGGCCTGTGGTGTCGCTAAGGGTTTGACCCAAATTATGAAATGAATTCAAATAATTATTAAAAAATAACGAAAATGAATATCCTAATTGGGCAAATTGAATTTCTCCTCTCACACTGGCATCGAAGAATGGAGAAAGGAGGCTCAAAGTACGTTCACCAGTCGGAGTAAGTAACGTATTTAAAAAAATGCGATTGGCCGAATAATCTTTCCCTTTTTCGGTATAATTCACTTCGGTTAAATCTATAGAACCTTCCAGATTGTCGAGGTGTGAGCCCAAGAAATTTGCCCTGAGCTCGAAATTTAGTTCACATAACGAATCGCCGCGATCGATCATTCCAAGATTTTGCAAATACGCATGCGAAACCCCTGCAGTAAAGTTATATTCGGGTATATCTTCGCTCAAGTCGATCGACCCATCGAAATTGAGATTCAAGTTGGGATCATCGATGTTGATTTCACCCTGAAATTGCTTTTTGGATAGTTCTCCACGCACGGTCAGATTTTTATAAGGATAACGATTGAATTCGAATTTTTGAACCATAACATTCAATCTTACATTTGCGCTATCGAGACTGAAACCCTTGCCCTCGACATCTCCAGCCATACTTACCGCCCCTATTAATTGCGGAACTTCTAAAATCCTTCCCAGATCAAAATTATCTGTCGCCAAATTTCCACGGTATTCATATTGACCATTTGGAAGTGCCATTAGTTTCAAATCAGTAATCAACACACCAACTCCCGTTGTAAATCTTGCATTTGCCACAAAATCGTTGTAAAATCCCAAAAATTCGCCCGAAATACTTACAAATCCCAATTCATAAATCTGCTTTGGCAGATGAATCTTTTCTTTCAATCGAAAATTCCCAGGTAAGGTAAAATTATTGACATCTTTCATATCGGCATATAATTGCCTAGCTTTTAACACGATAAAAGTTTCTTCGATGTCGGGCATTCCCGTCATTTGCAAATCACCCTTAAAAATGGTTTTTTCCCCTGTTCTTATCGTTAAGGCTTCGCCTCGCATATCAGGTACTTTCCCAAAAACTTTACCCTTTACCAAGATGTTCTGATTCATTCCTTCCAGAGAAACTGCAAAAGGCGAAAAATCTATAAAATTAAGCCTCGAATCCTGAAATTCAGTTTGAATATACATACGATCGACAAAATGATTATAATCATCGAAATCATTGTATTCAAAGGTAAGTTTCATGTTTACATCACTGTAAGGAGTCTTGAATTTAAAATCATCGATGATTAAATGCTGCGACGATACAGTAAATTTTCCTTGCAGGTGTTCGAATTTTAAGCCCGATCGTTCTTCAGCTTGCAGTTCTTTGACTCTAAAAGTCATCGAATCTCCGGTAAAAATATAAGAAAATGCTTCCAGATTTATTCCATTTATTTCAATAAAGGCATAATCCATTCCTTTTTCACGTTTACCGCATTTATTCTGGTCTTGATACATAAAATGGCTATTCTGGAATTCAAATCTTCGTACGATGATCTTCAAATCACCTACTCCAAATTTTCGAGGCTGCTCGTGCTTTGGTTTTCCTGAAGAGAATTTGCCAAACACATGGGTAATATTTAATTTTTTATCCCCATAATATTTTACCAGATTTACTTCTGCATTTTCGGCTTTTACTGAATTGAAAAACAGAATTTTTTGGTGAGGCTGTATCATATTGATATTCACTGAAAGCCTCTCGGCTCTTATTAAAACAGTTCCACAGGAATCTTCCATATAAACATCACGCAAAACAATACCTGACAAAGGATGCAGATACATACCCCCAATCCCCACCTTAACACTCAAAACTTGAGACAATTTACCCGCAACCTTTTCCCCTAAGGCAGTCTGAACACCGGGATGCAACATGATTGCCATACCCGAAGAAATAACAATTGTTATCCCGACGACAAAATAGAATAATATTTTTATTAACTTCTTAATAAGCCAAAATTTTGAATTCTAAGTAAAAATAACCTTCCATATTCCATTTTCTTCCTGCTTGATGATATAATTATCGCGCACGAAACGGTAAATAATGAATGACAGAAAAAATATAAAAAAACGTGATACACATTGAGCAAGAGTAATAAAGGGCATTAAGCCAATATTCAATTTCCAGATGAAAACCGTACGAATAAAAAGAAAAGCATTGATGATGCCAAGAAGTAAAAGTGCCTGCCTGTTCCATCTAAGCACTGGACCAAGTAAGAATAAATTGAGGATATTGAAAAAATTTGTACCTAAAAACCAGATTATTGTAATCCATAAAGGAAATTCGATAATGCCATAAATCTTCATCATGGGAAATTGCTGCATCAGACTGATGAAACAACTGACTATCACAAAGAGAATCAAGAAAATGATGCCCACTCTCAGGCGATTACGAATTCGAAATGGAGGTGTAAACGAAATCTCTTTGGCTATGTACTTAATCCATCGGTAATCATTGGAGATTTCCACTTCCAGAGTCTCGATCAGATGGTCGAATACTTGTTGTTTTGTCCATCCTTGTTTTAACCCTCGTCTGATGGTTTTCCTTAAATTGTACTTTTTCTTTGCCATAAGGCAAAAATAATGCATGTTGCAATTATTTTTGCTTTTGATTGCACAACAATTAAAAAAACACTGTAGTTTCAAAAAAAAAGAATGATTTCCATTAGCTTATAAAGCTAAAATATTTAGATTCCGAAGATAAGTTCGAATAATTTTTATGTTTTTTACGTCGTACAGTTTTTCAACATAGAATTCTTACGAGACAAGCCAAAACTCGACAAAATGATTTTGCGGGGAGGGAATGGGAGAAAATCAGTGAGGGAATGGCAATCGAAGTGAATGAGATTTGAAGCTAAGTGAGGCTTTCAATTTGAACAGCAGGTCATTGCCCAGTAGGCCATCAATAGGAGGCAAGTCCAATTTGGAATATAATGAATTAATATGTTCGAGATCGATAAGCAGCATTTCGTAATTCGTCATTTTTACCGGGCCAATGCAAAGTTCAGGGATCAGAGCAGCACCAAAGTTTTGAGCATCATTAGCAATCCCAGCGGAGGGCTGGTCGGTTCGCTCGAGCTGGCTGGCTTCATAAGGATAGAACTGTTTGAAAAGGTTTAAATCGAAAATGGTTGAAGAAGCTCCGGTATCGATTAGCATATTTGCCTTTTGTTTTCGAACCTTCAGTGTAACCATCAGATGTTCGCTGTCGGGCATAATGCTGAGAATTTGCATTGGTTTTTTTTCTTTTTTGAGTTCGATAGTTTTCTTTTTGTAATTCAATTTTGCCTTTAGCTTAACCAGCAGGTCGCAGCCAAGTACTCCATGAATTGGATCATTGAAATACCGGGAATAAATTTGGTTGAGAGGTGAGAGATCGAGGAGTGTAGCCTGATATTTCGAAATTTTTCGTTTTTCTATTTCGAAATCGGAAACTTTCAGTAAAAAGGGTTCCAGCTCATTGCCGAGGCCCATAGCCATCATGGGGGACTCTTTCAGTTGAAATTCCGGTAAAAAACATGAGATTCTCGCTTTGTCGAAAACCGAATGAGAGGCTCCAGAATCGATGATCCAATGAGCGGGCATACCATTTACTTTTACAGCGATAGCAATATGATAACCTTGTTCGAGGATTTTAAAAATCTGGAAAGGGATTTCGATTCGTTTCATGATAAGGGATTAATAGATGAAGCTGCTGCCGCCCAAGAATTCGCGAAGAATGCTTGTAGGAGGAATTTCACGGGAAGAAATTGGTTGAAAATAAGAAAGGAATTTCATAAGTCTCAGGGCTTCGGCATGTTCGGGTTCGATTTCGGGAATAGTTTTCAGAAGTGGCTCGGCATAAGTTTTCAAAACGGCCAGTTCATAAAGGAGTGCCGAATTGAACATCACATCGGCATTTTCTTGAAAAGGGAAGATATTTTTTTCTTCTCCATTCCTAACGCTATCCCAACGTCTTAGGGTTTCGAGGGCAGAATAGCCTCTGAAGCGATAATCGCGTACCATCCTGCGAAAAAGACGATTATCGGTAGATGAGATTGGATTTTGAGCATCAATAGAAATTTGGGTAAGAGCCGAAACGAAAATCCCGAATTTACGTGCTGGATCTATGTGGGGAGTCAAATCAGGGTTCAGTCCATGAATGCCTTCTATAATCAGCACCTGATCGGGCTTCATTTTAAAGGTTCCATTATAATAGGAACGCCTACCGCTATTGAAATCGAAACGAGGAAGGCGCACTTCGCGTCCAATGAGTAAATCATTGAGGTTTTCGTTAAAAAGATCGATGTCTATTGCCTGGAGACTTTCGAAATCATATTCACCTTTTTCGTCCCTTGGAGTGTGCTCTCTATCGACAAAATAATTGTCGATAGAAATTTGAACTGGTTTTAAGCCAAGCACCATTAATTGAATGGACAGCCTCTTGCTGAAAGTAGTTTTTCCCGATGAAGAAGGACCAGAAATGAGAACAATCTTTACTTTATCGTACCATCTATAGATTTTATCGGCTATGCGTGCTATACGTTTTTCGTGCAGGGCTTCCGAAATTTTAATCAAATCGGTATCACGTTTTTCGGAAGTAGCTTTGTTTAAATTGCCAACAAAGGGAACGTCGAGGATATTTATCCATTTCTTATGTTCACGAAATACCTTGAAAAGTTTGGGTTGATGAGTAACTGCCGGAGGAATTTCGAAATTTTCGGGATCGGGCACGCGTATCAGCAAACCCTTATAGTAATGGCGAATATCATAAAGAGTAAGATACCCGGTCGAAGGCACCAGATAACCATAGAAATAATTGATAAAACCATTCAATCCATATACCGAGGTGTACATTTCGTGTCGTCTTCCAAAGAGTTCGGCCTTATCCATCTGGCCATTCTTCATGAAGAGTTGGGCGGCTTCGGCTGTAAGTATCTCCTGGCGGGTAAAAGGTAAATCGGCCGCTACCATTTCGACCATCCTTTCTCTTATCCGTTTTAGTAAATCTTCATTCAGTTCTATGTTTTCTCCTTCCAGCTCGGCATACCAACCTTTGCTCACGCTATGATCGATACGCAACAAGGCTTGAGGAATAACTTCCTTTACCGCAGCATACAACAGGAAGTAAACTGAACGAACATACATGCGGTAACCAATATTATGCGAAAAATCAATAAAATTTACTGTTTTGGGTTTATAAAGATCGAAGCTGAGTTCACGCAATTTATTATTGACCAGTGCCCCCAAAATCGGATACTTCAGCTTTACGTTAAACTGGCGAGACACTTCAGCCAGTGTAATCCCTTTGGGAAACTCTCTTCTTTCGTCGCAATTCTGACAAATAATCTCGATAGTGTTCATGATAGATAGATTAAGAAAAAACTTGTTTTAGATAAAAACCGGTGTAACTTTTGGGATTTTGAGCTACCTCTTCGGGTGTACCTTCGGCCACGATATATCCTCCTTGATCTCCTCCTTCAGGACCTAAATCGATAATATGGTCGGCTACTTTGATAACTTCCATGTTATGTTCGATCACGATAATGGTATTGCCTTTGTCGGCTAATTTCTGAAGAACATCCAGTAAAACTCTTACATCTTCGAAATGAAGTCCTGTAGTAGGTTCATCGAGGATATAAAGGGTTTTCCCAGTATCGCGACGCGAAAGTTCGGAAGATAGCTTCACTCGTTGTGCTTCCCCACCCGAAAGAGTAGTCGACGACTGCCCAAGAGTAATATAACCCAGTCCCACTTGCTTCAATGTTTGTATTTTGCGAAGAATGGAAGGAACATTGGCAAAAAATTCAACGGCCTGATCGATCGTCATATTAAGGACATCGTTGATAGATTTTCCCTTGTATCTGATTTCGAGGGTTTCGCGATTGTATCGTTTCCCTTGGCATACTTCACAGGGAATCGTAACATCAGGTAAAAAATTCATTTCTATAACTCTTACACCTGCACCACCACAGGCTTCGCATCGTCCTCCCCTCACGTTGAACGAAAACCTTCCGGGCTTGTAACCTCTCACTTGTGATTCAGGCAAGCGTGCAAAAAGCTGGCGTATCTCGTCAAAAACCTTGGTGTACGTGGCAGGATTGCTCCGGGGAGTTCGACCTATAGGTGATTGATCGATCTGAATGATCTTGTCGATGTTTTTCAAACCTTCGAGACTATCGTATGGTAGAGGTTTTTGCTCGGAACGATAGAGAGCCTGACTGATAACCGGATAAAGAGTTTCTTCGATAAGGGTAGATTTTCCACTACCCGAAACACCAGTAACGCAAATAAATTTTCCAAGAGGAATCTTCAAATTAATATTTTTCAGATTATTTCCTCTAGCGCCCTTAAGAATGAGGCTTTGCCCATTACCAAGCCGCCGCTTAGGGGGAACCTCTATTTTTTTCTTTCCACTGAGGTATTGGCAGGTAAGTGAATTACTTTGGAGCAATTGCTGTGGAGTACCACTTGCCACCACCCATCCTCCCTTCTTTCCAGCTCCCGGACCGAGGTCTACCACATAATCGGCCGATACTATCATCTCCTTATCATGTTCGACTACAATAATGGAATTGCCAATATCGCGCAAATTCTTCAAGGCTTTGATGAGGCGATGATTATCTCTCTGGTGCAAACCTATGCTAGGTTCGTCAAGTATGTATAAAACACCCGTAAGCTGGCTTCCAATTTGAGTAGCCAGATGAATGCGCTGGCTTTCACCACCCGATAGACTATAGGCAGGTCTGTCGCAGGTAAGATAGCCTAAGCCAAGTTCCAGAAGAAACCACAACCGCGACCTTATCTCTCTTATAATTTCCTGACCTATGATGCGATCATTCCCCTGAAGCCTTTCGGGTAATTGTCCGAACCAATGATCCAGACTTCCGAGGTCCATCATGGCCAATTCGGCAATATTTTTACCATCTACCTTGAACCATAATGATTCCTTCTTCAATCGGCTTCCATTGCACACCGGGCAGGTCACCTTATTCAGGAATTCTCCTACCCACTTACGAATCGAGGCAGTTTCCGATTCCTGATACTGTCGAATAATAAAATCGACTATACCATCGAACTCAAGGGTATAAGTCTGTATAACTCCACTATCGTATTCCTTTCTGACCTTGAAGCCTCCGTCGACTCCATAGAGGATAGCATTTAAAGCCTGTTCAGAAAGGTCTTTGATAGGAGTATCGAGATGAAAACCATAGATCTGGCCAATTCCTTCTATCTGCCTGAAAATCCAATTATCTCTATATTCGGCCAGTGGGGCTATTCCACCCTGACGTGTGGTTTTATTCTTGTCGGGGAAAATCTTTTCCAGATCGATCTCGCTGATACGGCCAAGCCCGCTACACTTTGGGCATGCTCCATAAATAGAATTAAACGAGAAAGAATTCGGTTCGGGGTCTTCGTAAGCAATTCCAGTGGTCGGACACATCAGATTGCGGCTGAGATAGCGCATACTACCATCAGATTCATTGAAAACGATAAGGGTTCCCTTGCCTTGTTTCAATGCAGTTTGAACTGAGGAGGTCAGACGTTCTTCCGAGCTTCCACCAATTTTTATCCTATCGATGATGAGCTCGATATCATGCGTTTTGTAACGGTCTAACTGACGAATTTCCGATAAAGATTTTATATCGCCATCTACCCTAATTCTCGAATATCCCTGTTTGCGTAACGAATCGATGAGTTCGCGGTAATGACCCTTACGCCCTCTAACTAAGGGAGCAAGAATATCTACCTTGCAATCTTCAAACTCTTTCCGAATAATTTCTATAAGGTTGCTTTCGCTGTATTTGACCATGAGTTCGCCCGTCATATAGGAATAAGCCTTTGCAATGCGAGCAAATAACAGACGCATGAAATCATAAACCTCGGTAATGGTTCCGACGGTAGAGCGTGGATTAGAACCCGAACTCTTCTGTTCGATCGAAATCACCGGACTTAAGCCCACAATCTTATCCACGTCGGGGCGTTCGAGATTGCCAATGAATTGACGGGCGTAAGCCGAAAATGTCTCGAGGTATCTTCTTTGCCCTTCTGCATAGATGGTATCAAAAGCAAGAGAAGATTTTCCACTGCCGCTCAAACCGGTAATCACCACAAATTTATCTCGGGGAATAATAACGTCGATATTACGCAAATTATGCACACGGGCACCATAAACCTCCAGATTGTCCTCTTTCTGCAGTAATATGTCTTTCGGTATACCTTCTTCAATCCTTGTCATAACTATTATCGGGGACAGATGCTTCTTTATTGACCTCTTCCCTGATCATTTCATCGTAATTTTTATAATTCCCTGTAGGAATCTTAATTCTATATCTCTTATTCGGTGAAACAATCAAACTGGTGTCTGATATCCATGGATTCAATTCACGCAAAATGCGATAATTAATGCCTTGTTTTTGAGCAAATTCAATAAGATTGGAGATATCTTCCTTTACTACAATTTCTTTGCTTGGAATTGGCGGATAAAGGTTTTCCTTCTTAAAATAATAACCATACCGCTCGGGATGTTCAAAAATAAGCTTAAAAGCCAGAATCCGAAAAATATACCTCGAAGTTTCCTGATTCATATACATTTCGTAATAATTCGTAGTTTTCTGCGACTGTACAATACGGTCGAAACGCCCCATGCCTCCATTGAAGGCAGCCGCAGCTAAAGTCCATGTTCCATATTTTTCGTAGGCCTTTTTTAAAAACTTGCACATGGCTTCGGTAGATTTCTCCAGATTATATCTTTCATCTACGTACTGGTTGACTTCAAGGCCATATTCCTGAGCAGTGGATTTTATGAATTGCCAATAGCCAGCAGCACCAGCTATCGAAATATTATGAAGAAAACCACTCTCCGCCAGTATCATGTATTTGAAGTCTTCAGGAATATCGTTCTTCTTTAGAATAGGTTCGATTACAGGGAAATAACGATGGGCTCTTTTAAACAACAATAATGACTGCGAATGCCAGTATGTATTCACCGTGAGCTCTCTGTCGAGGCTTTCTCTAACATAGAACAAATTCAGAGGAACTTCTTCCCCAGCAAATGAAAGTTTTTTCGGAATTGGGACAGGTACGACTTTCATGTCACCTTGTTTTACAAAATCATCCCCAATGATCTCATCGATTAGAGGCTTTTCTATATGGGCATGTATGATAAATCCTATTATCACGATCAAACCTATAACCACAAGCCATTTTAAAGGCGATTTCCTATCAAAAGAATCAAGTATCTTATTCATTATCAAGAATCAAAGTAAACCAAAATTGTTTTTACGAAAGCTTGCAAAGTTATACAATATCTCCTTTTATGATAAGTAACCAAGTTATCTCCCATTTCAGGAGTTCATTATGAATACTAAAACCAGTGATGAAAGCAGGTTACAAAACTCAAATTTCAGGCCAGAGTTTACCGCATGCCGAAATGGCTTTGAATTCAAAGCTCAAATATGAACCTGCGCTGATGAACAGATCATTCACCGAATAAAGAGCTGAGCATCTTTTTCCATAATTTTTAGGACTTTTCTCTTTTGCACTTCAGTTGAAAGCACAACAAGAAAACAAATTGCTAAACTGATTTATTTCTTATTCAGTTCCTCTTTCAGAAATTTCACCTTTGCCTCGATAAGTTTGATTTCCTGTTTGGTTTTATGAATTTTGCGTTCGAATTCCTGACGGAGGATATCGGCATTTTTCGAACTCGCCAAAAAGCCCAGATTGTTTTCCCAGAGGGTAACATCTTCGGTCATTTTTGCTGCTTTGTTTTGCAGGAAGTTAATTTCTCTGATGATGGTTTTATGTCCATCGGGCAAGTCTTTAATCTGTTCGAATCGCAGTTTGTACGACATGGCATCTACCTCGATGGGGCTGATATTGAGGCGGTCGAGTTGTTTATCGATTGCTTTTCTGAAGCTATTTTGCAGGCGTTCTTTTTCATTCAGGGGTACATATCCTATCTCGACCCATTTACGTTGAAATTCTTTGATTACCCGTAAATTTTCGGCTTTATCGTCGGTATAAGGATATTCTTCCACCTGTTTGATGAGTTCTTCTTTCAGACGAAGGTTTTCTTTTTCATTTTGATGAATGTTGGAAAAATATTCTTCCTTAGCCTTAAAGAATTGGTCGCAGGCGGTACGGAAGCGTTTCCAGATTTTTTCAGATTGCTTGCGAGGAACCGGTCCAACCTTTTTCCACTCTTTCTGCAGATTGATCATTTCCTTGGTCGTATTTTTCCAATCGGTGCTATCCCTTAAAGCCTCTGCTTGAACACATAAATCGAGCTTCAGGTTGTAATTGTGCAATTGTTGTTCTTTTATCTTGCTAAAGAACTCACTTTTTTGTTTATAAAACTGGTCGAGAAGCTCTTTGAACTGGTTCCAGATTTGATCGTTCACTTTTCGAGGTGCAGGGCCAACGCTACGCCATATCTTGAATAATTCATCGATGGCACGTGTATTTTCCTGCCATTGACGGATAGTCTCCGCAGGTGTTTCGATAATCTCCCTGGCTTTTTCGATCAAGGCCTGTTTCGATTCATAGTTATTGCGAAGTTCATCCTGTAGTTTATCGTAATATTCTCTTCGTCGGGCATTGATTTTTTCGGTAGCTGCCTTGAATCTTTCCCATATCTCATCTCTTTTTTCACTTGGAACAGGGCCAATCTCACGCCACTGCTCGTGATATTTCTGAAGCTCCTTGAACGACTTCATTACATTAGGCTCCAGTAAAAGCTCTTCCGCCTTTTCGCAAAGTTCTATCTTGCTTTCCAAATTCTTCTTAAGATCAAGGTCTTTTAATTCTTTGTTGATTTTTACCTTGTCGAAAAATTTCTCAACTAAAAAATGATAATTCTGCCAAAGGGTATTAACTTCCGACTTGGGAACCATTCCTATTTGACGCCATTTTTCCTGAAGATTTCTGAATTCATCATAAGTCTTCTTCAGTGTTTCTTCAGAATTAATCAAAGCCCTCAATTCATCCAGAATGGCCAGTTTGGCTTCCAAATTCTGCTGCTTCTGCCTTTCCAGCTCCTCCGCAAACTGAAGCTTCTTTTCCTTGTAAATATCGAAAACGGCATCAAATTGATGTTCAATATCATCGGGCTGATATTGAAATTCATCTTCTCTCCCTCCTGAAGCTATATATGATTCTAATTCCTGCTTCTGACGTTCCTTTGTTTTACGTATGAAAGTAACCTTAATAAGCCCTACCTGGGTCTTGATACCATTAATATCATCACTATCTACAAGCGATTTGAGCACTTCCACAAGTTTTTCTCTCGAAAGCAGATCATAATCAACTCCCTGAAAATCTATTTCTTTCAAAAATTCAGATTCCATATCGGGATGCTCTTCTTCTACCATTGAGCTTTCTGTAACTCTCTGATTTTCTTCTACAATTTGAGAATGAATTTCAACAGATTGAACATCCTGAGCCTCTTCTTCGACCAGCTCCATCTTAACCGGGTCATTATCCACAGCGTTTGCCGAATCATTAGTTTGATGCTCACTTACAGTTTCGACCTGTGGAGCATCCGAAATACACTTTTCAGCTACTTCCTCTTCAGGAGCTGATCCACTGCCTTCCACCTGCATCGACTCTATTTCGACATTCTGGCCATTATCTTGAACTTCGGTAGTGGTTTCATCTATTTTTGCAGCAATATGGATTTCAGCAGCCGGTTGAATCGTTTCTAATGATAAATTCACCTCTGAAGATAGTGGAAGTTCTGTTTCATTCGAGTTTTGCTCGACAGAAAATTCAGTCGGTTGATGGGGTGTATGTTCCAGAATCTGGGGAGATTCATCGTTCGGTAGTATATTATTAGAAGATGGCGATTCACTTAATTCAACAGGAGTCTCCTCGGTGAGGTCGGTTGCATTTGAGAGTTCTGACTTGAGATTTGCGTTTTCCATAGTGAATAGAATAAGGAAGTGATTACTAAATAATTTCGAAGATAGGATACCGCAGGCGCGGTGGGATGTTTAAACTGACGGTATGATAATTAGTAGGGTTTGCATTTTACGAATATGGGCTGCAAACTTACATAAAAAAAATAATTTTCATACGCCGCACAACAAAAATCAAGGCCATGATTGTTCTATAAGTAATAAATGAATATCATTTAAAGAAAAACATTCCTTCTATTACCTCAATAAAGGTAGAATAAGGAATGTGTCGGATGGTTTGTAAAGTCTTTAAATTTGTGGTGGATCAATATCCCGTTTTCGCAAATTGACTATAGCAAACTCTCCGAATTGAACCCCGTGAAGAAACTTTGAGTTCGAAGAGGAAATTAATATTTTTAATGCGAAAGTCTTATCTCTTCCGCTATGTTGTACTTTGTTCTAAATATTTAATAAATGTCTATTATAAGCCCCTTCAGAAAAAAACTTTAGGAAATTTATAGAGAAAATAAAAGAAAATATCTTATAAGTAATCCTGTTGGTCAAAAAAACGAAACATTAACCTCGGCTCATGAACCCAGAAGTCGAAGATGAATATAAAAAACCATAACGATTGACATAAATGGGTAAAATCAACTAACTTTAGGGATAGTTTTTAAAAACCCATCCTTGCAATTTTCAATCCATTTCAATTAAAATTGTCGATGAACAAAAGCACGATAAGCTCGCTTCAACTTTGAGGAGCGAGATCAATCGATACCTTCGTTTTCTTTGCTTTATATTTTCTCCTTCTTCAATTGTTTATAGATTTCGAACCAAATAATGCTCGAAATTCCGGCCAAAGCGCAAATAAAAATTTCGAACCAGCCAATTTCCTCGAAGAGGAATAAATCTTGTAAAGCAGGAATTTTCAATACAAGAAGTAAGAAAAAGATGGCACCACCTACGATCCACTTTACGGTTGGATTGGGTGTTGAAATTATTTTGATTATGGAGGAAGACCACGAACGATTGCAAAGAATAACAGAAACATTCGAAACGATGAGTGTTACAAAGGTGAAGGTTCTTACAGCATTTTCCGAATACCCCATCCTTAGGCCTATAAAATACACCAGCAGGCTCATAAGGAGCAATCCAATACCTTGAGCGCAACTCATCAATATTTTTTTTGTATCGAAAAAGGGTTCATCCAATGGTCGGGGAGGACGCGTCATTACATTTTTTTCCTCTTTTTCGGCTTCAAAAATGATGGAACAGGCAGGGTCGATGATCAATTCCATAAAAACAATATGAACAGGCCAAAGAATAAGAGGCAAATTGGCAAATAGCACTGGGATAAGCGACAAACCCGCAATGGGTACATGAATGGCGAAAATATAGGCAAGCGCTTTTTGCAGATTATCGGAAATTCTCCGTCCCATCCTTATGGCTTCCACAATAGAGGCAAAGTTATCGTCGAGCAAAACCAAAGAAGAGGCTTCACGAGCCACATCTGTACCTTTTTCACCCATTGCAATCCCAATATTTGCGGCTTTCAAAGCTGGTGCATCATTTACCCCATCACCCGTCATGGCCACTATCTCCTGATTCCTCTTCAGAGCATTTACAATCTTTAATTTTTGTTCGGGCACAACACGCGCAAATATGTTAACCTTCCTAATTTTTTCACTGAGTTCTTCTTCTGTCAGCTCTTCAATATCCTGGCCAGTCAGATAAAGTTCAGGATCCTTTATTCCAATTTCCTTTCCTATATTGACAGCCGTAACAGGATAGTCTCCAGTAATCATGATGATTCTTATTCCAGCCTTGTAACATTGGGCTATGGCTTGAGGAATATTCTCACGAATAGGGTCCATCAAACCAATCAAACCTAAAAATTCGAAATCGAAATCATGTTGTTGAGGAGGCAGATTTTCGTGAGCGATTCTCGAGCGAGCCACGCCAATCACACGCAGTCCCTTCGATGCCATTTTTTCGATGGCTTTTTGGTGTTTCCTTATTTCATCACCCGACAAATGGCATAAATCAAAAATAGCTTCGGGAGCACCCTTGGTGGCAATAACTTTTTCCATGGTTTGGTTATTAGAAAAAACCCTCGACATGGCCAACATCTCCTCCGACAAGGGATATTCCTTCTCCATCATCCAGTCGTGATGGATGTGCTCCGAATTTTGTAAATATTTTTCCCCTACCCTCAGAATGGCTTTTTCCATTGGATCGAAAGGATTCGTTTGGCTGGCCAGAATTCCATATTCTATTATCTGGTGAAACTCTTCCGTAAAATTCCCGTCGGTAGTTAAAACAGCAAATTCTTTCCCATTATAAAGCTGGGCAATGGCCATTTTATTCTGAGTGAGAGTACCAGTTTTGTCAGTACAAAGCACGGTAATGGAGCCTAAAGTCTCGATGGCAGCCGGCTGCCGAGTCAACACATTTTTTTTAGAGATTCGCCAAGCTCCCAACGCCAGAAAAACCGTCAATACAACGGGAAATTCCTCAGGCAGCATAGCCATGGCAAGTGTAATACCCGCCAAAAAACCTTTCAGCAAATTGCCCCTTGTGAGGGTATAAATGACTATCACCATTACACACAGAATAGCCCCCATCCAGGTAAGCCGTTTTACCAGCATTCCCATTTCCCTTTTCAATTGTGTGGGCTCTTCTTTCACCGACTCCAGCGCCTTGCCAATTTTACCGATCTCTGTGTGTATTCCAGTAGCCAAAACTTTAACGATGGCATTCCCTCCAACTATCATCGAACCAGAATAAACCAGGGGAACATCATCGCCTCCAGGGCTAAAGGTCACATCATCTTCGCTCCATTCTCTCTTCCTCACGGGAATAGATTCACCCGTTAGCATCGACTCATCGGCCGATAGATTCACACAGCTCAAAACGATAGCATCGGCCGGAACACGATCGCCTTCCTGTAAAACTACAATATCATCCTTCACTACTTCGCGCCCGGGAATCCTTATGGTTTCACCTTCACGTATTACCAATGCTCGTGGACTTGCCATATTTCTCAATGCATCGAGTGCTCTCTCCGTCTTCTTTTCCTGATAAAATTCTATCCCCATGATGACAAAGACAAAACTCAGCAGCATCAGGCCTTCCTGAAGATCCCCCAATATCAGATACAAGCTACCACACACGACCAGTAGAATAAACATAGGCTCTTTGAGTACTCCCAGCGCAATCTGAAATAAATTCCTCGGCCTTGATGATGGCAGCTCATTGTACCCTTCCATGGCAAGCCTCCGCTCTACCTCTTCATGAGTTAAACCCCTTACTGTATATTCTTGAAGATTCGTTATCATTTTCTTTTTTATCTTGTTAGGATTTGCTAACTATTTTTTCGAAACCAATGAAACCATCTTATATCTCATTTATTCATTCTAAAAAGCAATCAAAATGAAAAATCCCAATTAACAATTTTCCTTCCAGATGATTTGTATACTCTTGTAGTCTCAGCCTTATCAAGGATTTCGTTTCATTCTCTCAAAACCTTCGTCAAAAGCTCTTCCAGTTTCCCAATTTCCTCCTCTGTGAGTTTATGCTCAAATAATTCAGCTATGTTTCTGTGAGCCTTGTCGTGCATTTGTTGAATCAATTTTCCTTTTTCGGTGAGATGCAAATGTGTGCTACGCCTGTCGGCATCAGACCTTACCTTATAAATGCAACTCTTTTCGATGAGCTTATCCACTACAGCTTTCACACTGGGTTTCGATAGGTTCAACTGGGCAGCAAGTTCAGTAATATTGGGATTATGCATAAAGTTGATCATCTCCAGATAATGCATCTGCGTTATGGTGAGATGAAGTTTGTGATAATCTTCGCGTGCCTTTTCCTCGGCTTCTCCAATCAAATGTGATAATTGCGATATGATTTCGATGAACTCTTCCATGCAACAAAAATAGTTAGTTTTTACTAATTAATTTTTAAAAATAAGTTTCAATTGAAATTTTTTATCGAATCAGTCATTTAGCTAATCAAAAAACATAATGACTGCTTTTCTGGTCTGGGTTTATTTCAGGCATATTACTCACAATGCTCGATGAACAAGCTGGAAACCTTCAAATGAATCGAAATGGCATCAATCAATTCCGGTATATTCATTCTATGACACCCTTCAGTCAGATCCGTAATGAAATCCTTGAGAGGTTGGTTATGGCGGTAGTCGGGTTCAGTCGGGATGATCAAAATACCATGGAATAATACCGGGAGTTTCGTCCACATTCAATTCAATACGATAGAATCAGAAATTAGAGATTTAGTACATGGCTGAGCCAACAATCTTTTAGTTGTTGATAGAAATATCGAATATTCCTCTTCGACGAAGATCTTGTACCTAAAAGTGGGTAAGTATTCGAACGATCAGTTCATCACTTCGACAAAAAACTGCGTGAAGAATTGGAGAGATCAGCAGGCTATGGCTGTCACAATCATAAGAGGGGGTCAATACTACGGTTTCACCATCCGAAGGTTTTTTTCATAATTCGGATAGGGTCATCCATTACATGTGGTATAAAGAGAGATTTCGGTTTTACTCGAATTTCCAGAATAGTATGGATCTTATCGCCCTGGCATACTTTTGCCAATGGAATTACAATGTTTCTCAAAAAATTGGGCAAGAAATAGGATTCTATTCTCGATTATAGATTCTATGCATCACCTGTCGCGGAAGTCTTTCTTCTTTGTGAGTTTTAAGTCCTGAAGCATTGGCGATTTGACATTAATTTGGAAATTCCAGCTTTTCAGATAGCCTATGGGAATCCAGTTGAACCGCATTTCCCAACAATGGAGGTCGCGGTAAATATTGAGTGAAGCTTGCGATATCTTGTTAGTTTCGAAATCGTATCCAGTTGAAAAACCTATTTTCCAGCGTGGAGCAAGGCTGATATCACCTGAAACATTCAAGGTTTGAACAATTTTTCTGATAACTTCTTCCTTGTAATAAGGATACTTGTGGTTAGCTGTATAATTGAGCGTATAAGCCAAATTGAGTTTCCATGGAATGTCGAAATCGATATAACTATCTGGATTGAGCAAATAATCCTGATATTCGGGGTCATTGGGATTTAACGGAGGTTTTCCTCCACTACCCTTCGATTTGGAAGAAAAATTCCAGTTTAATGATAAATTCCAGTTTGTATTATCCAGTCGTAAGGGTCTTCGATTAACTTTCCATTCGTATTGGTTAAGATTTTTGTTTCCGGTACTATCCAGAATATAAGGGTCCCACGAACTGGAATAATTCAAGGTAATGTTTTTAAAAAGTGTACTGCGGCCGCTCATCTGCACTTTCGACCACCGCAGGCTATCTCGCATAAAATCATAAGAAGTACTGATGGTAAGATTATCGATCAAGGGTATCTTTTTTACCCCCGTAAGGGTATCTTTACGGTTTCTAACTTTCATTTCGAGGTTATTGCTAATTGAAAATGAAATTCGGCCTGCCTTTGATCCTATAGGGCTTCCGTATATTCCGCCCTCAAATATGGAATATTTATCGATAGTACCTTTCGCATTTTTCTGGTAAGGTTTGTAATAACCCCAGAATGAACTGCTAAAATCGGGATTGTACGAAAAACTCACACTGGGGCTCACCACATGACGCACTGCAACGATAGGTCCCTTCATGAAAGTAAACATACCATAAATACGGGTATTCAAACTGCTGCTAAAAGTGAAATCACGAGCACACTTGAATCCATAGGCCGTATCGGTACGAACATATCCTGAAGCAACCGTGTCGTGGCTCCAGTCGGTAGTATCGACCCAGGCTTTGTGAATGGTTCTGAAATACCATCTTTCGGTATAATTGATTGAATTAGTCAAGTTGAAATATTTGAGAACCTTTATAGAACTGCTTATGGGTATACTATGTTTAATGCCATTTTGCATATTTTTCAATGTCTCGTGCTTAAAAAGCAACGAATCGTAAGTATTGATACGGTTTTCCGCATTCATAGAATACGACATGGTAATATTTTCATACCACTTTACTTTCCCAATTCGATTCTTTTTTTTGAATGGATTGAAGCGGTTACCCGTTAGTGTGATTTGTGGCAAACTGATATTCACTGTTTTATTCAGAGTATTTTGAGAATGATTGGCATTCATGGTAAGGTTATAATTCTGCCCAATTTTTGTTTGATAAGATATACTCGACTGGAAGGTGTTCGAAAAATAATCGTTCATTTGATTGGGATTGAAATGATTGTATTTATTGCTGACGATATTCACGTTAGCTGAAAAATTACTGTTGGGGTTAGCTTTGGGATCCTGGCGATGAGACCAGCGAAATTGAAAATCGCGACTATTGAAATAGCCCGGGTCACCGGGTTCTCCACTGATATTGCATGCTCTCGCAAAATCGATATTACCACTATACTTATATCGTTTGGCATAGCGTAATTGTGGATTTATTTTCCATGAGCCACGAGTATAAATATCGCCTGTGAGAGTAAAATCCATATAATCGTTTATGGCCCAATAATAACCCCCTCTTTCCAGATAAAATCCCCTATTGGCCGATTCTCCATAGCTGGGAATGATTACACCCGAACGTTGGCCTTTTTTATTGGGAAACAAACCAAAAGGAACGAACAGTGGTGTAGGAACGTCTTCTATGGTTAAATAAGCAGGGCCGGTAACGATTTTATCTCCCGGTATCACTTTCCCCTTATTGAACTGAAAGGCAAAATGCGGATGATCGAGATTACAGGTTGTGTACATTCCACCCTTTTGATAAATCACATCGTCGGGCATTCGTTTTACGATGGTACCATGAAGAAAACCCTCCCCATCTTGAGTTATTACATTCTCGATCAATCCTTTATTGGTCTTGAAGTTGAATCGTATTTTGCTTGCCTTGAAACTTTGGTCTCCTTCGGTAAAAACGGGAGTCCCCCTTATCTTTCCAGTAGAATCGGGCCATCCCGAGGCAAAAATCTCGTTGAGTCTAAAATTCACCTCTACATAATCGGCAGTAAGTCCCATCTTTTGATAGGCAATCTCTACATCCTTATATAGATAAACCTTTTGCTCCTTCACTCTGAATCGGATACTATCATTGCATTTGTAATTAACAATATCTTCGAGGACATTTTTCGACGATTTGGGCTTCGGAACGACCTGATTGGTGTCTATGATCAGGCTGTCTCTCTCTGGCAAAGTATCCCCAATAGGGCTAATGAAGTTCTTAGTATCGAATAAAATCAATGAATCGTTTTTTAAGGTATCCCTGACAATATTTTGGGGTGAAAGGGAGTTCCCTAAGATAAGAATAAATACAATAAAAATGAAAATATTTTTCCAAAAAGTAGATGACAAATCTCCCAAAAAGTGTGTGCCGACGAGGATATGCACCAAATTGTTAATATCTTTTGGAAAAACTTTCAATCTTTTGTGATTAAAAAGCGGATGAGTAAGTGTATTTTTGGAATCTAAAGGCTGAAAGTGTATTTTGAATAAAACGATTGTGAAAAAAAACAAATTGCCTAAAAAATATTGGGCCTCCAAAAGTAAAAATTTAATTTCAACTTTCAGGGGCTTGTTTTGTCTGGTGATGGTTGCAAGCATGATTATTTCTCTGAATGATGAAGTTTTAGCCTTATCGAAAGATGGGAAAATTCGTACTGTGGTCATTGATGCCGGGCATGGCGGTAAAGACCCCGGCGCTTTAGGAAAGACAAGCGCCGAAAAGAACATTACCCTGTCGGTAGCTCTCAAACTGGGGCAATATATTACCAAAAATCATCCCGAGACGAAAGTTATTTACACAAGAAGCGACGATAGTTTTGTAGAATTATACAAACGGGCCGATATTGCCAATAAAAATAAGGCTGATTTGTTTATCAGCATCCACTGCAATGCCAGCAAATCGCGTATCCACTACGGGGCTGAGACTTTTGTGATGGGCCTTCATCGAAGCCAGGCCAACCTCGAGGTGGCTAAACTCGAAAACGCTGCCGTATTGTACGAAGAAAATTACCAAACTCGATATGATGGTTTCGACCCTAATACCCCAGAAACCGAAATCATTTTTTCGATGTACCAGAATCTCTACAGGCAACAAAGCCTTTTATTAGCCTCGAACATTCAAAATCAGCTCAATACAGTAGCTTCACGTTTCGATCGTGGGGTGAAAGAAGCTGGTTTTTTGGTGCTTTATCATACTACCATGCCCTCAGTGCTGGTTGAATTAGGATTCATCAGCAACGAAAACGAAGAAAATTTCCTCAAATCGAAAGCCGGACAGGAAAAATTGGCCACGTCGCTTGCCAGCGCTTTCAACGCTTACAAAATGGAAGTCGAAAATATTCCTGCCATCTCAAGCATGGCCCCCGTTAAACCTGATATTACGGTCGATTCAGAGCTTCTTTCATCTACGGCCGACCAGCAGAACAAAACCTTGCAAACTTCGAGCTTCGCTCAGCAAAAAAATACTGCACAAGCTATATCTTCCAGTCCAACCGAAACAATCGCATCCACAAGTTCGCCCATAATTTACCGGGTACAAATAACCGCCTCTACACAACCTCTTAGTAAAAACCATTCCTTCTTCAAGGGATTAAAAGATATCTGGGAATATAAACATAAAGGCTACTACAAATACACTTCGGGCCATTTTTTCAACGAAGATGACGCAATCCAATACCGTGACTCATTACGAAAACAGGGTTTCAAAGATGCTTTCGTGGTTCCATTTCGAGGAGATCAACGATTGAATCCCTGATGAAAAAGTTAATGAAATTATTCGGGATCGAATTTGTTGTAATTTCGCACCAGAATTAAAATTAAAACCATTACCCTGTCTTGAAAATATCGAAAGAATTTAAAACGGGATTAACTTTTATTGGGGTCATCATTATATTTATTTGGGGATATTCTTTTCTAAAAGGAAATGGAATATTTCATAATAAAAAATTTTACTATGTAGTTTATGATCAGGCTGTTGGGCTTGCACCAACATCACCGGTCTTCATTCGAGGGTTGCAGGTAGGTAAGGTTTCCGACGTGTTTTTTCATAAAAATATGAATGGTTCGGTAGTAGTAAAACTCAACATCGTAAATCAATTTCCCATACCCAATAATTCAGTGGCTACAATTATCAATCGTGATCTAATGGGTGCAAAAGCCATTGAAATCATTCTTGGAGATTCTCCACATCGTGCTCAGCCAGGTGATACGCTTGCTGGTGCTATAGATGCGGGTTTATTGGAAGGATTGAACAGGCAATTGACACCCGTGATGCAAAAAGCCGAACTGGCCTTAAATTCAATTGATTCAACAATGAAAGTTCTACAAGTTTCATTGAATCATGAGAACAGGGAAAATATTTCGAAAAGTCTTCAAAGCATTCAATTTTCGTTACGAAACATCAAGCAGATTACCGCTACACTCGATACTTTAATCCTTTCCAATAAATCAAGGGTTTCTTTTATTATTCAAAACATAGAATCTATTTCGGCAAATCTCGAAAGCAACAACGAACAGCTTACAGCCGTCATCTCGAATATTCACACCATAAGCGATACGCTGGCACAAGTACACATTGAGCAAACCTTCAAAAAACTCGATTATAATCTGGAGTTGCTTTCCGAAATACTAATAAAGATCGAACGAGGAGAAGGATCGGCAGGATTATTGCTAAGCAGTGACAGCCTTTACGACAATCTTTCGCGCTCTACCAAGGAATTGGAGCTATTGATTCGCGATATTCGCGAAAACCCGAGTCGTTACCTTAAATTTTCAGTTTTTTGAAACTCACCAGATGAAGATATCATCAGGTTTTCGGGGGCGACGTTGTTCGTGCCATTCAAAGCCTTTCAGTTTCAATCTATCGGCCGGAAACTGTTTCTCGGGATACGTGCCACCTTCAGGTTTTATCAAATAAATGATATCTGTAAGTTCATTATCTTCGATAAGCAAGACCATATTGCTCGAAACAGCCAGATTAATGCCAATAAGGCTTCCATCTTCTTCGCGTATATAATAAACTGTTTCTGAATTGCCTTTCACGAATACTTTTCGCATTTCGCCATCGACGAAATAAGCGAACATATCCCGGCCTCGCATTTGATTAAAGGTGCCAGAATCATCACGTTGTATGATAAATGCCGTATTATACATGGTCATACTGTCGACCTTCTGGTTGGCTACCCAAATTTTTATGCTGTCGGCAGTAAGCTGATTGGAATCTTGCCAAAGAACCGGAATTTTGTATAAGACAAACATAGAATCCGGATAGTTATATAGCATCGAATCGCTCATTCCCTGAATATCGTGGCGGTAAAATTTTGCATGGTTGAAGGCATAAAAAAATTTGGCCTGTTGGGCAGTGTCGAAGGTCAAACGCAAGGTATCTGCATGGATATAAATAGTATCGGTATCCTTCTTTTCGTAATAAAGTACTCTGGCTCTTCGAGTAAAAAAAACGTAACCTAATGAATCGGAATATTCTGCAAAATCACCATTCAAAATAACTCTGTAAGTGGTATCGTGGCCCGTAATATTTCGAAAGGCTCTTCCAAACGAAATTTTGTCATCATAGAAAACACTATCGGCTTTCAGGGTGCGATCCTTATTTCTCATGAAAACATGCGTTTTCAGGCTTACCATCTCCTTTTGGGTGTCGTACCAACCATCCTCGGCATAAACGTATCTTTCTTTCCCCGTAATGGTAGAAGGTCCTTTCACATAAGCAATCCTTGTTTTAGTATCATAGTTCAAGGTATCTGTAACCAGCACATAATCGGGATTTCGGAGAACTACATTTTCTCTAAAGCGATATTCACGTGGACGACTAAAATAATATCCATTGCGACTGGTAAGTATATTGTCCTTATCGATAATTCTTCCGCTATCGGGATAATGCCCTATCTCGAGATTGCGATCATAAAACAAATGTTCGGTATATAAGGTAGTTGTCTTGTCAATTAAACGGACATTATAGTGAACTTCGGCAATTCGGGTATTACCATCGTAAAATAGAACATCACCAAAAAGATCCAGAGTGTCGCTTACATCGATATGGATATTCCCAAAGGCATCGAAGCTATTGAGTTGTTCATACATAAAAGCCGAATCGCAGTACATCAAGGCCCCTTCGTGTTCTAAGACCACATGGCCACGCAAGAGGTTGACGGTAGTATCATGCCATTCTTCACTGATAAGAATATCCGCCTTTTTTATCAGAATCCTCCTTTTTTGCTGAGCCGATGAAGAATAGCTAAAAAGAAGAATTAAGTCTATTATAAAAACGATAAAAATACTAAAACGTAAGTTGTTTTTCTGGATCATAACGAAAGTTCGAAAAGCCGCAATCGCGAAAAGATTCGGATAAATCGAGCAAAGATAGCAAAACAATAGTATGATGGAGGATGTTCATTTTTCAAGTCTTTCGGCGAAGGTGAATATTCGAAAAAATCGTGCTCGAGTTGAATGCCTTTATAAAGGTAATTGTTTGGTAGATTTCATTCGTTTTCTAACATATTTGAGGATATAGAATAAGGCGACCAATCCTACGATTGCTAAAATAATGTAACTGAGCTCTTTGTTGTATTTTTCGATTAAATCGGCCTGACCGTGAGCAATATAGCCCAGTAGGGCAAGGATGATATTCCATGTAGTAGCTCCAAGTGCAGTGAATAAAGTGAAGCTCAGAAGGTTCATTCGGGCCAGGCCTGCGGGCAATGAAATCAATTGCCTTATGCCTGGAATCAATCGACCAATGAAGGTAGAAATATTTCCATGCTGGTTGAAATAATTCTCCGCCTTCTGAATTTTTGCACTACTTAATAAAAGCATCCTCCCTAATCTGCTGTCGGCTAATTTATACATTAAAGGCCTTCCTAACCATAAAGCCAAGAAATAATTGACGAAAGCCCCCAAGAGGGCTCCCAGAGTACCAAAAATGACTATTAATATTATATTGAGCTCACTTCCGGGCTTGCTGGCAATATACGCTGCCGGCGGAATAATTACCTCAGATGGAAAGGGAATGAATGAACTTTCGATAGCCATTAAAATCGTAATACTTCCATAATTCATATTTTTTTCGTACCAAAATTCGATTCGTTTGAGAAGTGACAAATTTTCGGGCTTCACTGGCTCGATCTGGGAATTTGCCCGAAGAACAATAATCTGAAAAGTGAGGAAAACAAAAATCAAAAGTTTTTTATTCATGAAATTATTTTGTTATCGGAAAAAATCTTTCATGCCATTTCAAGCATCAATCATCATGAATTCAAACGACCATGTTGTTCGAATGATAATGAAGGAACATGCCATGCTTCTCATACCAGATTAGCAGGTAATTCAACAAAATGAATCAAAAATAGAATCATAAATTTATTTTTATGATAGGTAATTTAATGAAGTTAATATTTTCATTTCCTGAAATACAACATAACCACAAGAAAAGTCAATTAATTCATTCATTGATGTTGAATATTTCATTTCGTTTGATTTTTGCAGTTATTTAGGAACAGGTGTAAAAAAATTTATGTTACCAAGTTTTCAAAATTCTACCATTGATGTCGTACTGGGCACCTTTATGTTCCTTTATGCTTCCATCAGGATTATAAATAGTAGTAGTCTCTTCGAGAATTCTGCCCTTTTCGTCGCGTTTTCGGGTCACTAATGAAAGAGGCCGCCCTTGTTTATCGAATTGTTGGTCACGAATTTCATATCCATTATCATCATAATCATATACATTTTTCACCCATAAGATTTCACGGCCTTCGGGATCGAATGACTGAAAAATGGCCTCAATTTTCAGATTCAAGTCATTGAAGTGAAAACGGGCAATGGTATAGACCACGCGTTTACCACTCAAATCCCACGATTGCGTAATTTCTTCGATTCGGTTGCCTCGATCGTCGTACTTATAATCGTACTGGTTCTTATAACGCACAGAACCATCACGGTTATAGGAAAAATCCTTTCTTTGCACAATACGGTCAAGGTCGTCGTATTTGAATTCGGGAGATTTTTGTTGGTTCGTTTTCTCTACTTCACCCGATGAGTTTGCCTTAGGGTTTTGTTTACATGAAGAAGAACAAATACTTAATGCACCTAAGCACAAAATACATACAGCCAGGTTTATTTTTTTCATAGCCCACATACAATATAAGTGTTTGAAGGCGCAAAATTAAAAAATTAAGCCTTTTAAAATTATTAATCATAGAAGCGTTTCACCCTAGCCACACTTTTTACCTTCATAAGCCGATGAATAACCGAATCGAGATGAGCAACATTTGTCACCTGCACTTTCATCTTTCCATCGAAGAATCCATCTTTCGAATCGAGGTTTACAGAGAGGATATTGACATTCAGTTCATTGGTCAGAACATGGGTGATATCGGCCAGAAGGCCGATTCGATCGTCGCCCGTAATACGAAGCAAAGCCTGATAAGGGCCTTCACCAGCTTTTTCGAACCAGCGAGCCTCAACTACCCTGTAAGCATGTTTCGAAAACAAGGTCAGGGCATTAGGGCAATTTTTGCGATGAATGGTAATACCGCGATTTACCGTAATAAAACCAAATACATCGTCTCCATAAATAGGCGAACAACAACGTGCCAGCGAATAATGAATATTTTTCGATTCATCTCCTATGATGATGGCATTGGGGGCAGGCTCTTCCTTTACGGGCTTCTTCCTTTTCACCGGTGGAACAATATGGATTTCTGACGAAGTATTTTCGGTAAGAATTCTTTTGACTTCTGCCCAGTCGATATCAGAATGTGAAAATGAAGCATAGAGTTCGAGAGCCGTTTTCATTTTAAAATGCTTAAGCAGCTTTTCAACCATCTCATCGTTATAATTTACCTTCCATTTTCTGCAGTGCCGAAGCAGTGCGCTTTTCCCTGTTTCTGCTTCGGCAAGCTTGTCCTCGCTCAATGCTCTTCTGATCTTGTTTCTGGCTTTCGATGTAACACAATATTGCAGCCAATCTATCTTAGGAAATTGATTTTTTGAGCTTAGAATTTCTATTTTATCGCCATTGGACAATCGATGTTTTAAGGGAACTACTTTGCCATTTACCCGGGCTCCTGTACAACTGGCTCCAAGGCTCGAATGTACTTCGAAGGCAAAATCGAGGACACTTGCACCCTGAGGCAATTCTTTTACATCACCTGCAGGAGTAAGCACAAAAATATGAGTAGAAGACGGCAATGGTTGATGAGTATGTAAGGGATCGGCTCCCTCTCCAGGATAAGATTCCAGAACTTCACGAATTTCCCGTAACCAGGTATCTATCTCCGATTTTCTACCTGCTTCCTTATAATGCCAGTGGGCAGCATCACCTTTTTCAGCGATTTCGTCCATACGACGGGTGCGAATCTGTACTTCCACAAACTTTCCTTCGGGAGTCATTACAGTAGTATGAAGACTCTCGTAGCCACTCGGTCGGGCGCGTGTTATCCAATCACGCAGGCGTGAAGTATCGGGTGGATAAATATTGCTTACTATGCTATAAACTCTCCAGCACTCGGCTATTTCATCGCTGAGTTGGCCTGTAAGTATGATGCGAACGGCAAAGAGATCGTAAACATGTTGGATATCAACATTTTGCTTTTTTATTTTCTGATATATACTGGGAATTGTCTTGAATCTCCATTTGAATTCACACTCGATTCCTGCTTCCGATAAAGCTTCGCGAATGGGAATAATAAAATCGGTAAAAAAGGATTGTTGGCTCGGACGAAGTTCTTCCATTTTTTGTGCAATATCTCTATAGATTTCTGGCTCGCAATATCGCATCACATCATTCTCTAACTGAGTCTTGATATTATACAATCCAAGCCGATGTGCAAAGGGTATAAAAACATCTCTCGCCAATTGTATGATCAATTGTTGAGATGCCGTAGGCAAAGAAGAATAATGGTTCAAATCATA
This sequence comes from Bacteroidetes bacterium ADurb.Bin012, assembly GCA_002071415.1. Classification (GTDB taxonomy): domain Bacteria; phylum Bacteroidota; class Bacteroidia; order Bacteroidales; family TTA-H9; genus TTA-H9. The sequence goes on from MWFC01000003.1 coordinate 38,154, forward strand.
GAGGTTTCTGGCCATTAGATAAAAGATGCCTCTTATATCATTGGAAAGGCTGATGAGAAGTTCACGGAAATTTTCCGAACCGGTGGAAACTTTCGATAGGTTAAGCTTCTCAATGGATAACAATCCCTGAGTAATTTTCAGGGTAACTTCGCCAAAGGTCGAAGAAATCTGAGTGGGTTCTATTTTCCCAAATCTCAACATTTCAACCACAAACGCAGGTAGCACGGTTTGCGGCCCCATTCCCATTCGATGGGCAAGAATGAGTGCAATATCGAGTTGCTGAAGAACCAAGGGTTGACGTGCTTCGTTGATTATTTCTCCCAGATGCACGAGTGAGGTTTCGTATGCTTTGCGCAATACTGCAGTGTCGTTTCTGTGCAGGTAAGGTTTGATTACCTTGACAAGTGCCAGATACTTTGCATCGGCTTTGGTTTTTATCTCTTCGAATTCCATGATGCAAAATTAGTTTGGAAATAAAGAAAATACGAAAGCCCCGAAAAAGCTGTCATCAGGTCAATAATTAAAACGACAAAATGAATTACATGGTTTCGTGTTCAGTTCTTCTGATGATTTCTTCCTGGAGTTCGGGAGTCAGGTCGTTGAAATAATCGGAATAACCGGCTACGCGCACTATCAAATCGCGGTATTTTTCGGGTTCACGCTGAGCATCCCTCAAAATTTCGGCATTCACCACATTAAATTGTATATGATGACCATCCAATCGGAAATATGTTCTTACTAGGGCAGTTAGTTTTTGTATGGCTTCATGGTTTTTGAAGAAGGAGGGAGTAAATTTTTGATTCAAGAGAGTACCGCCGGTTCGCAGGTGGTCTAATTTGGCACAGGAACGGATAACGGCGGTTGGACCATGATGATCGGCTCCCTGCACGGGCGAAATACCCTCCGAAAGAGGCTGGCCAGCCCTACGTCCATCGGGTAGAGCTCCAATAACACTTCCAAAATAAATATGAGAAGTTGTAGGAAGTAAATTGATCCTGAATTTGCCTCCTCTTGCTGTAGGCCTTCCATCTACAGCCTCAAAAAACATTTCGAACACCCTTTGAGCCTCAATGTCAGCGTAATCGTCATCATTTCCATATTTTGGGGTTTGATAAACCAATAAGTGACGAAGAGACAGATCATCTTCGAAATCGTTTTCCAAAACCTTTATCAAATTATTCATCGAAAGAGTTTTCTTATCGAAGACATGATATTTGATGGCTGTGAGACTATCGGTAAGACTGCCTATCCCAACTCCCTGAATATAACTTGTGTTGTAGCGTGCTCCTCCGGCATTGTAATCCATCCCGTTTTCTATACAATCATCGATAATAAGAGAAAGAAAAGGTACGGGAAGATAATGAGCAAAAAGCTTTTCGATGATATTATTGCCTTTTATTTTAATCTGGATAAAATGATTGAGTTGGGTTTGAAAGGCATTCAGAAGCTGGTTGTAATTCTCGAATGATTCAGCAGTTCCGGTGTTTGGGCCAAGCTGAACCTTGGTTCGAGGATCGAAACCATTGTTGAGTGTAATTTCGAGAATCTTTGGAAGATTCAAATAGCCTGTCAGCCAGTAGGCCTCCGTTCCGAAGGCACCGGCTTCCACACATCCGCTTGCACCTCCATTGCGGGCATCTTCTATGCTTTTCCCCTGACGGACTAACTCAGCAATAATGGCATCGGTGTTGAAAAGACTGGGCTGCCCAAAACCGGTCTGAATAATTTGAAATGCCCTGTGAAGCAACTGGTCGGGATTTTTCCTGCTGATCTGGACCATACTGCTTGGCTGTAAAATTCGCATTTCTTCAACTACATCCAGAATCAAATAGCTGAGAGGATTCACTGCATCGCTCCCATCGACCTTCACACCACCGACGTTGATAAGAGCAAAATCGGTATAAGTGTTGCTCTCTTGAGCCGTAACCCCAACCTTGGGAGGTGCTGGGTGATTATTGAATTTTATCCAAAATGCTTCAAGTAGTTCACATGCTTTCTCATCGCTTAATCTTCCTTCGTTTCTATCTTTTTGCCAAAAAGGAAACAGATGTTGATCGAGGCGACCTGGATTGAAACTGTCCCATGGGTTTACTTCTGTGATGACGCCGAGATGAATGTACCAGTAATGTTGAAGGGCTTCATGAAAGGTAGAAGGAGCAAAGGCAGGAACGCGTCGGCTAATTTGAGCCAATTCCTTTAACTCTGATTTTCGCTGTAAATCTTCTTCTTGTTTTGATAATTCTTCGAGTAAATCGGCATGACGATTAGCAAAATGAATCAGAGCCCTTGCGGCTATTTCCATTGCCTTCAACTCTTCATTTTTTTCAAAAGCCAGGTAATCTTCATATAAATCGAGTTTCAACTGCACTCGGTGGATGTCTTCAATGAGATCGAGCATGCCCCTATTGAAAATTTTCGAACCTCCAACGGTATGCCCAGGTGCTCTTTGTTCCTGGAATTCGGTAAAAATACCAGCTTCATAACTTCTGAGCCAGTCTTCATCCATTAATCCCATTATCCTTTCTCTGTTGCTTCTTCCTTTCCAAAAAGGAATGATTACATCTCGATAAGCTGCAAAAGTATCCTCATCCACTCGAAATGATACCTTCGGCCTGGTATTCAGAATTCGAAGGTCTTCGAGAGAATGCAAGCTTACTTCGGGATAGGTAGGTACAGCCTTTGGTTCTGGACCCCGTTCACCCACGATTAATTCTCCATCATCAATATAAATCTTCTTGTGACTTAAAATATAATCGAAAGCCATAGCCCGGGCTACAGGAACCGATACTCTGTAAGGCTCAGCCGTTCGATAAAACTGGGTGATCAATAAAGCCCGTTCGGCTGAGATTCTGTTTACGGCTCTAAGACCTTTTTCTCTTAATTTCTCGATCCGCTGTGTTATTTTTGTGTTCATGGTTTATCCTCCAATTTTTACAATAAAATGATTTGATTTAAAGATCGATTCAATATGACCAACACTTTCATCTGCATCGGGAATATTCTCAGGCATGGGATTCGAGGCTTGTAAGCCTCGGTATTTATTCTGTCCTAATTTGTGATAAGGCAAAAGATGTATTTCTCTCAGTATATCAGAGTTTCGCTTCATGATCGATAGTATTCCTCTCACATCGTCTTCGCTATCGGTATAACCAGGAATTACAGGATATCGCAAGATGATATTGGCTCTCTGGTGAATGAGATATTCAAGATTTTCGAGGATGAGAGAATTGCTTGCTCCAGTATTTTCTTTGTGCCTGTGGTTATCATAGCCTTTTAAATCATAGAGAAAAAGATGGGTATAAGGCAATATGGCTTCGAAAACCCGTAACTGAACATAACCACAAGTATCTACTGCTACGTGAATACCTGACTCGCTCAATTTCTGTGCTAAGGCTGCTGAAAACTTCCATTGCCACAAAGGTTCTCCTCCACTCAGAGTAACCCCACCTCCACTTTCTTCCATAAAAGCCCTATCTCTAAATAAAATTTCTAATAATTCATCCAGATCGATTTCATAACCGATTTGTTCTTCATGCTCGAAGAATTTACCTTCCAGTTTATCCATCCGTAAAAATGGCTCCGGCTTGTTAAGCTGGCTTTCGGGATTATGACACCATAAACATCGCAATGGGCATCCTTTGAAAAAAACCGTCGTACGAATGCCCGGCCCATCATTGACACAAAACCGTCGAATATCGAATATCAAAGCTTTCATTGGAATTTATCGAGAATAGATCGAGAAAAACTAAGGAATATTTACAAATTGAATGATATAATAATTCGGAAAATGAGATAAGTCTGCTTCAAGAATAGAAAGGTCGAACAAAGTCTTGTAAAAAAAACCGTAAATTGAAAAGGAATCAATGATAGCAGACCCTGACAATCGTAATTGATGATTTTTCAGAGCATCCAACAGGAATACAAACCTTTCCCGTTATTGTGATATAATGTGCTTATCGGCCAATACTTCTGCCACATAGATAAAAAAAGAAATACGTAGCAAAATTACAAATTTATTGGTTATATTGCTAAAAAATCAAAAATCAAATTTTTCGAAACAAATTTGGACGTTGGCATTTTGTATTAACCGAATCATTTCTATAAAAATAATTCCGATCGAGAAAGAAAAGAATGAGAGTTCGTCGTATTATGCAGTTCAGAGAAAATACCAGTTGCATTGAAACGAAAGATTCATATAAATTGTGATTTTGGAAGAATTTTATAGGATAAATTCATAGCCATTGCATCTCTTTGTAAAGGCTATAAACCACCTGCCTGAATAACAGTAATAGCGATGAGATTTGTAATATCTTGAGAGCTGCAACCTCGGGAAAGGTCATTCACTGGAGCGGCCATTCCTTGCAAAACCGGGCCAATTGCATCAGCCCCGCCGAGTCGTTGTACCAATTTGTATGAGATATTTCCCGATTGAAGATCGGGGAATATCAGAACATTGGCTTTCCCGCCCACAGGACTATTGGGACATTTCCTTTTCGCTACTTCTTCTACAATTGCAGCATCGGCCTGAAGCTCTCCATCGATCATCAAGGACGGGTCAATTTCCTTAGCAATCTCGGTTGCATGAGAGACTTTATCGATGAGAGTATGCGTGGCACTTCCTTTCGTACTAAAACTCAACATGGCTACCCGCGGTTCGATGCCAGCCAGGATTCTTGCAGTGCGAGCCGACATGACGGCAATCTCGGCCAACTGGCACTCTGTAGGATCAGGATTTACGGCACAATCGGCAAAAATCATCATCCCATTTTCACCCCAATGGCTGTCTTTAAATATCATTATATAAGCTCCCGATACTACACTAACACCTGGGAGAGTTTTAACAATCTGAAAGGCAGGCCGCAGAACATTGCCTGTAGTATTGATGGCACCCGCAACTTCACCGTCGGCTTTCCCATCTTTTATAAATAAACTTGCCAAATATAATGGGTCAGCAGCTAAACGATATGCCTGTTCGGGTGTCATTCCCTTATTTTTCCGGATTTCATACAAAAGGTCAGCGTAATACTGCCTCTTTTCATACGCATCCGGAAAAACAATCTCGGCCTTTGATATATGCTCAAGATTTAAGTCTTTCGATTTCTGACGAATTACCTCAGGATAGCCCATGAGTATAATTCGAGCCAAATTTTCTTTTAAAACTTCATTCGCTGCAATTAAAGTGCGTTCCTCCTCTCCTTCGGGCAACACTATGCATTTATTCAACTGGCGGGCCCTTTGCCTGACTCCTTCTAAAAATGAATTCATTATTGCTGATTTATTGTGTAATAATAGATGAAAAATCTGCTCCAAAAATTTTAAAGCAAAATTAGAAACTTTAAAAAAACGACTCTCATTTCCCCCATAATGTTTTCTGAAAAAAAGTCAAACTCACCTATTTCCCTACTCCAATATCCGAAATGTATCGATGAATCCAGATATCCAGAAGTAAAAATACTTTATTACCATTCCATATTTTCAAATATTTTGACGCTTGTTATTAACCGAATTTTCCATTATGTTCATTTTACCGGCTGCCTGGGGTAATCTTAAACAAACTATTTGCATATAGAAGGGCAGCCTTTCCAATTTCGAAGTAATTTTGCAAACCTTAGCTGGTAAACTTCACTATGCCGCCAGATTCAGTCCGAGCAATCCTTATTCCTTTTGCTGACACTTTTGCAGCCATAAATCCCTTAGATACGTTGAAGGGATTCGACGCCATCTGTGTTTCGAAATTAAGTGTTATAAGCGATACAACCAGCGATAAACCAATTTCTTCGTTTTTCACTTCTCATACACTCATTTCCCAAAATTATGGAGAACAAAAGCCAATTGCCGGCCTCCCTCCCTGGATTTCTCTCGTTTTCCTTTTGAGCATTCTATTGCTTATTGCAGCAAAATTGATTCATGGTCAAAATTTAATGCAAATACTCAAAGCTCTCTTTTCTCGGAAAAAATTCAATCAGCTCGAGAAGGATATCGTATCAGTAGTGAATCCGTTTAAAAACACCCTGCTTTTTAATGCTGTGCTGATGTTAGGCTTGTTGGTCTTCATGATACTTCAAGAAGGAAATTTTAGAAAAATGGTATTTGAATGGGATATAAAGTTGTTTGGTTCCTTGCTGGTTTTTTTACTTATCTTCTTTCTTTTCAAATCATTATTCATAAGCTTGATCGGCAGCTTAATCCATAGGAGTCAATTTTCAAAGAAATTGCTTTTATATTTCAGTCTTATTCTCTCCATTATTGGTGTTTCCCTGTTTCCCATCTTAGCACTGGCCATTTATTTAAATGAAGATTTACGACGAATCTTATTGATGATTTCTATAGCAATAGTATCTATACTTTATTTGTTTCAGATAATAAAATGGACACAAACAGCTATAGAAACGAAAGGCGCATTTGGGATTTACTTTTTTTCGTACCTTTGCACCGTCGAATTCTTGTTGCAGCTGATTCTATTAAAGGCCTATTTATTAGTTTAATTTTAAGAAGAATAGGTTAATAAAATATTCGTTTTATTCACTTAAACACTTAAAAGAATTGAAAATAAAAAAAGTTCTTATCTCACAGCCGGCCCCAGCCGAAGGAGAAAAATCACCTTACAACCTTCTTGCCCAAAAATACAACTTTGAAATTGTATATCAAAAACTTTTCAAGGTAGAAGGGGTAAGTTCGAAAGAATTCAGACGGCAACAGATCAGATTGCTCGATTATGATGCCATTGTTTTGACAAGCCGCCAAGCTGTTGACCATCTATTCAGGCTTGCTAAAGAAATAAGGGTCGAGATACCCGAAACCATGAAATATTTCTGTGCTACCGAAAATATTGCACTTTATTTACAACGATATATTCAATACAGGAAAAGAAAGATCTTACATGGGCATCAGTCTCTGAGCGATCTTGCCGATCTGATGAAGAAACATAAAGACGACAAATTTCTTATTCCATGCTCGGATTCATCAAAAAATGAGGTTCCTTCTTTTATGGATGAATTGGAAATCAATTACAAAAAGGCCGTTATCTACAAAACCGTTCCTCGTGATTTACATTCTCTCGATATTAAAAGCTTCGATCTCATCGTGCTTTTCAGTCCTATGGGTATTAAATCCTTATTTAAGAATTGGCCTAATTATAAACAGCAAAAACAACTGATTGGTACATTTGGAGATAACACAACCAAAGCAGCCCTTGAAAATGGGTTAAGAGTTGATATTCAGGCACCATCTGCTACTTGCCCTTCTATGACTATGGCTATTGAATATTATATTCTAAATGGAAATAAAAAAACCAAATCCAAGAATCGTTCAACCGCTAAAAAAAAGGAGATAGTCGAAACCTGCGAAAACTCCAATAACGATGAAATTGCTCCTTCTGCCGAAAATTTCGATGATGAAATTTGCAACAGTGAAAACATCGATGAAGGGAATGCCGATGATATAAATGTCAATCCAGAGCCTCCCCTTAAGAAGAATCATGAATCTCCTGCCATGAACTGAGACTTTGCCAACGGTTTTTAACCGTACTTAAATGCGCACCAATTTCCGTAAATATGAACGGCTCTGCTCGAAAAAATATATCGAAAATCTATTTAAGAAAGGCGAATCCTTTGTCGTTTATCCTCTAAGAATTTATTTAACTACTGCTCATCCTGTTGCTTACACAGGAGTTCAAGTAGTTTTTGCAGTCCCTCAACGCAATTTTCGAAAAGCAACTCAGCGAAATCTTCTTCGACGCCGATTAAGAGAATCCTATCGGAATAACAAACAAATCATTTCCAATCTCCTTTATTCAACTCACTTTACTATTCACATAGGTTTTTTGTATATTGCAAAAGAAATCGAAAATTATTCCTCTATCGAAGAAGCTATGATCAAGAGTCTGCAACTCATAGCAGAAAAATATAAGAACTCCCCTATCGAAGAGAAATAAAATCAACTCTCCTTATAATCAAACAACATTTACAACGTTATCCCAAAGGAAATTTCATATTTCCTCAGTTTCATCACTCAAGAAAAAAATATATTTACTCCAAGTAATATGAAAAAAATTCTACCTTTCATCATTGCGGTTATAATAACTTTAAGTGGATCAGCCCAACAAGACAATCTTTTCGAGATTTCGAAGAACCTCGAACTTTTCTTTTCTGTGGTCAAGGAGCTTCAGATCAACTATGCCGACCAGATCGACCCCGGTAAGCTGACCTCTACTGCGATCAAATCCATGCTAAATACTCTGGACCCTTATACAATATTAATACCAGAGGACCAGATACAGAATTACAGATTCTTCATGAGTGGAGAATATGGAGGAATTGGCATCACAAGCTTGCAAAGAGCCAATGGCGATTGTACCATCATTGACGTGAAAGAAGACAGCCCGGCTTCACGAGCTGGCTTGAAACCAGGCGATTTGATTGTGAAAATCAACAATATCGACCTGAAAGATAAAACCGACGAAGACATCGACATTCTTATAAAAGGAGAAGTAGGAAGCCCAATATCTCTCTCCATAATGAAATATAAAAGTAATCAAATCGAGAAATTGACTCTGCTGAGAGAAAACATTCAACTTCCCAACATTTCCTATTCCGGAATGATAGGCGACGACATCGGCTGCATTCGTCTGGAACAATTTACTGATAAATCATCCAAAGAATTTTACGAGGCTTTCCAAAAACTTCGTCAAAGCAAAAATCTCAAGGGATTAATCATCGATCTTAGAGGGAATGGAGGCGGTTTGCTCGATCAGGCCATAACCATTGTCAATCAATTCGTCGATAAAGGATTATTGATCGTAAGTACACGCGGCCGTAATATCGACCGAAACCGAAATTATTATACGACCAACCCTCCCCTCGATCTCTCTATCCCACTGGTAGTACTTGTAGATAAATATACTGCATCGGCTTCTGAAATCCTCGCAGGTGCCTTGCAAGACCTTGACAGGGCAGTAGTTATAGGAGAAAAAACCTTCGGAAAAGGGTTGGTTCAAAACATCTTGCCTCTCCCATACAATAATCAATTGAAGATTACCATTGCCAAATATTACATTCCAAGTGGGCGATGTATTCAAGCCATCGATTATTTCAAACACGACCAAAATCGAACATCTGTGCAAACCAAACCTGTATTCTATACCCACAACGGCCGTATGGTTTTCGAACAAGGAGGAATTGAACCCGACCTTCCTTCTGATTCAGTATCTAACAATCCTCTTATCAATTCATTATTTCAGAATTTTATAATTTTCGATTTTGTGAATGAGTTCGCTTATCAACATCCGCACATCGATCCTTTGGAAAAGTTTACTCTGGATAACAAGATCTTTAATGATTTCATTCAATTTACTACCGATCGCTATAAAGATTGGGACTATGAAAATATAAACCTGATGCAACAATTGAGAAATCAACTTTCGGCACAAAACCGGTTGGACAACGAAATTAAGTCTTCACTCGATAAAATCGAACTACAGCTTTACGACCAAATACCAATTCTTCTTTCACAAACACGGGAAGATCTCTCATTTCCATTGATGAGTGAAATCATTAGCAGATACACCAAACCACAGGATAGGATAAAATTTTTAATTACTAACGATCCCGAAATTACCAAGGCTGCCAATCTGCTGCGTGATATGACTACATATCAAAGTATCCTTGCCGGGACTCATCCTAATTGCCATAACCGTTTACGACCGGCTAATCCATAATTCCATGACAAGGGAAAAACTATTTTATTACATTTATTTACTCGGTTTTATGAGTCTGGTAGTGGCCATACCCACATCCAATTATGTAATGAGTCTTTCCCAGATTATTATGATTGGTGCATGGCTATTCTATGGACATTATAAAATCGGCTTAAAACAACTGCTAAACAAAAAAATTGCTTGGGTATTCATTTCATTTTACCTTCTTCATATACTTGGGCTAATCTATACGACAGATTTTGCTTATGCCATTAAGGATTTAAGAACCAAGTTGCCTTTGTTGGTATTGCCTTTTGTAATATTTACCATGCCCAGGCCTTCGAATAAATTTTTACAGCTTATCGTCTGGTTGCATGCATTGGCAATTTTCTTAGCCAGCCTCATCGGCATTTACTTGGCATGGCAAAAAGGATATGTAAATTACAGGCTCTATTCTCCAGGAATTTCCCATATCAGGTTTGGATTGAACATTTGTCTTTCGGCTGTATTGCTATTATACGACATCATCCATCGAAAAAAATTGATTCCGAGAATTTTAGCCTCCCTCCTCATTGCATGGTATATCGTTTATCTTAGTCTTTTTGGTTCAGTAACTGCCATTGTTATTCTGGGTATTCTTCTGGTGATAGGCATCAGTATTTTCATAATACGTCACAGCCCTGTATGGGGAAAAATTATCTATTCCTTCATTTTAACCGCCTCAATATTAGGTTTTTCATTCTTGATAAAGGAAACTTTGCAACTCATACTCCATCATTCAAAAGAAAAAATCGACTTTGCAAACCTCGAAAAGTTCAGTGCCGATGGGCATGCTTACTTACATGATACGGTTTACTTTGGGAAGGAATTTGGGCAGTATGTGGGTTTATATTATTGCCCCGACGAACTTCCGCAAGCCTGGGCAAAACGTAGCAAACTCGATTACTATGGGAAGGACCTTGCAGGCCAACCCTTGATGGCTACTATCGTAAGATATCTCAACAGCAAAGGTTTACGCAAGGATGCCCGAGGGCTCGCCCAGTTATCAGACGAAGAAATCGGATGGATAGAAAAAGGCGTGGCCAACGCTCAATATATGCAAAGCAATGCCCTAAAGCGTACGATTATGGAATTTGCCCTTGGATATGAACATTTCAAAGAGGGAAGTGGCACCAGGGGAAATAGTATTATACAAAGATTCGAACTCTGGCGAGCTTCAATCGAAATCATCAAAAAAAATCCAGTGATCGGAGTCGGAACTGGCGATGTTCCACAAGCATTCAAACAACAGCTCATGGCTATGCATTCCGACTTGAGCCATACCAGTCTACGTTCGCACAATCAATATTTAAGCATTACCATTGCTTTTGGCATTATTGGTTTGCTATGGTTTCTATGGATACTACTCTACCCTCTTAAAATCAATCAATTATACAAAGACTGGCGTTATGTGGCCTTTTTAATCATCATGGCAGTTTCTATGATCAACGAAGATACTATTGAGTCGCAAGCCGGAATCACTTATTATGTATTTTTTTCCTTATTTTTATATCTTCTTTCGATAGAAAAGGAGACCATGAATAATTTTCCTTGAAATCGCAAAATCATTGTATCATGAAAACCCTAACACTCATTACAGAAATTGAGGAATTCGACTCGGTAGATCAATTGCCTGAAAAAGATAAGGAGCTTCTGCTCGAGGCTCGAGAGGCAGCTTCGAAAGCTTATGCTCCTTACTCGAATTTTAAGGTAGGAGCTGCTATTCGAATGGGAAATGGCAAAATAGTACAGGGAAGCAATCAGGAAAATTCATCTTATCCTGTTGGCTGCTGTGCCGAGCGTACAGCATTATTTTATGCTTCTAGTTGCTTTTGGGGTGAAAAAATCTGTGCGATTGCCATAGCCTCTCAAACAACGAATAGTGATGGCACACGCCCTCTCAGCCCTTGCGGAATGTGTCGCCAGGCAATATTAGAATATGAAATTCTTCAGCAAGCTCCTATTCGTATTCTCATGCTGAGCGGAAGTACCAAAGTTTGGATTGCTCCATCCGCAGTAAGTTTGCTCCCCTTCCAATTCGATCATCAATATCTTGAACAGTAATTGAATATTCTATAATATTAAATTTCGATGAATCCAACCATTTAATTAGATAAGATATAAAGATAAAAAAATAAGGACTTCAAAATTCTCAGCGCCATCTGAACTGGTAAGAAGCCAGAGCATCGAGTAGGTAGGGAGATTGCTCCCCCGCCCTCTCACCCCACCCAGCATGCTCTCGCACCGGACGGTTTCATCTAAGAGTGTAATGCTCCATGGTTTAATGACAAACTGTATAAGCCAACTTCCTTGAACCATGCTGTCCCCCATGGCCTGTGGGGCTTTGAGTGTGCCTGACTTTCGCCACCATCCTTTCCCAAAAAACGCAAGTATCCAACTTTGCCACTTCTTCACCCATTGCCGTTCCAAAAATTGCTGTAGGATGTAAACCCGTTTGCATTGCTTGAGCCTGATACATCCCAATTTGCGACGTATCCATCCCTCAAGTTCACATACAAAAGAGGCGCATTTCGCTGCCTCGTAATACATCAGCCAGCCTCGTAATACAGGATTCAGCTCACAAATAACCTGTGCTGGGCTATCGCTTGTTGGATGACTCGGTCGATGATCGTGGGAATACATAACTTGCATAACCCTCCGTTAGGCTCAGTGATTTCTATGAATTTGATACCTTGTGGCAAATAGTTGCCACTCAGTAAGGAGTGACGTAAGGTGCCCCCATTACGGGTGTACCATTCGACAAATTCTCCTACTCCCATCCCATCAATCCCGCTTACACCCTTCCATTCGCTAACACCTCCTCCCAACTCGGCGTGTACAAGAACTTTCATCTTGCAAGTAGTAATGTATGCCCGTCATACAAAAATGGCTGCCCCCGTTCCGGGGGCAGCCATAAACATCCAATCCAACGCAAACTACCAACCAATCAATGTCAATCCCACAGAAAATGGGTAAAGCTCGGGACCACGATGATTCCGAAACAATGTTGTAATACTGTACGTTCCGAACAAATTGACATAACCCCAACCCATTCTTACCATTACATCGGCCTTGAATGGATTGAGATTAAAATCATCATGAACCTTTTCGGTTTCTTGACGGGGAGATGTCATGGTTTTCCAAACTTCGTAATTAACGGGATCGATCAACTGGTATTCTTTCAACTGCTCGGCATACACGGTTTTCGTATGTGAACCTATGCGAGCTCCAAGTAAAAGCCCAGCCGTAAAATGATATAATTCGAGCTTCGAATTTCCTTTGTGCTGATACTCAAACAATACAGGTACTGTAAGATATCTTACCATCAGTTTGTTCTTCTTTATTCTTACACCATCTATCAAATAACCATTCAAACGATAGGCTTTCTCGTCAAGATAAACTCCCTGATCGAAACGGTAATTATGCCATTCCAAGCCTAAACCCGTTATAAAACCAAAATTTCCCGAACGAGATATTTTTATACTTTGTTCATAGGCATTTAAGTGAACTCCAATGGATTTAGGCATATTCAAATCAAGATAACGATCAGCACCGGCAAAATCCATATTTCCATCACTGTTTAAGTAACCGTTCAAACTTAGATCGAATCCTCCCCAATGCCCTGTAAAACAATGTTGGTTCGTTTCTTTCTTCCATTTCACATTGCCGTCATCATCGACGATTAATTTCTGTTTCCCAATTTTAATCGTACTTACGCCTTCATTATCATCCACTTTAATTTTCAATTTACCCAGATCGACAACTACCGAGTCTCCTCCCAGATTGACTACACCCTTATCTGCAGTGTCGATTTTGTACTGGGTAGAATAACCGACATCTGTCAAAATACGAGGTTTCGTCCTATATTTGATATTTGCAGCCCCGCTTTTCTGCACAATTGCCAAATCTTTTACATCGACAAAGGCATCGGCTGCTCCACGTAAAAATATGATCAAAGTATCGCTTACCAGTTCCGAAGCTTTCAAACTTCCAGCTCCACTTACATCCGACTTGTGCCAACTCGCCCTGCCATTCACCTTAACATCGGCAGCTCCCGATACATCCGAAAGCAAATGATCTATTTCAACATTCAGCTCAACATTGGCTGCACCACTGGCCATAAGTTTCATTTCTTTTACCCGATTCATCCCATTTAACTTGAATGTAGCTGCACCACTTGCGTTTAGATATTTCAATTCTGGTATGGTGATAGATATATTCACAACAGGATTCTTCAGTTTATTCCCTTTAATGTATAAAATTTCATTCACCACTTCCGTAATCACATTTTCTATTTGATCTTCATCGACTTCGATTTTCACTTCCTGTAACTGACCAATGTTTATTACCACATTGAAAGTGCCTCCCGCCTCAACTCCATGAAAAGGGGGCAATTCTCTTGTTATCGTGATCATCCTATCAATTGCTATGGGATCATCACCCAGCGTGATTTCCGGAAAAACAATAATCGAGAATATCAGGCTAAGTGCCCAAAGAATCTTCTTCTTTTTGTTTCTCATTGCTATAAATTTTGAATTTCTTGGTTTTTGAATTTTATTTATGACGAATTTTTACTTCAGATGTTACAAATATTCGGTTTGTTTATTCATTATACGAATTCGAATATCTTTCAATTATAGTTCTGGAAACTTACTAACTTTGCTGCATGACACTTGAAATAAGCAACAATCGGGTTTACCATATTTACCGGCATTATCGTCACAAACTTTCTTCGATTTATCCTTCGGAAGAAGCATCCACCATAGCTCGTATGGTGATGCAGGAAATTTTAGGAATTGACCAAATAAAATTTCTTTCCGAACCCGATCTGCGTATTTCCGAATCAGAAATCCTAAAAATTCATTTCGCCTTCAAGGATTTATTGAATCATCGACCCCTACAATATGTACTAGGTTATGCATGGTTTAGGAATATACGGCTAAAAGTCGGCCATGGCGTGCTTATTCCAAGGCCTGAAACCGAAGAACTGGTTGGTTGGATACTCGAAAATTTTTTGGACAAACCCAATTTGAGAATTCTTGATATAGGAACGGGAAGTGGCTGTATAGCAATTTCATTGGCAAAAGAGTTGAAAGGTGCCCAGATTACGGCAACCGACATTTCAGAAATGGCTCTCGAGTATGCCCGCGAGAATGCTTCAGAACATGGAACAGCCATTCAGTTTGTCCTCCATGATATTACTTCCAATGCAAAATCAACACAATTCGAACCTTTCCATGTCATTGTTTCGAATCCTCCTTATGTAACTCAGTCGGAGAAATCGAATATGCATCCTAATGTTTTACGATATGAACCTACTGAGGCCTTATTTGTAAATAACGAAGACCCTTTCATTTTTTACCGCAGCATTGCTGGATATGGACAAAAATTCCTGGATGAGGATGGCTGGATTTATGTAGAAATCAACGAAAGATTTCCCGCTATGATACAAAAAATATTTTCTTCGCATAAATATCGTAATATCGAAACAAGAAAAGACTTCAATGGAAAATACAGGATGATGAGAGCCCAAAAACCCGAATGAGCATCTTCTGGTAGATTTATACCTCGAATTGCATCCGCCTGACTTGAATACCCCCAATTTGATTCAAAGCACTTTCCAGTTTATCTTGTTCATCTATGGAACCAACAAGTTGGAGCATAATGATCCCCAGCCTCGAACAGACTGCTTCTGTAACTTCATGGAAGCCTAAACGCGATTTGATTATATGAGCAAATTCGGATAATACTTTCTGGGTCTGCCCTGCTTCCTTTATGCGGTCGGTTATAAGAATTCCCAGGATTCTGATTTCTTTCATCTGTCAAAGATTTTCAAATTTAATACAAAATATTCATAATGAAACACTTATACTAATCTTGGAAGGCTCATTCGATTCCTATTCTGTATATAGTATTTTAAAATTTTAAAAATACAGGTCTCTTTCGCCCTGTTTGATTCTTTCGATTCGTCGGCGTATTTCCTGAGTATTAGCTGTATCGCCCAAATGAGCAAGATTTTGTTCTATAGCTTTCCAGCCCATTTGTGCAGTATCTTGAGGAGCATAATCCACTAAATATTCCGAAAGCGTTAGCAGCGCATTTGGTGTACAAAATCTTTTAATGAATCCGGGAACGCTGAATTCCATGAAATGCTCGCCCGTTCGCCCTATTCGATAGCAAGCCGTACAGAATGAGGGGATGAAGTCGTTTTGAATGAGTTCTTCGATGATTTCATTGAGTGAACGGTCGTCGTTAATTTTGAATTGTTCACGGTTAAGGTCTTGTTCTGCATTAAGATTTTGAGAATAGGTACCCAATTCCAAGCGTGTTCCGCCATCGATCTGAGAAATGCCGAAGGGGATTACTTCTCTGCGTAGCCTTGGGTTTTCTCTGGCGGTTAAAATCATTCCTGTATAAGGAACTGCAAGGCGAAGTATGGCTATGAGTTTGGCAAAATCAGCATCATTCACCAGATAACGTCCATCGATATCGAGAGAAGAAGCATTTTGAATTCTAGGAAAGCTGATAGTATGTGGTCCCACATTGTAACAAGCCTCCAGATGGTTTGCATGTCTTACCAATCCCATCACTTCGAAACGCCAGTCGTATAACCCTATCAGGGCACCAATTCCTACGTCATCTATCCCTGCTTCCTGAGCTCTGTCGAGGGCAGTAAGACGCCAGTTGAAATCCGTTTTCTTACCTCCAAGATGATATGTCTTATAGGCTTCAGGATGATAGGTTTCCTGAAAAATCTGATAAGTGCCAATGCCTGCTTGCTTTACTGTACGGAAACCATCGATATCGAGTGGTGCTGCATTGATATTCACTCTTCTGATTTCGCCTTTTCCTTTTTTTACTCCACAAACCAAACGAACCGTATGGGCAATATAATTCGCATCGTAATCGGGATGCTCGCCATAAACCAGGATGAGCCTCTTTTGGCCGTTATCCTCGAGGGCTTCTACTTCCCTGACAATTTCATCGTCAGTCAGGGTTTTTCTCACAGCAGCCTTGTTGCTTGTTCTGAACCCACAATATTGACAATTATTGGTGCATTTGTTGCCTATGTATAAAGGAGCGAATAAAACGATTCGGTTCCCATAGATTCGTTTTTTTAATTCACGTGCTCCTTGCTTAATTTCTTCGACAAGGTCGGTTTCGGTCGCATTGATCAACAGCGCAGTCTCTTCAAGTGTCAGCCGATTTTTTTCGAGCGATTTGGCTATGGTTTCTTTCACTCTTACCCGATCAGGTTTGGTATGATCGAGCAAATCCCAAATCTCATCCGTGTCGATGAAAGGTTTCATTCTTTCATCCTTCATTCTGCATTTTTCTGGATTAAATTTCATTGACCAATTGAATTTAAAATTCTTTTGCAAATTTACGACTAATAAGAGCCCTATATTATTCTATACAGAAAATTATAGTTGTTTCTTAACGTAATAAGCCACTTTTTCTAAAGAAGTAATCATGTCAATTTCTTCGAGATAGACATGCGGAGGCACATTTAATGGTTTTGGGGAGAAATTAAGAATTCCCTTTATTCCGGCCATAACGAGTCGTTCGGCTACGATAGCGGCATTATCAGCCGGAACAGTAATAATAGCTATGCTAATTTCTTCCTCAACGATGATCTCCTGCATTCTTTCGCTGGAATAACAATGAACACCAGCGTAGATTTTCCCGATCTTATCGGGGTTATTGTCGAATCCAGCCACGATATTGAGTTTTGATCTCTTACCACTAAAATAGCCAATGAGAGAACGCCCAAGATTCCCAATTCCAACTATGGCAACTTTTAATCCTTCTTCCGTATCGAGGATCAAACCAATCAGATCTATCAATTCCTTTACATCATAACCTTTTCTTAACGTGCCGGAATAGCCTATGAGCATAAGGTCACGACGCACTTGTACCGGTGTAATATGATGAATCAGAGCAATCTCATGTGAAAAAATATGATGCTTCCCCTGCGATAAGCATATAAGAAGATTTCGTCGGTATTGGCTCAATCTTTCAATGGTTTTATCGGGTAAAGACCTGTGGCTCATCTTCATAGATAAATGATTTATAGAATGATATCGGTTAAGGACTGAACAGGCAGGGTTACGATGAAAGTGCTCCCCACGTCAGGTGTACTTTGCACGGATATATTTCCATTATATGTATCGACAATCTTCTTTACAATAGATAATCCCAAACCACTGCCTGTGATATTTCTTGTCTTTTCATTTTTTATCCTTACAAATTCCTGAAACAGACGAGAGGTTTCTTCTTCGGTCATACCTATTCCGGTATCCGATACTTCGATCACTAAATTATTTTCATCCTTATGTATTCTAACAGTAACACTTCCACCTTCCTTATTGTATTTTACCGCGTTTGATATCAAATTATTAAAAATAATTTCCATGTCGGAGGCATCGGTTTCAAATTCCAGGTCTTTAGGACAATCGAGCTTTATCTTCACATCACGCTGTATAGCCATAGGTTTTGAAGTATCAATAGAAGTTTGAGCTATAGCACAAATATTGAGTCTTTCGATTTTCTTTTCTTTTTCACCCGTTTCGATGCGCGTCATATCGAGCAAGTCTAAAATAAGTGTACGCATGCCTTTAATACGTGCTAACGAACGGTCGATTACTTGAGCGTAGTCGTCAATTTTATCACCAAGCTGTTTCTCCTTCATCATTTGCAGATACCCTTCTATGGCATTCAAAGGAGCTTTTAATTCATGACTCAAGACGGATAGAAATTGGAAACGGATTTGTTTCCCGGCAATATTCATTTGCTGGGTCATACGTTTGAGAAAAATATGTTTTGTCGTAGATTCTATCACCGATCTCAATTCTTGAGGAGTAAAAGGCTTTGGAACGAAGTCGTGTGCCCCATCTTTAGTTGCTCTGACGGCCAGATCGAGGGAGGCATAGGAAGTAATCATAATGACTACTATGTCGAGTTTTTTGTTCTTAACATACGAAAGCACTTCCACACCCTGGATACCGGGGAGTTTATTATCGAGCAAGACAATATCGGGCTGATGGTTATTGATGATTTCGATAGCTTCTTCGCCAGTAACAGCGTCGAGTATCTCGAATTCATAAGGTTCGGTCATAAAGGGATAATCCACTTGGAAATTATCGAGTATGCGATGTATGCCTGAGCGAATGAAAGGCTCATCATCTACTACCAAAATCTTGAGTTTTGCCATTTTTGAATATTTTATTATTTTAACAATTTATTGATTTCCCGAATCAATTGGTCGGGACGCAGACCTTTTGGTAAAAACAGGTCGGCCTTGATCCATCGAGAATTCATGCCCAGTTCTGTTTCAAAACTTATGCCTGTTTCGGCAGTAACAGCAGTAAAAATAATTACAGGAACATCGGGATACAATCTTTTGATTTGATAGCTCAGAATAAAACCACTATCTTCATTTTCCATCATCAAATCAACTATGGCCAGATCGGGTTTGGTGCGTTCTATGATTTTTTGAGCTTCTCGCTGGCTTTCGGCCGTAATTACCCGAAATCCATTCTTTTCGAGCAATACCTGCAACTGGAACAAGTAATCGGGATCATCATCGACAATAAAAATCGTTTTCTTATGAGCTTCCATGATGGTAATTTTTTTATAATGAAATTGTTAAACTGAATTGGGGTTGCGGGGTAAGGTAATTGTAAAAATTGTTCCTGTAGGCCCTTCTTCTTTATTGTTATTCGACATGACGCTAATCTGGCCTTTGTGCATTTTCACAATTCCATAGATGAGCGGAAGTCCCAAGCCAGTGCCTTTGCCCAGCTCTTTGGTAGTGTAGAAGGGAGTAAATAGCTTGTCCATATTTTCCTTCTCGATGCCTATGCCTGTATCGGCAACTTTAATAATAACTTCATGAAGATTGTCTTTAAGGGTGACAGTAATTTCGCCGCCTTCGGGAGGCATAGCTTCAATCGCATTTTTTTCGAGATTTGTCAAAACCTGCATCATCTGTTCTTGATCAAGGAAACAGATAGGGTCTTTCATTTCTGAAATCATTCTTGTTTTCACATTATCGGGTTTAACCACCGAATCGAGGCTTCGTTGAACTAATTGTTCCAGATGGGTCTCAGTCAGATTGACTTGATTTTTACGTGCAAAATTGAGTAAACCACTTACAATTTTCTTACAGCGATTGGCTTGCTCCACAATCAATTCCAGATCCTTACGCAGGGGATCATTCTCAGGCCGTTCTTCCATCATAATATTAGCATACATTGTAATAACTCCCAAAGGATTATTGAGTTCATGGGCAATACCGGCAGAAAGCTGACCCATGTGTGCCAATTTTTCCGATTGTTTTAAAGCCGCTTTGGCATGAGCAAGTTTTTCGTTGGTGATGTTCAGGTCATTGATGGATTTATGTAACTTTTCGATGGTATAGGGCAGGCACATTTCGGGCTCTGCAAAGCCCTGAGCAATTGCTATGGCATGTTCCTCGCAAGTGTCATAACCGCATGCTCCACAGTTCAAATAATCTTGAGGCGAGAGCTTACCTATTTTAACCAATGCTTCCTCGATTTGTTCTTTGGTTGGCAAAGGTTTACGTCTGTCTTCGGGGGTAAAATGTGCACTGAAATCGAGCTGATCGAATTTTTTTACATAATACTCTCTTTTTTGCTGACTGGTTTGATTCAGTTTCTGCTTTACATAATTGGCCACGAGCGTTCTTCTGACGTATCGCTTCCCATTTTTTCCCATACCTGCTCCCATGATGCATCCCTTGCAGCATAATAATTCTAAATGATGAGTACTGACGAGGCCATCGTCGAATTCTCTAACAGCTTCCTTAAAGCTTGGGCTACCCTCGGCAATAATAATATTCCTTTCTGTTACATCCTCGCGGATATTCGTTGTTTGCAGAAGCCCCCTGCTCACCGGGAAGATTGCTCCTTTCCCTGCATAAGGAGGATCGAATTCGGAAGGACTTGCATTCTGAGGTGTAATGTCGTACTCATAAAACATCTCGCGAAGTTCAGTAAAGGTAAGCGCTTCGTCCACTTCAGAGCTCTCGGCCTTTTTAGCTATACACGGGCCAATGAAAACGGTTTTGATATTTTCGCCGTATTCAGCTTTTACACATCTATTCAAGGCAACCATAGGCGAAACAATAGGCGCCAGCCTATCCACAAGATGGGGATAATAATGCCGGATATAAAAGGTAACCGAAGGGCAATCGCTAGTGATGATGCCTTTGTCGGTAGGTTTGTTCATAATTTCGGCATATCTTCGGGCTACCATATCAGCTCCAAAACCCACTTCACATACATATTCAAATCCCAAAGCTCGCACCATACCAATAAATAAATGGTAATCGCTTATTTCTTCAAATTCGGCCGGAAAACTGGGCGCTATCAATGCTGCAACAGGATCGCTCCCCTCGAGCAATTCCTTTACTTCGGCTTGAGAATGTAAAAATATCTTGGCTCCCTGGCTGCAAACTCTCACACAATTTCCACAACCTATGCACCGCTCGCTCATTACCTCAGCCTGCCCATTGACTATACGTATGGCTTTCACTGGGCATTCGCGTACGCAGGTATAACATACCCTACATCGATCCTTCACCGTAAAAACCAATTGATTCTTATAGGATTTGCTCATTCCCTTCCATTTTTTTTTCTAATCTTCTTCTATGCAAAAACTCAACGGCCTTGTTACTCAAAGGTGCATCAAAATATTTTTGGTACAGTTCATGAACAATAGGATTTTTGTGGGCTACACGGATATTTTCCTTTTCGTCCATTTCATAAAGAACTTTACTACGGGTTTTAATATCCTTATCACTGGCGCCAATTTTTTGTCCTCCTCCATTGATACAGCCGCCAGGGCACGCCATCACTTCTATAAAATTTAAATTTTTCTTGCCCGCTTCAATTTCTTTCAATAATTTTTGAACCTGACTCATGCCGCTTACCACAGCAGTTTTTACTTTGTATTTTCCTGCCTCCATGGTAAAAAATTTGGGCCCGCTGCCTGAACGGACTTCTCCAATTTTATAAGGTTCAAGCTCCACGCCCGTCAGTAAGAAATACACCGTACGTAAAATGGCTTCAGTTACTCCACCCGATACTCCATAAAGTTTGGCAGCCGTACTTCGAATATGAAACGGACTATGTGGCAGCATGGGCTCGATATTATTCACATCTATTCCATACAACTTGATAAACCTGGCTAATTCACGCGTAGTAAGCACGGCATCAGTCATATTAAGGTCATCTATCAACATTTCCTGCCTCAATATCTCATACTTTTTAGCTGTACAAGGCATCAACCCAACAGTGTAAATATCCTCCGCTCTCAGACGCATTTCGCTGGCATAGATTTTCTTGATCAAGACGCTCATTATCTGCTGGGGCGACAATACAGGACTGATACAAGGTAAAATCGAGGGATGAAAGGTTTCGGCATAATGCAACCATGAAGGACAGCAGGAAGTAAACATAGGCATGCTTTCTCCCTCACGAATTTGTTTGGCCAACAAAGAAGCATTTTCCAAAATATTCAAGTCGGTAGCTAAACCTGTATCGAAAACCTTAGAAAAGCCAATTTTACTCAGTGCTGCAACTATAATATGATCCGCAGTTTTACCTGCCTTGATTCCAAGATTTTCGTTAAGCCCCACGCTCAATGCAGGGGAAAATTGCGCTACCAGATGTTTCTCTGGATTATGCAAAGCTTCTTGCACTTTTGCAATGTGTTGCTGTTCCGAGAGAGCACCCGTAGGACAGATCAATATACATTGCCCGCAATGATGACAATTTCTCGAACTTAATCCATGATTATATGAGGTTCCTATAGTCATCTGGTTGCCTCTGCCAATAAAGTCAACGGCTGCAACCACCTGCTCGGTTTCGCAAAGTCTGACACAACGGCCGCATAATATGCATTTGGATGGTTCACGCATGATGCTAACGCTTGCATAATCATTCTTTAAAGTATTCTTACTTCCGCTAAAACGTTTTTCCCTTAAATTCAGATCGATAGCAAGGTTTTGTAATTCACAGTTTCCATTGCGTCCACAATAAAGGCAATCGTCGGGATGATTAGAGAGAAGCATTTCCGCTATAGCTCTTCTTGCTCTGATAACACGAGGTGAATGGGTTTTTATTTTCATCCATTCTTCCACCGGATGGGAACAAGATGGCACTAAATCGGGCCGGCCTTCCACTTCTACCACACATATCCTGCAAGCACCCGTTGGAGAATATCCTTCAATATGACAAAGCGTGGGAACAAATACCCCATTCCTTTTCAAGCATTCAAGGATGGTTTCACCCCTTTGGGCAGTAATGACCTTATTATTAACTTCTATCGAAAACAACATGGAACTTCTTTTAATTATAGATATAAACCCTTGATTCAATGAACAGAAACTGCATCGAATTTGCAAACATCATAGCATATACCACAGCCAATACACTTGTCCTGCACAATGAAGTGTGGATTGCGCTGAGTGCCTATAATAGCCGAAGTAGGACACTTGCGGTAGCATATTGTACATCCGGTACATTTTTCAGTATGAATATAGAACGTCCTGAGTCCATTGCAGACATTGGCTCTGCATTTACGTTCGAAAATATGTTCTTCGTATTCATCACGAAAATATCTGAGAGTGCTGATAACGGGATTAGGTGCGGTTTTCCCAAGTCCACACAAAGAAGTTTCGGCAACTACTGTAGCCAATTCTTCAAGCATAAGAACGCCCTTGAATCTTTCGAGAGATTGATGTTCTTGACCTTCAACGGGTTTCTTGGTTATCGACTCGAGAATTTCCCACATTCTACGCGTTCCTTCTCGGCATGGAATACATTTACCACAACTTTCGTGCTGAAGAAAATTCATAAAGAACCGTGCAATATCCACCATACAGGCAGATTCATCCATAACTACCAATCCTCCACTCCCCATCATGGCGCCTTCCTGCTTAAGCGACTCATAATCAATGTGGAGGTCCAGACAAGCCTCACCTAAGCATGCTCCCGAAGGCCCACCTATCTGCATGGCTTTGAAATCCTTAAAATCCTTTATCCCTCCACAAATATCATAAATAATTTCACGAAATGACCTACCCATTTCTATTTCTACCAATCCATTGTATTCAACTTTTCCCGTAACGGCAAAGACTTTCGTGCCATGGCTAGTCGGAGTTCCCAAACCGGCAAACCACGTCGGACCATTCTGGATAATCAATGGAACATTAGCCAAAGTTTCCACATTATTTATCACCGTAGGATGGCTAAAAAGACCCTGAGTGGCCGGATATGGGGGTTTGGGCTCGGGAGTTCCTCTTCTTCCTTCCATATTGTTGATCAAAGCAGTTTCTTCACCACAGACAAAGGCACCCGAGCCCATCTTGATATTCAGGTAAAAATTTACACTACTATCCAAAATATTGCTGCCGATCAACCCAAATTCCTTTGCACTGTCTATCGCATTTTTTAGAGTTTGTATGGCTTTTTTATATTCTGAACGGATATAGATAAAAGCCTGGCTTGCTCCAACTGCATATGCAGCTATGGCAATTCCTTCGATAAGTTTATGTGGATCGCCCTCAATAAGCGCCCTGTCCATGAATGCGCCAGGATCGCTTTCATCGGCATTGCAAATCAGATATTTCTGATCACTTTGGGTTTGACGGGCAATCATCCATTTTTTACCTGTAGCATAACCCCCGCCTCCGCGTCCCCTTAATCCACTCTGCTCGATAATCTCGCAAATCTCCGTAGACGTATAGTTCTGAATTGCTTTTGCATAAGCCTTGTATCCGCCCCTTGCCAGATATTCTTCAATGCTCGAAGGATTGATCAAACCACAGTTTTCCAAAACCAAACGTTTCTGTTTCTTGAAAAATGGCAAGCGATTGATAAAAGGAACATCTTCCCAGGGAACTAAATGCCGAGATTCGAATTGCCCCAAAACATCGACTGAATCAATAGTATTGTTGAATACAGCGTCGAGCAAAGAATAGACCTTCTCCGGCGTAATATTCTTAAAGGATATCCTATTCTTACCTGGTAATTGAACATCAACAATGGGTTCGAACTGGCATAAACCTATGCAACCGACCTCTACCACATCGGCCTTCATCAAATGATCATTCAGGTACATTTGAATGCTTAGCATGGTTTGACTTGCTCCAGCAATCATTCCGCATGTTCCAGCACCTACGAAAATAGTCGGCCTTTCAACCTTTTCACGCCTCAGCAAGGCCACTCTTTCTGCCGTTTGGTGACTGTATTGATCTGGTGGAATCAACAATATGTCGGCAATATATGGGTTCCGATTTTTTTTTGTTTCCTTGCTCATGGTCTATTCTTCAAAATTGGATAAGTGTTCCAGAATCTGACGCAATTTTTCGGGCGTCACTTTATTGTAATATCGATCGTTGATTTCCATGGCCGGGGCTTGGCTGCATGCACCCATACACTCCACAAACTCTAGTTCGTACTCGTTGTCCTTCGTCCTTTGGCCGGGTTCAATACCGATTTGTTTTTTAATCTCACGGGCTACTAAAGATGAACCCATAATATGGCATGCTGTTCCTTCGCAAATTCTTATCGTCTTTCGTGCTCGTGGTGAAAACTTGAATTGATCGTAAAATGTAGCTATCGAATAAATTCTGTTCTCGGGAATACCCAAACAATAACTGACTTTATGTATAGATTCAGCGTTCAAATACCCCTCTTCCTCCTGTATTTCCTGCAGAACTGAGAGTAAGGCTTCTTTCCCTGCTCCAAGGTATCTATCGATTATATTTTGAACTCTATCCATTTATGAATGTTTTTTTACAACATTTAGAAGTTTGTTACTTGAGGCCACTAAATTACGAATTATTTCTTTTATTGTTATTGAAATAACATTGTGAAATACTTAACATCAAAAAAATATTCAATTTAAAACAAAACAACGGAATTAATACACTTAAAACCAGATAATTGAAAGAATAAGAAGGCTTATCATTTTTTCCACTATTCGAAACCGATCAAGATTCTTTAGATTTGAAAGTGTAATGGCAATTCCGTCGTCCTTATTATAATTCATCGAAATAAGGCATTCAGCGAGTATAAAAGAAATTCAGTAGTCATATTATCGGCAAAGGAACAAGATATTGCATAAAATTGGAAACCTTAGGTCAATTTTTTCAAGGCAATAAAATTAGTTCATATACAAAATGTTTTACGACAATAAAAAAGTTTACTTTTGAAGAAAGATTTCAAGTTAGCGAAAGTTACTAATGAATGAGAAGGTTGAAATTGTAATTTGTCTGGGGAGTTCTTGTTTTTCGAGAGGAAATAAGCACATGGTAAAGGTGGTAGATGATTGGCTGAAAGAAAAGCGACTGAAGGATAAGGTAAATTTCCATGGGGCGCATTGTTTTTCGGAGTGTGTTAACGGACCGGTATTAAAAATAGCTGATAGAATTTATCTTCAGGTAGATACCGAAAAGGTAATCAAAGTTTTATCAGAATACTTTAATTTATAATCAATTGAAAACACAGGCGATAAGATATGCAGGTGATTGAATTCGATAAGGGAAAATGTATTGAGTGTTATGCATGCGTCAGGGTTTGCCCAGTAAAAGCCATTGCAGTGCCCATTAACGAAAACTATCCTCATATTTTACACAATCGGTGCGTTGGGTGTGGAGATTGTTTACCTGTATGCTCACCGAATGCGCTTTCCTTTAAAAATTCCATTGACAGAGTAAAAGGATTATTGGCTTCGGGTGAAAAAGTAGCTGCAATTCTTGCTCCGAGTATAGCCGGAGAATTTACCGATATCACTGATTACAGGAAATTTGTAAGCATGATAAGAGAACTGGGGTTTCAATACGTGAACGAAGTTTCGTTTGGTGCCGATCTGGTAGCTCATGAATATAAAGAATTACTCGAAAATTTCAAGGGGAAATATTATATCACCTCTCTTTGCCCCACGCTTACGGCTTATGTATGTTATTTCTACCCCGAGCTTACCGTAAATCTGGCTCCTATCGTTACGCCTATGATTGCTACTGCTCGTGTGGTGAAGCAAAAGTATGGACCAGAAGTAGGGGTTGTTTATATAGGGCCTTGCATTTCTGCCAAATATGAACCGGTGTTGCTCGAAGAAGAGAATCCCATAGACGAAATTCTCACTTTTATTGAATTGCGAAAAATGTTCAAGGAAGCGGGTATCACTGAACAAACGCTGGAGTATTCAGAATTCGATAGCCCTATTGGACACCTTGGTTCCCTGTTTCCCATCAGCAATGGATTACTTCAAGCGGTCGGCCTCGATGAAAACTTACTCACAGGGACAATTACTACTATCGAAGGCAAGGATAATTTCATTGATTCGGTCAGACAATTCCACGATTACACGGAATTGATCCGAAGGCATTTCAATATATTTTATTGTCATGGCTGCCTAATGGGCCCTGGCACCAGCCCAGGAGGAGAAAAATACCTCAGGCGTTCACTCGCTGTAGAATATGCCAATAAAAGACTCAAAGAGTTCGATTCCCAATCATGGCAGGAGAACATCGAAAAATACAAAACAATCACACTTTCCCGCAGTTTTAACCCTGATGACCAAAGGCTTCAATCTCCACCCAAAGAAAAGATCGACGAAGTACTGAAAGTGATAGGACGAGTAGATGCCGATAAATTGATGGGATGCGGAGCATGCGGGTTTTCGTCTTGCTATGAATTTGCCACTGCGGTAGCCTCGGGATTGGCTAAACCTGAAATGTGCATTACGTACAATCTTCGCAACCAAAACGAATATATTAAAACACTGAAAGCCACCAACGAAAAACTTGCCAAAACCGAAATTGCTCTGAAAGAATCGGAAAAGATTGCCCGCCGCGAACAAATGTTAGCGCGCGAAGCCAACGAGATTGTAAATATCATGTTACAAAAACTCCCTTCGGGCGTGGTCATCGTCGATGAAAATCTAAAAATCATTCAAGCGAATAAGACATTCATAGAAACTTTAGGAGAAGACGCTCGCCTGATTGATGAAGTAATTCCTGGCTTGGTTGGAGCAGATTTAAAAACTTTGTTACCCTATCATTTTTACAATATGTTTTCGTACGTCTTGAAAAATGCTGAAGATATTACCAATCGGGATGTCAATTTTAACGACAATATACTCAATGTTTCAATATTTACGATAAGGCCGAACAAAATAGTAGGGGCTGTCGTCCGCGATCTAAAAATGCCCGAAGTAAGGCGTGAACAGATTATCAACCGGATTAATGAAGCCATTACCGAAAATCTCGAAATGGTTCAAAAAATTGGTTTTTTGTTGGGAGAAGGTGCCAGTAAGACCGAAAGGATGCTTAATTCCATCATCAGCGCATATCAATCGGAAAACGGCAATAAAAGTGGAGAAACAAAATCCTAATATGAAGATGATTCATTTATGGAGAATAATATATACATCGAAGTAAGTTGCCAGCAGATTCATCACGAGGGAGAAAAAATCTGCGGAGATGTTTTCCTATCGAGAAAAATCAAGGAAGAAGGCCGCACCATTGCCGTTCTTTCCGATGGCATGGGGCATGGCGTGAAGGCCAATGTTCTGGCTACTCTTACTGCCACCATGGCATTGAACTTCACCATCGAACACAAGGATGTGGACAAAATAGCTGAGCTAATCATGAACACCTTGCCTGTTTGCAGTGAACGTAAAATCAGTTACAGTACCTTTTCCATCGTAGATATTCAAATTGATGATTTAACCAAAATCCTCGAATATGATAATCCTCAATGTATTATTTTAAGGGGGAATGACCCTTTTCAGCCCAACTGGAATTGCGTAATTCTTAAGAGTGAAAAAAATGCAGGTAAAGAATTGATGACCTGTCAATTTTATCACCACAAGGAAGATCGTATTGTTCTAATAAGTGATGGGGTGGCTCAATCGGGCATGGGGTCAGAAAAATATCCCTTTGGTTGGGGAAGAGACAATGTGCAGGATTTTGTTGTTCAGCTTCTTACTAATGACCCGCAAATTTCAGCTGCCACACTGGCTTCCAAAGTCGTCAACTTTGCCCACATTAATGACGGCTATCGCAGTAAAGACGATACAAGCTGTGCTGTGATCTATTATAGAGAACCACGAAAACTTCTCATATGCACAGGGCCTCCATTCGACGAGCATAAAGACAGAGAATATGCCGAGGCAGTAAAAACCTTCGAAGGGAAAAAAATTCTGTGCGGAGCTACTACGGCCGATATCATTGCTCGTGAACTGGGAGTCGAAATTTCCGACTCTTTCGAATTTGAAGACCCCGACTTGCCTCCTATAAGTTACATGCCTGGAGTCGAT
Organism: Bacteroidetes bacterium ADurb.Bin012; assembly: GCA_002071415.1. Classification (GTDB taxonomy): domain Bacteria; phylum Bacteroidota; class Bacteroidia; order Bacteroidales; family TTA-H9; genus TTA-H9. The sequence continues at coordinate 67,243 of MWFC01000003.1, forward strand.
CTGGTTACCGAAGGAATTCTCACACTCGAAAAAGTCAACCAATTATTATTGAATTATGGGCCAAATACTCGCCTTGGAAACGGACCTGCCGATAAAATCGTAAAAATGCTCCTCGAAAGCGACGAAATTTTCTTCATTATTGGTACTCGCATCAACATTGCCCACCAAGACCCTAGCCTTCCTGTCGAACTCGAAATACGCCGCACCGTTGTTAAAAGAATAGCCCAACTCCTCGAAGAAAAATTCCTCAAAGAAGTGAAGCTCTCATTCATATAAAAAAAATTGCATGATCCCGATCTTCTATCACTCAATGACCGCTAAACCTTTCATTAAAATATTCCCTGATGCATTTCCCACACATTGACTCCTTTTTTCGGGGTGTTCAACCCAACATACCGTATTTTTAGCCTCAAGGGCTATATTGAAAATGCAGTTTTCCCTGCCATGAATTTACCCGACCTCTTCTCCAAAAATTTAGAATGTCTCAAATCCGTCAATGAGTCTTCCATTTTTCCTTCGATATTCGAATTGTTTACGAATTTCTATTGGATCATCTTCCTGATGCTGTGAAAGGTTACTATTGGCTGCATAATTTGGTCGTTTTCGTCTATCGCAGATTTTGCCCATGGCATGTATGTTATTATATAAGAGCTGAAATTTCGATCCCGTTTAAAAAGTTTTTTATTGTATAATCTGTAATAAATTATTTCTCGGTAGATATCAAAAATCGACTGCTGCCATTCCATTATTTATTTGGAAGGCCAAATAATTAGATCGAATCGAAATATGTTCTTCGAGCTGAGCAAGTCCAAAGATGTGAATGAAAAGCGGGCTCTTTCTTATTTCTATCTTCCTTCTTATCCTGAAAATTTTCATGAATATTATGGTAATAAAAATGGTTTTCTCCGAAGATTGAATAGAAAGGAAATGAGGTATTCTCTATCGGATGGCATAAAACTTGATAATGGGGGCGTAATAATTCAGATCGTAGAAATGGGTGGAATATATATCATTTTCATTGCTTTTGCAATAATTAGCTGGCTGATCAGCAATCAGTTGAAGGTTAAATTTGCTAAATATTCAAAAATGCCTATTCAATATAGCGGGAAAGAAATTGCCGAACGTATGCTTAGGCAGAACGGGATAGATGATGTGAAAGTATTATCGGTTGAAGGGCAATTGACCGATCACTATAATCCTGCGAATAAAACAGTAAATCTGAGCCGGGATGTATATTATGGCAGTAATGTAGCTGCGGCTGCCGTTGCGGCTCACGAAACTGGGCATGCCGTACAGCACGCTTCGGCTTATGCCTGGCTTCAGATGCGTTCAGCTCTTGTGCCTGTAGTTAGTTTTGCCAGCCGATGGGTTCAATGGGTATTGCTGGCAGGAATTCTGGTGGTAAATACTTTTCCCCAACTTCTGGTGGCAGGCATTATTCTTTTTGCAAGTACTACTTTTTTCAGCATCATTACTCTTCCTGTCGAGGTAAACGCCAGTCACAGGGCATTGGTTTGGCTCAAGGGAACAGGCATAACAAATAATCAAAATCAAGCTGCAGCATTTGATGCCTTGAAATGGGCTGCCTATACTTATTTTATAGCCGCTCTGGCATCACTTGCTACTTTGGTGTATTATGTCCTGATTCTGATGGGTGCTCGAAACCGTGACTAATTGTCAATCCATCATTTTTAGAACCATTCTATGCTTGAATTTAATATCAAACTTCCTATAAAGGAAGGATTTCATAACCCTTGATCCTATCATTGCATATTGATTCCTTCAGTAATGAGGGGATAAATCATGCTTTAGAATATCCCAAGAATAACGAGTCTCATCGTTCTTTTGCCCTTTACGCTTTCGCGAGCGATGTTTTTCTTGCAAAGACGCCAAGAACGCTAAGAAAATCACTTCAAATCCTTAGCGAACTTTGCGTAAAGCCATCTATCCATCATCAAAACCATGACAACTCCGTTTAAAACTGAATCAGGAGTTCTGAATTTATTTTGAAAATTTTTGAGGCTTCAGGGAATTGAAATAGCGTTTACCTCTTATATAATAGCTCCACACAATACTTCCGCGGTAAATTCCCGAAACCTGTCGGGAAGGCAAGTTTTCTCTTTTGCTCATAGTACGGCCAAAGGATCGAATCAAGCTAAAATAGGCTTTAAAAACTGCCCAAAAATTTTTAAAACCACCATCGACCAGAAACTTCAAAGCAGCGGCAAAATCAAGAAACAAACGAGCAAACAAAACTATGGGTAGCCATTTTTTAGGCAGATTTTTTATCAACATTAACGCATTGTTGCGCATATTGAAAAAAGTTTTTCTCCAAGATTTTTTTGGCAAAGTGCCGCCTCCTACATGAAATACTACCGACTGGGGTATAACCACAATTTTATAGCCTTTATTCTTCAATCGCCAGCAAAGATCGATTTCTTCCATGTGTGCGAAAAAATCTTCATCAAACCCACCAACTTCCCAAAAACAATCTTTTCTGATAAACAAACAAGCCCCACTAGCCCAAAATATTTCTGTAATATCGTCGTATTGGCCATAATCTTTCTCGATAGCCTGAAACAAACGGCCACGACAAAACGGATAACCCCAAAAATCGATATAGCCACCCGAGGCACCGGCATATTCAAATCTCTCAGGTTCGTCATAAGATCGAATCTTAGGCTGGCATGCAGCAACCTCGGCATGGCCATCTAAATATTCAACCATTGGATCAATCCAACCTTCGGTAAGCTGAATATCGGAATTCAAAATGATATAATATTCTGCGTCTATGTATTTGAGTCCGTGATTGTAACCTCCGGCAAATCCATAGTTCTCGGAATTTTCGATGATATTTACTTCTTTGAAATTTTCTCTTAAAAAATCAACCGAACCGTCAGAAGAAGCATTATCGATCACGTAAATTTCAACACCAAGCTTACCAAACTGAACAAGGGAAGGCAAGAATTTGACAAGAAATTCCTTCCCATTCCAGTTGAGTATAGCAATAGCAATCCTCGCAGGCATAAGGTTTATATTAAAGATAAAATTCTCATGCGATTACTGGTTTGGGTTTGGATTTGAACTAGGATTGCCTGCATCGATATTTATAAACGGAATTCTATGTAACTCACTTTGCCATACAGGATTATAGATCTCACCCTTGACATCACTGTGCAAGAGTTGATAATTATTAGGAATCAAATGAGGGTTATAAAATACAAAAAATTTATTGCGCTGATCCTTAATTTGGTAATAATGCCATATCTGGTAAGGAACGCTCCCGCCAACGTCTTTATTGATTTCATTATCCGATAGCGTAGATATTAATCCTGCATCGAAGGGATAATCGTTAATCACATCGGGCGGGCCATACTGTAAGAAAATACGACCACGATCGGTATTATATCCTCTTAGATAAGAAGTGCCAAATAAAGTCTGGACCTTGGCTACTTCTTCCAGATAGGCCTTAAATGCACCTTCAGGATCGGTTTCCGAACGATTCTTCCAGAAAGAATACAAATAAGACTGCATCACTTCCACGGGTGCATCTTTCATTCCCTTGTCGATGAAAAATTTTTCATAATCGGCAGCAATGGGGCGCAGGCATTTAATATATTCTCTTAGGGTATCAGGGTTCTTAATATGCGAGGCAAAGGATTTACGCAACGATAAACTGTCAATATCTGTTAAGTCGGGAATATAACCCGGATTGCTCCTTTGAAAGAATAAGGTGTTAATACTGACCAAACGATTTTGCCGATCTCGGGCTTCGATCACTAAGTTGAAATTTCCGCTGGGCAAACGAGTAATATTAAATTCATTGAACACTACATTGACATTTTCGGCATCCATTCTCTTTACCTTACTAAACTGATTGAAATGAAATCCCGACTCATAATTGGAGATATAAGTTCGCACGAGAAATTTCTGGCCTTCACCAAAAATTTCCACCGCATTGTAAATCTCGGCATAAAAAATCAGTTTGTTCTGATCGGAAGAGAAAAATGTACTTACCTTAGGAACAAGCTCATATCCATTCTTATTAAGAATCGACTCTTTTTCACTTTTATTGTATGATTCAACTAACTGGATTCCAGAAATAACCAAGCTGGTATCGCTGTAATAAATTTCTATAGGAATATGATGAACATAAGACTCTTTTCTATTATTCTTATCGGTAATGCTCAGTTCAAAATCGTACTTACCCACGGGAAGGGGTATGCGCTGCTGATCGATAAAGTCAACTGCTACTGAAGTGGTATCGCGTATTTCAGGGCTAAGTAGTTCATATTTCTTGAAATTAACTATTTTTTCATCTTGTCTGAAAATCATAGCTATTTCGATAGTAGCCCGAAACAATCCGTTTTCATTCCAAGCAAAAACTACAGAATTTCCATTGACTGAAAAATAGGTTTCAATATAAGGGCCATCCACTGGAGAATAGAAGGTAGCATAATTGAGGCTAGCCTGTAGTTTTTTTGCAAAAGTGGAATAAGAAACCGTAATCAAGAGCAACACTATGTATAAAAACTTCTTCATTTCGAGGACAGTTTAGGAAAAATAGAACAAAATACTATTTTATACAAAATTACACATTTTTAGTGCCAAACCATTCGAGTAAACGTAAAAATAAAAATTGAGATGGGAGAAGAAAAATTTGTACTTTTGCCGCTGGAGAGATGGCAGAGTGGTCTATTGCGGCGGTCTTGAAAACCGTTGTTCGCCGGAAGGTGGACCGGGGGTTCGAATCCCTCTCTCTCCGCTGAATTTTATGTATGCATCTAACTAATATTGTTATAAAAGGGAGAGGTGGCAGAGCGGTCGAATGCGGCGGTCTCGAAAACCGTTGTCCTACGTAAGAGGGACCGGGGGTTCGAATCCCCCCCTCTCCGCAATTTTTTCAACTTCTATATTTCCCACCACCCTATTTCTCGAATAACTATTCCAATTAAAATTTACCGTATTTTTCCATCAGTTTGTAATAAGGGATTGGTGTTGCGGGTCACAGAGTGCATGAAAACATATAATATAATACATAGAGACTTTGCAGGCTTAGCGATTGGGTGTGAAACGACAGGAAACTGGGTGCGAGGTGTAGATTACGGAGTAAAAAAACCTTAGTGCAAGGTTGGAATTATTGTAAGTCTTATAAGAATCTGCACTATTATGTGGACTCTTACCACTTTTTAGGGTTGAAATTGCAAAGTGACCCAAGGGATAACAACTGGTAGCAAAAAGTTAAAGTATAAAATGAATTTCTCCTTTTCTGTTTGTCTCTTGTTTTCTGTTGTATCTCGCAACACTTATGTTAATATCACCTGCAGTCCCATACATTTTCTATAAAAAAGCAGGATGTATATAGAATTATTCCCTTATGCATCCTGCTCTACAATATAAAATTCAGATCATCGGATCACTTCTTCTTGTTCTTCTTTTCCTTTTTCGACTTTTTGTTCTTTTTATCTTTTTTGTCCTTTTTATCCTTTTTATCCTTCTTGCCCTTTTTATCCTTCTTGCCCTTTTTATCCTTCTTATATGTTTCTTCTTCTGATTCGGGTTTGGGGGATTGTTTCAGGACAGCCTGAGCAGCAGCAAGGCGGGCAATAGGTACACGGTAGGGCGAGCAGCTTACATAATCGAAATCAACTGAATTGCAAAATTCGATTGAGGAGGGTTCTCCACCATGTTCGCCACATATTCCGATTTTCAATTTTTCACGTGTTTGACGTCCTTTTTGAACGCCCATACGAATAAGTTGTCCTACTCCCTCTTGGTCGAGGACTTGAAAAGGATCATTTTTCAGGATTCCTTTTTTTAGATAAACCGGAAGGAATTTTCCAGCGTCATCACGTGAATAGCCGAAGGTCATCTGGGTTAGGTCGTTGGTTCCAAACGAGAAAAATTCGGCTGATTGGGCAATCTGATCGGCAACGAGGGTAGCACGTGGAACTTCTATCATGGTTCCTACCAGATAGTCTATTCGGTCGTTATATTCTACAAACACTTTTTCGGCGGTTGACCGAACAATATCCTCCTGGATTTGCATTTCCTTAAGTGTACCTGTAAGCGGAATCATGATTTCAGGCCTTGCCTTTATTCCTCTTTTTTTAAGGTTCAATGCAGCTTCGATAATTGCGCGGGATTGAGTTTCAGAGATTTCGGGGTAAGTATTGCCCAGGCGGCATCCACGATGGCCTAACATAGGATTCACTTCATGAAGTTCTTCGACCTTTGCCTTGATATGTTCGAGAGTAAGTCCCATTTCTTTTGCCATTTCGCGCTGGTTGATTTCTTCTTGAGGGACGAACTCATGTAAAGGCGGGTCTAACAAACGGATAGTAACTGGTAAATCGTGCATGGCTTCGAAGATGCCTTCGAAATCTTCGCGTTGCATGGGAAGAAGTTTATCGAGGGCTTTCCGGCGGCCGGCTTCGTCATCGGCTAAGATCATTTCGCGCATGGCCTTGATCTTTTCGCCTCCAAAAAACATATGTTCGGTGCGACACAGGCCAATTCCTCTCGCACCAAAGTTACGGGCTACTCTGGCATCGTTTGGAGTATCAGCATTGGTTCTGACGTACATGCGTGAATATTTATCAGTCAAACGCATTAGTTCACCAAAGTCACCACTGAGTTCAGGATCACGGGTAGCAATTTTTCCTTTATAAACTTCACCTGTGCTTCCATTCAATGAAATCCAGTCGCCTTCCTTGAACGTCATTCCATTGGTTTGGATAGTTTTTTGTTTATAATCAATTTTAAGAGAACCTGCTCCCGATACACAACATTTGCCCATTCCGCGTGCAACTACGGCAGCATGAGAAGTCATGCCTCCACGAGAAGTGAGTATTCCCTCGGCCGCATTCATTCCACGCAAATCCTCGGGCGAAGTCTCTATACGCACTAAAATCACCTTCTCGCCTCTAGCTGCCCAGTGCTCAGCTTCATCGGCCTGAAATACAATACGTCCTGTCGCTGCTCCCGGTGAAGCAGGTAAACCTTTGGCAATGACTTCTGCTTTCTTAATAGCTTCATTGTCGAATACCGGATGTAGTAGTTCGTCAAGTTTATTGGGTTCAACTCTCAAGAGAGCGGTTTTTTCGTCTATCATTCCTTCATGGAGCATATCTATGGCAATCTTTACCTGAGCAGTGCCCGTACGCTTACCGTTACGGGTCTGAAGCATCCACAAACGCCCTTCCTGAATTGTAAACTCGATATCTTGCATATCGCGATAATGCTGTTCGAGTTTTTGCTGTATTTCGAGAAGTTCCTGATAAATATGAGGCATGGTTTCTTCGAGCGAAGGGTATTTAGAGCGTCGTTCTTCTTCCGAAATGCCAGCTAAGGCAGCCCATCTTCTAGAACCTTCGAGAGAAATTTGTTGAGGGGTACGGATTCCGGCTACTACATCCTCACCTTGAGCATTGATAAGATATTCCCCATTGAATATTTTTTCCCCTGTGGCAGCATCACGCGTAAAAGCCACTCCTGTAGCAGAAGTTTCGCCCATGTTGCCAAATACCATTGCCTGTACAGTAACTGCCGTTCCCCAATCATCAGGGATATTGTTCAACTGACGATACAAGATAGCACGATCGTTCATCCACGAATCAAAAACTGCCATGATGGCACCCCAGAGCTGATCCCATGGATTTTCGGGAAAATCTTTCCCTGTACGTTCTCTTACAGCCTTTTTAAATCGAAACACTAATTCTTTCAAATCTTCGGTAGTCAATTCATTGTCAAAATGTAGGCCGCGTTCTTCCTTTAATTCTTCGATAATTTCCTCGAAAGGATCCACATCTTGTTTCGAAGCGGGTTTCATGCCCAAAACGACGTCTCCATACATCTGTACGAAACGTCTATAACTATCCCATACAAATCGTGGATTCCCGGTTTTTTTGATCATACCTTCCACTACGGCAACATTCAAACCAAGGTTGAGAATGGTATCCATCATGCCGGGCATAGAGGCTTTGGCGCCGGAACGAACAGATACCAAACACGGATTGTTAGGATCTCCAAACCGAGTGCCCATAATATTTTCTATAAAGCGGATTCCGGCTTCTACCTCATCCTTTATCATTTCAATAACAGCTTCGCGGCCCAATTTATAATAGGCATCACAAACCTCGGTCGTGATGGTAAAGCCAGGTGGCACAGGCATTCCTATCAAATTCATCTCTGCAAGGTTGGCTCCTTTGCCACCGAGTAAATCTTTCATTTCGGCACTTCCTTCGGCTGTCTTGTTGCCGAATAGGTAAACGTGTTTTTTGAGTTTCTTTGCCATTTTCAGTTTCAATTATTTGGGTTGATTATTCAAATGATTTTCAATTTCATGAAATATTTTTCAAACAAGCCTGCAAAAGTATAACTTTTCGTAAAATATTCTGAATAACTTAAAGATTTCTTATTACATCTCACCACTGACCTCATTTTATAAATCTTCGAAAATATATGCTTCACCAGAAAAATCAAAGTCATGGATTCCCATTTCACTAAACTTTCTCTTGATATTCTGAATGAAAGGGAAATGGTATTATCATTCATCACGAATAAAAACTAACAATGAAAGACTTCAATTTGGGTTTCTGATTATCATTTTTCCATATACATATAAAAAAGTATATCTTTGTAGCTATGTTGAAACATTTCGATGACTCGAACTTGAATCTTAAATGAAAAATAAAACAATCTTCATCTTAATAATCATTTTGTTATGGAAGCAAAAAGTATAAAAGGGACACGAACCGAACAAAATCTGTTAAAGGCCTTTGCGGGAGAATCGCAGGCAAAGAATCGCTATATTTTCTTCGCAAAAAAGGCAAGGGAAGAAGGGTATGAACAAATTGCAGCCATTTTCGAGCTCACAGCCGAGAATGAGGAAACGCATGCCAAGCAGTTTTTCAGATTTCTTGAAGGAGGAATGGTTGAGATTACTGCCTCTTATCCAGCAGGTGTAATCGGCACGACTATGGAAAACCTCGAACAAGCAGCCACCGGCGAATACGAAGAATGGTCGCAATTATACCCTGAATTTGCGCGCATTGCCGAGGAAGAAGGGTTCAAGCAGATTGCCGTGAAATTTCGTACGGTTGCTAAAGTAGAAATCGAACATGAAAAACGCTACCGTAAGTTATTAGCCAATATTGAAAACGGAGAAGTTTTCAAGAAAAAGCAAAAGGTCCGCTGGATTTGTCGTAAGTGCGGCTTCGTTTACGTAGGAGAAAGTGCTCCTCAGCGTTGCCCCGGATGCGATCATCCTCAGGCATTTTTCGAATTATTGACCGAGAATTATTGAAGGTTTCCTCGAATAATGACAAAATCCGATGAACCCTTGGTATTAAGGAATGAAATTAAAAAATGTATCACTTGTTAAGGTTCATCTTATTGCGTTTTCGAAGGGTTTTTCAAATTTTCACGATAGGAGAGAAATCCCACTCTAAAGGATAAATTATTATATTTCCGATATCAAAGATGCCATGCTATGCATGCCTCTTATTTTTAATTCATTCAACCATAAGATAATACAGGACTCGAAATAATTAGCAAATATATTTTCTGAGAAATAACTTCAATAGAAAAAATTTTTGTTACTTGCAAAAAAATACGGCCATGCCCATCCTAATTATTGTTGATTTTTCCGATAATAGCTTAGAGGCCGCTATTCAGGCAGCAAATTTAGCAGAATTGCTGCACGAGGATTTGCTTTTGGTACACGCAGTAAACCATTACACGCGGGCATATCTGCACGAAAACAATCTCGACAGTGAATGGATAGAAGAATCGATGGAGTGGCTTTCTCAGAAGCTAACACGAGGAAGAGAAATCGATGTCGAATTTGTAATTCGTGAAGGAAGTGTTTACGAAGTGATTTCGAAAATTTCCAGAGAAAGTAATGCCTTATTAATTGCTTTTAGCTTGAAAGGGAAACCAGGTTTGCAAAAATTTACACCCGAAAAAATTATGCGCATGGTTGCTGCTTCACCTATACCATCCATTATTTTCCCAAGGCATGTATGCAATAAATTTTCCCCCATGCTTTTTCCTGTGAATCTATTCCGTGGATGGGCTAAAAAAGCCAAAGCATTAACACATTTGAGTCAATGGTTTGGGAAGCAGGTAATCGTTGTAGAAAATCACTCAAGCGTTATGTTCGCCAGTGAGATCGAACGTGAAAGATACCGTTTTAGTGAAAAACTGAACTCTTTCGGGCTCGAATGTACTTTTGCTTCTTATCTACTTCAAGGTAGCTATACGAATCAATTGGCATATTATGCGAAACGTTACAAGGCGGGATTGCTTGTATTGATGAATGATGAAGAAGAGGAATCATTACATTTCAGGCCTGGCCTTTCCGAGACAAAAATCATCCGCAGTAAGATCGGTTTACCTGTACTTTGTGTTTCACCATATATGTTTTCTCAAGATGAGTCAAGGTGATGACAATAAATCGGGAACAAACCATCACCGAAGAAAAACGATTTCAATAAAAATCAAAGCGTAACGATTCCCAGTGGAGGTGTATGTTCCCATTCTCCTCGCGTAAAATCAGGAATAGCAACGGGCTGACCATTATTTTTCACTGATATTTCGGAAAGTTCGACCAAAGAAGACCATGTCGCAGCATCATATACGGTTTCATCGAGAGATAGGCCATTACGCAGGCAATAAATCAAACGGTAATCCATGATAAAATCCATACCGCCATGGCCACCAACTTTTCTGGCTTTCTCTCCTATCTGTTTGATTAAGGGATGTTGATTGTCTTCCATTACTTTTTTCATTTCCTTATCATTGAGCCAGCGATGCGCCTCGGGCTCGAAAGCCAGCCGTTCTTCGGGATACTTTTGCGCTATTCCTTTTGTCCCCGAAATAAGATGAATACGACTGTAAGGCCTGGGACTAGTCGTATTATGCTGAATCATCATTGTTTTGCCATTGATTGTGCGAATCAGAGTCGTATTCATATCGCCAAGCCTGTATTCCGGTTTGGCAAACTTACTATCAGGGCCAAAAGTTTCTTTTGCATACAAACTCATCCCCACCTGATTAGTCGACATGCTGGTGAGATATTCCATGCAGTCGCCCTGATTGATTCCCATGATTTGGGCTATAGGCCCGAGTCCATGGGTAGGATAGGGATTTCCTGTATGAAATTTACTATATTCGAGACGCCACATTGGATAGTATCCATTTTGTTCATCGAATTTCAACCATCTTAGATCGTGAATATAGGCTCCCTCGGCGTGCATAATCTCTCCAAATAGTCCTCTACGGGCCATTACAAGGGTATTGAGTTCGAAAAAATCGTAACAGCAGTTTTCGAGCATTATGCAATGCTGACGTGTTGCTTCGGAAGTATCAACCAATTCCCAGCATTCTTCTATGGTTAAGGCTGCCGGCACTTCCACAGCGGCATGTTTTCCGTTTCGCATGGCATCGACGGCCATTGGGGTATGCCATTCCCACGGAGTACAAATATAAACCAGATCAATATCGTCGCGGCGGCAAAGTTTTTCCCATTCTTCTTCCCCCGAAAAAAAGCCCACAGGTTCAGTGCCTCTTTGTTTTCTTACCACTTCTTTGGCCATTTCTACTCTTTCGGGCAATAAATCGCATAATGCAACGATTTCGGTTCCTTCCACTTGCAATAATCTCGTAACAGCTTCACTGCCGCGCATACCTAATCCAATCACACCGATTCTTACAGTTGGTAAGGCCTTACTCGTCATACCCATTACCGTGCTTCCCTTCCTTTCTGGAACCTGCATAAGAATGGGTTTTGACCTTAAACCCCCTGAATGCTTAAGAAGCCCTGCAGCAGCAAGTCCTCCCATGGTAATCTTGATAAAATCTCTGCGATTGCTCTTACTCATAATGATTAGGATAATTTATTGGCGCTAATTTCAAAATTTTTTCCTTATTTCGGTCGGAATTCTTTCTCCACCTATCTTATTGTTCTCTGACAAACAGCTCAAACTATCCAATTCAGCCAATTCATGCTAAATTTTTTCTATAAATCTCATAATTCTTTTTTCAAAAATGGCTTATAATGAGCAATTATAAATATATTATGAATATTCAGAGCAAAGTTCAATCTGGCTGAAGAGATAAGGCTTTCGCATTAAAAATATTCATTTCCTCTTCGAACTCAAAGTTTCTTCACGGGGTTCAATTCGGAGAGTTTGCTATAGTCAGTTTGCGAAAACGGGGTATTTCTCTACCACAAATTTAAAGACTTTACAAACCATCCGACACATTCCTTATTCTACCTTTATTGAGGTAATAGAAGGAATGTTTTTCTTTAAATGATATTCATTATCAAATTTTTCTTCTTTTGAAAGCAATGTCCAGATGATTGTGAGCAATTGTCTTGCTATAGCTACAATAATGGCATTATGATGTTTCTTCATTTCTTTCAGGTGCCAAAACGGCAGTAAAAGACAGAGTCTCTCTTTCTGGAGGCTCCCCAAGCACATTCTATAAGAGTTTTACGAAGGTATTTGTTTCCATGAGTTATCTTGCGGCTCTTAATTTTACCTGCGCTTTCATCGTTGCGTGGACGCAGTCCTGCCCATGACACAAGGGCTGCTGCTGTGGCAAACAG
>MWFC01000004.1 GCA_002071415.1 Bacteroidetes bacterium ADurb.Bin012
ATGGAGCCAGGTAAACATTTCGGCGGGTAACACCATTACCGAGAACTTCGATGGTATGGGTACATCTGCCACTGCTAATCTTCCTAATGGATGGAAGGTAGATAAAAATACTACAGTACGTTCTGTTGGAACCTATTCCGCTGCTGGAACTGCAACAGAACTGAGAGCAGGGAATAATATGGCTAGTAATGCTCAGAATGGCATTTATAATTATGCGGCAGGGGTTCCAGATTCGGCCACCGACAGGGCAGTGGGAGGAATTTCTTCCGGCAGTGCCTCTAAAAGTGTGAATGTATATGTACAGCTCACCAACAATGGCAGCACTGCCATCGACAACCTTACAATCAGTTACAATGTGGAAAAATATCGGAATGGTACTAATTCCGCTGGATTTACCATTCAAATGTATTATTCCACTGATGGAAGTACATGGACAAGTGCAGGAGATGATTTTAAGTCAAGTTTCGCAGCTGATGCTGATAATAATGGTTTTACTTCTGCACCAGGAGCAACAGTAAATGTTACCAGCAAAACTTTGAATCAATCTATTGCCGTTGGAAGTAGCTTGTACTTGGCATGGAACTATTCTGTTACTTCTGGAACTACAACATCTTTTGCACAGGCTTTGGGTATAGATGATGTTTCCATCACAGCCAATGGTGGAACTTCACCCAGTATTTCGGTAAATCCTTCTTCTCTGAGTGGTTTTAGTTATGTGTTGGGTGCTGGTCCTTCATCAGAACAATCGTTTACCGTGAGTGGCCAGAATTTGACTAACGATATCACCTTAACTGCACCAACAAATTATGAGGTTTCTCAAACTTCGGGAAGTGGCTTTACCAATACCATTAATTTGCCACAGACCGGTGGAAGCGTTAGTTCTACTTCAATTTATGTTCGCCTGAAAAGTGGGCTTTCCGTTGGAACTTATGATGAAAGCATTACCGCTTCTTCAACGGGAGCTACTTCACAGGAAATAAGCTGTTCGGGTGTCGTTTTCGCCACTGAGCCTTCCAATCATGTTTCCAATTTTACGGCAAATGCAACTTCTTCGTCCGAAATTCAACTCACATGGACAGATGCCGATGCTTCATATTATTTAATTAAAGGTAGTTCTACAAGTTTTGCTGCTATCGTAGCTCCTGTGGATGGGGCCGCAGAAGCCGACGATGAATTGGTAAAGAATGTGGCTTCAGGAGTTCAGTCTCATAGCTTTACAGGATTAAGTTCCAATCAGACCTATTATTTTAAAATTTACCCATACAATGGTACAGAAAGTACGATAAATTACAAAACTTCACCCGATCCTCCCGAAGCAAGTGTTACCACTCAAGCTCAAGCTGCCACTACCTATACTTGGATAGGTGATGATAATGCTTCGTGGCTGGAAGCCACTAATTGGAGCCCAACGCGGACTTCTCCCCAAGATAACGATATCTTGATATTTAATAGTGGAACCAAAACAATTACGGCAGTCCCTTCGCAAACCATCGGCCAACTAAAAGTTACGGATGGCGCAAAAATTACCTTAAAGGCTTCAGAAGGTATTACCCTTACTATTAATGGTGACGAAGGTGATGACCTTTCTGTGGCTTCTGGTTGTGAACTTAATATTTCCGGTTCGAATGCCCTGACCATTTCTCTGCAAACAAGTGCTACCGGAAATATAGCCGGCTCAATGACATTTTCGGGAGGTGGTCATAAATTGACGGCTTCTGCTGCCAGTGCAATCATTTTTTCGGGAACTTTTACAGCGGGTAGTGGTTTTAGTGGGAATCCATTTGGAACAACAACTCACAATTCTGTGGTTTTCCAAAGTGGTTCGACTTATATTTATATGGCAGGAAGCAATCCTTTTGGGGCGAGTCAGTCTAATAATGTAGTTGTATTTCAGACAGGGAGTTTATACTCTCATAGGGGAAGCGGGACACCATCATTTTCAGGCAGAACCTATGCCGATTTTGAGTTGGATTATAATGGAAGTATTTCTCCAGAGGGTTCAAATGCTGTATCTATTGATAACCTAACCATTAAGCAAGGCACCATGAATTTTAATATGACAGGCACACCGGGTCATTCTATTAAGGGGAATATTAATATATATACAGGAGCTACTTTGAATTTCAATCCTTCTTCACCTGGCACGGTTCTTCTTAATGGAACTTCCTTGCAAACCATTTCGGGAGAAGGTACCCTTTCAGCTACCAGTAATTCTACTATCCAAGTAGACAATACAAATGGAGTAAAACTAAATAAAACTGCCACGCTTTACAATATGACAGTTTCTTCGGGTGCCATTTTTGAATTATCTTCTTCCGCTGCCTTAACGCTCAGCGGTAACCTCACAAACAGTGGCAATTTTTCTCTACAAAGTGAATCAACAGGAACAGCTTCTTTTATTTTAAATGGCAACTACTCAGGAAGTGGTACTTTCGAAATGGAACGCTATGTGGCCGGTGCCGATTGGAATACTTGGGATGATGGTTGGCACGACATCAGCTCTCCCGTTCAAGACCAAGAAATTTCTACTTTCACTACTGGTATTTATGATTTTTATGGATGGGATGAAACACAGAATTTGTGGATAAATTACAAGGATGGCAGTTTTATTCCTTGGAACGATAACAGCAGTCTCTTTGTCGAAGGTCGTGGATATCTAATTGCTTATGATGAAACACAAACCGATAAGAAATTCACGGGTACGCCCAACAATAGTAATATTACTATTTCTAACCTAAGTTATACTTCTGATAAAGGGAATGGATGGCATCTATTAGGAAATCCTTATCCAAGCGCTTTAAAATGGAACGATGGGAATTGGACACTTACAGATATTGGTGGAGTAGCAAAAATTTGGAATTCTAGCAATAAATCTTATGAAGATGTCAATTCAAATGGCATAATACCTGCCACCCAAGGATTTTTTGTACAGGTAAGTGCTTCAACTTCTCTCACTATACCAGCAGCTTCACGGGTTCACAATTCAACCAACTGGTACAAATCGTCGGATGATGCTTCGAGTATTGTTTTAGCCGCTTCGCCAGCCGATAATTCGTCAACCCAAAAAACCTATATAAGAACAGAAGAAGGAACTACTGAAGGTTTCGAATTTTCATCCGACAGCCGTTTCTTGGCGGGTTATGCACCGAAGTTTTATTGCATGGTTGGAGGCGAAAAGCTTTCTACGCAATCCTTACCCACAATCTATAATGGTCTCGAGCTAAATTATGGTTTTGAGAAATTGGAAAATGTAAATCAATATCGTATCCAACTCATCGAAAATCCTTATTCTGCCACACTTTACCTGAAAGATTTAAAAACTGGAAGCATACAAGATATGAGTCAAAACCCGGTTTATGAATTTACAGCTTCAGAAGGCGATCCTGCGCTGCGTTTCAAATTAAGCTTTGGAAGCGTAGGTATAGATGAACCGATTAATAATAATTACCGGCTTTACTATTCCAATGGTATAATGTATATGCTGCAAATGGACGGACATAAACAAATCGAGGTTTATCAACTCAATGGGCAATTGATAAGAAAACTCAATTCTACCGAAAATTTTGTCAATCTTCAGCTTGCCAAAGGAATCTATCTGGTAAGAGTAATTAATGCCAATCAGGCTTATGTACAAAAAATGATTGTTCAATAATATATAAATCTATAAACTTATGAAAAGATACATTTTTCGATTGATGTTATTCGCAGCTATTTTAGTTGCTTCCCTTTCGGTTTATTCTCAACCACAAAATCCTCCTCCTCCTCCTGCAGGTGGTCATGGACAATCTACTAATCAGTCAAGAGGTGGTGGTGCTCCTTTAGGGACGGGTATTGGTATAATGCTTGCCTTAGGGGGTGCCTATGGAGCTAAAAAAGTTTATGACGCTCGCAAAAATTCAAAGGAGTAAACCTTACATAAATCTCTTTTCATGGCTAAAGAGGCTGCTCTCATCTTGGGAGCGGCCTCTTTCGTCTTTATGATCATGATTGTATAAGAATCTTATTTTTATTTCAGATTTATTTTAGAATTCCTGATTCAAAAATAGATCGGTTTATCGTGTTTATGCAAACAAGCGCATAGCCTTCACAAAACTGAATACTTAAGTGCATTGAGTTGTTGAGGTGAACTCCTTTTGTCAGAATCTCTTGATGCTATTTTAAAATTTCCCTTTTTGATAAGATAATAAATGGCAGCCTCACCAATGCCAGGTTCTTTCGCTGTGCTGTATTACGAACACTCCTTATTCATCCTCGCCTGTGCTTCCCGCTTCATCGATTCTGTAAACTTGTAACACTGCCCACGATGCTTTGCGCGATTAACAAACCCAGTCTGCACCTTTCTCTTTCAGTGATTTGACACAACTCTGAACATTCCTTACGTGAATGCCCAGGGGGCTGTTTAAGAAAAGGCAATCGAAGTCGTACGTCCGAAAATTTTTCATCGGGGAAATGCCCATTCGAATCATCATCATATTTTTAAAAATATTGAAAATAAAAATAAAGAGTCGAAAGTTTCAAATTTATCTCCCTGCCTATATATTTCTTCCTCGCCTTGAATCTCTTCCATTCAAAAAATCTTCATTCTTCTTCTTCAGAATCAGGGTTCAATTTCACTGTTTTAGGCAAGCATAAAAAATACTTTACTTCGGGTTGAAGAGGTATTAAATTATTGGGTGATGAAATCGCAGAAATTAATTCCTCGATATTTCCCTGTGCTGTTTTTACCAAAATAGGCCCAGTTTCCTGATCATAAGCCATGACACATACCTCACCTGTTCCTATAAACCAATCTCCTTCTCCTTTTTTGAGATTCAATATTTTTTCCACTCTATTTTTAGCAATCTCTAAATGATTATGATCGAAGGGTTTATCCGAAAAATAAATTCTAAAAAGGCGGCGGTCGACCAGATAATTGCTCAAACAGGATAAGATAGGGTCGGGGTGCTCAGTCCAGGCTTTTATCGAGGAAAACACATCGAAATCATCGATGCGTGCAAAAGACCTTAGCAGTGTAGGATCTTCCTGGAAATCACATAGGAAGAAATCTTCTCGAAGAAATCGTAAGAAATGCGTTGTAGCAAACAGTTTCTCGCCCTGAGCTGCTAAATACTTGGCTCTATTTAAAATTTTAATGAGTAGGGTTTCGGCAGCAAGCACGGTTTTGTGAAAATATACCTGCCAATACATAATACGCCTTGCCGAAAGAAAATGCTCGAGCGACAACCGGCCTTTTTCTTCGATTACCAGGTTATCATCCACTACATTTAGCATTTTAATAATACGTTCCGAGCCAATTTGACCTTCCGATACTCCCGTAAAAAAACTATCCCTTCGAAGATAATCCAGACGATCCATATCGAGTTGCCCCGATAAGAGCTGATGGAAAAATTTCCTCTCATAATCGCCTTGAAACATGGATAAACCTATTCCCAATGCATCATCATATTCTTTATTCAGCTCGTTCAGGAAAAGGCCTGTCAAATGTTCATGACCTATATTCCTAACAATTGCACTCTCCAATGAATGCGAAAATGGGCCATGACCCAAATCGTGCAACAGAATTGCTATCAATGCTCCTTCGCTTTCCTGCTCGCTGATTTCTATCCCACGCTCACGTAAAACCTGAATGGCTTCCCTCATCAGATACATCGAACCCAGTGAATGATGAAAACGCGTATGCAGCGCTCCTGGATAAACCAAATGCGTAAGCCCCAACTGTTTTATCCTTCTCATACGCTGAAAAAACGAATGCTCGATCAGGCTAAAAATTAGCTCGTTAGGTATAGGGATAAACCCATAAACCGGGTCATTGATAATTCTAAGCTTACTAATCAATCCCTTTGCTATTTATCTTTATGCAAACATAATCAATCATTCTATTTTCCAATAATATCATCAGAATGATAATTGAACGAAAGCTATTTATTTTTGCAAGTATGAAACGAAGATCCCGTTCTATATGATAACTGTCTTATATATACTACAAGATGGAATGGGGGTTATTTAAATCGCGCAGTCAAAAAATCTCTTATAAAGACGATTTGTAATAGTTTAACGTTATTTTTCTGAATCAAATAAAATCGACACCAGATGAAAAGTTTACTGAAAATCTTCGTTTGTGCAATAATGGCCATCATGGTTAGTTCATGTGTTTCCCAGAAAAAATATACCGAAACCGAACAAAAGCGGCGCCAATGCGAAGAGGAGCTTATTGCCCAAAAAAGTCAAAACAATGATTTGATTGCCGATAATACCGAACTCAAAGTACGCCTCGAAAGACTAAATAAGAACTTTCAGCGTTTAATCAACGACACTATCCGCATAGGGCAGAATCTTCGCGATTTTCAAGCTGATTATGAAAGATTGAAATTTTCGTACAACGAATTGCTCGATATTGCGGGGAAGACGGAAGCCGGCAATAAAGCCGAGATTCAGAGAATTATGGCTGAATTGCAGTCATCTCAGGAAAAATTGATTCATAAACAAGATTCATTACAAGCACTTGAAGCAGAATTGGCTGTTAAGCAAAAGCATTTGAATGAGTTGCAGAAGATTCTAAATCAAAAAGATTCCATTGTCAATGCATTGAGGCAAAAAGTCTCGCAAGCTTTGTTAGGTTTCGAGGGCAAAGGCTTGAGCATCGAAATTCGTAATGGTAAGGTTTATGTTTCGCTGGAAGAAAGCCTGCTTTTCAGGAGTGGTTCATGGGAGGTAAACGACAGAGGGATTTCTGCTCTTCAAAAACTGGCTGAGGTTCTTGCCTCTAATCCCGATATCAATGTTCTTATTGAAGGCCATACGGATAATGTTCCCTATAGAGGAAGTGGACAGGTAAAGGACAACTGGGATCTCAGCGTAATGAGGGCAACAGCTATCGTAAAAGTCATTACTCGTAATCCCGGAGTTCATCCCAGCCGTTTGACTGCTGCTGGAAGAAGCGAATATGCGCCTCTTGCTACTAACAGCACAAGCGAAGGCAGAGCAAAAAACCGCCGAACCGAAATCATTCTTACTCCAAAACTCGACGAACTCTTTCAGATTATCGAAACACACTAACACATGTGGTCAGGAGTTCAAGGTTTCTGATGGATGGCGAGAAGGGATTGGTGAGATAAAAGTTAAAAGTTGAAAGGATGAGATTGAATATATGAGCATTAAAAAATATTTCATAAAATCTTATTCGAGCTGACTTTCCAATTACCTGTCTTAAAAGTTTCCTTATCTTCTCGTCCCCTCGTACCTCAGGCACCGAATCTCCCAATATCCTGACAACACTTATCAAGTGTTTTGTTCGAGGTGCAGACAGGCAGCTTCTACAAAGCTTATAAATAATGGATGAGGCGAAGCCACTGTACTTTTAAATTCTGGATGAAATTGAACGCCTATAAACCATGGATGCTTTGGGATTTCGACGATTTCAACCAAATTCTCTTTGGGATTGATGCCGGCGGCTATCATTCCGGCTTGTTCGAACTGTTCGAGATATTTATTATTAAACTCGTAACGATGCCTATGTCGCTCGAGGATAAGTGGAACCTTATAAATATTTCTTGATTTCGATCCTTCCATCAACTGGCAGGGATAAGCCCCTAACCGCATGGTTCCACCCATACCCGAAATCTTTTTCTGCTGTTCCATGATGTCGATCACAGGGTCAGGTGTACGTGGATCGAACTCGGTAGAATTGGCCTTCTTGAGTCCCATTACATTTTGGGCAAACTCTATTACAGCACATTGCATACCCAGACATATTCCCAAAAACGGAATTCCTCTTGTTCGAGCATAATGGATGGCCAGAATCTTACCCTCGATACCCCGAATTCCAAATCCAGGTGCAACTAATATACCATGAAGCCCCGATAGTTTTTCCGAAAGATTTTCTTGGGTCAAAAATTCCGAATGTATCATTCGCAGTTCAACCTTAACCTGATTATAAGTTCCGGCATGCACGAACGATTCCATGATAGATTTATAGCTGTCTTTCAATTCTACGTATTTCCCAACCAGCCCAATTTCCACAGAATATTTGGGGTTCTTCATCTTATAAAGAAACTCTTCCCAGCTCTTGAGGTCGGGTTGCCCCTCGAACGGAAGTCCACATTTACGCAGTACTTCTCTGTCGAGGCCTTCGTCTCTTAATTTCAATGGGACTTCATAAATGGATTCCATATCTATGGATTCGATTACGGCTTGAGAAGAAACATTGCAAAACAGTGCAATCTTATTGCGCAAAGCCTCATTGAGAGGTTTTTCGGTACGGCAGACAATGATGTCGGGTTGGACTCCTTGTTCGAGTAAAGTCTTTACGGAATGTTGGGTAGGTTTTGTCTTCAGTTCCCCCGTCGAAGAGAGATAAGGAACCAGTGTAAGATGAATCACTACACAGAGATTACCCATTTCCCAGCGCATCTGACGTACAGTTTCGATATAAGGCAGCGACTCTATGTCGCCTACCGTACCTCCTATCTCAGTGATAATGAAGTCGTAATCCTTATATTTGGAAAGCAGTTTGATACGGTATTTAATTTCGTCGGTTATATGCGGGATAACCTGCACGGTAGAACCCAAATAGTCTCCTCGTCTTTCCTTTTCGATTACTGCTTGATAGATTCTTCCGGTGGTCACATTATTTGCCTGAGAGGTGGGTTCGTTCGAAAAACGCTCGTAATGGCCAAGGTCGAGATCGGTTTCAGCCCCGTCCTCGGTTACATAACATTCGCCATGTTCATACGGATTGAGTGTTCCCGGATCGACATTGATATAGGGGTCGAGTTTCTGAATAGTTACTTTATAACCTCTTGCCTGCAGTAATTTAGCCAATGAAGCCGATACTATTCCTTTTCCCAGAGAAGAGGTAACACCTCCCGTAACGAATATATATCGTGTTGTATGCATAGTTAACTTTTTTAGTTACGTTACGGGGCGGCAAGTTACAACAAATTTCAAATAGATTTTCGAAAATCCCTGAATTTTAGTTATCGCATTATTATTCAAATAATTATATTATGACTGAAGATTTCTTCCCAGTACATATTTATCCCATCTTTCGATTACTTCCTGAAAATCGGCAGGCAATTCCGATTCGAAATAAACCTTTTGATGGCTTGAGGGATGGACAAATTCTATGGTTCGGGCGTGAAGCGCTTGCCCCTTTAACAAACCGAAACTATTTTCGACGAATTGTTTATATTTTGAATACAATGAACCTTTGAGGATTTGGCGGCCTCCATAGGGAGTATCTCCAAAAAGAGGATGCCCAATAGATGCAAAATGGGCTCTTATCTGATGAGTACGGCCTGTTTCAAGACTGCAATTTATTAAAGTTACATAACCCCATCTTTTGATGACGTTATAATGCGTGATACTTGTCCTTCCTTTCTCAGGATCCTGATAAATGGTCATTATCCTACGATCTTTCGGGTTGCGGTTGATATATCCTTCTATTGTTCCTGTTTCATTTTCCAGATCTCCCCAAATCAAAGCGGTATATTCCCTTTTGATCGAATGTTCGTAGAATTGATGAGCAAGTATGGCTTGTGCCAATTCATTCTTTGCAATGATCAATAATCCCGAAGTATCTTTATCGATACGATGAACCAACCATGGGTATATTTCCTTTCCATCTTTATTGGTTTTTCCCATAAAAAGGAACAACAACGCATTGAAAAGCGTTCCGGTATAATTACCATAGGCAGGATGAACCACCATGCCCGAAGGTTTGTTCACTATCAAAACGTCTTCATCTTCATAAACAATATTCAGAGGTATATCTTCAGGAATATTCTCTATTTCACGAGGTTCGCCCGGTAATAAAATGCTGATAACATCGCCTGGTTTTACTTTGTAATTAGGTTTTACGGTTCTATGGTTTACCAGAATATTCCCTGCCCTGGCTGCATTTTGAATTTTAGTCCGCGAAGCATTTTCCACCCTCTTCACAAGGAACTTATCTATGCGTAATAAGGATTGACCTTTATCGACGACTATCCGGTAATGTTCGAATAAATCCTCATTAAAATCCTGTTCAGGATTCATGGTTTAAATTTTAGAAACTGCCAGTTTGGTCGTGTAAACGATGTCCCCGTTCTTTCCTCTGATTTGAAGAATATATATACCATTCGAAAGGGAAGGAGGGAGGTCGAGTCGGGGTTTCAAGTAACTTCGAAAAACAAGTTGTCCGTTAGAATTGAACAGACTGAGGGTAAAATTCTCATTTATACCGTTTAGCAACAGCTCACCACTTAAATAAATCACATTTTCTATGACCGGATTGGGAAATACTGCAAGATTCTTTGAATTTCCCTTATCTTTTGATACACCTGCAAGTGGTTTCCCAACAATGGGCCTAATCATCAGAGAACCTTTAAACTGAGAGGGCAGCCATTGTCCGCCGGTATTGAACAGGTTCATAGCCGAGCTATTGCGTGAACGGTCGAATCCTATATTTAGATTATCGTCGGTTGTAGTTATAAAACCTACATAGAAAGCATTTCGGACAGGAATGGGTTTTTCGAAGATAAATGTTTGGAAATCATTAATATTGGCTGCAAAATCGGGCTTTACTATGGTATCGTAGAGGAGGTTTTGTGGCAGGCCATTGTTGTCGTCCCAAACACATAAAAAGAAATATTGTTCGTTGGCATTACTGCGAGTAGAATTAAAATAGATTTTTACTGCGCGTAAGGTATCTTTCATATTGAGGCTAAAGCGCACTGCGGCCATCGAACCCGAAGGTGTGACGCCATAACCGGCTTCAGGGGTTCCGTCGTCGTAAGCAAAATAATTTCTAAATATCTGTTTTACTTCCAGGGTATCGAAAAGACGGTCTTCGGGGGTATAATCTCCTATAATCACATGCCTGACGGTAAAATCGGCTGAATCTTTTTGGCCAAGAGGATCGATGGGAAGTATAGTTGTGATTCTTGGCCGTGCAAATGGCTTGTATTTTACGTAACCCGAATCGTAAACAGGATAGACAGGATAACTTCCTCCCGAATAACTCGTGATTTGCTGATGATTTCCATCGAAAACGGCAAAGCTATAATTGGAAGGATGGGCCACAATATCGAGGTTCGAAATTACGGTATAGAGGGTATCGTTCATTTCTTTCACCGGGTCGTTGCTGTAATGGGTATAAGGCATGGAGTTGTAGGTTTTGAGCATAGAGGTCGAAACGTTCACAAAGCCCAGGTCACGGTAAACCGTATCGCTGTGATAGCGATTCTTGTTCAAATAGATATAATCGAGATTCCAATGATCCATACTGCTTTGCCATGAAGGCAGAACATTATTGGCCAAGCTGGCATAATTGACGAATCGGAATCGAAAACCATCATGGTAATACTGAGCGCTATCGTAGATCCAGATATTTACCTGTTTCCACCATGATTTATGATGTGCATAGAAAGTATCGATGGACATGCCAGGTGTAGCCCATATACGGTTCCATATACTATCGCGGGAATTGTAGAAATAGAGAATTAACGAATCATTTTTTTGAGGAGGATTGCCATGGCCTTGAGGTTGAAAGTAGAAGCTTAAATAAATGGAATCGGCTTTACGCAAGGCACGCGGAGCGGGTGAAAAAATAGAATCGAGTCGAATCGGTCTCGAAGTAAATCGATCGGCTTCGAAAGGAGTATGGGTGGCATGAGCATAAACCTTTCCCGTAGAATCTAATGCATCCAGTGTAACCACCCTGTAATTAGGTGGATTGAAAGCAAAGCCCTGATTTACATAGACATTGTGGTCATCCCACAGATTAGGATCGGGGAAAACTTCCGACTTACTAAAATCATCGAAAAAAGGCAGAAGCAAGGAGGATGTTTCTTGATTGGTTTTTTTTAAAAGAAGGACCTTCGATTCTCTGCCAACAGCAGGATTATATTCCAAGCCCGATAAAATCTCCTGAGCTATCAATGGCTTCAACAAAAAACACAATAAGAGCAACAGAATATTTCTGATTATTTTCAACATTCGACTTCGCAAAAACCAGTGTTCGATATCTATTTTCATTTTTTTGACTTCAAATTTTAAAATTCTTCCTCGTTTTCATCAATGATGCTATCTCTGTTTTGATGATGTTGACGAAGTGATTTCAGTTGTTTGGCATCTTTTATCTGGCCAAAAACCAGGCTTACATACGAACCGGGAGTAAGTCGAGTCTCAATACCTGGCTCCTGATGTATTACCATGGCTGAATCCTGTGGAATGCCATCGGGAAAAGAAATTTTTCCGAGATTTAGGCCTGAGCGAAACAAAGTATTATAGGCTTCGTAAGGGTGTAAGCCGATAACATCGGGAACAACGGCAGGTACTGGATTATCCCCTTTTTCGACGACAATGACGATTTTGGAATTTCTTGGCAACAATTCGCCTGGATTTACATTACGCGTGCCGATACGTTGACCAATTACCGAATTTTGAAAAGGACCTTCCACATAGGAAATGTAATCTATTCGTAAACCAGAAAGAACAAGTGTTTCGACGGCTTGACGCAATGACAGCTCTCTGATATCGGGCATGGGAACTAAATCGGGTGTACCTGACGCTATGGTTACATATATTTTTCGGCCTGATTTTACACCTGTATTCGGTTGAGGATCCATTACCCGAATGCTTCGTGGTGGCATGTTTTCGTCATATATCGAGTCAGTAATAATAACCTTGAGTCCTTTCTCATCGGCAAATTGAACTAGCTCATCCAAAGGTTTACCCGTAAAATCAGGCAATAGAATAAATTGACCATGACGGGTGTATAACTTCAGCGATTGCAGAATCAACCAGATGAGTATCAGTGTAACTACCACCATCAAGGCCAGATTCCGGAAAAACAACTTAGATTTGATAAAATCCGTAAATTTCATCACAGGATGTTCTTATTATAATTGATAGGACGATATAAGAGGGTATTTCCCATTCACTTTCATAGAAACTTTATCCGAATGACTTTATTGCTCAGGTTTGCAAAAGTATCAATAATCTGTCATTTTTAAGGTTTTCCGGCCGTTTCATTCTTTATGATCTTTAGGTTCGAAAGAAAATTTCTAATCCTATAGCTGAACAATGTTTTTGTAATTTCGCATGCTAAATTTTATAGAACAATGCCTAAACTAAATATAGCGGTTGTGGGAGGGGGCAATTCAGGAGAATTCGACATTTCTATTCGAAGCTCCAAACGTGTAGCTAGCCTTCTCGATCCCCTGAAATATAATGTATATCTAATTGTAATCAAAGGGAATAATTGGGAATATATAAATGAAAAAGGCAGGCATTATAAAATCAATATACAGGACTTCAGCTTGAATATTGAAGGGGAACAAATTGTATTCGATTTGGTATTCAATGCAATACATGGTACTCCAGGCGAAGACGGAAAGATTCAGGGTTACTTCGAGATGCTGGGCATACGCCACACATCGTGTAATTCGATCACATCGGCTTTAACTTTCGACAAATACTTCTGCAACAAGGTAGTGAGTTCTTTTGGGGTAAAAACTTCTCCCTCTGTTCATTTATTTCGAGACAAAAGGATTTCGATCGAAGAAATAGTTAAGGTATTGAAGTTGCCTGTTTTTGTGAAACCCAGTTGTGGAGGGAGCAGCGTTGGAATGAGTAAAGTAACTCACTGCAATGATTTGAAACCAGCTATAGAACTTGCATTTCAGCACGACAGGGAAGTACTGATCGAGGAATTCATTCCTGGCAGAGAAATCACCTGCGGAGTTTATAGCGAGAGGGGTAAGTCGAAAGCGCTTCCCCTTATGGAAATTGTGAGTAAGAAAGAATTTTTCGATTATGAGGCCAAATACGATCCCCAACTGGCCGAGGAGATTTTACCTGCGCCCATAGAGGAGAATCTTGCAGAAAGATGTTGCTCGATATCGGAAATGCTTTACTCGAGCCTGGGTTGTAGAGGGGTTGTTCGATTCGATTATATTTTATCGAACAGTGAGTTTTGGTTTCTCGAAGTAAATACAGTACCCGGTATGACGGCCGCCAGTATAGTTCCTAAAATGGCCATCAAGGCTGGTTTCGAGCTCGGCAAATTTTATGATTTGTTAATCGAGGAAGCTCTGCGAGATTGAATTTTATTGTTCGAATATCTTTTTATATTCAAGAAATTCGGCCATTTTTCTCAAAGCAATTCCTCTGTGGCTTATGTGATTTTTCTCAGCTTCGTCCATCTGGGCAAAAGTTCGGCTATAACCATTTGGAATAAAAATAGGATCGTACCCAAAACCCATATTACCCCTTTTATTTTCGATGATTTTGCCCTCTACGATTCCTTCGAAAAAATATTCTTTTCCCTGGATGATGAGAGAAATCACCGTACGAAATCGGGCACGTCTGTTAGTTTTCCCCTTCATTTCGTAGATTACCTTCCGGATGTTGTCGTCGAATGATTTATTTTCCCCAGCATAACGCGCCGAGAAAACCCCCGGACGTCCTCCTAAAGTATCTATCTCCAATCCTGTATCGTCGGCAAAACAATTCTTCTGATAATGGCGGTACACATACCACGATTTTATTGAAGCATTGGCCTCGACCGTAGCACCATCTTCGGGAATTTCATCGAAACATCCGATTTCATTTAGCATCAGAATCTCAATATTTGGTCCTAAAATTTGTGAAGCTTCCCTTAGTTTATGTGGATTGTTTGTAGCAAAAACGAGTTCAATATTTTTCATTTCCAGATTGTTATTCGTCTTTTATCAATCATATATCATATATCTTGTATTTTATCTTAATATATTCCAATCTTCTATGATGAGCTTCCCTTCGATATTAAGTTGTTCCTCTTCTGGAAGACGAGCAAAGAAATTGAATCCTGTTAGCCTTTCCAGCGAATCAATAGTAATGGCCGATTGCATCAAAACCTTGGAAGAATAACTATTTTGCATTACGAAAGCTATTCCCGATTTCTTGTGGTGTGTGTAAATAACTACTGCCTTATAAAAATACTTTGGCACACTCACTTTACCATGTCCTATTTTTGGAAGGTCCGAGCTAAGGACAGGACCTGTTGTAATGAGCAAGGTATCATAAATCCGAGCCCACTGCCGTACCTTTTCTTCAAGCTTTTTCCACGTTATGCGGTTAAATTGAGGCTGCTGAGGACAAATATTACTCAAATAGAATGATTCTTTCATTGCCTGCGCCGACCATGCCATATCAGCGGCTGGTGCTAAATGACCCCGGTCGTAACCACTATATTTATAATCTATTGAATGAGCCGACCATTCATCAGGCAGTTGTGGATCGGGTATAAAATGGTTGGATTTTTTCACTGATTTTAGAAGCTTATAGGGCACTATGTCGTAAGCTACCCAATCGGAAAGTTTGTGATTCTTGTCATATTTCAAAGTGAATCCTACATGCCTGATGACAAGTTCATCCTCGGAATACTCCGGTAAACACCATATTTCCGGTTGAGCAAATAAACCCCCTTCCCTAATCATTAAAATAAAAAAGACTATTGACCAGATGAAGTTCTTCGACATCAATACGAATTATGACTTCAAAATTACAAAGTTTTAGCATTTTGATATTGATGAGGCCTTGGATACTTTTGTTGAAGCTTATTCTAATTATGCTATCCTGATAAAAACGGCAAAAGCGGTTTTTAACTGAATGAATGATTAGCCGAGGAGGTAATGTTCATTCTTCATATTGTATAGTCATTTTACAAGTTACAAGCACTTATTTAGGCCAAATGGCTTCGGGGTGGGGAGAATCTTCATCTGAATAAACGGTTCGTTTGCAATTATTTTCGATGGTGAAAGAGTGGTTTTTTACCTGAAATCATCTCGATAAAGGCCGATTGAAAGATAGAAGGAAATGAAAACATATCGACGAGAAATAGAAACAGACTTCGATGAATGTTGACTTCTCAGCGTTGGAGTGAAAAATTTACCGAAGATTAACAATAAAAAGTTGAATTTTATCATAATAAGCATTTATTTTGTAGCCTGAAATTTTGAATGAATGTCCGTGCTTTAAAGACCGAATTTTTTTAGTAAATTATACAGTTATAGAAAATTGAAACATGATCTCTAAAGAGGCAAACAAGATGAAAGACAAGATAAAGATAATGAAAGAGAAGATTGCTCTCATTTTATTGTTTGTATTCCTAATAGGTATGATAGCTTCGTGCAAGTCGGAAGAAAGATGTGCGGCTTATGGGGAAGCCAAGAAATACCAGGTAGAAAAGCGTCAATAGATTTCGGTGATTTAGCTATATTTTAAGCAATGCTAATAAGAGGAAAGTTATTTATTTCGAACACAGGGTGGTCTAAAAAAAAGAAAAGGGCTGTTTTCGATGCAGCCCTTTCCTTTTTTGGTATCAGAACATTTCTGTTATTCTATGGAGACTTTTCGGATGAATGAGTTCCCATGATTAGAAATGCGAAGGATATAAATTCCACTTTTCAAATTCGAAACATTGAGTTTGTAAGGGTTTTGTGAATTAATTTCAGCTGTAAGCTCGATCACTTTTTGTCCAACCAGGTCGATAAGTTGAATTGTAGCTTGGCCTGACATGGTAGAGGGGAAGCGTATGTTCAGGTAATTATTAGCTGGGAGAGGGAAAATGCTGATTTTGTCCAAATCGTTTTCAATCATTCCAATCCCTTTTAAGGTAGTAAACGAGAATACAGGTGACCATTGAGAAGTATCAGAATTGGCTGTAGCTCTCATTCTCCAATAATAGACGGTATTTTCTTCGAGTATATAAGGGCATCTGTAGTTTGATAGGGAATCACCTATGGGAGGGCTGATGAATCCGTCGGTAAGATTTGGATCTTTATCATACTGTAGGTAATAAGATTCTATCCCCGTCATTGGTTCCCATGAAAAGAGAGGTTGGGTACTCACGTTAGTATCGCCATTTGCTGGAGATTTCAGTATGGGATAAGGTATGATAAAGAATGAACGTGTTACGCCCCAGCTGGAAGTATCGGAGGTGTGTCTTCCTCTCACTCTCCAATAGTAATGACCTCCAAAGGTGATACCCGATGGAATTACGCTGGTTTTGTCGGTTATAAAATGTAAAGGTTCATCAAATTCGGGATTGGTGCATATTTGATAGTCGTATTTTGTAACGCCATTGGCTGCATTCCATGACAAAGTCAGATTAATCTGTTGATTTGTAGCATTATTGGCGGGATCTATTAAAACGATGGTATCCAGGGTCCTGAAATACCATGCATCCGACCAATTGCTTGTATCTTTTTCGTTTATGGCTCTTACCTTCCAGAAATAACGAGTTCCGAAACGCATTTTGGGTGTAGTGGCTTTGTAAACGCTGCCGCTCACTGTCCCTAAATATGCCATAGGACTGTCGAAAGTTTCTACGGTATCGAGGATATAGTTGAAATATGTATTTCCCGTAACCAGATTAGGCCCCAAACGGTCTTTCCATTCCAGCGTGGCTAATGGCGTAATCTCCTTTGTCTTGTTTTCGGGTTTCTTATTATCTACTTTACTAAAGACAGTAAAGTTTCGTGTAGCCGACCAGTATGAAGAATCATTAGTGGCCAGATCATAAGCCTTTACCCTCCAGTGGTATTGTACCCCGTAATGAAGATTACTCATGGTATAACCCGTCAGAAATTCGGTATAGAATACCTTGGGAGAGGTGAAATCTGGGTTATCATCAATTTCGAGTTTGTACTTTATTACGCCCAAACCTGTAACTGCCGACCAGCTCAATGTAACGTCGGGCATTTGGTTTGTAGCACCATTATTAGGCAAAAGCAGGGTGGGTGTATAAATCTTAGGTTGAGCTATTACCGAAAACCCGATTAATAGAAAGAAGAAAGTAAAAATTCTTTTCATTGTTAGATGCTATTTAAAAATTATAAGACTTCTATTTTACGATGATGAACTTACCCGTCGAGATAGAGGTGTCGGAGATGCAACGCAGGATATAAGTACCGCGTTTCAGATTGGAAACATCCATGGTAAACGTATTGGAGCCTGGCTGAATTTTCAGATGATTTTCTTTTGATTTTCTTCCACTGAAGTCGTAGATTTCGATGAAAACCTCCGAAGCATAATCTCCTTTTAGGGTAAATGAGAGTTCGTTTCGGACGGGATTCGGATAAATGGCAAGCTGGGCATTAGTGGGTGGGGTATCTATATTGGGTTCGTCGATTCCGACGAAGAAATTAGAGCTGTAAACACCTCTCCCGTATGTAGCAGCATATATCACTCCATAATTGGTGATTTCAGGATAATAAACTCCCGGAATATTTGGATCGTCAGAGGGCACGAAAATACCACCACCATTAACAGTTTGCTGTAATAAGACCTTGACAGGAATTCTACCCATGGGGCCATTGTCGTTCACCCAGTTTGGAGCGGAAATATTGTTGGTAAGAAAGATGCCATATTCCGTACCCAGAATTATTAAATTGGAATTGTTCAATTCTATCAAAGACGAATAAACTGGTCCGTGTGGAAGATTAGTCTGAACAGAAGTGAATTTGGGTAATGAATCTAGAGCATTGGTAACATTATATACGTATTCGTCGAATCCATAGTTACCAAGAGTTACCAGGATATGTTGAGGATTTTTGGGGTCGACTGCAATGGAAGTAACTATACGATTAGGGAAAGATTTGATTTGTTGAGTAGCTACTACACAGGTGGCCGAAGTAATTGAAGCAGTGGCTGCGGAGTTGGCGTGTGTGAGGTTAGATATGCGGAAAACATTACCACTTTCTGTTCCTACATAAAGGTGATTGGCATCGGCGGAAAGGCTCATGCACGAAACAGTGCCTACTACCTTAGCTACTTGCCACCATTCAGGTTCTTTTGTAAAATCGAGGATTTCTTTGGTATAATAAACTTTATCGCCCAAAGCGAGGAAGGTTTTTGCTTGTAGAGGATCTTTAAAATAAACTACGTCGCCCTTGTGTATATCGTGAGGGGCAATGGTTTTGAATGGATAATCATAAATTTGGCTACGAACAATGATTTCTTCTCCTTCGGTAATGTCTTTAGATGCCTTAAAACGAGTGGAATCCATGCTTGTAGGGTCATTGAACGATTCCCAGAGTATCATGGGGCAGTAAGTATTTGCCGGGGCTGACATACCACTATTGAGGAAGGTAGTAGAGAAACTGAATCCTTTATCTTCTGTACGGCGGAATGGCCCACCTTTAAGAGATAAGATAAATACCTTGGGATTGATTTTTGAAATGGCTACATAACCGCCTTCTCCGCTGTTGTTAAAGTCACCATTCCACACTTCCACTGCGCCTATGGGAGAATTGGTGCCATCGCCTATATATTGTATCCCATTCCCCAGAGTACCTCCAATAGGATTTCCGAAACCATTGACATTGAGTGTAACGAATTGTGAAGTCATGTAGGTGCGGTTCAAACTTTTGAAATAAAGTTCTCCATCGATGTTAGTAGAAATGCCACCATCTGTGCCTATAAGAAAGGTTTTTGGATCATTGGGTTTAAAAACATAGGTATGATGAAGCTCATGGAGATATAATGGAGAGAATTTACTCGTAGCATAACTTGATATAGCATCTGTACCCCAATAGTAATAGCCTTCATTGATAAATTTGCCATGCCACATATTTATGCCTCCAACTAATATTTCTTCGGGATTGTTGGGGTAAACAACGATAGTATTGGCCACCAGACCGTAAGCTACGTTGTTCACGACAAAGATATCGGGTAGCAGAGAAGAATGGCCTGGGAAAATAATTTCCCATGTAATACCCTTATCAATCGAACGATAAATATTGTCGAAATAGCCGTAAGGATCGCTAGCGCAAGCATAAATATAATCGGGATTGGAAGGAGCCACAGCTAATTCTATACGTCCAAGCCCTATGGAGGGGAGTTTTTCTGGATTTAAAACGGTATCGGGAAGCACTTGTTTTGTACTTTGATTAATAAAGCCATTAGGTTGGCCTAATTCCGAAACATAAACCTTACTTTCGATCGAAGCCACTACAATTCCGTTGCTTCCCACCTTCACGTCCCAAACGAAACCATTCAAGGGCTGCAATTGTCCTTCCCCATCTATATAATTTGCCGTTCGCCATTGGGATTCATCGCTGTTGCGGTATTTTAAACCTGCATTGGTGGCCGCATAAATACGACCGTTCTGTATAGCTAATTCGTTGATATAAGCCCATTCGAGTACATTATCTACCATGGTAGGCATTGTTCCAGGAACCAGACTGAAATTGTCCCCATCGGTCGAAACATATAAACCCGTACCCTGTGAAAACCCATATTCACCAGTTCCAGCATAAATGTCGTTATTATCGGTCTGAGCCATACAACTTACATTCAGGTTTGAGTTGGCTTGATTCACCTTTACCCAAGTGCTTCCCAGATTGGTTGATTTCCATATTCCTCCCGCAACACTGGCAGCATAAACCGTATTAAAAGTCGCATCACGCTTATCGAAAAGTATGGCACGCGTTCGCCCACCTACATTATCAGGCCCCAGACTCTGCCAGTTAAGCGATACTGCATTGCCCGATTTGAGATGATTTTGCAATTGGGCTTTCCCGGGTCGGTCCCCTTCATTTCCCTTGCTCCCAGCTATGCCCGAAGCAAATAGGTATGACCCACATCCCATCATCAGGGCCGTCAGGAAAAACAGTAAAGATTTATTTTTCATATCATTAAGATTTGTTTAAATATAGTTCTTATCCTTTTAAAATAGTGGCACAAGTTACATACTCTTTATGAATCTGCAAGTATTTCTATGTAAAAAAATTTCCACAACATTATGCTCAAAACTTTTTCGGTGATCCTTCATAAAGATTATCAATCATTTAATTATTTCATCTTACAAAATTAAATCAATTTTTACTTTCGAACATTCAACATGAAATAAAAATTTATTTTCTTTTCATCATTCATTTGTCGAATCATACTTCATTTTTGTAATTGACAAATTATCAAATGTATGAATATAAAATCCATTCTTTGTTTTGGAATACAAAAGTAATAATTCCTGAGATACTTGTTTTAAAGCAGGTCCATTTTTTTAGATGTTTCTATATCCATACGCTTCTTTGAGTTTGCTGACAGAATCAGAAATTTTTCTTTCTTCTTCGATTGCCTGCCCGCAAAATAGATTGCAGCTTTTCAGTTAACTTTGCATCTTCGGATTTAATCTTTTGGGTTTCCGCCAATGCCTTTGGCCATAAGCGAATTCATTTATTCTAACAATAATGAATTTCAATTCGATAAAAGATGAAAGTTTTCGAAGTTTGTTAAGGTTGAAGAATTCATGAAGGGGATTTATCCATCGTTCGGGATTATGCAATGTCGACAAAATCTCCGAATTTAATTTTATGAACTCAATTTGAAATTTATGAGAACAGAGAAGGATTTTATGGGGGAACTCCAGTTGCCGGACGATGCTCTTTATGGGATACAATCGTTGAGAGCTCGTAAGAATTTTCCGCATCATTCTCATTTTTTTGAAGAATGGTATCGGGCGATGGGCATAGTGAAACACGCATGTTATCTCACTTATTTATCGTTTTGCAGAGCGGTACAGCAGAAGAATTTAGAATCACGTTTGCCTTCTCCTCTTATATCTTCTGAAATAATGGATGGGCTCGTTCAGGCTTCTATTGAGGTGAGTCGAGGTGAGCATTTCGAACATTTTATCGTTCCGGGAATAAGTGGAGGCGCTGGAACGAGCATCAACATGAATATCAATGAAATCATCGCCAACAGAGCGCTTATCATTTCGGGCCATTCAATTGGGGATTACCACTATATCGATCCTATACTCCATGCCAATATTTATCAGTCGACCAACGATACCGTACCGACTGCCTTGAAGATAGCCATGCTGAATTTGCTTGGACAGCTTGAGCAAGAGATTAATTTATTGCGAGCCGAAACGGAAAGATTGGAAACTGCTTCGCGAAATATTCTAAGAGTAGGACGCACACAAATGCAGGATGCCTCGCCTTCTTCGTATGGAATTTTATTTTCTACATATAGTGAGGCGTTTTCACGCGATTGGTGGCGTATGAGCAAATGTTTCGAACGCATAAAATCGGTAAATCTGGGTGGCAGCGTTATTGGTACTGGCATTGGTGTGCCAAGGTTTTTTATCGTCGAAGTCATCACTCATCTTCAGACTTTGACGGGTTTACCTTTGAGCCGCTCGGAGAATATGCCCGATGCAACTGCCAATCTGGATAGCCTTGCCGAAGTTCATGGAATTATAAAGGCTCATGCAATTAATCTCGAAAAAATTGCAAATGATATACGGCTGCTTTCGTCGGATATAGCAAGTCCGGGCGAGATCAGCATTCCTCAGAAGCAAATCGGAAGCACAATTATGCCAGGTAAAGCAAACCCTGTGATTCCCGAATATGTGATTAGCTGCGTTCATCATGTTTATGCCAACGATGAGGTAATTACTTCTCTGGTTGCTTCGGGCTGCCTCGACTCGAATGCTTACCTTCCTATCATTGGTCATTGCTTGATAGATAGCCTCAAGACCTTGATCTCGGCTAATAAAACATTGAAGGATAATTTGTTGAACGATCTGAAATTTCATCCCACAGTTGCTGCTCATAAAACTTGGAACAGCCCGGCGATCACTGTCGCCTTGAGTCCGTTCATTGGATATTACAAGGCTTCACAATTGGCTTGCGAAATGAAGAACACACATTGTGATGTTTTTACGGCTAACCAGCGGCTTCATCTGATAAACCCCGATAAACTAAAGGAAATTATGCGTACAGAAAACCTCTTGAAACTTGGATACTCCCTCAACGAATTATAATTCTTAATATCATGATCAAAGGAAAAGAAGCCAGACTTCACATTGGCATTTTTGGGCGAAGAAACAATGGCAAAAGTACATTCATCAATTGTTTGTCGGGGCAGGAATTATCCATAGTGAGCGATATAGCCGGTACAACCACCGACCCCGTAACCAAAGCCATGGAGATTGGAGGATTAGGTCCCGTGGTATTTATCGATACAGCCGGCATCGACGACAGCGGACCCTTAGGGCAGAAACGCGTGCAAAAAACCCTTGAAATACTCAAAACCATTGACCTGGCTATACTTCTTATTGCCGAAAATGCCTTCGGTGAACAGGAAGAATCTATTATACGCCAATTCAAAGAGTGGGATGTTCCTTTTATGATTATTCATAGCAAGGAAGATCTCATACCCATGAACAAACAGACTCTATCCTGGGCAAAAAATCAGCAACCCATTGCCATTGAGACTTTCAGCCCATCAGATTCGAACCATTTGCCTGCTATTATTCAGGCCATCAGTAAATCCATACCCGAATCGGCCTATAAAAGCCGCAGTTTGGTGGGTGATTTACTCAATTATGGAGATGTAGTGATGCTTATTACACCTATCGATATCGAAGCCCCCGAGGGAAGGCTTATCTTGCCTCAGGTACAGGTCATAAGAGATATTCTCGACAACGATGCCATAGCCGTGGTGGTAAAAGAAAGAGAAGCCGATGCCTATATTCGAAAAATGTCGCCTCAACCAGCCCTTGTCATCACAGATAGTCAGGTGTTTACGAAAGCTGATGCAATTGTCCCCAGAAATATTCCCCTAACGAGTTTCAGTATTCTTCTGGCTCGACAACGGGGCGACTTTCAAAATTATTTGAAAGGAACTCCCAAAATTTCACAATTGAAGGATGGTGAGCGTGTTCTTTTACTGGAATCATGCACACATCAGGTTTCATGTGATGATATTGGAAGAGTGAAAATCCCGCGCTGGCTCAGTAATTTTACAGGCAAAAAGATAGAATATGAGGTTGTATCGGGATTGGATAGCCTCCCAAGACCTATCACCGATTATGCCCTAATAATTCAATGCGGAGGTTGCATGATTACCCGACGGCAAATCATCAATCGCCTGAAACCTGCCGTTGAAGCCGGAATACCCATCACCAACTACGGAATGGCTATTGCATGGGTTCAAGGAATTTATCCACGAGCTATAGCCCCCTTTACAGGACAAACAGTGAATTATTCCGATTATCTTTGATAAAGAAAATCAATCGGCTATGAAAATACCGACCATATCATTTTTTACAATCGGAATCTTTTTACTGTTTCCCCCTCCTCTCTCATTTTCTCAATCCGCTACTCTGGGCCCTGTTTCTCTTTCTCTGAAAAAAGGAATTGTGCTAAGATCTTTCACCGATACCAAAAATAGAGCCTTGACTCCTTCAACTTTGATACCTTTTTTTGCTTTCGATATAGATGATCAGGTTGTCGATCCTCAGGAGTTTAAATGTTTGCAACAAGGTGATAGTCTTTATTTTAGAACCGACAAAATGGAAGGCTCAATGGTTTATATAAACTACGACAAGGGAGCAAAATTCAGGCTGAGGATTCGCAATAAAGATAATGTAAAACATAGTGTTTCGAATGTTTTACCTTTTGGGAAAGATTCACAGAGTATTTATATTACGGGTGCCGGGAACTTTGAATGGCCTTATTATCTCAATCGTTCACAGCTTTTCAGACCTGGATATGGACCTATAGGGGTAGTTCTACCGGATAATGCCTGGCATCTTGGATTTAGCGATATTCCCTTAGAAATCTCGAACAAGCGTCTTTGCGGCTTGGCAAGAAGAGCCGGTATAAGCAAGGGTAATTTTACCAGATGGCACGCCGAACTCGAACCAGGAGGGGAGGTGATCTATCACCTCTGGCTCGACACCCACGAGGGAGAATGGCAAAATGGCTTGAAATTGATGTTTCAGGAACGTTATCTGTACGATCTGGATGACTTTAATAATTCGCTCTATGAGCGTCATGATCTATCTTGGATAAAATCTGCATGGATTATACTGCTTCAGTCGGCCTGGGATCACGAATGGTATGATGCGTTGATCCATCAATCTATTTATGAAGAAACACTTTCGAAATACGATCGGATGGTGGGTGGCTATGATGTTTTTGCGATATGGCCTACATGGCCTCGCCTTGGACTCGACCAGAGATCACAATTCGAGCTCTATGAAGATCTTCCTGGTGGATTGAAACAACTCAAACATCAAGCAGAACTCGCTCACGAAATGGGGAAGAAATACTTCCTTTCTTACAATCCGTGGGATAAACCTGAACAGGAAAAATTTCACAGGACCAATCTGAAGAAGTTGCTCGAACAAACCGATGCCGATGGTTTGGTACTCGACACAAAGGGCGAGTCGGACGCCTGGTTGCAGAATCTTGCCGACAGCGTAAAGCCAGGGATTATCATGTATTCGGAAGGAATGGCCGTTCCGAAGAATATGACGGGAATAGTTGCCGGAAGAGTTCACGATGCACTCTATATGCCTCCCGTCTTGAATCTGAATAAACTCATCAAACCCGATTTTGCCATATTTCGTGTTCTGCAAGTTGCCGACGGAGAGTTACATCGCGAAATTGCTGCGGCTTTTTTTAATGGATATGGAGTAGAAATCAACACCATGCGTCCAGGCAGGCCTGCTTCTCTGCAAGATGACCTCTTCTTTCTGGGTCAAACTACCAAAATTCTGAGAGACAACCAGAGTGTATTCTTCAATTATAATTATTTACCCCTGATTCATACACAGATGGATAGCATCTATGTCAACAAATGGGAAACCGACGAAAAAATCATATATACCATCTACAGTTTACGCCCTACTGGGTTCCGTAGCCCCTTATTCGGATTCGACGAATTGCAGGTCACCAATTCAAGCATCACAGAAGAACCTTATCATTTTGTCAGCCTTTGGAATCACGAAGAAATTCAAGCCGTAAAAATGGATGGGAAATATTATTTACCTGTGAATGTGGCTTCGTTCGATCGGGCCTTTTTGGGAACCCGAAGTGAGGCTCAAGTAGAATGCATAGCCGTTTTGCCTAAGCTTTTGGAAGTCGACCTGGAACACGATACTTTGTATTTTGGTTCTTCCTTCGGAAATCGCATCGAGATTACTGCCGGGAATCCATCTTATTCGAGCAGGACCTTCCCTTTCGACATGGGGAAAGGTTTTATTTCACTCTATGAAACCTTCGGGCGTTACGAAGGGAAAATCGTAATCCAGCTCTATGGAGGGAATGAATTATTAGACGAGAGGATTGTGAAAATCGACCCAGGAAGTCCAAGATTGATTGTTCGCCAAGAACAAACCAATAAACCAGCCATTGCTCCGGAAGATATGATTTTCATTCCGGGAGGGAGATATGATTTTGTATCCTATGATGATGAAGATGATGATGAACCTTTTATTTCTTGTCCTTACCACAATGACACTCTTCATTTAATCATGAAATCCTTTTATATGGATAAATACCCTGTTACCAATCAACAGTTCAAAAATTTTCTCAAAAAAAGTCATTATTTTCCCGTTGATACCACGAACTTCTTGAGACATTGGAAGAATGGTGAAATTCCGTCGGGTATGGAAAATCATCCCGTTGTCTATGTGAGTTACCAAGATGCTAAAGCTTATGCCGATTGGACTGGGAAACGACTGCCTACGGAACAGGAATGGCAATATTCGGCTCAAGGGAGCAGCTTTAGGAAATGGCCCTGGGGTGATACCTTCGATGCGAGCCGCTGTAATTTCAATGTTTATCATACTACAGCCGTCGATGCTTTTCCTGAAGGCATAAGTCCATTCGGTGTGATGGATCTGGTAGGCAATGTTTGGCAAATTACGGGCGATGTTTACGACAATGGGGCTTATTATTTCAATGTGATCAAGGGAGGCAGTTATTATAAGCCTGGCAAAAGCCAATGGTATTTGAAAGGAGGTCCTCGTCCACTTTCTCACTCTCAGATTCAACTTATGGTTGGCCCTTCGTTCGATCGTTCCTCTACGGTGGGATTTCGCTGCATAATGGATGCAATAGAATGACAATAGGATTTTTAAGTTATTTCCTACATTTGCGCTTTCTTAATGGAGAATACCTTCACTAAAATATAAGAATTTTATGGACTATTTGTCGAAACGTGTTAAAAACATGGAAGAATCGGCCACACTCGCTATGACGAGCAAAAGCCGTGAATTGGCCAGTCAGGGTTTAGATGTCATCAATCTTAGCATTGGTGAACCCGATTTCAACACTCCTGAATTCATCAAGGAAGCTGGCAAAAAAGCCATTGATGAAAATTACACTCATTATCCTCCGGTCCCTGGTTATCAGGATTTAAGAGAGGCGATATGCATTAAACTTCGTCGAGATAACCAACTGGAATACAAACCCAATCAAATAGTAGTTTCTACCGGTGCCAAGCAGGCTCTGGCCAATTGTATTCTAAGTACTGTCGATCCCGGAGACGAAGTTATTATCCCTGTACCCTATTGGGTTTCTTATACTGAACTGGTTAAACTAGCTGAAGGCAAACCTATTTTTGTAAAAGCCACTGTGGATAACCATTTTAAGATTACTGCCAAACAATTGGAGGAAGCAATTACTCCTCGTACCCGATTGTTGATATTCAACTCTCCCAACAACCCCTCGGGTTCGGTTTATAACTGGCAAGAATTGAAATCATTAGCCGAAGTCCTGGCTCGTCATCCTCAGGTTCTTATCCTTTCTGACGAGATTTATGAATATATTGTTTTTTCGGGGAAACATTGTAGCCTGGCGTCTTTCCCCGAAATAAAAAATAGAGTGGCTCTGATCAATGGAGTATCGAAAGGATATGCCATGACAGGCTGGCGTTTGGGTTATATTGCCGCTCCTCAAAATATAGCGAGTGCTTGTAATAAGATACAGGGTCAAATTACTTCGGCAACGAGTTCAATAAGTCAACGTGCTGCAATTGCTGCCATGCTCCGGCATCCCGACGAAACTCCCGAACTCCAGCAAATGGTTTCTGCCTTCATCCAACGTCGTGATATCGTTTTGAATCTTCTGGCCGAAATCCCCGAAATAAAAACCAATGTTCCGGAAGGTGCATTCTATGTTTTTGCCGATTTTTCGGCTTTTCTTGCTAAATCTGACGGAAAGAAACAAATTCATAGTATAGATGATCTATGCATGTATTTGCTCGAAAAAGCCCTGGTGGCACTCGTTCCCGGAACTGCCTTCGGCGACCCACAGTGCCTGCGTATCAGTTATGCAACATCCGAAAATAATCTGGTAAAGGCTCTGCAAAGAATAAAAGAAGCGTTGGCCTTGTTGCATTGATGCATTCGCCTCTGTTTTTAACCTTCATCTTTTGGAGGTAAAAACCCTCTTGTCATCTTCTTCGAATGCTTAAAATTTTTCAGAAATTACTGTATCTGAAAAAAGGACGATCATTACCAAATTCGATATTTCTAAACTTTCAAGCCTAATCGATTGTTATTCCCAATTTACTCGAATGAGTCTATTCCTTTTAAATTTTAGGAAGATGGATTCATATTCCTTATCAAATATTATTAACCCACAAATTCTTGATGATTGATACCGGCATTTTTATACAGAAAAATCATTTGCCCAATGTGTGTCGATTTTTGTTTTTGAAATATGAACCGACTGAAAAGGATTAGAGCGCAAACCGAAGTCAGATGATCGCTGGTGAA
Source organism: Bacteroidetes bacterium ADurb.Bin012 (assembly GCA_002071415.1). Taxonomy (GTDB): domain Bacteria; phylum Bacteroidota; class Bacteroidia; order Bacteroidales; family TTA-H9; genus TTA-H9. The sequence goes on from MWFC01000004.1 coordinate 28,550, forward strand.
TTCAAAGTACGGGAATTTATCAGTAATTACCGCCAATGAGGATATCTATTTGAGGAAACCAATCTATTCAGAACCGGGCGGAAATATTCACCCGATCACAATATCTCGAACTGTGAATGAGCCTGATGGAAGTTTTCTTATCATTATCGTTGCGAATTTCAGAAGATTTTTTCTTATTCTCATCATCCATTTTTCCCAAAGTTGAATTCCTGAGATGCACAATAACATAGAACATCCTATAGCTCTGAAGGGGAAAATAGCAAAATATTCCATAGTATATATGATGTAGATATATATTAGCTTATGGTACGATCATCTCCTGATCCAAGGATGAGAGTTATAGGTTTCCATCTGATGATAGAATTTGCTGAGAAATCCTTTGCAAATGATTAACAATCTGACAATTCCCGAAAAAACTATTGTTGGTGTTGTGGTAGTTAGAAAAATTATATTAATTTAATACAAGATTCAAACTGAATTCAACCAAATCGTTTATTTTTACACTGTAAATCCATCAATTATTAACTAATTAATATTCAACATGAAAATAAATTTAATAAATTTCAGAAAGTTAAGCTGGAGAACACTGATAACCTTTATAATATTTGTGATAAGTGGTTATTTTTCGTTTTCGCAGACAGTAACCGAATTGGTGGTGCCCAAGTATATAGGTGCTAAAAATGCTTCGGGCATAAATAATGAACGTACGCCATTTGCTGTTTGTTATCAGATTATGGGTTTGGATCCCAATCAGGTTTATGACGTTAAAACACAGATTGGCCTTGTAACGGAAGCCTCGACTGTTTGGGGAGCTGGCAATGTTTGGGATCCTATTTCTGGCTCATTTTCAGGGAATACCGTTGTTGATGCCTTTACTACCAATGCTTCGGGAAGCGCTATTTTTTGGATTTACTATCAACCCACAGGCAATAGTTCGCGTTTTGGAGCCGGGCAACAGCACAACTTGCGATTAGGCTGGAGGCCCTCGGGTGGGTCATTCCCATCGAATCCTCAGTTCGTTGGTAGTAAAATAATTACCGCTCTCGACATTGCTCCTAATGCTACTACCCCCGAGACTACCGATGATGGGGCTTATATCAAAGGCACAGCCAATCCTGCAGCAAGCGGAAAATTTGTATTACTTTTCGACAATGTGAACGGTACGGGCGATCCGTTATTTTCCTATCAAATTCGTCAAGCTCTGCCGGTCAATACCAATCAGTCTATGCTCAATCCCGAAATCAATGATATTTACCTGCAAGCTGGGACAAGCATTATAGGCGATTATCCGGCAGTTGTTCCAATCAGTGCCAACAATCCCAATGGAATCAGGCGCATAGAGTCGCGCAACGATGACAATGCTATCTATGCATTTAGTACCGATGCCGATGGAATCTGGCCTAGCGGTGCCAATACTACCAATATGAATCGTCTCGATATACGCTATATCACTATGACTGATGCTCCATTGATACCTCAGGGTATACCCACGGTTACAACTGTTGCAACCACTAATATTACTTACAATAGTGCTACCAGTGGTGGGACGGTTACTGCTGCGGGAGGAAGTTCGGTATCTGCCAGAGGCGTTTGCTGGTCAACTTCACCTAACCCTACTATTGCCGGTTCCCATACCACCAATGGTTCGGGATTAGGTACTTTCACAAGCCAGATTACAGATTTGGAGCCAATTACAACTTATTATGTAAGAGCTTATGCTACGAATACCTACGGAACGGCTTATGGGAATGAAGAGACATTTACAACCCTCACCGCTCCTTATCCTCCTATTATTGATTTTGTGGCTTCCAGCACTAACATCAATGTGGGGAATACGGTTAATTTTACCGATTTAAGCACAAATGGACCTACTTCGTGGTCATGGTCTTTCGTGGGAGGCATTCCACCCTCGTCTAACCAGCAAAATCCTTCAGGAATTCTTTATTCTTATCCTGGAGAATATACCGTTTGTTTGACCGCTTCGAATCAATATGGAAGCAATACTCTGTGCAAGGATGCCTATATTAATGTACATGCCCCTATTGAGGCAAAAATTGTGATAACCGAAATCATGTATAATCCTCCCGAAACAGGTACCGATAGCCTCGAATTTATCGAACTCTTCAATAATGGAGCCAGTGCCATAGATCTCGAAGGATTCTATTTCTCGGAAGGAGTAACTTATACTTTCCCTTCTTACTTGCTTGCTCCGGGTGCCTATGCAGTTGTGGCTGTAAACTCTCAAGCCATGCAGAATACATTTGGTATTTCGACCTTGCAATGGAGTTCTGGTGCATTGAACAATTCAGGCGAACTGATCCGGCTAAAGGATAAATACGGGTATACCGTGGATTCAGTTTATTATGACGACGCCCTGCCATGGGATACCCTCGCTGATGGCTGGGGCCCATCTCTTACTCTCTGTAATCCAGACCTCGACAATTCCTTGGCAGAAAATTGGACGCATAGTATGGAATTCGTTACCGTAAATGCCAATGGAGATAGCATCTGGGCTACACCGGGTGGGCCGTGCATCATACCTGTCCTTCCTGTTGCCGATTTCGTTGGTAACCCACTTTCATTGATGACAGGAGAAAGTGTTCAATTTACCGATCTTTCAACTGGCCCCAATATTACAAACTGGGAATGGATTTTCGATGGAGGAACACCTGCTACCTTCTCGGGTCAAAACCCTCCACCCATTTACTATTACGAATCTGGCCTTTATGATGTTACCCTTAAAGTAACTAACGAATTCGGAACAAGTACAGCTTTCAAACCCGAATATATCACTGTGTTAATTGATGCTATCGGCGATGACATTTCTCTTATCCCGATTTCAATTCAGCCTAATCCTTCTACTGGAAAAGTAAATATTAAACATAACCAAGGCAAACTCTTATTGGAAGTATTTAACCTGGTAGGAGAAAAAGTTTATTCTCAAGAATTGAATCCGCTAACTCAAGACGTCGATCTTACTCCACTCCAAAAGGGTATCTATTTTATGCGATTCACTAATGACAATGGAGTTAAACTTACTCACAAACTCATACTTAAATAAATCAAATTCCATTTATTTATAAAAATAGCCGGGGTTCGGATGGAACTCTGGCTATTTTATTCATTTAATCTTTTAAATTCCAGAAATACTATTTTCTGTTCATTACATTTTGATGAAATTTATCTTTAAGTGAATAAACTCTGAATAGTATCATCTACTGAGTTAAATTTTGGTTAAGCTGTAAAAGAATTCAGCTTTTCGTTTTATTTTTGTAATGTAATTAAAAAATTAGATTATGAAAAAAGTCCTATTATTCGTCGTGGCAATAATTATGGGCTTCAATCTTCAAGTCTTTGCTCAGGGTATGGAAGATTTCACAAATTTTCCAGAAACTGGGAATAGTTATCAGGATGGTAGCTTTGTGGGCTTGGATGGAAGCACTTGGACTTACACGCAATGCAGGGGTGATATTGCCATTGCCTTACCTACACCAACCTTAGGGAAAAACCGCACCCCCACGTCTTCGGTAGAATCAGGACTAATTCCAGGTGGAATTGGGGTTTTGAGCTTTGATTTTATGCAGGCTTTTTCCTCCAGTGTAAACCTCGATGTTTATGTAAACGGAGTCTATATTACATCGGTAACTTCCAATAATGAAGTAAATATCGTTAAAAACTCTGGAGACATCACTGTAAATGTTCCGGGTGATTTCAGACTTCAATTCATTCAGCACAACACCAGCGCCGGTCAAGTGAGTATCGATAATATGGTATGGACAGGATATACTATTACAGCACTTCCTGAACCTACGAATTATCCCGAGAATTTTTCGGCAAACGTTGGCCCTTTCAGCATAATTCTCAATTGGGACGATGCCACCACAGGAGCTCAGGTCCCACAGGCTTATCTTATAAAAGCCTCTACATCCAATAATATTACTGCACCTATAGATGGAACACCCGTACCCGATGATTTGGACCTATCCGACGGAAGTGGTGCTAAAAATATAGTTCAGGGAGTAGAAACTTTTACCTTTACAGGTTTAGCTAACAACCAAGTCTATTATTTCCGCATCTACCCTTATACCAATACGGGTTCACTTATCGATTACAAAACGGATGGTAATGCACCCTTTGCTTCGGCTTCAACTCTTTATATGTCCCTTATTCATTCTCAAGATTTCAACGATCGTACTTTTGGCTCTTGGACGGCGGTTAGTGTTATAGGTGATCAGCAATGGACCATAGATACCATTCATGGAATTGGGAACACCCCTTGTGCTAGAATAAGTGGATATGCTACTACAAGCAACGCTAATGAAGATTGGCTTATCAGCCCGAAATTGAATTTTGCAAACTACACGAGCGAGATCATACAATTTTATAGTGCGAAAAATTACACAGGCCCTGATATCCAAGTAATGGTATCTACCGATTATTCGGGTTTGGGTAATCCCAATCTCGCTTATTGGGAAAATCTCGATGCAGTGCTCTCGCCTGGAGGATGGGCATGGACATTTTCAGAAAACGTCGATATTGCTAATTTCGCCTCAGGTAATCTATATACCGCCTTTAAATACACCAGTACGGCTACCGAAAGTGCAACTTGGGAAATTGATGACATCAAGATATGGGGTCATCAGGAGATCGGAATAGAGCAGACTGAAATTCACCAAATTAGCATTTCGCCTAACCCTGCTAGAGAATTTGTAAAAATATCAATACAACATCCTTCCGAACTTCTTTTATATTCTCTTACAGGAGAAAAATTACTGCAAATCCATTTATCTCAGGGAACAAACTCTCTGAATTTGCAAGATTATCCATCGGGCATTTACATTATTAAACTTGTTCCGGAAGGTTATCCACCCGAAGTATATAAGTTAATCATTCGATAAAATATTTGAAGGGAAGCCGATCTTTGTGATAAACTAGGTCGGTTTTTCTTTCTGGTACGATACGTGCGTAATAATGGCTGTTTTATTCTGTACTGCGGTCGTGTGTCTTATTTTTAAAATGGTTCCCTTTGAGCATTTTTCGAAACATATAATATTTTTCGTACTGCGATCTTATTCTCTGATCGGAATTTACTTTGCGGTATTCGTTAATATGTCCATCATGCAATGATCGAGCTTTTACATTGGCGTTCAGTTCGATCTGGATCATTTGCATGAGTTCCTTTTGAATGCCTTTGTCGAAGATGGGGCAAACCACTTCGATACGATGGTCGAGGTTACGGGGCATCAGGTCGGCTGAGCTGATGAAGTATTTGTTGCGGCCACCATTGCAGAAAATAAATACGCGTGAATGTTCCAGAAAACGATCTACAATGCTCAGAGCTTCGATGTTATCGCTCAAATTTGGGATACCGGGTTTGATCACACAAATACCTCTTATTAAAAGTTTGATACTGACACCTGCCTGACTTGCCTCGTAAATTTTAATTGCTACTTCTTCATCTACAAGGCTATTTGCCTTCAGAATAGCCCAAGCTTCCTTACCCGATCTTGCATTTTTTATTTCATTATTTAACTGTCGAATGATAAAACTGCGGATATTAAATGGAGAAACACAGAGGTTTTCGAAGGTGGGGGGAATGTACCGGCTTTTGAAAAGTGTAAATACTTTATCCAAGTCTTTCGTAACACGCGGGTCAGTGGTGAAAAGGCTATCATCTGCATAAACTGTGGCCGTTGATTCATTGAAGTTTCCTGTACTAACATTGCAATATAGCAGTTCATTCCCATCATCTTCCATCCTTTTTATGACCAGGAGTTTGGCATGTACCTTATAATCGGGAATGGTGGGAATAATTTCGACTTCTTCTTCCTGTAATCTGTTCACCCAATAAATATTGGTTTCTTCTTCGAAGCGTGCCTGCAACTCGAGAAAAACCGTGACTTTTTTCCCGTTGCGTGCGGCGTTGATCAGGGAATTAATCACTGAACTATCACGCGCCGTGCGGTAGAAAGTCATTTTTATTTCCTTTACCTGAGGATCGATGGAAGCTTCGCGCAACAAATCGATCAAGTACTGAAACGAATGATAAGGATAATGCAGCATGATGTCGCGTTCTCGCATAATGGCCAGAATGCTGTGATTGGGAGGCAGCAGCGGATGAGCCAAGGGCGGGAAAGGTTCGAAATAAAAGGCCGGATTATTGATTTTGGGAAAATCCATAAAATCTTTAAAATTATGATATCTGCTCCCAGCTCTTAGTGTGTCCTTCTCGGTAATTCTCATTTTTTGCTTTAGCTTATCGAGAAGTGCTAACGGCATTTTTTCGTCGTAAACAAATCTCACCGGAACGCCTTTTTTACGCTGTTTCAGGCTTTCTTCCATTCGTTCGATAAAACTCTTCGATACGTCATTATCGATGTCGAGCTCGGCATCGCGCGTAAATTTCACCGTATAAGCCTCAAAATGATCGTATCCGAAGACAGAAAAAATATCGGGTAAACAATACCGTATCACATCATCCAGAAGAATGATAAAATGGGAATCCTTTTTGTCTTCAGGCGGTTGCAAAGAAATAAACCTTCCGGTAATATGAACGGGGACTTTGAGTAAAGCAAATCGGGTCTTGCTCTTTTTGGCCGTATCGGCCATTTCCACTGCCAGATAAAAATTCTCATCCTTCAAAAAAGTCAGATTCTTTACATTGTTCAGCATGATAGGAAAAACATACGATCGAATGTTCTGGTTAAAGAAGCTTCTTACATATTTCCCTTCTTCGTGCGTAAGTTCCTGTTCATTTACAATGAAAATCCCATTTTCTTTCATTTGACGGGTTAAATCCTGATAAACAGCGGTAAACCTTTTTTCCTGATTTTCGACTATACTGTATATTTCTGACAATAACTTCCTGGGATCGAAACTAATTCTATAATCGAGTTCTTTTTTTTGCATCAGCATGTTCATTCGATGAATCGTAGCTACCCTCACCCGAAAAAATTCATCCCGATTATTGGAAAAAATGCCCAGGAACTTTATCCTTTCCAGTAAGGGGGTGGTTGGATCGGAAGCTTCTTGCAAAACTCTTTCGTTGAATTGCAGCCAGCTTATTTCCCGATTGATAAATAATCCATCCTCCAAATTATCTGTAGACTTTATGTACTCATTTTTTTTACTCATTGCCATGCTGATGTAAAATATAAAATTATGTTTATACCTATTTATTGCTTTCCCAGGGGAATATTTTCTGTATTGTACTGGCTTTTGCTCCTGCCAATTCGGTCCAACTCTCGATGGGCAATTCAAGAATGACGACCCCCGAGGTTGGCAACCCATCCAAGGGATCGAGAAGAAACTGGTTGATGAATGCAAGGATATTAGGGTTGTGCCCGACTATCATCACACTGTCGATGTCATCGTCGATGGAATAAAAAAGATCGGTAATATGGTCCTTATTTCCGTAGTAAACGGTTTGGCTGACTTGAATCTGATTTTCGGGATATTGAAAGAATGAAGCAAATATTCTGGACGTTTCAAAGGCTCTTACCGCATGACTCGAAATGATCAGACCGGGTCTGGCAATTTTTTCCTTTTGTAAGGATAGGATGATCTTGCTGATTCGTTTTTTCCCTTTGCTCAACAATGGCCTGTCCTCATCCTTGAGCTGAGGAAAATCCCATGAGGATTTTGCATGCCGGGCAACAATAAGTGTTTTCATGGGCTATAAGTTTTTCTTAAATGTTAGAATCTTTACAAATTTAGTAAATGCCCCAAAGAATTAATCTTTAGAAAATTTTTACTCTTTAAAACTTCGAGAGACGAATGATTGCCTTAACAAGCTCGACAAGTGGACCACACGAAGGTAATGCTCAGAGCATATTAATACGGATGTTTTATCAAATATGAATGACTTCCCCATAGGCTGCTGCCATAGCTTCCATAAAGGCTTCCGACATGGTAGGATGAGGATGTACGCTGTCGATGATTTCTCTGCCAGTACTTTCGAGCTTTCTGGCTACAACGGCTTCGGCAATCACTTCAGTAACATTGTCGCCAATCATGTGAACGCCTAATATTTTGCCATATTTTGCTTCTATGATTACTTTTACGAATCCATCACGATGACCAGCTGCGGTGGCTTTCCCAGAGGCCGAATAGGGGAACTTTCCTGTTTTGATCTCATATCCGGCTTCACGGGCTACTTTTTCTGTTATCCCTAACGAGGCTACTTCGGGCTGAGTGTATGTACAAGCTGGAATGTTTCCATAATTTAAAGGTGTAGGCTCATGGCCTGCAATCTTCTCCACACAAATGATGCCTTCGTGTGATGCAACATGGGCTAATGCCGGGGTAGGAATAATATCTCCTATGGCATAGTAGCCTTCGACATTGGTACGGTAAAATTCATCCACCACTATTTTCCCTTTTTCTGTTCTAATTCCGGTTTCCTCTATGCCAATTCCTTCAATATTAGGTGCAATCCCTACTGCCGACAATACAATGTCAGTGTCGAGGGTTTCTTCGCCCTTTTTGGTGTTTATGGTTACGACGCAATGATGATCCTTCACTTCTACCTGTTCAACGGTCGATTCGGTCATCACCTTGATACCTGCTTTCTTGAAATTACGTTCCAGCTGTTTTGAAACTTCTTCATCCTCTAATGGTACTACATTGGGCATGAACTCAACCAGAGTTACTTTCGTGCCAATCGAGTTATAGAAAAAGGCAAACTCCGAACCTATTGCTCCTGATCCTATAATAACCATCGACTGAGGTTGAATAGGTAAAGTTAATGCTTCGCGATAGCCAATAATGAATTTGCCATCCTGACGAAGATTAGGAAGCTCACGCGAACGGGCACCTGTTGCTAAAATAATATGTCTTGCATTATAATTTTTTAATGTTCCATCTTCGGAAATCACCTCTACTTCATGCCCTGGATTTATTTTTCCGAAACCTTTTATGTGTTCGACTTTGTTTTTCCTAAAAAGGTATTGTATGCCATTGCTCATTGTAGCAGCAACCTCACGCGAACGTTTCACCATACCTTCGAAATCGAGCCTGGTACTGCCTTCTATTTTGATTCCGTAGTCCGATGCCTGGGAAATGTAGTTATATACCTGAGCGCTTTTAATAAGTGCTTTCGTGGGAATGCATCCCCAGTTGAGACACACCCCTCCCAATTCTGCCTTTTCGACTACTGCCGTTTTCAACCCTAACTGAGCCGCACGAATTCCAGCCACATAACCACCTGGCCCACTGCCTATTACTATTACGTCGTATTGACAATCCATAATATGTTGATTTTATTTGAGATAGTTCGTTTTTTATTGCAAATTTATATATCCTTGCGAAATTTCATCGGATGATTAAGCTATCTAGAATAAATGATATGTTTTAATATAACGATCTTTAAATAGATTTGGTTTGTAAATTTTTTTATTAGGGTGTGACTGCTCTGAGTTTTTATATTTTCAGCCAGAAAAGAAGAATACCAAAGCATCGTCATTGGCTGGAGATTTCTGAAATGCCGATAAAAACGAAGTGTAAATCATTTCAGTAGAATTCATAAAAACTGTGTAAAGGCTTATTTTCAGGCATTAAAGGAAATATTTGTAAATGAATATAATAGCCGAATGGAATAGAAAGAGAAATTTTGTAAATATAAAATATTCATTATCAATAAATTGTTTGGAATGATCCATTCCCCCGAAAAAATGGGGATGAATTTCTAATGAATTAGTTTTCAGGCGTGTTTCGTAATATTTTGAAAATTATTAGCCGAATATTGTGGGATTCGTATAAAACCTCTAATTTTGCAGCCCGAAAAACAAGTAAGTTCTTTCATATAAGGCCCGTTCGTCTAGGGGTTAGGACGCAAGGTTTTCATCCTTGTAACAGGGGTTCGATTCCCCTACGGGCTACAAAATGAAGGTGAAGAGAGAAATCTGAAATAATTGATGTTTTCTGTTGTCGATGCTTCAATGGTGTTGAGTGTTTTTGTTTTAATTTAGGTGAACGGAGAATGGTGGATAGTGATTGGTGAATGAGGACTGGGAGACGAAGAGACAAGGTGGTTGGTGGATAGTGGATGGTGATTAGAATTTGGAATTTTGTAATTGTTAGTTGGATTTTGGAATTTGTTTGTAATTTGTAATTTGGAGTTTGATAGTTGTTTGTTGTCAGTTGTTTGAATATCTTCATTCGAATTTATTCGAAGGGAATTTTTATTTATGCACTCTTTTTAAAAATTGCTCTATCTCGGGTACGCCACCTTGAAAAACAAGATAGCCATTATAAGGTTCTCGTTCGGTAATTTCATCATTGATAGGAGTAAGCATAAGACGTTTTACTTCTTCGGGATCGTCGGTTTGACCTAAAACCCAGCTCAGTTTGATGTAAGCAGTTTCGGGTAGCATATTGCCTGCTGGAATGATTCCTTTGGCCATCATATCGCGTCCAGTATCGTAAACGAACATGTGAACATAGCCCCATATAGTTTGAACGGTCATAAACATGTGAATACCCAATTTATGTGCTCTTTCGATGGCGGGATAAAGTTCCTTGTTTACATGTCCCAGGCCAGTTCCTACAAATATAATTCCTTTATAGCCCATATCAATGATTCCGTTGAGTATGTCGGGATGCATGCCAGGGTAGTAATAGAGCATGGTAACCCTTTCGTCATAATAGGGTTTGATAATTACTTGGCGATCTTTTCTACGAGGATTATATTTTTTCTTGATGGGAGTGACGCCTTTACGTGTAACCATAGCTACGGGAGTGTCGCTAATCGTGCGGAAAGTGGAGCGGTAGCTCGAGTGCATTTTTCTAACTCTGGTTCCACGATGAAGTAAGCCATATTCATCGCTGGTAGGTCCAAACATACAAACTAGAACTTCGGCTATGTCGCCATGGCCAGCGGCAGTCATGGCATGCATCAAGTTCAATGCGGCATCACTGCTTGGTCTGTCGGATGAACGCTGCGAACCAACCAAGATGATTGGTACAGGAGAATTCTGTACCATGAACGAAAGTGCGGCTCCTGTATGTGAAAGCGTGTCTGTGCCATGCCCTATCACAATGCCATCTACTCCTTTCTCGATTTCTTTTCCTATAGCTATAGCAAGCGCTTTGTATTGGGTAGGGCCCATATTCTCACTGAATACAGCAAAAAGCTTTTCGGTTTCGAGATTACAAATGTCAGCTAATTCAGGCACAGCTCCGTAAAGTTCACCAGGCGTAAAAGCCGGTATAACCGCTCCAGTCCGATAATCGAGCCTTGATGCAATTGTACCGCCAGTACCCAAAAGTTTTACCTTGGGGAGACCAGGTGTAAAAGGGAATTGCTTCTCGGGTATCTTGTAATTGGCTTTTTTATAACCTATCTCTTTCATTTCGATAATGGTACGAACATCTATCCCAATATTGTAGCCGGTGGCTATCTTTATGACGATGTGTAAATCATCGTCGTTTTCTGCTCTGGGTAATACCGTACCCTTGAAATCACCCCGACTGGTTTTTATTTCAGCCTGTCCCCATACTCTAACGTTGAATTGCTTCAATATTTCGAGTGCCCTGCCTTTATAGCCCTGAAAAATATCTTCACTCATTGTAAGTAATTAAATTTAGTTGATCCGATTATTATTGACAGCTTTTCCATTTTTCAATTATTTCAAAAAATAAAAAATCGAATATTATTTTTTTTATTTCTAAATTAGCATTTTTAAACTGTTTATATATATCTTTAATAATCTTAGAATTTAGCAAAATACATGAATAGTTCTTCATGTTTTACTCCTTTTCAGGCAATTGAACAACGGATTCGAGTAAATTTCTCAATTCAAACATGGAAATATTGCCCAAAGCAGTTTCCTGAAGTTGTCCCATGATCCAGTTAATTTTATTTTCAGGTTGAGGGTTGATGGCGATTTCGTCGAATTTTTTCGATAAGAAATTTATTTTGGAAAGGAGATCTTCTTTCGATACACGTTTAAATTTAAGAATCGTAAGTACTGAGTCAAAATCCATTCCAGGGTGGTCGTAAACTTCGGGAAACATTTTTTGCGCCAGTCTCAAATCGAGATGATTATTCTTCAGGTATTCGAAGAGGTCGTAGATGCGGTCGAATTGGAATGTGGATGACGGACCCTTTTGTCCCTCGATATATTTGACGGTATGTCCCAGAAAACTTCCTGTAAACCGGGCTGGAACATCAAGCTCGGTATAGATGCGTTCGATGAGAGGATAAAGATTCTTCTTGAAGATGTAAGTAAATGTATCTTGAGGTACTTTCCATTGAACCAATTGGTTATAACGAACCATGACTTCAGTGGGCAAATCTTTTTGAATTTCTTCTATATACTCATCGGTCAGAGGTATAGGTGCAGAATCGGTATCGGGGTACATACGGTCGGCGCCGGGTAAAACGCGTTCAAATATAGTAGTACCGTCTTCGAAGGATTTCCGGGTTTCGGGTGGAACTCCGTCGAATGCCATCCAACAGCGTTCTTCAATAGTTTCCAATGCGGTAGAGATATCATCTTCGGGCCCCCAAAAAACAATCTGAGCGTCATTTTCTTCAGCTTGCAATATCTGGCAGATTTTGCTCCAGTCTTCTTCATTAATTTCTGGTGTAAAGGACTCAGAATGCGTCATATTGGGCTTTTCTATGCAGGCAATTACCTTAAGTCGGTCAGAAATTTCGTTGGCAAAGCAATGCTCTGGTTGAGTGAAATGAGAAAGGATGCCGCGAAATTGAGAAAGGTTAACTGCAATAATCCGATAACGATTGTCGCGGGCCAAAATCAAGGCGGGCAAATCGAAATGGAAATCGAAAAAATTCAGACGTTTATAAGTCATTTTCCAGTTTTCCTTTTGGATACGAGATTGAAGTTTATCTCGAATGCGCAACAATGCCCATTGACGAAAAGATTCATTATGCGTTAATTCTGGAATCCAGCGGGTATGCGAAACACCTTTGATTTCTACACGATGACCTCCTCTGCAGCTTACATTTACATCTTCACGTCCCGCGCCACTGCCCGTTCTTACATGTCCCGTGCTACGGTTGAGAAATCGAATATAATTGCAGGCCTCCATAACTTCATCGGGATTGGTGCAATCGGGATAGGTTACCGTTTCTATCAGGGGCATTCCCAAACGATCGGTTTTGAAAGTACGAAAATGGCCAATATCGGAAATTTCACGGCAGGCGTCTTCTTCGACACTCAGTTGTATAAGCCTGATTTTCTTGTGACGTAAAGGAATTTCGCCTTCCACTCCCACAATGGCCGTGCGCTGAAATCCTGTGGGTATGGAACCATCGAGATATTGTTTTCGTGTAATATGTACCTCGCCAACGATATTTAATTTGGATAGAAGTGAAATTTCGATGGCAATTCTCAGAGCCTGACGGTTCATTGGGAAAGGAGGAGTATCGTCCACCTCATACGTACAGGCACTGTCATATTTGATTCGATAAATAATATTTTTTCGCGTTTTGAATTCCATTAAGGCAGTACCATCATATTCACCAAGTTCACTCAAGGTTGGCCGCATGTGCCGAATCACTTCGGCATCATAATCATCATCGGCATGATAAAGGCCTGCCGGGCAATTGCAGAATAATTTTTTTTCGGTGAACAATTGTTGATGAACTTCGAGACCCGATTTGAATCCAATGCGATCGTAGTCTTCCTGAGTGGCTTGCTTACGGTTTACATAACCAACCTGTCGACGAGTTTCTTCATAATTGGCTTTTGCATCGATGGCTGAAAAAGTAAAATGCAGCGTACTTTTGTTATTTTCTTGATTCTGAAAACGTTGTTTTGACATTAGAAAAGACGTTTGAGACTTCAAATGTAGGAATTCTCAATCTGACCACAAGGAATTCGCAATGAAAAGCATGAGAAGCCGATCGAAAACACTCACAGAAAATACATTATGAATTTCATTTCTTTTACCTTTTCCTCGAGATTTTTTTTGAGCTCTCCTTAATTTTGCGTATAGAAAGTTCGATCATGAGAAAAGAATCTTTCATTTTTTATGCAATGCTTTGCGCAGCCATCCTTCTCGCTCGTGTTCCCTGCATCGGACCTTTTTTCAGAGTTATCAATAAGATGGTACACGAAACGGGTCATGCCCTGATAGTGCTTTTATTCAGTGGCAAAGTCTATAAGATCGAATTATTTGCAGATTTATCGGGAACTACCGTCTCGAGCACAAAGAGTAGGTTTTCACGAATCATTGTGTCGCTGACAGGATATCTTTTTTCTGTTTTGATGGCATGGGTAATGTTCTATTTATTGTATCATCAGCAGCAAAGGGCTGTAATCATACTTTTTACATCCATGAGTCTGTTTTGTTTGGTATTTTTTGTCAGGAATATTTATGGAGTAATCTGGTTACTCGCGTTTACTGTTCTTAATATGGCGGCCTTATATTTTCTGTCGTATGAGATGATTTACTGGATTGCATTCGTTTTTAGTGTACTTTTGTTGGGTGATGCCTTGGCCTCAGTGTTGTTTCTCCTCTGGCTCAGTATTCGAACGCCTCGTAAAAGCGGCGATGCCCACAGCCTGAGGCAGCTTACGGGAATTCACGAGGCAGTATGGGCTTTGATCTTTGTGGCATTCGCCTTGTGGATAACTTACGACATCATTATCAAATTTTTTCCTGCTTTTCCTTCATTGAAAGTATGATACAGAAAATTCTTACCTTCATCATAGTTATTTCGGCAGTCTTTTGGGTGGTTTATCGTTTCTATAGATTTTCTAAACAAAATGTGGGCCCCTGTGGAGGTTGCATTTCAAAAAATTGCAGCTCATGCCCAGCCATTGATTTGAAAGCAGAAGCCGAACGCCGAAAGAACGCCAAATCGGAAAAATCTGCAGAACGATAAAATCGATCTTGCCAGAAATGCGCATAGCATCAAGGGAATTATGTCAATTTTTATGATGAAAATGCTCGCTGCTTGGCTTTTCGGCTCGAGAAAAAAGGAAGATCATCGAATGGTTCTGGCTTAGATGAAGATTTATTTCTATTGGAGAAAGTCTGTGAGCATTTAATCGCCGAACTGACCGAGGTACGTGAGAGTTATCTCTAATTCTTAAGGTTATTTTTCACCAATTCGTTGAAGGGCTTCTACTGCCTTTTGAAAGTTGGGTTGAAGGTTTAGAGCCCTGTGATAATCGGACGAAGCTTTGTTTTTAATGCCAAGTTGTTCATAGCAATATCCACGGTTTAGATATGCTGCAGCATTTTTCTCGTCGAGTTGAATCACGCGGTCGAACCACGTAAGTGCCGTTTGAAAATCGAGTATATCAGCCATATAAATATAACCAAGGGCAAACATGGAAGGAGAATAGTTAGGATCGATGGCCAGAACCGATTGATGGGCAGATAGAGCCTTATCGGTTTGTCCTGTATTTTGATAAAGCAGTGCGAGTAAATACATCGTATGAATATGGTTGGGTTTGATGCGCAGGGCATTTTTAAAAAATCCCTCAGCCATTTGGGGTTGTTTTTTCCCATAAAGAATTCCTAATTGCACATAGGCATCAAAAAAATCCTGATCTTGTTCTATGGCTTTCAAATAATTTTTTATGGCGCTCAATGTATCTCCTTTTTCGGCAAACGCCCAGGCTGCCAGATAGTAAGCCTTTGGATTCAAGGCATTATGCGTAATAGCCTTAGCAGTAAGGGCGAATGTTTGATCGTAATCTTTCAGTACCAGATAGTTTCTGGCTAATCCTACCAAAGCATCATTGTATGTAGGATCGCGGTGAAGAGCCTTAGAATAATATTCTTCAGCCTGAATGGGTTTCCCAAGGTTAAGATACACATCACCCAACAAACTGTATAGTTTTGGATTCAGAGAATCTTTTTTCATCACTGCATGGAGGTCTTTAAGAGCTTCGCCATATCTTGCATTTTGTATGAACCAGTTAGCTCTTTCGTAATATGATTCTATATTTTGTGGATTTTTCTTCAAGCGTTCATTTAAACTTTTCAAAGCCATAGGGATTGTATCGGGCTGGTTATCCGATGCTTTCTCCTTTTTTTGTGTACATGAAATTGAAAAAAGGATTATTATGGAAAGAAAAATTCCTGCAAGGCTTTTCGACGAATTCATAAAGGCAGAATGTGATTTGAACCAGCAAAATTAGAGTTTTTGTAACAGGTAATGAAAACATCATTTGGTTATTATTCAATCAATGATGAGATTTGAAGGTAGGGAGATTTTGAGACTTGGGGACTGGGAGACGAGGGGAGGGGGAGATGGTGAGACGGGGAGACTTGGGGGCCGCCAAAGTCGAAAGAACTATATTTTTTCTCGCTGATTGACGCAGATTTATATCGCTGATTCATGTTGATATTTTTCTGCGAGCATCTGCGAAGGCTTGTTTCTGCGATATCTGCGATAACATTTTTATTTTTCTCGCTGATCCACCCTCTTTTAACAACTAACAACCACCAATTCCCAAATTACAATCAAATTTCAAATTCTAATCAACAATCACTAATCACCATCCACCAATCCACCTTGCTTCCCAAGTACCATCTCCAACCACCAACCCCCATCACCATTCTCTATTCTCCTTTCCTCCGTTCTCCCTTCCTTATATTATTAAAATCTCTCTTTTTTTGAAATTTCTTTTACATTATTAGTGTCTTAGCAAGAAAAAATTAGCACGTAGAGATCAAAGGCCGCAAAAATTTGAACTTGCTTTCTTGGTGTTGTTAGCGTTTTGGAGTGGAAATTAAAGGATGCGAAGACCAAAAAATAGCAAAGAATTTGATTAGCGTTTCTAAATTAGAACTTTAAATAATATTTGTCGGCAATTAGAGACTCAAAAGGTCAGAGTTTGGCGAAGGATTTTTAAGATATTTTATCAACAAAATTTAAAACCTTGTCAGGATCAATTTTTTCTAAAGTTGGCAGATAGATAATACTATGAGGATCACGTCGTGAAAGGCCAATTGAATAAGCCTTATCGTAAAATTGCAGTATCATCAAGCAAGCTTCCTTGAAACGATATTGCAGGATGAGTTGAGTGATGGTTTGGGTTTGTTGAAGACCGAGTCGTTTTCTAATCTTCCAAACCATAGCGGCCAGTTCTTCTGGATTGGCCTGGCCATATTCTTTGGTGAGCCTTTCGGCTCTTTGTTCAGAAGGAATATCCAAAAAAATTAAAGGTGAAGCCTGCATTCGGTCAAAGATAGGCTTGGGAATGAAACAACGTCCTATACTTATGCTCTCATCTTCCACCCATACAGGAAATTGCGGATTAAATGATGAAAGTTGTTGCCAGATTAGATTTTCAAATTGTTCTGTAGTAGGCTGTGGAGGCTGCATTAATCCACCAAAAACCGATCCTTTGTGATTAGCCAGCCCTTCAAGATCAAGTACCTGATGATGCATCTCGGCTAATCGAAATAAAAGTTCAGTTTTCCCACTTCCAGTCATCCCGCCTATTACAATGAATTTCCATGGGAATATGAAAGATTGATGGACATATCGACGAAAGGATTTATATCCTCCGACAAGCAAAACGGGATTCAAACCAGCCAATCGAGCAAGGAAAGCGGCTGCTGCGCTACGCATTCCACCACGCCAACAATATATTTTCAATTGACGGTCCAACGAAACCCTTATCATTTCGTCTATTATTACAGGAAGCCAGTAAGAAGTAAGAGATATACCAATTTTTACTGCAGAAACTCTACCCTGTTGAACAAAGGCAATGCCCACTTGTTTGCGAACTTCATCGTCGAGCAATGGAATATTAATGGCATCCGGAATATGGCCATGAGTATATTCGCTCGGTGATCGTACATCCACGCAAGGTGCATCAATCCTTAAAAAATTCTCAATATTTTTTACCGGGATTTCCATCCCCTTAACCTGCTAATTTTTACTCCCCATGATAGCGATACTGCCTTTATACACTTCTTCGCCAAACCTGCCGATACATTTCAACACGTAAAAATACGTACCATCGGCCAGCTTTCCGCCATCCCAATCGTTCCTATAATCTTTACTTTCGTAAAGTTTTCTTCCCCATCTGTTCAGGATCACCAGTTCCATTCGTTCATAATATCGCAGCAATGAAGGTTGCTCGGTTTCCGTTTTCCCATCCACTTTAATAATTAAAACATCATTGATTCCGTCGGCATTGGGAGTAAAAACATTAGGCACTTCCACTTTAGGGCGTCGCAGCGGCAAGAATTTCGCAATACTTGTATCGCAATTATCATTATTAATAGCATAGAGTCGAACACGGTATTCTTCGATTTGTTGCTGAAAAAATTGCCAAGCGCTGGTAAAGGTATGTAAGGGATTTTTTTCGACAGAGCGGCTCGAATCGGGTTCACCAAAATTCCATTGAAAATTATATACATCTATCCCAACATTAAGAAGCGAATCGATATTAGAATAGAATTGCACAGAAGGTTTCTGCAGATAGACCGTATCGGGATCGAAAGTAAAATGAATAGGAGGTGCTTTTAGGACTTTTACGAAGTAATTGTCGCGATAAATACAACCATTCCCATCTACAATGGTTATTTTATGCTGACCTGGGCTAACGCCCAGAACCACAGTATCTATTCCAGGCATCAAGAAGCCATCGCCCCAATCGATTTGATAGGGAGGAGTCCCCGAATGAATGGAAATGCCATAACGTCCCTTATCCTCCTTGCTGCAGCCCATCATCAACTGGGTTAAATTATATTGTATGCCCCGTGGATGAACCTTCAGGATACCATCGTTATATAAATAAGTTAGAGGATTGCCTTGCTCATCTTTGAAGTAGGTTTGAGCAGCATCAAAAGAAAGTAAAGAAGTACCACTTTGCAGGGCTGTAAATTGAATCTTCGCAATATTGCCCGTTCCAAAGGGTAAAGCGGAGGCCGATGTCCACTCCAGAACCAGACGATTATTTCCGTTTAAGAAAGCGGTAAGACCGGCCAGTGCAGGGTTACGAAAATAAAGACTGTCATAATGAACAATATCATCCTGAAATGAAAATTCAATCCGAAAGGAGGCACATTGCCTTAATTCCTGAACCTTTAATGGAACAATAATAGTGTCGGTTTTACAAGTACTATCGGTTTTGAAAGAAATTAAAATTTGGGCAGGAAGCCGTAAAGCACAACATGTTAGAAATAGAATAATGAGAATACGTTTCATCTGAGAAATTTTTACCACTTGATTGTAATAAAATTCATTGTAGAATATAATGAACGAGCCACATTAAAAAAAATTTTGTAGATGTTCAAAATTGGCCTGAAGAAAGCAATACAAGTGTACATTCTTCCAAAATTTCTATACCTCTCTCAGAAGCAGCTATTGCTAATTCAGGATTATATGTTCCTGGGTTAAAGATAATTCTTTGAGGATTCACTGATAGA
Source organism: Bacteroidetes bacterium ADurb.Bin012 (assembly GCA_002071415.1). Lineage (GTDB taxonomy): Bacteria > Bacteroidota > Bacteroidia > Bacteroidales > TTA-H9 > TTA-H9. The sequence goes on from MWFC01000004.1 coordinate 47,921, forward strand.
ATCCTTTGCTGATGTACCTTTTGTAATTCCGGTCGAAGGTAGATAGAAACAGTATGTATATCTACTGCTTGATCCCAGGTTGAATGAACCACAATTTTACCCCAAATAAAATCCTCTTTTCCAATGGCATAAACAGGATGTCCATGGTTTAATAAAGCTTCAACCGCCTGATTAGCCATGCGTTCAGGGTTTCGGCTAACCCCAAGAACAACGGTAGGTTTTATTTCCATAATTGGTGAATGAAAAACTGATTAAGGAGAAGTCATCCATAACCAGTTGGGAGGAAATACGATAATACTTTGGTAAAAATACTACAAAGCTGCGCTGATGATAAAAGTAGCTGCAAATGAAATGATGGCGTAAAGTTCAGGGAAAACGGCCAAAACCATTGTTTTACCAAAAACATCGTAACCCGAACCTATTCCAGCAATCCCATTGGCGCATACTTGTCCCTGACGTATAGCCGAATACAAGCCTACACCCCCAAGTACAAGGCCAGCAGCAAAAATGGCCATACCTTGGCCTAAAGTCATACTAGCAATAAATTGGGGTGTAAGTTTTGCATTGATGATGAAGAAACCTCCAAAACCGTACAAACCTTGTGTTCCGGGCAAAGCACTCAGTAACATATATGGACCAAAGGCTTCTTCATTTTTTTTCAGAGCCCCTATGGTCGCATTACCACAAATAGTTACCCCAATAGCACTGCCAATACCTGCTAATCCAAGCATCATGGCAAGTCCTACATAAGCTAAAATTACTGCAGTTGTCATAATCGAAAAAAGTTTTAAATGATTGGTTTATTGATGAATCTGATTTGTCGCATAGACTATAAATTATCGTTTCTCGGCAAATGGTTTATATTGTTTTCCTCCTCCTTTGAAACCAGCATTCTTGTAAAATTCAACAAAGGTTAGACGCATAGGATGAACAAAAGCGCCAAGAGAACTAATGGCAATATTGCCCAAGTGAGCAATAACAAGGAATACCACGAAAAGAAGAGGTCCGATATAGGGAATTCCAAGAATAGACATAGCCACGTTATTGATTACTATTCCAAGTATGGAACTGGAAATTCCCAAGGCAAAAAGTCGAATATAAGAGAGTAAATCGCCAAATATACCCGTTGCCATTCCATATACATCCCATAAACCTTTCCCAATTCTCACAAAAACATTGGTTTTTAAATCATTTAGGAAAAAGATCAATAAGCAGGAAACTCCTAAAATACTATATAGAACGATGGTTTCTCCTTTAGGTAGAACGCCGGCCGAAACCAATCCTTGACGGATTAAAAGTCCCAAAATAAGGATCAACCAGCCAACCAATGAAAGTGCATTTCGAAACCCTTCTTGATGAGTAATATTAACAACTTTGATACACATTCCGAATACAATTTGCACTGCTCCAAGTATCAAAGAGAGCACCAGCATCTTGTTACTATCGAAGAAATAGGATTTGATATTTTCCACAATGGGAATATCAGCATCTATAAGACTGATACCGAAGAAGGTTCCCGAAATTGCTCCGAAAATAAAGGTAGCTAAACTAAGATACTGTGCAAGAGTTACATAAGGTTTGAATGAAGGTTTAGCTTTGAATTTCTTAAACAAGGTAGCAGCAATAAATATAAACAATCCGTAACCAGCATCACCTAAGCAGAAGCCAAAAAACATCATAAAGAAAGGGGCAAAGAATGGAGTAAGATCCAGTTCGCCATACTTGGGTAAAGAATATAAGTGGCCAATGGGCTCGAATAATTTCGCGAAACTATTGTTGCGCAGGAGGATAGGAACCTTTTCGTTTGGATCTGGCTGAGTTTCGATATAAAAAATACCATTTTCTTCGCAATACTTTTCAACGGTTTCTTTTGTTTCAACAGGGGCAAAACCTTCTAAAATCTTCAACTTCCCTTCTGCTTCCGATAAAGTGTTGTTTACTACTACATGATAATCGACTTCGGAGGCAATTTGATGCAATGTTTTCTGCAAAAGAGGAATAGAGCTCGCAGCCAGCCTTGCAAATTCTTCTTCAATCTCGCTAAGGCGTGTCTGTATAGCTTCCTGTTTTTTTAACAATTCACTCAGAGGACGTTCGGGTGCTTTAACTTCTTCGGCCGGCAAATCAATCTCTTCCTGACCTTCATTCACAAGAATGAAATAAATAACACCCGGCTGTTCATTCACCACCCCAATATTGTATTTCGATAACCACTGAGGATCGAATTTACGAGAAGGTATGATATAAAAAGATATTCTCAATCCTGCTTTACGAAGTTTTTCGATAATTTGAGGGTCGAAATCTCCCCAGGGTTCAGTATATTCAATTTCCTTTTTCAATGTAGCGAGTTGCTGATTTAAAGACTCGACCTCTGCCTGTAAATCTCTAATGTGTTCAAATATTTTCATTCCATCCCCTTCTGAGGGCGCTTCAGCTGTGATTTCGGGTTTTTTATGCTTTTTAAGCAACTTGATGGTTTCAGCAACCTGCTTTTGCAAGGCAAGCCTTTCAGCTGCGTCTTTGTCGAGTTCCTTCTTCCGCTTTACGATATCTATAACACCCACAGATCGCAAGCCCTTTAGAAATCGTTCATAATCTTCATGATATACCAAAAAAATGAATTTGGTCATGGGGACTATCATACCGCAACCTCCTTTTGGTCAAATCGATTCTTCAAGATTTTCTGCGAAGATTTGGAAAGGTTTTCTTCGTCTTCAAGGAAGCGTTTTATTTTGATAACAGCTTCTTCATAACCTGGAATCTGAACTTTTTCGTAAAGATTTACTTTTTGGGTAGTTTTTTTACGGGCATGATCGAGCAATTTCATCTTGGCGTAGTAAAATTCTCTTTCGATAGCAATAGAGGCAAGTTTCTCGAGAATAAGGATGCCATCCATGTACCAAACTGGTTGATTGAAGAGGCTGAAGGGTTTTATTTCGAAATGGATTTGCTGAAGGATAGGGATACGCACTCCGGCAATTTTCTTAATCCCCAAGTCAACATCATGAATGACAACCAATCCGGGGTTGAACTCATTCCATAAACGCACCATTTCATTGTATTCGGCCATAGCAGCAGACAACTTTTCATCGAGGCTTGTGGCATAATCCTTGGCTCGTTTCACTTCTGCTCTTAATGCCGATTCCTTGTTTTTTAAAGTAGGCAATGCTCGCAGGCGTATCCGGAGCTGCTTATTCATCTCCTGAAGAGAAGTCTTATTATATTGAAATTTTACCGCCATTTTCTACTCATTACTTTTATAGCTTTATCATTGGAAAATTTTCCATTCTTTACATATTGTGTTTTATTTTACAGGCCAGTATTTATCGACGAGTTCTTGTTTTATGCCCACTTCGGCCTGGTTAAAATGGCGTGCAAACAATTCCCAGCCTGTATCCAGCATTTTATCGATGTCGATGTTTACATCAATAGCCAGAAGATATTCGGAATATTCTCTGGCAAAATCGAGTGCACGCTGGTCGTAATCCGTAAGGTCGAAGCCATTTTCGAGTTTAGTTTTGGCGTTGGCGGCGTCGGCATAAAGACGTACGGCTGTATTCATCACTTGAGGATGATCCTCACGTGTCTTCTTTCCGATGACGAGTTGTTTCAGTCGTGAAAGGCTGCGGAAAGGATCGACGATAACCTTCCCAATATCTGTATCACGCCGCAGGAAAAGCTGGCCTTCGGTGATATAACCCGTATTATCGGGTATGGCATGGGTAATATCGCCTCCTGAAAGGGTAGTAACTGCAATAATCGTAATGGAACCTCCACTGGGAAATTGGACAGCCTTTTCATAAATCTTGGCTAAATCGCTATAAAGTGAGCCGGGCATGGAGTCTTTAGAAGGTATCTGATCCATACGATTGGAGACTATACTGAGGGCATCGGCATAAAGTGTCATATCGGTAAGCAGCACCAAGACTTTTTCGTTTTTATCGACTGCAAAATATTCGGCTGCCGTAAGAGCCATATCAGGAACCAGTAGGCGTTCGACGGGTGGATCTTCGGTAGTATTTACGAAACTGATGATACGGTCGAGGGCACCGGCGTTTTCGAACACATTTTTGTAGTAAAGGTAGTCGTCGTTCGTCAAGCCCATTCCGCCCAGAATGATCTTGTCGGCTTCGGCACGGAGAGCTACCATAGCCATTACCTGATTGAAGGGTTGATCGGGGTCGGCGAAAAAAGGAATTTTCTGTCCGGTGACCAGCGTATTATTTAAATCTATACCAGCTATTCCGGTGGCAATGAGCTCCGAAGGTTGGCGTCTTCTAACGGGGTTTACCGAAGGTCCACCAATGGGACGTTCTTCACCCTCTACCTCAGGACCTCCATCGATAGGCTGACCATAAGCATTAAAAAAACGACCTGCCAAGTCATCGCTTACCTTGAGTGTAGGAGGACGGTTATAGAAAATAACTTCGGCATTGGAAGGAATTCCTTCTGTACCACCAAATACCTGAAGTGTTACTTCATTATCGATAATTTTTACCACTTGAGACAGGCGTCCATGCACCAGTGCCAGTTCTTCGTTGCCAACTCCCGAAGCTTTCAGCGTGCATGTAGCCTTGGTAATATTGCTGATATGGGTATATATTTTCTGGAATGCAAGTGGACTCATTTTTTTAACTTCCTTTCCTCAATGATTTTATATAATTCATTTTCAAAATGTTTAAACTGTTCCGATTGAAATTCGGAATAATTCATTTGTTTCAATTGATTAATAATTCGTTTAAAGTAGGGGTTGACATCTTCGAAGCTGTCGAAATCGAAATTGGTTTCGTAAATATTTATCACCTTGTCGAGCATATATTTTTGGCGCGTCATGGGAGTATTGAAGTCGATCTTGTCGAAGGCATCCTGTTGAAGAATAATGGAATCTATTACTTCTGATTTCCAGAAAGTAAGGTGATAATCCAGAGGAACACTATCATCGCCCAGAATATTGATTTGTTCGGAAGCTTCACGTCCACGGATCATGATATTTTTCACCAGCATCACCTTATCGACCCAATCATCGGCAATGGTATTGCGCAATGATTCTTGAACCTCGGGATATTCGAGATATTTAGAATAACTTTCGATAGGATCGATGGCGGGATAACGTTTGCTATCAGCTCTTTGCTGAGATAGTGCATAAAAAGCTCGAGCTACTTTTTTTGTTGATTCGGTAACGGGTTCTTTCAAATTTCCGCCTGCAGGCGAAACCGTTCCAATAAATGTAATGCTTCCGGTTTGGTTATTGTTCAAATAGACATACCCTGCACGAGAGTAAAAGTTTGAGATAATTGCGGGCAGGTCCATAGGGAAGGCATCGGGGCCGGGGAGTTCTTCCATACGATTTGACATTTCGCGTAAGGCTTGTGCCCAGCGAGAGGTAGAGTCGGCCAGAAGTAATATCTTCAATCCCATCGAACGGTAATATTCGGCGATGGTCATAGCCGTATACACCGAGGCTTCACGGGCTGCAACGGGCATGTTAGAGGTATTGGCAATGATGGTAGTCCTTTCGATCAGTTTACGTCCCGTTCTTGGGTCTTCTAATTGGGGAAATTCTACGAAGAGCTCGACCACTTCATTGGCACGTTCGCCACAAGCGGCGACTATAACTATGTCGGCTTCGGCTTGACGCGACAGCGCGTGTTGCAATACAGTCTTGCCGCTACCAAAGGGTCCCGGAATAAAACCCGTACCTCCTTCGGCCATAGGATTCAGAGTATCCATGGTACGAACGCCGGTTTGGAAAAGTTTGAAAGGTCGGGGTTTCTCCTTGTATGCCTTTATAGCCTGTTTTACAGGCCAATATTGAACCATGGTAACGGGATGGTCTTTCCCACTTTCATCCGTAAGCACGGCAATGGTATCATAAATCTTATGAAGACCACGAGGAACAATGGATTTAATGGTATATCTCCCTTCGAAAACGAAAGGCACCATAATGCGATGAGGGATGGAATTTTCTATCACTTCGCCCAGCCAGTCGGCAGCTATCACCTGATCTCCGCCTTTTGCCAGAGGCTTGAAATCCCAAATCTTTTCAGGATCTAAAGCACGTGTATATTCACCGGGTTTAAGAAAAATCCCTGTCATTTCATGTAAATCGTGCATCAATCCATCATAAACACTCGAAAGGATTCCAGGGCCAAGGGTGGCTTCGAGCATGTGTCCTTCGAATATTGCTGGTGAGCCGATTTTCAATCCACGGGTGCTTTCGAAAACTTGAGTATATGCCTTATTACCGATAATTTTTATTACTTCTGCCATAAGATCGGTTCCATCATGGCTGATATAACAAATCTCATTTTGTGCAACAGGCCCTTCAACCTGCACAATCACCAAATTCGCAATAATTCCGGAAACCTTTCCGGTAGTTTTTTTCGTGTTATTCATTATCATGAAAACTCTTTAGGAAATTCATAGCTATTTTCCAAATCCTCGAGCAAACGTCTAAACATGGCTAAGCCTGCTTCTTTGTCGAGCCGCAGCCATCTTTGTACCATTTGGAACTTTAATATAAATGCAAGGATTATCTCTATACTGAAATAATGAAAAGTATTCAATTCGTCAAGATAAGACCAGCGCAAAAGATCGAGCGATTTTTCCCTTTCTAATAAATTGTTGGTTTCAAAAATCTGAATAAGTTTTTCGATATAAGGGAATTGTTGTGCAAGTCCAAAATCTCTTGCCTGACTTTTAATGAGGGTTTGCGAAAATTCGTCATTGCCAATAATGAACGAACGAGCATTGAGTTTAAATTTTCTGGCAGTAAGCGCCGCCATGATATTTCTAACATTCCTTTCGAATTTTATCCAATTCGACACGAATTTATTCTTGGTTTGAGCAGCATACTCAAGATATATGGCCGTCAATTGATCTTCCCAGCTTAGCTCGGGATAAACAGGCTGCTCTTCTTTAAAATGAAGAATAAAGTTTCGAAGATAATCGGGGAGAATCTTGGGATTCTTCATTTCTTCTTCGAGTATTTCTAAAGAATACTTTCCGTTAGGAATAAATTCTTCATTGGTTTTCAAAAGGAGATGAAGAAGATTTTTATTATCGATGGGTAAAAGAATCAATTCAACGAGTTTATAGTCGAAAGCCGAGAGATGATGCCGCAATTCGAGTTTGAATTCGGCAAAGTCGAGGGCAAGTTTGGATTGCTCGAGCACCAGGTCGGGCAAGCCTGCTACCAGATAATAATAATTTCTTCCCGACATTATTTCCCTCCGTAAAGAAGATGGTTGGTGCGCGGGCGGAGATAATTCTTGAAAAAGTTCTCGAAGTCTTCTTCGGTAAAGCTAATTACATAACTACCGTCGGCTGGGCCAATACGAAAACCTCTTCCTATTTTTTCATCATAAATCACCTTCAGGCCTTTGTTCATCAATTCTTTTGCTCTGGCTTCGAAATATTTTCCTAATTTTTCTTCATCTTCGGGAGGTAAAAAGAGCTGAACGCTTTGCCCTTTACCCGAATTATCGGGTTGCCATCTCGTAAGGATAGTCTCGATCATGCGTTTGATAAAATCTTTATCGTTGAAAGCCTCTTTGACAGACTGATCAACCATTTCGGTAAGTATAAGTTCGGTAATCTGTTGCCTGAGTGAGGAGATGGCCTGACGCGAAGATAATTTGATTTCGTTGGTTACATTGCGCTTGAGCTCTTCGGCTTCACGACGCGCCTGCTCTATAATTCGACTGGCTTCATGTCTTGCATTCTGTAAAATTTCTTCGGCCTCTTTATTGGCCTTTCCCAATATAGCAGCCGCATCTGCCCGGGCCTTTTCAACACCCTCGTGATAGATTCTTTCCGTCAATTCCTGTAGTTTGCTATCCATTGCATTTTCAATTACACCAGGCAAAATTATAAATTTTCCCTATTGCTCATTATTATATTTTCGAAGATATTTATTTGAATATTTTAATACCCCGATGAAATCAGGATTAGGGACGAAAATTCAGGGATGTAATTTCAATTCTCTAAATAGTAACTGATTATAAAACAAAGCAAATCGATAATAAATCATGGCAAATAAAGACATCCACCAATGCTATCAGTTTCAGCTCCTGTGGCCGATGACAAAATATTTGGCTTTTGCTCGAGAAACAATAATCCGAGAAAGGCAAAAACCAAAGCCTCCTTGAAGTCGATAATACAAGGGGAAGGAATGGCAATAGGTAAAGTAGATAATTCTTTAATTCTCTGTAGAAGGGAATGATGATGCGCTCCGCCTCCGGTAATTAAAACGCCTTTTTCTTTTGGTTGGACATCAAATAATGAACGCATAATCACAATAGCAATCAACTCACAAACCGTACGCGAAAGATCTTGAATCTGCTCGCCTTCGTACTTATTTAAAATGGGAAGAAAAGATTGCAAGAACCACTCCTTTCCAAGTGATTTAGGGGGATTTTTCGAGAAATACTCGAGATGCAGAAGTTCGAAGAGCAAAGGCTGAATGATGCGACCAGAGGCGGCCAATTCTCCATTATAGTCGAAGGGCAGATTCGCTTTTTGAGCAAGAAAGTTCAAAGCCATATTGGCCGGACATAAATCGAAAGCTATGCGTTTCCCATCTTTATTATAAGAAATATTGGCAAACCCTCCCAGATTGATGCAAGCGGAATAGGAATTAAAAAGCAATTCATCGCCAATGGGTACCAGAGGTGCACCTTGCCCTCCTCTCACAATGTCGGCTGTTCTGAAATCACAAATTACCGGTTGATGAGTGGCCGCTGCAATGGCTACTCCATTACCGGCCTGAAAAGTAAAGCCTTTTTCTGCATCATGAAAGACGGTATGACCATGAGAGGCTATATAATCAACTTCTAATTTATGATGATTCAAAAATTCAAAGGCTATTTTTCCATAATACTTTCCCAGATCCATATTCAGACTGGCAAGTTCGGCAGCAGAGGCTTCCATTACCCGATTCAGGCGATCGACCCAGAAAGAAGGATATGGTATGGTTTCGGCCTGTAAAATCTCGAAATTCCAGTTGTCATTCTCAAAATTAAAATCACAGGCTGCCAGGTCAACGCCATCCAAGGATGTACCCGACATCATTCCCAGACCTTTGTAATGATTTTTGCCGTTATAAAACATCGAGTAAGGTTTCTAATTTATTTCCTCTACTTCCTTTAATAAGTATAAAATATTGTTGAAGGGGTTCTTTTCTTAAATAATCTTTCAAGAGTGTTGCATTTTCGAAATGCATTGCTGTGGGTGGCAAGGCTATATCCGAGAAATTCTTTCCCACAAAAAATAATTTCTGAATGTTAGCCGAAGCAATCTTATCTACTATTGCCTGATGTTCTTTCTTTGATTCCAATCCCAGTTCAAGCATTTCACCCAAAATTGCTGCCTTAGGCGACTCGAAGCGAGAGACGAAATTAGTGATGGCAGCCTCCATACTCGAAGGATTGGCATTATAGGCATCCATCACTAACTTATTGTGTTGAGTTTTGATGAACTGAGAACGGAAATTACTAGGACGATAATTCTTGATGGCCTCACATATCTTATCGTCTTCCACTCCAAAATAATTTCCAATGCAAGCTGCCGCGAGGATATTTGGAAGATTGTAGGCACCAACTAACTGGGTGTGCAGCAAATAATCCCTGTTTAAAATTCTCAGGCTCACTTTCAGATAACCTGTGGTATCTACTATATCTCCTTTTACAGCGCTTGAGTCAGAATTGTACAATATTCGACGAAGATTGCTGCTTTTGGTCAAAAGCAGTTCATCCTTGCCGTTTACAAAAGCCAATCCATTGGATAGGGCTAAAAATTTATATAATTCGGTTTTTGCCCTAATAACCCCTTCTAAATTCCCAAATCCTTCCAGATGTGCCTTGCCAATATTCGTGATAAGGCCATAATCGGGCTGCACTATCTCACATAAAAAGGTAATTTCGCCTAAATGATTTGCTCCCATTTCGATGATGGCAAATTCTGTGTCGGCTTGAATGGATAATAAAGTCAATGGAACCCCAATGTGATTATTTAAATTCCCGGAGGTAGCCTTTATCCGATATTTTCCCGATAGAACACTCGAAATCAATTCTTTGGTGGTTGTTTTCCCATTAGAACCCGTAATGGCAATTACTGGAATCTGAAAATGCTTGCGGTGAAACTGTGCAAGTTGTTGTAAGGTGGTTAAGGCATCGGGAACATAATAAAAATTTCGAAGAGCTATTTTTTCGGGATCATCTATAACTACAGCAATGGCACCATTTTCAAGAGCAATTTCGGCAAAATCGTTACCATCGAAGTTTTCTCCCCTCAAGGCAAAAAACAATTGACCCACTTCCAATTTTCTCGAGTCGGTACAAATACCCTTCGAAGACAGATATAAGCGATAGAGTTCTTCCATGTTTTCCATGCCGCAAATATATTTAGAATACATTGGATGAATATGATGTTTAGAATAATGATAAATTATTTAAAAGAGAAATGATATTGGAATGTTAAGCTGCTCAAAATAAAAAAGGTTGATGAATTTATTTTAATCTTCAAAGAAATTGTTTTTGTTGGATTTGATTTATTCATTTAAGAGTAATTCATGAAAGGTTAAATTTTAAAGATGATTAACTCATAAAATAATGAAATTTAGTTACTTATGGTGAATTTGAGCTGATTAACATTCGGTTTAAGTTTGAGCAATTTACTGGAGTTATTTACGGGTATAAAACTTTCCATCAGGAAATGTTAATTGGTTAGAAGAAATTTTTCAGCATTCAGAATTTTTTAAGTTCTACAAACGGCACCATATAAATGGCCGTTGGAATGTTTTTGTTAATAAATAATTTATGTTGAAAATTCTCAAGCATGAATTTAAAAATTTAAACATGGAATGATTAGAGAGTAAATTGTTTTCCGAGGGAAGAACATTCAGGGAAGGGGGATGATATGCATCACATTTTTTGTCATTAACATTCGTTTTATCCAATAAAAAAATGCCATGAAATTATATCATGGCATTTAATGATGCAGAAAAAATCAGCAGCATTACAGATGAGGAATCATCTCAATGGATAATTATTGCATTAATATTCGATGTTTTCCGAAGTTGTTCCGACTCTATCCATAGCGCAGCGGAAGCCTATGTAGTCGGTGCTGAGGTTTTCTTCGAGGAAGCGGCGCACGCTTGGGCTGAGAAAATAGGCTCCATCCTTCCACGATCCGCCTTTATAGACTCGTGAACGGTCGGTGATGAGGCTTGTAGCACCTTCTCCGAATTTATTTTCGGCAGGATTCCATTCTCCATTATAATACATTTTGTTGGTGGCCTGTTCATTATTTCCGACTTCTTTCCATCGCTGTGCTGCATCCACATTGGAAGCTTGGCTCAATGAAGCCCAGTCGCCATCGAGGTAATTTCGATTGTCGGCGGTACGATAATTACGACGGAATGGTAATGTAGGATCGATTTGAGAATCCACAGGGCGGCGTTTAAAACGTCCAAAGTTCTCATTGGGGGTTCCATCGGGTTTGATAACTTCTCTATCTATCTGGAACTTGCCCTGGCCAGCCAGTTCAGGAGCGGTAAAGATATTTCCACGGAAAGGTTCCAGTTCGCTAAAGTCTTCAAAAGAAGACGGACGATAAACATCGAGCACCCATTCGGCTACATTGCCAGCCATGTTGTAGAGTCCGTAGTCATTAGGATAGTAAGAGATGACAGGAGCGGGAATATCGGCTGCGTCGTTGAGACTTCCGGCAACACCCATATAATCGCCACGTCCACGGCGGAAATTGGCTGCAAATTGTCCATAATCGGCTTCTTTGGGAGAATTAATGCGGGTAAAATTTCCGTTCCAAGGATAAATTCTTCTCTCTTTGATATTTTCGAATTCCGTATTTCCGATGAGGCCTAAAGCGGCAAATTCCCATTCGGCTTCCGTGGGGAGGCGGTAGTTGGGCAAAACGATGCCATCTTCCATTCTTACCCTGCGTTTAGCTCCTTTCTTGTTCGTACTGAGATCGGGTAAACCCAGTGTATCTCCTTTCAAAGTATCTCCTTTAGTAAAGAAACCTCCCAGATAAGATTCAGTAGTAAAAAAGTCATTAACATCGTAATCGGTATCGAGATGATAGACGCCCGCTTTATAAAGCAACATTTCGTTTACCCGGTCGGTTCGCCAGCGGCAATATTCATTGGCCTGCAGCCAACTAACACCTACCACAGGATAATCGCGATAGGCAGGATGACGCAGGTAAAGGTTTACCATAGGTTCGTTATAAGCCAGTCGGTCGCGCCAAACCAGAGTATCAGGCAGTTGCTTTACATAATACTCCTGATACTGTTGATTATTGGTTTGATAAAAGACTTTTTTCACCCAGTAGAGAAATTCGAGGTAATGAAGGTTACTTACTTCGGTTTGGTCCATATAGAAAGTACGGACGGTAACTCGTCGCGGGGTATTGTTCCATTCGCCCATTACATTATCCTGAGTAGCACCCATGACGAAGGTTCCACCTTCGATCAGAATAAGGCCCGGGCCATTGGGTTGCCCTTTAAAATCGAATTTTTCGAATCCACCTTGGGTTGGGTCGTTGTAATTCCAGCCAGTTGCTGTAGATTGTTCCTTATTTTTACGAAACATACTACACGATGAAAATCCAGCCACTAGGATCACAATGACGAATAAAGCTGCAATTTTATAAAACTTAACCATTTTTGGAATGATTTTCTTCTTTTTTTGATAGGGTTACAAAATTAGATTAAAAACTTGGACACGGCATAGGTTCGTTTTTCCTTCTGCTTTGCTCAGGACTAGTGAATTGAAAAGTAAACGAAATCTCATGAGCTCCTCCTGTAACATTTTTGAGTTTTGAAACGGTGATATCATAACTATACCCCAGTTTAAACGAACTTTGTTGAAATCCTAACAGGAAAATAAACGCATCGGGGTTTTCGAAATTGTGTCGAAACCATGTTCCAACAACGAATGGGTATTTATTGAGGTATAATCCTACATTGAGCTGTTTGAAATTTTGTTGCTGTTGGTACAGAACATTAGGTGAAAGCGTCATGGCTTCCATACTTCTTCGGCCGCGGGTGCGGGGTTCAAGATCGAAGATTCCCCCGGCATGAAGCGTCCATTTGCGGGGTAATACAGTACTGTTGTCGTTATACCAGCCGTCGTAAGGTTGTGTAAGGTGATTTACCGATAAGCCACCAAAAAATACGTCTCGGTAGGTATAGGTCAAACCTGCAGAAAAATCGAGAAAGGAAATGCTGTATTTATCAGGTGAGGGCTCACTTGTGGGATATATCTGGCCATATACCGGATGAAACATATCTCCAAATGTCAGATTCAACCAATCGAGCTTGCGCTGATAGTAACTCCCCTGTAAGCCTGCATTAATGTATGAATTTCGCGATATTTTCAGGTTGTACGAATAAAGGCCACTCACCGTTGTAGTGGTTATCATGCCCGATCCAGCTCTGTCGGTATTGAAAATAATACCGAAGCTGCTATTGATGTCGGGAACATATTGATCGTAAGAGGCATTATAGGTTACAAAATTATCAGCCAAAGATGGCCACTGATTCCGATAATTCAAAGTTAGCCTTGGACTGAAGGCCGAACCAGTCAAAGAGGGATTGAGATACAAAGGATTGGCATAAAATTGTGAAAACGTCGGATCTTGGCCCTTCATGTCAATACCTATTATACTGAGAACCAGAATCATGCTAAAGATGTAGCTTTTCCTTCTCATAATCTTTATGATATAAAAAGTGATTTCTTCGGTACACAAAACGATCCAACAATATTACGAATTTTTTTTATAAGCATCATTTGTTAAAAAAAATTCAAACTTTTTTTCAACAATAAGGCTCTGTAAAGAACGTTAAAAAACCTGAATAGTATCCCTACTGGAAAGATTTTTAGAGAAGAATTTCTTTCGATCGATAAAATTTTGAGGTGGAAATGCACAATTTTGTCTCGATTTTGTTTAAACTTTCGAAGGGATACTTTCCCAAACTTATTTGCCCATGACATTAAGATTCAACCTATTGATTTTTGTTTGTGTGTGTGGACTCATTTTCGAAAGTTTCGCCCAAACTTCAAGTTCGTCCCAAAATATCACGCTGAAATGGGATAATTATAGTCTGAAAGATACTCTTTCGGGAAATCAAAGAACCATCCTGTATTTTCATGATGCTACTAACCTTTACGAAACCGGAGGCCTCCCCATATTCATTCAAAGGATTCCTTTGAAGCAATTATCCGACAGCATTTTCGTGAAGATATTCCCTTTAATTTCGGGAGAAGACAACTCCACTGATGTCGTCTCGTCAGAGTTTCTAAACAATGAATATCAATTCTTTATAAAAAAATTAGAAATCAATGGAAAGGCCTATGGTCAGGTTGGAATATTACCAGTACGCATACATCCTATCCATAACAAAATCGAGGTTCTCGAAAAGTTTCATTTAGAAATCACTGTGAAAGAACAGGCTTTTCAAAATTTTCCCCAGTTGAAAATGGGTACTATTCAATCGGTTTTGAGCCAGGGCGAATGGTACAAGATTCAGATTGCCGAAACAGGCATTTACAAAATATCCTTTGAAACACTTCAGTCGCAGGGAATCAATCTAAGTGGAATCGACCCACGAAACATTCACATCCATGGCAATGGCGGCAGGGTGCTTCCCGAAGCCAATAATATGACTCGTTATGATGATTTGATGGAAATGAGTATTTATATTTTTGGCGAAGAAGACGGGAAATTCGATCCCGGTGATTATATTCTTTTTTATGCCCAAGGCCCTGGTTCGTGGGCTTTCAATACCCAAACAAAACGTTTTCAGTTCGATAAACATCCTTATTCCGATTTCGCTTATTGTTATATTACCATCAACAATTCTAAAGGGAAAAGAATACAATTAAATCCACTTCCAGAGGTCGAAGCCACTCAAACCATAACCACTTTTACGGCTTATATTCATCATGAAGAAGACTTGATCAATCTTGGTAAAAGTGGAAGGCAATGGTATGGTGAATCCTTCGATATACAAAACACGATGAATTTCGCGATTTCCCTCGAGGGAGTGGTTAACGGAAGCCGTGTTTTACTCGAATCGGCTGTGGTCGCAAGTTCTTATTCTATCAGCAATATGAAGATTTCAGTGGGAGAAACTCCTTTCCTTGTTCAAACTATTTCTCCTATTCCTCCCCCTTCTCTCGATTCAGATTATGGGAAAAGAAGCATAGACACAGCTTCATTTAAAGCCAATAGTACAACGGTTTCACTTTCCTATAAATATATCAAGCCTTTGAATTCTTCTCAGGCCTGGCTCGATTATTTTACCATTAACTATCAACGTAATCTGAGTTTTTCGGGTTCACAGATGAGCTTTCGTAAACCCATGCATTATTCGAGTACCCAAGTTGTACGATATAAGATAGGAAATGCCAGCCAGAACATTCAGATATGGGAGGTGACCAATGCCTTACGGCCTATGAGGATGCAAACCCAGCTTGCGGGAAATACGCTTACTTTCGATTCGAAAAACGATACCTTGCGTGAATTTATCGCTTTTGACGGAAACAAATTTCTAAACCCGACTTTTATTGGTAAAGTTCCAAATCAAAATCTTCATGGGATGATCGATGCAGATTATATCATCATAAGCCATCCCGATTTCTTGTCACAAGCTCAGGAACTTGCTAATATCCATGAATCAGAAAATCAATTCAATGTAAAAATTGTAACTCCCGAGATGGTTTACAATGAATTTTCGTCGGGCATACAAGATCCAAGCGCCATTCGTGATTTTATGAGGCATTTGAGGTTGAGTTCGGGCAACATTCGTAAACCAGCATATCTTCTACTATTTGGAGACGCCTCTTACGATTATAAAGACCGCATTCAGGGAAATACCAACTTTGTACCCACTTACCAATCGGACGAATCCTTAAATCCTTCTTATTCTTTTGCTACAGATGATTATTTTACCTTTCTCGACCAAAGCGAAGGGAAAGGTGGAGGTGGAACTCCCGATCTATGTGTTGGCCGAATACCCGTTTTCACCCAGCAACAAGCCGATGATTATATGAAAAAATTCAAACAATATATCAGTGTGAGCACGACTTCAATGGGAGAATGGCGCACCAATCTTTGTTTTGTTGCCGACGATGAAGACAATAATTCGCATTTACGCCAAGCCGATGGCCTTGCCAATTTTATCGACACTACATATCCTCATTTCAACATTGACAAGATTTTCCTCGATGCTTACGATCAAATTACTACACCCGGTGGCCAACGATATCCGGATGTAAATAAAGATATCACACAGCGCATCGAAAACGGACTCCTCATCATCAATTACACGGGCCATGGTGGTGAGCTGGGCTGGGCTCATGAGCGAATCCTCGAAATTAGTGATATAAATTCATGGAATAACTTCTATAAACTACCTCTGTTTATTACTGCCACCTGCGAATTCAGCCGCTATGACGATCCCCAACGCGTTTCGGCAGGAGAATATGTTTTCCTAAATCCAAAGGGAGGAGGCATTGCATTATTTACTACATCACGATTGACCTACGGTGGTTCTAATATAACTCTTAACCAAAATTTTTACAAATATGCATTCGAACGAACGAATGGCCAATACCGTACCTTGGGCGAGATTATCATGATTGCCAAGCAAAAAAGCGGTTCCGACCTGAATTGGATAAAATTCATTTTGCTCGGTGATCCAGCACTAAAACTTGCCTATCCCGAGAATAAAGTTAGTGCACTTACTATCAACAATACTTCGATCGAAATTTCTACCGACACCCTCAAGGCTCTGTCGAATGTTTCCATAACTGGCGAAGTTACCGATCCTCTAAGCTATCCATTACATAAATTCAATGGAACCGTTACGACCACCATTTTCGATAAGGTCTCGCTCATCAAAACCAAGGCAAATGACCCGGAAAGTAAACCTACTACCTTTGCATTGAGAAAGAATATCATTTATAAAGGTTTATCGGAAGTTAAAAATGGTAAGTTTTACATGAATTTTATCGTACCAAAAGACATTGAATACAAAATTGGCGAAGGCAAAATTTGCTTTTATGCATGCAGCGACAAGGATGATGCGGCCGGTTACTTCGCACCTGTTTATGTTGGTGGAATCAATACCAACGCCCAAATCGACAATACACCTCCCTCTATTCATTTATTTATGAATGATCTGAATTTCAAAGATGGAGGAATTACCGATGAAAACTCTGTCCTGCTCGCCTTTATTTCCGATGAAAACGGAATAAATACCGTAGGTAGCGGCATTGGCCACGATATTGTGGCCATCCTCGACAACAATTCGAACAATCCCCTCATCCTGAATAATTATTACAAATCAGATCTAAATACCTACACCAGTGGAAGTATTGCTTATCCCTTGTTTAATCTCGAAGAAGGGGATCACGAAATACGCCTCACGGCATGGGACGTTTATAACAATTCGGCCACATCCAAACTGAAATTCACCGTGAAAAATTCTGCTTCCTTCATTATTTCGAATCTATATAATTATCCTAACCCTTTTTATGATAAAACTTATTTTGTTTTTGAGCATAATAAGAGCTCAGAAGAAATGCAGGTCGAAATAAGGATAATGGATATTTATGGCCGGGTTGTCAAAACTATTGCTCATACTATTTTCTTTACAGGATACTGTAGCCAACCCATCGAGTGGGATGGTGCCTCGGACAACGGAAAAAGACTAAGCCAGGGAATTTATATTTATCAATTGACGTTAACCGACTCGAAAGGAAACGCTCGACAAAAAAGCGGCAAACTCATGATTTCGAAAAATCAATAAACTTTGCTCATAATACACCATATTTTCGATGACTTATAAAAACATAACTCGCCTGTTCTTCGTCTTTGCTCTTGTTTTTCATGTTTTCTCCGTCTCAGCTCAACGAAGGATTCTACATTGGGAAACATTACAAACAACTACTGACACTACCTTGAATTTATGGTTGCAAGAGGCTGCCTATATAAATGACTCATTGAATGTTCCCGTTTATCTGGAAGAAATACCTCTTCCAGTTGGGAGCAACGGCCTCGAATATAATCTGAAGGAAGTGTATTTCGAAAAACTCGAATCGAAAATTAGTGGGATAGGAACCGAGATAAAAATCAATGTAACTATCGTTACCGAATGCAAGCAGAAAAAAGCAAGGATAACTTTTATTCCATTGAGGATTAATCCTGAAAATGGACAATCCGAAAAACTTGTTTCGTTCGAGCCTTCCATTAATTTTACGACAGATAAGGAAGTCCAATTCCCTGCTTCAGATTTCGCAAGCAGCTCATTACTCGCCTCAGGGAAATGGTATAAAATAGGAGTTGCCCAAACAGGAATCTATAGAATCACTTATCATGACTTAAAAAAGTGGGGAGTGAATCCCGATCAAATAGATCCTCGAACCATTTCACTCCATGGATTTGGTGGAAGATTACTTCCCGAATCGAATCTACAAAAAACACAGGATGATTTACCTCCAGTAGCCATCGAAGTTATAGGCGAAGAAGATGGTATTTTCAACCCCGACGATTATATCCTTTTCTATGGGGAAAACCCGCATAAATGGACACTCAATGTTTTGGGGCAGAAACTTACTCATCAAACCAATATATATGAAGATACTACCTATTATTATTTAACCTATGGAATACAAAACCCTGCACGCATCGAGGATTTCATTCCTCCTACGCTTTCTATAACCCATAAGATAGATTATTTTACTTATCCACTTTTACACGAGAAAAACGAACAACACCTCACTAAAAGCGGGAAAGAATGGTATGGCGAAACCTTCAACGAAAACAGCCGCCAGAATTTTACTTTTATAGTTCCCGATCATAAGGTCGGTGAAAAAGGAATTATCGAATTGGAGGTTGCCGGACGTTCTTATGAAGCAAACTCATTTGTATTGTCATATAATGAGCAGGATCTAGCGACTATCCCTTTGGCTGGTATTAGTGGCAATTTGATGAGTCAATTATACGCCCGCAAGGGGAAAGCACTATTGAATTTTACTCCTCAATCGGATACGATTATTCTCGACTTGACTCATGTAAAGAACCATCCTTACAGCATCGGCTATCTTAAATACATCGAAGTAAATGTGATACGACAATTGATTTTTAGAGGGCCTCAAATGCTTTTCAACTATCTTCCAAGACCCCAGACCGGTCAAATTCCCGAAATTTCGGTTCAAACCACTCAACCTGATTTAAAAATCTGGTTGGTCGACAATTTGTTTCAGCCTCAGAACATCCCATTGCAAAATACCGACACTTCGGTCTATTTTAAGATACAATCTTACAATGGACACTATTTCATAGCTTTTGATGGTAGTTCATACTATTCTCCCTCCTTTATCGAAGAAGTGCCCAATCAGAACCTTCATGCTTTACAGCCTGCCGAATTCATCATTGTGAGTCCGAAAGTATTGATGAACCAGGCGAAACGTCTGGCACAAATTCATCAAAATAGAGAAGGGATAGGTACTTTAACCGTAGATGTGAAAGAGATTTACAATGAATTTTCGTCGGGTGCAAAGGATCCTTCAGCTATTCGTAACTTCATGCGAATGCTGTATGAACGCGCACAACCCGGCGAAGAACCCCATTACCTTCTTCTTTTCGGCGATGGAAGCTACGATCCCAAACATAGAATACCTGGAAACAAATGGCATATCCCTACCTTTCAATCTCAGGAAAGTTTAGAGATGTCATCTTCTTTCGTATGTGACGATTTTTATGGCCTTTTAGACCCTGAAGAAGGACTAGATGCTTATGGAGCGATAGATGTGGGTGTTGGGCGATTCCCTGTATATACTATCGAAGAAGCAAAAAATATGGTAGATAAGATTGAAAATTACTTCAAAGAAGGTCCTCCCGCCATGCTCCCATGGAAGAACACGTTCTGCTTTATAGCCGACGATGAGAATGGAAACGAACATGTAAAGGGAGCAGAAAAGCTTGCTAATATCGTAGATACTTCTTCTTCGATAATTAACGTTAACAAAATTTATATAGATGCTTACAAACAGTATAGCACCTCTAATGGCGACAAATATCCCGATGTCAACAAGGCTATTACCGATCAGGTGAACGAAGGAGCTCTGTTTATCAACTATACCGGTCATGGAGGAGAAACCGGATGGGCAGATGAAAATATTCTTACAGTGCCCGAAATTTTTAATTGGAACAACAAGGGGAAAATGCCCATCTTTATTACTGCTACTTGCCAGTTTAGTCGCTATGATGATCCGGAGCGGGTTTCGGCTGGCGAACATGTCATACAATACAACAACAAAGGTGGCGTCGCCTTGTTTACAACTACACGTCTAACATTTTCACATACAAACAATTTCTTGAATCAGGCCTTCTATGTCTCGTTATTTGAACAGCTCAAGTCAGGCAATATACCTCATATGGGAGACCTCATCCGGATGTCGAAGAACAAAAACAACAACAATATATCGATCCGAAATTTCAGTTTATTGGGAGACCCTGTACTTATACCGGCCTTTCCTCGATATTCTATCAAAACGACACATATCAATGATATTCCCATCGAATATTTCATCGATACCTTGAGAGGTTGCCAAAAAGTGAAAATAAGCGGAGAAATTGTAGATGAACAAGAAAATATTCTTTCAAACTTCAACGGAAAGATTTTCGTCTCGGTCTTCGATAAGAAAGCCACTATTCGGACGCTTGGGAACGATCCGAATACTACACCCATGTCTTTTACGATCCAGAATAAGCGAATTGCTCATACCATCTCTAAAGTAATAAATGGAAGATTCGAAGTTTGGTTTATTCTACCAAAAGATATAGAACAGAATTATGGGTTTGGAAAATTCAGCTATTATGCCACGGATAGTATTAGTGATGCAGCTGGAGCATTTATTGATTTCATCATAGGCGGAATAGACGAAGTCTTGGCTACCGATACTGAAGGACCCGAAATCGAAATATTTCTCGACGACAAGAACTTTATTTCGGGAAACCTCTCGAGCCCTAATCCTGTTCTGCTGGCTTCTCTGGCCGATTCTTCCGGGATTAACTGTTTCGGTTATGGATTAGGACGCAACATCTCTGCATGGATAGATGGACAAACCAGTAATGCCATCAATCTCGACGATTTCTTCGTCCCACTCGACCCATTGAATACTCGCGGAAATATCACCTATACTTTCCATAACCTCGAAAATGGACAGCACACACTTACGCTGCGGGCCTGGGATCTTCAGGGAAATAGCAACCAAAAAACCATAAAATTTACCGTAGCACCCAACGCTTCTATCAAATTATGGAAAATCACCAATCATCCCAATCCTTTCAGTGATAAAACCTTCTTTTATTTCGAACACAATCAACCGGGAAATTCCCTGCGGATAACTATTCATATCTTCAACTTCCAGGGAATCAAGGTAAAAACCATAAGGTCGAAGCAATCTACTTCGGGTTATAGTATAATCCCCATCGAGTGGGATGGAAGAGGCGATTCGGGAGAATTACTTCCATCGGGAATGTATCCTTATCAGATTATTGTAGAGAATAATAATGGAACTATAAGTACGCAAAGCCAAAAGTTAATGATTATCAGGCATAATTAGGGAAAAACCAATTCTGAATCAATCCTCCAATTCTTAATCCCTTGTGAATGAAAAATACTATAACATATCTTTTCTCGTTACTTTTGCAGCTTTATTTTCAATTCATCGAAATATAAAACAAAATACCTTATATGCCGAAATTCATTAAACCGACTGCCTTGGCTCTGTTTACAGGGTTGATGTGTATTCCTGCAATATTGAAAGCTCAGGATGAGTATCCGATTACTACTGCCGTACCTTTTCTTTTAATAGGACCCGATGCGCGTTCTGGTTCGATGGGTGAAACGGGCGTTGCAACCGATCCCGACCCTGTTTCTATTCATTGGAATGCAGCTAAATATGCCTTCATCGACAAACAAATGGGATTTTCGGTTTCCTATTCCCCATGGCTACGTCAATTGGTTAACGATATTGGACTCGGTTACCTCACATTTTATTATCGCTTTGATGATAAACAGGCCTTAGGAGCCTCACTTCGCTATTTTTCTCTGGGAGAAATCACATTTACCGATTATATAGGTAATCCCAAGGGCACATATAAGCCCAATGAATTTTCGCTCGATGCTGCTTATTCACGTAAATTAACCGATAACCTCTCTGGAGCGGTAACTGGCCGGTTCATTTATTCGAATCTAACCTTAGGCCAAAATGTACAGGGAGTGGAATCGCATGCAGGAACAAGTTTTGCCGCTGATATATCCTTGTTTTACACTAAAGACCTGTATATCAACCGCAATGACGCATGGTTCAATTTCGGACTAAATATTTCCAACATTGGAGCTAAAATAGCCTATACCTCGACTATCGAAAAAGACTTCATTCCAACCAATCTGCGCTTCGGACCAAGTTTTAAATATGCTTTCGACGATTACAATACCCTCTCCTTCAACATAGATATTACAAAACTTCTGGTTCCTACGCCTCCCATCTACAAACTCGACAGCATTTCGGGTCAACCCATATTCGACGAACAAGGAAATCAGGTGATCGAAAAAGGTTACAACCCTAATGTATCTGTCTTCAAAGGAATGATCCAATCCTTTTATGATGCTCCAGGTGGGTTTAGCGAAGAATTGAAAGAAATAACTTATGCTATTGGTGCTGAATATTTGTACAACAAGCAATTTGCTATACGAGCGGGCTATTTTCATGAATCCGCCACCAAGGGAGCTCGCCAGTTCTTCACCTTCGGCGCTGGCTTACGTTACAACGTTTTTAGCATCGATTTCTCCTATCTTGTGAGCACTGACCAAAGAAATCCTCTCGATAAAACTCTGCGTTTCACTCTTAATTTCGACTTCGAAGCATTCCGTTCGCATTGAGATAATTAACTCGATCCGAACAAGGGTTCGTTAAACTCATAATACAACTCGCCGGTTCAAGACAAGGAACCGGTTTTTTCATAATAACCAGAAAATCTATTCGACTTTAGTTTCAGGGGGGATAATTTTTTTATAAAGTCGAAAATTTGAATACAAAAAGAATTATTTGGAAAAGGGCTTTTCCTCCTCGAGTTTTTGTAAATTTGAAACATGGATAAAAACAGACCTGTAGAAAAGAAAGACCGCCCCAAAAGCCTTGTAGATAAACCAAATAGCATAAAGGGGCAAATTCTGGACAATGTACCAGGAAAAATTCCACCTCAAGCCTTAGAAGTGGAAGAAGTAGTGCTTGGCGCATTATTACTCGAGAAAAATGCATTAACGTCGGTGATTGATTTTTTAAAACCGGAGGCATTTTACAGGGAAGCTCATCAACACATTTTCATGGCAATCAAAAGGCTGTTTGCCGAAAGTCAGCCCATAGATCTGATAACGGTTACCAACGAACTGCGAAAAACCGGAGAGCTGGAGATTATCGGAGGCCCATATTATTTAGCTCAGTTGACGAATCGTGTAGCCTCTTCGGCAAATATTGAATTTCATGCCCGCATCATAGCCGAAAAATATATTCAAAGAGAATTGATCAGGGTTTCGACCGAGATTATTCACGATGCTTATGAAGATTCGATGGATGCGCTCGATTTGCTTGATAAGGCCGAAATGGCCTTGTTTTCAATCAGCGAGGAAAATTTCCGGCGCGATTACGAAAAAATGGATTCTTTGGTGCGCAAGGCCATCGATGAAATTAGAAAAGCCTATGAACAGGAGGATGCCCTAACGGGAGTTCCTTCGGGATTTACCGATCTGGATAGAATCACCGGAGGTTGGCAAAAATCTGACCTCATTGTAATCGCCTCAAGGCCTGGCATGGGAAAAACGGCATTTATCCTAAGCATGGCTCGCAACATAGCTTTGATGAAAAAACGTCCGGTGGCCATATTCTCTTTGGAAATGTCGGCCATACAACTGGTTACACGTCTTATCTCGGCCGAATCGGGTCTTTCAGCCGAAAAACTCCGATCGGGACAGCTTAAGGATTTCGAATGGGAACAACTCAACGTAAAAATTACTCCTCTGCTCGAAGCTCCCATTTATATCGACGACACCCCCTCCCTCTCCATATTCGAACTAAGGGCAAAATGCCGCCGGCTGAAAGAACAATACGACATTAGTATAGTAATGATAGATTACATCCAGTTGATGAGCACAGGAGTGGAAAATCGCGGAAACCGCGAACAGGAAATTGCATTGATAAGCCGTTCTCTAAAAGCCTTAGCCAAAGAATTGGACATTCCTGTCATCATTCTTTCACAATTGAATCGCAGCGTCGAAACCCGTGGCGGAACCAAAAAGCCCATCTTGAGCGACTTGCGTGAATCAGGAGCTATCGAACAAGACGCCGATCTCGTACTGTTTATCTATCGTCCTGAATATTATAAAATCGAAACCGACGAAAAAGGCTCTACACACAACAAGGCCGATATCATCATTGCCAAGCATCGAAACGGGAAAACCGACGAAGTTCGATTGCAATTTATCGATAAATTTGCCAGATTTACTGACGATGTCGACATCACTCAGATTACTTCCAACCTCTCCATGGGAGTAAACTATCAAGGGCCTACCCTGACCCTGCCCTCTAAAATGAATGATGATCATCCCGACGATATCCCCTATTAGCACTTCTTTCCCTTATATTATAATAATCCGGTTATTTCTTCAAGAAAGATGAAAAAAATTCTGACGCTTTGCATTATTCTATTGATATTACCTTTATGGGCCTTACCCATGTATCTGCTTGTGCCTATGGACGAAGCTCAGAGAAACCACCTCAAAGGCTATGGCATTGCTTATCTATCCTTGACTGAGGGGCTTGAAATAGATTGGTTGCTGAATTACCGGGGAGGAAGTTTCTTGATACCTTATACTGCTTCCATTGATCGTGAATGCAAACTAAGAGGTATTACTACGGAAACCTTGCCCGATGCTCAGGTTGCGGCCATTCTCGACGAAATCTCACGACCTGAAGTAAATATGGATGCCCTTAAACTTCAGAAAGCCCCTCGCATAGCAGTTTATTCTCCCAAGAATAAATTACCATGGGACGATGCCGTTACGCTTGCTCTCACTTATGCCCAAATCCCCTACGATGTAATTTACGATGAAGAAGTTATTGCCGGAATCCTTCCTACCTATGATTGGTTACACCTTCATCATGAAGATTTTACCGGGCAATACGGAAAATTCTGGGCAAGATACAAGGATTATCCATGGTATAAAGAAGATGTAAGGCTGAATGAAGAAACGGCAAGAAAATTAGGTTTCAATAAGGTCTCGAAACTCAAACTAGCTGTAGCGCTTAAGATTAAAGACTTCGTTGCGGGAGGTGGCTATCTGTTTTCGATGTGTTCCGCACCCGATAGTTACGATGTAGCTCTTGCGGCACAGAATACCGATATTTGCGACATTATGTTCGATGGCGATCCCATCGATCCCGATGCCCAGTCGAAACTCGATTACAGCCAGTGTTTCGCCTTTACCGATTTTACCATTTCGACCAACCCTTACGAATATGAGATCTCATCGATAGATGTCGATCCCAATCAGCGAGGTCTTAACGAACAAAACGACTATTTCACGCTTTTCGATTTCTCCGCCAAATGGGATCCAATACCCACCATGCTCTGTCAGAACCATACACGAATCATCAAAGGATTTATGGGTCAAACTACAGCTTTCAGAAAACAGTATGTAAAGCCCGATGTATTGATTATGGGGGAAAACAAGGAAGCCAATGAAGCGCGTTATATTCATGGAGATTTTGGCAAAGGAACCTGGACATTCTTAAGTGGCCACGATCCCGAAGATTATCAACATCTGGTAGGCGACCCTCCTACCAATCTCGATCTCTATCCCAATTCTCCGGGTTACCGCCTGATTCTGAATAATGTCCTGTTCCCCGCTGCTAAAAAGAAAAAGCACAAAACCTAATAACTAATCGTAAAATAAACCACTTCATCCTTGGTTTTCGAACCATTTGGGAGTAATCCCCAAAGAGTAGCCTTTACCACTGCCGAACATTCATTGGCTTTTTGATAATCAAGATCCATCTGGTTTATTTCAAAATCGGGCATCTGAAATAATGCCTTTCCTCCTCTTGGATAATGACATATAAATCGGTATGTCAAAGTATCGAGAGTTACATAAATAAAACGATCGAACTCTCTTCCCCGGCCCGATGCTATGCCATACATGTACAAAACATCGTCATAAATGTCATAAGGCGTTTGAGATCCTTTCTGCCAATAATATTTATAATTACTACTATACTGAATCCTTTGCTTTTTCGAATAACCAGCCACGACCAACGAGATAGAACCCGTATCGACTTTTACTCTGTAAAAAACCTTGGGTTTACTGATACGTGTAATGTTGATCTGCCCGCCTATTCGCTTTTCATTGATGGTTAAACCTTGTGGAAAAATGGTAAGCTGTGCATTGGAATCGCTCAAAGGTGCATTCCAGTGTATCCGAAATTGTCCGCTTCGCTTCGAACCATCAGGGCAATTCTGTTCTTTATCGTACGTAAAAATCCATTCCTCTCCCTGTTTCTTTACTATAGCCGAATCGATAATCCCTTCACCCTTTTTCAATATAGAAGTATCGAACGATAACTGATAAGCCTGGCGGAACAAATCGCGATAAATTGCATCGGCCGTAAGAAAATCACTTATGGCTTGCTTGTTATAAGAAGTATCGAACCTATATTCTTCTTTATCCTTGCATGCCGTTAAACATAGAATAGCCATTGCGATTAGAATGAGAATTTTATCCTTTCTAAAGCAAAGAATGAATTTCCATGAATGGCACGAAAAGTGAAGCATAGCATGAATTTAATGTTTTCTGTTATAAGTTAAATACGAGTATCTATATGGATTGGTTTCGTTAGGAAAAACATCTTCCTGCATTACGAGTTGCCATTCTTTTTCGTCGAAATCGGGGAAAAAGGTATCAGCTTCGAAATCGTGATAGATTCGAGTGATATAGAGTTTATCAACATAAGGCAGAAAAAGTCGATAGAGAGCCCCACCTCCTATGACGAAACTTTCCTCATTTAAAGGGCATAAATCCAGTGCCTGTTCGAGGGAAGAGACCACAGTAGCTCCTTCCAATTGAAGTACTCGACGGCTTAGAACAATATTGTTGCGGCCAGGTAAGGGCTTTTTGGGCAGTGATTCCCACGTTTTACGACCCATTATTATGTTATGGCCCATGGTAATCCGTTTGAAACGTTTCAGATCGTCCGGCAGATGACAGAGCATCTGGTTATTCAGGCCGATGGCATTGCGATTGGCGATTGCAACTATAATAGTGAGAGGTTTCTTTTCCATCTAAACCGATATTTCAGCTTTTATATGGGGATGAGCTCGATAATTGATCAATTGAAAATCTTCATATCGAAAGTCGAAAATAGAATGAATTTCTGGATTCAAAATCATAGTAGGAAGTGGGAAGGGTTCTCGTGTAAGCTGCAGTTTTGCCTGTTCGATATGATTTTTATATATATGGGCATCACCTAGGGTATGAATCAATTCTCCAGGTTGGTATCCCGTTATTTGAGCCGTCATCAGGGTTAGCAAGGCATACGAAGCAATATTGAAGGGAACTCCAAGAAATACATCTGCACTTCGCTGATAGAGCTGGCAACTCAGTTTATTGTTAGCGATATAAAACTGGAAAAATATATGGCAGGGAGGCAAGGCCATTTTATCGATTTCTTCTACGTTCCATGCACTAACGATATGCCGGCGAGAATCTGGATTTTGCTTTATCGAATCAATGACTTGACTGATTTGGTCGATGGATTTGCCCTCTCTGGTAGGCCATGATCGCCATTGATAACCATAAATTGGTCCAAGATCACCATTTGCGTCGGCCCATTCATCCCAGATGGTTACCTTATTTTCGTGCAGGTATCGAATATTGGTATCTCCACGTAAAAACCAGAGCAGTTCATAAATAATACTGCGGACATGAAGTTTTTTAGTAGTAAGCAATGGAAATCCATCTTCGAGATTGAAACGCATCTGATAACCAAACACGCTGATTGTTCCCGTACCCGTACGGTCATGTTTTTCAGTTCCAGTTGCGAGAATATGACGAAGAAGTTCGAGATATTGTTTCATAGATTCACTTTAAGATTTTAGGCGAAGGACATCCAAAATATAATTCCAAGTTATGTTTTCGTCGGCCCATCCATATATGATAACGTCGGGGATAGCAGAATAATTTTTCAGCCATAATTCGAGAATTGAAAAAATAGAAGGTTCAGTCATGCTTATTGCAGCCTCATCGTTTATATTGGATTTTCTGTGGGAAGGATCGGCCGGGACTGCAAGGATCAAAACTCTTTGCTTTCCACTGGCCGCGAATTGCAACATGCCAATGGGAATAATTTTCAATATGGTTCCCGAAGGTTTAGAATTTGATAACAGCATTACTCTTATAGGATCGAATTCTTGAGCCGACTTCGATCTATTGGACGATGGAATGAAGCCAAAATTAAGAGGCGCAGGTTTCTGAAAAGCATTTCCCTGGATAAAACTGTTGCTCGAAGGATGAAAATGAACGCAATTAAGGTTCCCGGCTGGAGTTTCTATCACCATTCTCAAATAATGATCCTCGCCTATGGACGAAAAATTGTCATACTGGGGCCTTATACAAGCACTAATGACTATTAGAAGGAATGAAATTAAAGCGAAAGGCTTTCTCTTCATCATAATGTAATCATTCCAATGATAGTGGAAGAAACCAATGCAGACAATGTACCCGCAATTAAAGCACGAAACCCGAAGGCTGCGAGTTGGCTTTTTTGATTGGGGGCAAGAGAGCCTATCCCGCCGATTTGTATTCCAATAGAGGCAAAATTAGCAAAACCACAAAGCAGGTAAGTAGAAATAATAATGCTCTTATATTCGAAGAAAAGACCTGCAGCTTTATAGTTAGCAAGACTAATATATCCAACGAATTCCGTCATAATAATTTTTTCGCCCAGCAGGCTTCCTACCAGTGTAATATCATGAATATTGACTCCAATAAGCCACATCAAAGGAGCCAGAGAGTACCCAAGGATGAATTGAAGGGTCAAACCCTCGTAGCGTCCGCTGGTTTGGTTGGCAATCCAGTCGTTTATGCCCAAATAATGGCCAATCAAATCATTTAAAATAAAATTGGCCATGGCTATAAAAGCAACAAATACTAGCAGCATGGCCGCAACATTGGCTGCTAGTTTCAGCCCTTCAGTAGCTCCATTCGAGATGGCATCGAGCACATTATTACCAATACGCTCTTTTGGAATTTTAACAGTTTTATCTACACTTTCGGTTTGGGGTACCAGCATTTTACTGACAACGACGGCACCTGGAGCGGCCATTACCGAAGCCGAAAGTAGATGTTTAGCGAAGACGAGCCTCTGGACCGGGTCATCGCCTCCTAAAAAGCTAATGTAAGCAGCCAGCACTCCTCCCGCCATCGTAGCCATCCCAGCCGTCATGACCAGAAATATTTCCGAACGGCTCATTGAGGGAAGATAGGGTTTAATCATGAGGGGAGCTTCGGTTTGGCCCAGAAATATGTTGCCAGCAGCACACAGGCTCTCAGCACCCGAAATCTTCAAGGCTTTGGCCAATAACCATGCAAGCCCTTGCACCACTATCTGCACAATTCCTAAATAAAACAAAAGGCTCATTAAAGCCGAAAAGAAAATAATGGTCGGTAAAACTTGAAAAGCAAAAATAAAACCGAAGGAATTTGCATCGAGCAGCTTCCCTAAAAGAAATTCACTCCCTGCTTTGGTAAAATTCAAAATCTCGACAAATATCTTACCACCCACTTCGAATATAATACGTATAGCAGGAATATATAAAACACCAATAGCTAAAAAAATCTGTATGGCCAATCCGGTAAGAACCACTTTCCATTCGATGGCTTTCCGATTCATGCTCAAAAAATACGATATAGCCAATAAAACAACCATGCCCAGGAGCCCTCTCAGAACGGAGGTTAGTGAAAGACCCAGTTTGAGTTCCTCAGGAGCATGAGTGATTACTGAGTTTGCTCCTTGCAAGGCTGTATCGGCTAAAGATAGCTGTACATTCAGGGTATCAGGCGTATTTATTACCTGCGGCATTCCTATAATTGGTAAAAAACAAATCGATAATGTAGCGAGAATCAGTTTGATGGTAGGATTTTTCATAGGAATTATATGACAATTAGGTTAGTCTTATTTTCTTTGTTTCAGTTCATCCCTAATCTTACTTGCTCTTTCATAATCTTCATTTTCAATGGCTTCCTGCATCATTTGTTCTAACTCTTCATCGGAATATGCCTCCCATCCCAATAAATTTTCTTCTTCACCTGCTTCATGTGAGTGCTCTTCTTCAATCAGTGCATTTTCATCGATCACTATTCCTGCGGCATCGAGAATTTCTTCGGTAGTATAGATAGGGCAATTGAATCGCAGAGCCAAAGCAACGGCATCGGAAGTCCTCGAATCAATTTCAACAATATTATGCCCGTCGTCGCATACCAAGACAGCATGAAAAACTCCTTCGATAAATTTATTGATAAACACCTCGATCACCCGTACGCCAAAAGTTTCGGCAAAAGTCTTGAATAAGTCATGGGTTAATGGCCTGGCGGGTTTCATTTTTTCCAGTTCGATAGCTATAGCTTGAGCCTCGGCACTTCCTATAATGATGGGTAAACGCCTTTTTCCTCCAATTTCACCTAAAATCAAAGCATACGCACCACTTTGTACTTGGCTAAATGACATTCCGGCAATCTCCATTTGAACTTTCTTCATCCTTAATTTACTATATTTATTATTGTAAATCAGTCGATTAATATAATATTTTAATATGTATATTCCCTTAAAAACTTCATGCTCTCATCAATTTATATCTGGCATACAAAATAAAGCAAATCTTACGAAAAATTGGTTATATATATTTTTTTCACTATTAACCGACAAAATTCTAAAAAGCTCCTAAACATTTTTTATATAAAACTTATTCAGTTAGTTATACATTAGCTTTTCCTTCTTTAAAAAACCTTCCCCTTATCAAAATAAGGACAACTATACGCTTGTCGGACTTTTATTCCGGCTTGAAATACGTTTAGCATATGCCCGCCTGCCCTCGGTTACAACCCACATCAAGTCCAAATGGCTGATTAGGTGTATCCGCACTAATGCAGCGATGGTAGAGAACGCTTTCTTGCTTTTAGATAAAACACTTATCACCATTCTTCTTTTGAAAACGCTTTTTCAAACAAAACTTCCTGTAACTGTATCTTGGCATTGTCTTTCAAACGACATACAAAATTTACTCCTTCTTCAGTCCAAGTAGCAAATTGAAGGTAGTAATTGTAGGCCTTGTCGAAAACCAACATGCTGTCATTAGAAGGATGCAAATGCGCCAAAAACTTCTTGTCGTGCATTTTTGCTTCACTAATCCTCGCAAAAACAGGTGTC
>MWFC01000005.1 GCA_002071415.1 Bacteroidetes bacterium ADurb.Bin012
AATGTATAACTAACTGAATAAGTTTTATATAAAAAATGTTTAGGAGCTTTTTAGAATTTTGTCGGTTAATAGTGATTAAAAATCTTATAAACTTTGATGGGAAATGAATTGTAATAATTTGAATCATTACTTAATATATCTACAGGACGGAATGAACCCTTTTATGCCTTAGAATGAGTAGAAGCAGATAAAAGTATTTAAAGAAAGGCGAATGCACTCTAAAATTAAGGAAAACATAAAATTCCATTTGCGCAGTGGCTTCTAATAGGGTTTCGCCTTGCTTAACCATTGCCTTCATTGTTTTCGAATGGTCATTAAGGGCTTATGGAGACGACTACTTCTTTACAATAGTCTCGATATGAGCTTTGTAATGTTAAGCTCCCTTATCGCTCCGGTATTGTAAGGTTTTAATGGATAAATTGTCGAATCAAGCTATTCTACTGTGGTTCTTTTTAAGGGTATCTCATTCGGTTTTTTGAAAAAATTACAGGAATATCGAAATTATTTCGAATGGCTTTTACTTCCCTTTTTGCCTTCGAGTCGATTTCAAAATAGCTCTCAGTATTTACTTTTACTTTGATGACAAAGCCATCTATTACTATTTCAAATTATTGGTTAGCAATTGATTATTATTTAATTGATGAGTTTTTAATATAATTGGGCGGGAAAATTTTAAAAACAGAGAAATTTTGCCGAAAGTTTTTATTTTCGTATGTTTGCAGACATAATGGAAGGAAATTATAAATTGATAACCTATTGAATGATATGACACAACTTAGAATTGGAATTCGCCACGAAGATAAATATGCGGCCGAAAGGAGAGCTCCTTTGGTTCCACGGCATGTGGCGGAATTAATCAGGAAACATGGATTGGAGGTTTATCTTCAGTCTTCTCCCAAACGAATATTCAGCGATAAGGAATATGAGCAAGCGGGTGCTAAGGTTGTAAGTAATTTAGAAGATACTCCCGTAATTTTCGGGATTAAAGAGATACCCGTGGAAGTTTTCGAATATGGGAAGACTTATATTTTTTTCTCACATGTTATTAAAGGGCAACCTTATAACATGGGAATGCTTCGCCGTATGATGGAATTGAAGTGTAATCTGATTGATTATGAACGTATTGTTGATGATTTTGGCAAGCGTTTGATTTTTTTTGGCCGCTATGCAGGACTTGCTGGTGCCATTAATACCTTGTGGACCTTAGGTCTACGATTGAAATACTTTGGTTTCGATACACCTTTTCTAAAAATAAAACAGGCGTATCACTACAAGGATTTGAACGAAGCCTGCAAGGAGGTTTCCAATGTAGGACGTGAGATTTCGAGGAAAGGATTGCCAACCGAATTGCTCCCCTTTACCATTGGAGTTACTGGTTATGGCAATGTATCGAGTGGTGTTCAGGAAATATTATCGCTATTACCGGGGATAGAAATTTTGCCCGAAGATTTGCTCAAATTAAAGGATTCTGGTGAATTCCAGAATAATCTGATTTATAAAGTGACATTCAAGGAAGAACACATAAGTACTCCGAATGATCCTTATAAGGCTTTCGATCTGGATGAATATTATTCCTTGCCTGAAAATTATCATGGCGTTTTTGAACAGTATCTGCCTCATCTATCTGTTCTAATCAATGGAATATACTGGGATTCGCGTTATCCACGTTTAATTACCAGGCAATATCTAAAGGAGAACTTTTCAGGAGCGAAACAACCTAAACTTATCGTTGTTGGAGATATTACCTGTGACCCTGAAGGCTCCATCGAAGCTACACTAAAAGGCACTACCATCGAGGACCCCATTTTTGTTTATCATCCGCAAACCCATAGCATGACCAGTGGTTACGAGGGGGAAGGTTTACAAATAATGGCGGTCGATATTCTGCCAAGTGAGTTACCACGTGATTCCTCTTTGGGTTTTAGCAATGTTTTAAAAAATTATGTCTATGACATTGCTAAGGCCAATTATTCGGCCGCGAGCGCGGGTGAAATTCAATTGCCTGCGCCTATAAAACGTGCCTTGATCCTCCATAAAGGAGAGCTAACACCTGATTATAAATATATTCAAAAATACCTGGAATAAGAATTTTTCATTTTATTACCAATAAATCGATTCACATGAAGAAAGTATTAATTCTTGGAGCCGGCTTAATAGCAAGACCTATTGTAAAGCATCTGTTGGAACAGGGCTATTTGGTTACAGTGGCTACACGTACAAAGTCGAAAGCCGATGAGATGATCAAGAAGCATCCTAATGGCACGGCCATCGCATGGACTGTCGAAAATGAAGATATGCTCGAGAGCATGGTTCACGAAAATGATCTTACCGTAAGCTTATTACCCTATGCTTATCATGTATTGGTTGCCAAAGCCTGTATCAAGGCCAAAAAACACATGGTAACCACCTCCTATGTCAAACCCGAAATGCAAGCGCTCGATGAACAGGTAAAAGAAGCTGGCATTATCATTCTCAACGAGATGGGCCTCGATCCAGGTATCGATCACATGTCGGCAATGAGAATTATCGATCATATCCATCAAAAGGGAGGAAAAATAGAACAATTTTATAGTCTTTGCGGAGCTTTACCTGCACCTGAAGCAGCCGATAATTACTTCAGATATAAATTCTCATGGAGCCCTAAAGGAGTAGTTATGGCAGGAAATAATGATGCCTGTTTTTTGATGAATGGAAAAATTATCGAAATTCCATCGAAAGATCTGTTTAAGAATTCAATGAAAGTATGTTTCCCCGAAGTTGGAATGCTTGAGGTTTATCCCAATCGCGACTCGATTTTGTATAAAGAAATTTATGGAATCGAAGAGGCCAAGACTATGATGAGGGGAACTTTTAGATATCCAGGGTGGTGTGTAACCATTGATACCATGAAAGCATTGAATTTGATTTCGTACGATAAATACAATTTCGCTGGAAAAACTTATGCTGAATTTGTTGGAATGATGATAGGAATCGAAGATGCTTCTGGCATTCGTCAAAAGGTGGCCGATTATCTGGGAATTGATGTAAATAATTATGCTTTGCAAGCCATGCAATGGCTTGGCCTGTTCGATGATAAACCTATGGGACGTGCAATCGATTCTCCTTTTGAAATTACTTCCGATCTGATGATTTCGAAGATGCAATTGGGCGATAATGAGCACGATATGGTGGTGATGCAACACAATTTTTTGGCGGTTTATCCTGATGGAAAACGCGAAGTAATCCGCTCGCGCATGCTCGATTATGGAACACCGACAACCGATACGAGCATTGCCCGCACCGTAGCCTTACCTGCTGCTTTAGGCGTTAGAATGATTTTAGAAGGGAAAATAAACATTAAAGGCGTTTATCGACCTGTATTACCAGAAATTTATAATCCGGTTCTCGATGGATTAGAAGAACTTGGAATCAAGATGAATGAAGAATATGGCCTCCCGGAAAGTGAGATTCTTCTTTAAAACCAATCGATGAAATTTGAGTTTTGGGCTGGCAAGACTTTTTTGCCAGCCCAAAATGTATTCATACTTTTTTAAGTTTCTCTGAAAGCTCGCATTATCATCTTTTCATGTCCAAATTCCCGTATGACCAAACTGAAAAAAACCTTCCTTGAGTTTTCGATTGGGGTTTTTAAGAGTCATAACGTTTCTTTTCAAGCCATTTGCTTAATATCATAGAAAATATCTTTGAAAATATAAGAATTGCCTCAATTTTTAGTGAGAATCTTTTACATTTGTAATAAAATTGTTGGTTTGTAGATAATTGATGAAATATCAATATAAGGAAAAATATTAAAAATCAGTCGATTAAATTATGGAACGCAGGGAATTCATGAGAAAGCTTTGTTTAGGCGCAGTAGGTGGAACTTTGATGGTAAAGGGAATGAGAGCACAGAGTAAGGACTTAGAATTATTAACTCCCTCTTTTATTCCTTCTTCCTCGGGATATGATTTGGTTGCCGTTAAAGGAGGCGAGCCAGAAGTGATGTTCGATAAAGCAATAGCTGCCATGGGGGGAATGACCCAATTTGTCAAAGCTGGACAGAAAGTTGTCGTGAAGCCAAATATAGGTTGGGATGTTGCTCCTGAAAGGGCAGGTAATACCAATCCACAACTGGTAAGCCATATCATAAAGCGTTGTCTGGAAGCTGGTGCTGCTGAGGTTTGCATTTTCGACAATCCCTGTGATAATTGGGTAAAAACTTATAAAACCAGTGGAATTGAATACGCAGTAAAATTAGCTGGAGGTAAAATGTTTCCAGCCAATGAAGAAAGATTTTTTAAAAATGTCAATATCCAGGGGAAAGTATTAAAAACGGCTGCGGTTCATGAGCTCATCCTTAACAGCGATGTGTTCATCAATGTTCCTATCCTTAAAAACCATGGCTCTACCTTGTTTACTGGTTCTATGAAAAACTTAATGGGAGTTGTTTGGGACAGGCGTTTCTGGCATCGTAACAATCTTCATCAGTGTATAGCAGATTTTCCAAAATTTAAAAAACCTGATCTGAACGTAATAGATGCTTACCGAGTTATGTTTCGTAATGGTCCAAAAGGTTTATCTCAAGCCGATGTAAAACTAATGAAATCGATGATCATTTCTCGAGATATTGTGGCTGCCGACTCAGCTGCTTCCCGCTTGATTGGCCTTGACCCAAGCGAAATTACCCATATCGTTATGGCCAATAACAGCAAAATAGGAACGATGGATTTGTCGAAACTCAGTATCCAACGTATCAATATCTGATGAAAGTATCGCATAGATTGAGTATATTTCGCATTGTCGTAGCCATATTGTCGTTTACACTGATTACTTTGGCCTTTTTCGACTATGTAAGCAAATTGTCGTTTCACCATTTTCGTACGATTCTTTTTCTGCAATTCGTTCCATCACTTTTACAATTTATCCAATCACCTTCGATTATTACCGCGGGTTTTATTCTGGTCATTCTTCTTACTTTACTGTTCGGGAGAGTGTATTGTTCATGGATTTGTCCATTGGGAATACTTCAGGATGGATTATGCAAGCTAAAGCCACACAAAAGGAAAAGAAGGAACAGGTATCAGTATTATCAAACGAATAAATGGCTAAAATACAGCATACTTATTTTGACTTTCGTGTCTATTCTGTTAGGTTCTACAATTTTATTGCGATTTATCGATCCTTATTCTCTTTATGGGAAAATGACCTATCAATTGGGGAGTCCTGTGGTGGTGGGCGTCAACAATTTGGCTTTCGATATCCTTCAACAAATGGGTAATTATTCGCTTAAACC
This sequence comes from Bacteroidetes bacterium ADurb.Bin012, assembly GCA_002071415.1. Classification (GTDB taxonomy): domain Bacteria; phylum Bacteroidota; class Bacteroidia; order Bacteroidales; family TTA-H9; genus TTA-H9. The sequence goes on from MWFC01000005.1 coordinate 5,273, forward strand.
ATTGCCTTATCCTTCTTTCAATCTATCGGCCTTTGTTTTTTCAATAGGATTTTTAGGAATATTAATTTTTTTGGTTTTTTGGAGGGGCAGAGTGTATTGTACGGAATGGTGTCCTGTTGGAACTTTGTTGGGTTTGGTTTCGAAATTTTCGATTTTCAAACTCCGCGTTTCTGAATCCGACTGCACCGCATGTGGACTTTGTGCCCGAAATTGCAAAGCCGGATGTATTGATACAAAATTAAAAACGATCGATTTCGAAAGATGCGTGGCATGCTTCAACTGTTTACGCACTTGTTCTGCTCATGCCATTATTTTTACGCATCACCAATCAAAAATCGGTGAATCTAATTTATATCATCCTGATATACAGCGTAGAAGGATTTTGGGTATGATGATTACCGCCACTGCAGGTTTAGGACTGAAATCTGCCATGGCTCAGGCAAATATCGGTACAAAGGCAATGCTGCCAAATCCTAAACCCTATCCTGTTACTCCACCGGGTTCTCTCTCTCTCGAACATTTCAACAAAACCTGTACGGCCTGTCATTTATGTATAAATGCTTGTCCAACACAAGTTTTACAGCCTGCTATGCTGCAATTTGGATTAATCGGGCTTTTCCAGCCCTATCTCGATTTTCATAAAAATTTTTGTAATTACGATTGTGTTCGTTGTGGAGAGGTTTGCCCTACTGGAGCTATCAAAAGATTAAATTCAGATGACAAAAAACTGGTTCAGATAGGGCAAGCTCATTTTTTCAGAGAGAACTGTGTGGTTTATACCGAGGAAACTGCCTGTGGAGCTTGTTCAGAACATTGTCCCACAAAGGCTGTTCACATGGTGTCTTATAAGGCAGGCCTTACGATTCCCGAAGTAAATCAGAATATCTGCGTTGGTTGTGGTGCATGCGAATATGCCTGTCCCGCTTTGCCCAATAAAGCCATATATGTGGCTGCCAACCCCATACATTTTCAAGCTTTAGCTCCAGAAAAAAGCACTAAAATTCAAGAAGAAATACCCGAAGAATTTCCATTTTAATACTTCCTCGCTAAGACAGTATTAATAAAATCCCATGATTATTAAGAGATTCTATATTGTTTGTTTATAGTTGTTTATATATTAATTTTTTAAAAAATTCTGTGACTTTTTATTCAGTGAATAATATTTTATTGCTATTAGCATTTTGCTTCTCACGAAGGTTTATTCTTTAATATCAGATGCCGCTATAAAATAATATTCCTTTCCAGAAATGTATAAATGTTCGAATTCCGACTGACTTATATTTCGTTTGCTTTTAAGGTATGCATCGAGAGTAAAAATTTTCAAACCGATTTGCTCGGTCAAGTAACTAAATAAATCGGAAGGTTTTGTGCCATAATAATCGCTGGCGCCTTTTCCAAATTCAAATAATATAATAGGCTTATTTTTTTTCAGTAAATTTTTCCCTCCCTTCAATACGCAAAATTCCGCTCCTTCCACATCTATCTTAATAAAATCAATGATTTCGTTCTCGGGAATAATTTCATCTAGTGTTTTTAATTTGACGGTAATTTCTTCAATATCCGGATTACTAATATCGTAATGTCTTTTTTTGATTCCGCTATATGCAGGGGCATTCTTTACAAGCTGGAAAGACGATTTGCCACTGGTATCGGACAATGCAAAAGGATAAACAACTGCTTTGTTTTTATATTTTATTTGCAGTTCATCGAACAGGTAAGGAATGGGTTCAAAGGCATAATGCTTGCCGGCTGGTGCATATTGGATCATCACATCTAAAATTTGCCCCTTATGGCAGCCTATGTCAATGCAATTAGAATTATATTTTAGCGAATTTTTAATTATCCGTTTTGTAATCCTATCATATTTAAGGTTCTTTGTTAAATCGATGTGAAGGAAAATCAGCATTTCTCTGATAATGTCTCTTAAGTTCATGATGAAAATCAAATTAGTTATTATGTACTTTATTTATATAGAAAAATGAAAAATAACCATGTCAAACTGAAAATAAAAAATTTATTCAAATGCAAATCTCATTAGAAATGAAAATTAACTAATTTCAAAATTTTATGTTTATTATAATAAAATAACAAAAAATATAAATTATATGTAACAAAATTTTTATTTTTAGTGACCGACACGATGACCTGTTTATTATTTATATTAATTTTGTTGATTTTATTCATGACAAATGAGTTCCTCCTTTATGAACATAATGGTTGGATCGTTTTTATAATAAGCTGGTATTTCTTTATTGTTAGAATTGAGTATTACAATTTGCTTTCCTTTTTTTGTAAGGTCATTGCATTGATCGGTTGAAGGCAGAAAATTATAGGCAGGTAAACCCGTATAGAACATGGCATCGACATAATATCTGCCTTCGACATTGAATAATACGCTATTGGGAGGTAATTTCAAGGAAGTAAATATTTTTTTGTTGTTGATCATCATTTTTGTATAATAATTGTTTCCTTTCCAAAGGGTATGTTTTTTTCTCAATGTGTTTATATCAAACTTCAAGGTGAATATCATGAGAATAGAGGCAGCAAATATTAAATGATTAACCAAAGGATTTTTAATGAAATGGCTAATATAATTCAATATAAAATCAATGAGCGTAGCAAAAGCAATAAAATTTATCATTACAACGATTATAGTGTATGATGGCATTTTAGTTGCAGCCAATGAAAAGAATACATAAACTATTATTACAATGCTGGATAATGAATAGAATAATTTTTTATCTTTACTTTTTATAAAAAAAGTGATAAAGGCAGGAATAATCAGATATTTTGACCATGAACCATAAATTCTTGTCATCATTTTGAAATGATAAAACAAATCCCCTCCATGTCCTTCAAGAGCCGTCTTAAAATGCAGAGCATTATATTTGTAGGAAGCAATCGCCTCATTAGGAAATTTTAATAAAATATAAATTTGCCAGGGTGCTGATATAATTATAGTTATTAGTAGTGAAAGTAAAATATCTTTGTTTTCGGTAACTTTAAATTTTTTTTCTACACCTCTTAAGATTATCCATCCAAGATATACCACAAGACCCACCAACCATTTACATAAAATCGCCATGCCCGAGAATAAACCAATAAGGTAAATCCATATTTTTTTATGTGTGAATTGATATTCAATAAGAGACCATATACTTAGTGAAATATAAACTAAAAAAGAAACGTCGTTATGATCGAGCTCTTCTCTACCAGCTATTAATTCAATGATATAAAGTGTAGATAATGTCAATATGGCCGCAATATAACCCACTCTCTGATTGACGAGTAATTTGCCCGAACGGTAGGTAATAAGAACCAAAATAGTTCCTAAAATTACACTGGGCAATCTTAAAGCAAATTCAGAAATTCCGAATAATTTGAAACACAGGGCAATTTGCCACAGAAACAAAGGTTGTTTATGCAACCAAATATGATATCTATCCCATTTATCATATTCCATTTGCACTATGGGATCATCATATAAAGTAGGCATTAGTGGATGTTTCATCAGATTTTTGCCTACAAGAGCATGAAAGCGTTCATCCCAGAGATTCAGGAACGGGTCTAACAGTGCTGCAAAACAAAAGATGCAGAAAGCACCCAATCCTAAAAATATCACAGAAATCTTGAATTTATTTTTTAGCTGAAAGAAAAGACTGGTAAGCAAGAATGCACCCCCAAGTATGAAGAAAATAATTTGTGTTGTACTGAAATAAGAATTAAGGAAAATATTTTGTGAATGATTCATTGAACTCCTGTAAATATTTTATTCATTAAACTGGATCGTATAAACCATGTTCACTTCATTATAAGAGGCAAAGAAATATTTTGCCTAATGTATCGATTTTGATTGAATTCTTATCCCTTTCAAAATAGGGGATTGAAATATCTGATGAAGGCGCAAATATACAATTTTTAAACAGATTTGAGTAAAAATGATGGATTCGAAAATCAGTTTCATGTATAGATGCGGAATTTAACGAAATGAAGATGTTTGGCAGAAGATTTATTTTTGATGAATGAACTACTTTTTATGTGAGTTGTAAATTTATCGCAATATTTGTAAGAATTTTCTTTACGATTCATTTTTTTACAATTGTTTGTCTCAGAAATTGTTAAGACGAATGGAAGCCTTATCGGTTGTCATCATCACTTATAATGAAGAAAGGAATATCGAACGCTGTATACGGTCGGTAGTTGGAATTGCTGACGAGATAGTTGTTGTAGATTCATTTTCGACCGATCGAACCAGAGAAATTGCAGGTGAATTCGGCGCGAAGGTCATCAAGCATGAGTTCGAAGGTTATGTACAACAAAAGAACTATGCACTTGCCCAAGCCACACATCGTTGGGTTCTTTCTCTCGATGCCGACGAAGCTCTTTCTGAAAAGCTAAGGAATAGTATAAAGGAAATTAAATTTAATCCTTCGGCCGATGGATATACCATGAATCGACTAACCAACTATTGTGGAAAATGGATTCGCCATAGTGGCTGGTATCCAGATAAAAAACTGAGGATGGTTTTGAAAAAAAAAGCCTACTGGACAGGCACCAATCCACACGACAAACTCGAACTTTTTGAAAGTAAAAATATTCGCCATATTCCAGGCGACATTCTGCACTATTCCTATTATTCTTTAGAAGATCATCTTCAGCAAATTGATCGTTTTATGCAAATTCGGGCTTATGAGCTTTTTGAAAAACGAATCAAACCCAATGTTTGGCATTTCTATCTCAAACCCTTACATAAATTTTTCAAACATTATTTCTTTCAACTCGGGTTTATGGATGGTTATGAAGGCTATCAAATTGCTCGATTATCGGCATTTGGAATCTTTATTCGTTATGCTAAACTTCGTGAATTATGGCGGACAAACAACCCATAAAGGTTTTGCATGTTTCGACGCAAACAGGTTGGCGTGGAGGTGAACAACAAATCATGTATCTCGTCAGATTGGGCAAAGAAGTTAGGCATTACTTGTTTTGCCCTGAAGAAGCCGCTTTGAGAAAAGAAGCAAAAAAAGAAGAAATTACGATAAAAACTTTCGATTCTTCATCGAAATTTAGCTTCTTCTTGAAGGTTCCATTCCAGTTATGGCAATTTATCAGTGAAGTTCGGCCTCATCTCATTCACGTTCACGATAGTGGAGCTCATACACTTGCCTATTTATTGGCCAGAAGAAAAGAACTGGCTTTACCTTTGATCGTGAGCCGTAGAGTCGATATTCGTCGAGGAAAAAATATCTTCTCACGTAAAAAATATAATCAGCCCGAAATTGCCAAGATTTTCTGCGTCAGTAATTATGTGAAAACGATTATGGAATCGGTGGTGAAAGACAGAAATAAATTACTGACCATTTATAGTGGCATCGATTTACAGCGTTTTCTCTATCGGAGCCCTTATCCCAAATTACGCAATGAATTAGACATTCCCGACGATTATCTTATTGTTGGTAATATTGCCGCTTTAACGAAGCCTAAAGGATATCCGGTTTTTGTAAAAACTGCGGCAGAATTATTGAAACATCGGCAGAATTTTATATTTGTGATTGCTGGCGATGGTCCTATGCGAGCGAACATCGAAAAAATGATCCAAAACTTGGGATTGGAGAAAAATGTTATTCTGTTAGGATTTAGGGACGATATACCTGAGATTTTGCCTTCTCTGGATATTTTGCTCTTCCCATCCGAAAACGAGGGGCTGGGAACAACCATTCTGGACGCTATGGCATGTGGGGTGAATGTAGTAGCTACATCGGCAGGTGGCATCCCCGAAATGATTACCCATCAAATGAATGGATTACTGGCACCTGTTGGTGATATACAACAGCTGGCTTCTAATGTATTACGTCTGGCTTGCAATGCTGAATTGCGAAATATGCTCAAAGAAAATGCTTACATCACGGTGAAAAATTTCAGTGTCGAAAATATGGTGACTCAAACCATAAAGGCTTATCATGAAATACCTGGAACTATTTAGATTTTATTTTATTCGAATGGGTATAGGATTTGGGTAAAAATGGTTTCCAACCTAAATCTTGCGAATTGCATCATGGGGAAATAACCATCTTATTTATTTGTAAATTTTTGATTTGTAATGTATGGGATTTATTTTTCAGTGCGTATGACCATAAGTTTTGAATTTTATGTAGGATTTCTGAGCCCAATTAAGAATTCTGACGTAATTTTGCTGCAATCATTTGGGGTATTAGCTCAGTTGGCTAGAGCACCAGTATCGCACACTGGAGGTCATCGGTTCAAATCCGATATACTCCACTCATATTATGGTTTGTTCTTTATTTAAATGAATAGAAGTTGAGAATTTTAACAAGCCAACTTTCGATCCTTAGAACCGAAAGTTTTGATATTTTTTTTGCCACTATATTAAACATCAGGTGGGGGATGGATTAGAGTCAGAGTCATATTTTGAAGCCAAGAAAGAGGGAATTCGTTCCTTGCATGAAGAGGTTTCATGAAGTTTGATCGATTATTCCATTTCATTGCTAATAGGGCCACTGCCTATCAATTCTTCTTCGTTATACCATGCGGCAAATTGCCCTGGAGTAATTCCTCTTTGCATTTTGTCGAAAATAATATAAAGCCCGTTGTTTTGCATAAAGAGGTGAGCAGTCTGTAGAGGTTGCCTGTATCTTATTCTAACCAGGTAGTCCCTTATTTCGCCTTCCTGCATTTTTAGATCAGGACGCAACCAGTGAACGTCTTCAATTTTAATAAACAAGCCCCTTCGGTACAGGCCTGGATGATCCTGACCCTGTCCAACATAAACAACATTTTCTTTGATATCGATGGAAAGAACGAAGAGGGGTTCGGCTTTTCCGCCAACGTTCAAGCCCTTTCTCTGCCCAATGGTATAAAAATGAGCTCCATGGTGTAAACCCACTACTATGCCGTCTTCTGGATGATAGATATAATCTACTGACCAAAGTTTTAAATTATTTATATCACATATTTCTGAATTGAAAGCTCGTAATGATGGATAAGGAAAATTTTTATCGATTTCGATGATCTTCCCTTCTTTCGGCTCGAGTTTTTGCTGAAGAAATACAGGAAGGTCCACTTTCCCTACAAAACATATACCCTGGGAATCTTTTCTATCGGCTGTCGGCATATTCAGTTTTCTGGCTATTTCTCTTACTTGGGGCTTGGTAAGTTCGCCAATAGGGAAAAGAGTCTGGCTGAGCTGTTCTTGATTTAGTTGGCAAAGAAAATAACTTTGATCTTTGTTTTTGTCTATCCCTGACAATAAACGGTAAACAGGTTCTCCATTCACTTCTATAATGTTTTTTCGGCAATAATGGCCCGTAGCTATGTAGTCAGCGCCAAGCTCACGGGCTTTATCGATAAATAAGTCGAATTTGATTTCACGATTGCACAAGATATCCGGGTTAGGTGTCAATCCTCGACGGTATCCTTCGAACATATAATTTACGACTCTTTCGCGGTATTGTTCGCTAAAATCGATTACATGCAAGGGAATGTCCAAATGACGGGCTACAAGCTGAGTAATTATGAGATCATGTTCGGCAGGGCAATCTCCCTGAAGCAAACCAGCTTTATCATGCCAATTGATCATAAAAATTCCAAAAACATCATATCCCTCCTGCAATAGAAGCCATGCAGCAATGCTGGAATCAACTCCACCCGAAAGGCCAATGGCTACTTTCTTAGTTTTCGAACTTTTTTTTCCCATAAAACAGCTGCAAAATTACTCTGATTTTCAGTAGACTTATTCATTGAACAAATTGTTTAGCTGTATTTTTGAAAATATTTTATCAACTTCAGAACTTTTGACTTTATAATTGCCGATCAATATTTTATAAAAGCACAGTCTTAGAAATGCAAAGAACGCTACAAAGAATAAGCAGTCTATTCTTTGGCGTCCTTTTCGACTCTGCGTGCATAAATTTTTCGCTAAGACGCAAAGATCGCGAAGAATAATCATTTCGAATCCTTAGCCTGCTTTGCACCTCTTCGTGCAACAATTTTTTTGCCTGGTTGTAAAGAACCTTTCAGATACAAACATCAAGAAAGGAATTTAAGAAAGGAATTAGCGGTTGCTGATAATGAGATTATATTCAAGAGGGTGATAAGAGTGATTATTTAGAGTAAGTAATACTATAATGCAATCATCAAAATCACGACAACCTGATTAAAATCGAATCAGGGGTTCTGAATAATAACATTTAGTGTTTGCAAATGGGTCAAGTTTAGAGACCTATTATCCTACCGTTTTCGTCGATATCTATTCTTTCTGCGGCGGGTTCATCAGGCAGGCCTGGCATACGCATGATTTGACCTGTAATTGGAATGATAAATCCTGCCCCTGAAGCAATTTCCACCTCCCTCACGGTAATCACGAAATCTTTAGGTCGGCCAAGCAACTCAGGGTTATCGGAAAGTGATTTCTGGGTTTTTGCAACGCAGACAGGCAGCTTGTCCAGCCCGAGAGAATAGACCTTTTCCATGTCCGATTTTGCTTGTGCAGTATAGTCCACTGCATTCGCCCCATAAATTTTTTTGGCTATGGTTTCGATTTTTTGTTCGGGTGTCCAGTTCCAATCATATAAAGTATTATGGTGATTGGGGCATTTAGTAGCAACATGTTCAACGATAGTCGCTAAATTCAGAGCCCCTTCTCCTCCTTTTCCCCAAACATCTACTACAGCTACTTCCACTTTCAGATTTTTGCATACCTGAACGATATAATCCAATTCTTCCTGAGTGTCGCTTATAAAGCGGTTAAGAGCTATAATAGGATGGATGCCGAACAGTTTCATGTTTTCGATGTGTTTCTCGAGATTTCCGATGCCTTTTTTCAGCGCTTCAATGTCGGGTTGGGAAAGGTCTTTCAATGGTTTCCCACCATGATATTTCAGTGCTCTCACCGTAGCCACGAGAACAACCGAGCATGGGAACAAGCCGGCATATTGACATTTGATGTCGATAAATTTTTCCGCACCCAAGTCAAAACCGAAACCAGCCTCTGTAACGACAAAATCACTTAAGGATAGTCCCATTTTGGTAGCTACTACTGTGTTGGTTCCTTGGGCAATATTGGCAAATGGTCCTCCATGAATAATGGCTGGAGTGCCTTCGAGAGTTTGCACGAGGTTAGGCATAAAGGCATCTTTCAGTAAGGCTGTCATTGCGCCATTTGCATTTAAGTCGCGAGCAAAGATGGGTTTTTTATCGTATGTGTAACCAATGAAAATGTTGCCGAGTCTATTTTTCAGTTCCTGGAGATTTTCGGCCAGGCAAAGGATGGCCATTACTTCGGAGGCTGCAGTAATATCGAAGCCCGTTTCACGAGGTACCCCATTCGTGGTCCCACCCAAGCCCACAATGATACGTCGCAGCGAACGGTCGTTCATATCCATTACTCTTTTCCATTTCACTGTGCGTGGATCTATTCCCAGCGAGCGCTTTTTACTTTGGATGTTATTATCAATTAAAGCTGCAAGAAGATTGTGTGCTCTTTCGATTGCAGCAAAATCCCCCGTAAAATGCAGATTGATATCTTCCATGGGAAGGACCTGTGAATACCCCCCACCTGTAGCTCCTCCTTTCACACCAAATACTGGACCTAATGAAGGCTCACGCAATACTGCAGTGGTCTTTTTGCCAATACGGTTCAAGGCTTGAGCCAGCCCAATCGAGACGGTAGTTTTCCCTTCGCCTGCAGGCGTGGGCGAAATGGCAGATACCAGAACCAGCTTGTTTCCCTTTATTTTATCATAGTTGATATAATTTAATGGGATTTTTGCTTTGTATTTACCGTAGAGAACCAGATCTTCGGGATTGATTCCTAGCATTCCTGCAATTTCATTGATGTGTTTCAACTTTACTTCATGAGCAATTTCAATATCTGTTTTCATATGGATAGAGTTTTAATATTATTTATTTATTAATACTTTCCCCTCAGTTTCGGAATTATTTGCATTTTAATTATCAATGTATAGATATCCTTATCTTAGAGAGGCAAAAGTACTCTTATTTTTGGCTCAAAACGAGAAAGATTTTTTTTAGTTTTATAAGATTTATGGAATCAGAAGAAGAGTATTCATTCAGACGGTCCTGATGATAGCTTTTATCTTAATTCACAATTTGTGAGGCAAAGTCGAGTTGATTTGTTTTATCATAAGTATATTTACTTGGGTAATTGATAAAAGATTTGTTAAAAACTCTGTATCTTTGCCGCCCACTTTGGGCCCCATAGTTCAACGGATAGAACGGAAGTTTCCTAAACTTTAAATCCAGGTTCGATTCCTGGTGGGGCTACAAACATCGTCAACTCCTTAACCTTCCATATATTTATTAATAAATAGAGTTTTTCGCTGAAGATTAAATTTTCCAAAAAATTCTTTCTTTTATTTGCCGAAAAGGGAAAGGTTGTATTATATTTTATTCTCAGGTGAAAATTATTTTTTAGATATTCAAAAAATTACAGATAAGGAATAATATTTTTGAAAAAGTCTTTGAGAAGCAACTCGTCGATAGAAGTTTTTATCGAAATTTATTTCCTTAATGTTTTCTTTGTTGGATTCAAACTTTTTGTAGTATTTTTAAAGTAGGCATGTTTACTTGTTCTCCTTAGAGAGGAGGAATAGCCATCATTGTTATTTTCGTGAGCTTGTTGAGAATGTTGAAATTTTTATTAACAATTAGCAATTAAAAATTGGATAATAGATTGAAAGCCTCAAGAATCTATAATAACGAAAACATCATTAGCAATACGGGGAGAAGAGACATCAAAGTTTCTATCTTACAAGAATGAAGCTCCCTTTTAGGGTTTTGGTCACTCCTGGCGAATGTGTCCCATTGCCACGATATTCGATCAGATAAACGTAAACGTCGGCTGGAGCCATTTCTCCATCAATTTTACCATCCCAACCTTTTTCGATATCATCTGTCTGAAATACCAATTGACCATGGCGATTATAGATATAAATGTGGAAATGAATCGTAGGATCGGTGGTAATTACCTTAAACATATCGTTCAAACCGTCATTATTTGGTGTAAAGGCGTCGGGCACATAAATAAAACCCTCACAGAGCTGTACTTTTATGGTGTCTACAACTGCACAGCCTTCATTGAATACACGTACCCAATATGTTCCATTTCCATACACTTTTAAGGTGCGCTTAGTAGAACCGTCCTGCCATTCATAAAAATCACTCCCATCTCCTCCGCCTGCATCCAAAATAATAGGATCGCATGAGAATAGATAGAGGTCTTCTCCCAGATTCAGATATGGCGCAGGTTTTACGGTAACATGAATAGTGAGTGTATCACGACAGCCTGAATGATTCATCCCAATCAGAGAATAATCCATATCATGCTTCGGTGAAATCTTGACAAGAGAGCCATAAGTTGTATCAATGTCCTGGTTTGGCGTCCATTTGAACGTCTCGGACCCCGAAGCACTCAAAATCAGTACAGAATCTCGGCAAAGGGCTGGTGAAGGCGGAGTCAGAACCAGTTCAGGTTTGGGATTGATGGTAAGTTTCAAACTGTCCTTTACCATTCCACATGGATAATTTCCAAAAACATTCACCTTCAGATAAACCACGGTTGGATTTATAATATCGTGATTTCCATATGAATAAACTGGAGATTTCTGCGTTGGATGGTCAAGATTACCAATGCCATCCACTGTCCATTTTAAATGGTGGAAGTTTGATATAAGATCACCCATAACATGATAGCGGCTTCCTTCGCAGATGGAATCGTTGGATATAATATTTACGATGGGTGCAGGTACTGTTCGTATATGTGTTTTAGTACCTTTACTTTCGCCGCATGCTGTTACAAATGTTGCCATCAAGTAGGAGGTACCAGTGGGAGGTGAAAGACTAAGAGTGTCTCCACTGTATAGAAATACTGGATTTTGTCCAGAGGCATCGGTGGAATACCATTTGACGGTATCGCCCCATCCACCAATCGTCCATAAATGAATATATCCAGGATAATTGGAACAAACCAGACTGTCTAAATCACTAACAATCAGTTTGGGAGGTTGGGGGAGGTTTACGACGATATCGAAAGGAAACCATTTCGAAATGCCACAATAATTCTTCATACGAACCAGATAGCGCGTGGTAGTATTAGGAGCTGCTACACGAAATGGATTTGTCGAACCTGCGGCTATGGTATCATTCCCATATATTTTTGCCCATAAAATTTGGTCACCTACTCCTCCCCATGCCATTAACGAAACACTGTCCACAGTGCCAGGGCAGAAGTAATTCGTATCGGCAATTACGGAATCAGGTGGTCGAGGAGTATATACGATTAAATTGAAAGAATCACAAATAGAAACTCCACAGGCATTTTCCCAGCGAGCAAAAAACCAAGTTGAAGCCACAGGCGCAGGAATTGTGATATTTTTTCCCGTACCTATTGTAGCTCCTCCACAGGACTTGACAAACCAGCGCAATGTTTCACCCCAGGGCGAAAGAGTGTCGCCATAACCTCCAAAAGCCGTAAGTGTGATATAATCCACATCCCCTATACAATAGTAGTTGGTATCGGAAAGAATTTGAGCAGGAGGGGAGGGAATTTCGACTACATTCACTGGAATGCTCACGCAAGGCGATTCTCCACAGTAATTTTCCCATCGGGCATAAAAAAATGTAGTTGTATCGGGATATGAAATAGTGATCGAATCGCCATGGCCAATTGGCACACCACCACATGAATCGGCATACCATGAAATGATTTCGCCATTGCCTCCGAATGATTTCAATGTTACCTGTCCGGTGTCTGAAACGCATTTGAATAAAGGATTTGCAGTAAGCAGTACAGGAGGTTCAGGAGTATTGACTATTACTTGAATCGAGCGGCATATCGATTCTCCGCATGAATTGTTGTTGTTGGCATAATAGGTTGTGCTAACGTCAGGTGCAGCAATGGTAAGTGAATTACCTGAACCAATGAAATTTTGGCCGCAACCTCCTTCATACCATCGAACCGTATCCCCGTATTCGTATATTCCATAAGCTGATAGCTGGATGTTTTCATTATAAGAGATGCAGAAGTAGTTTGTATCTACAGATAATGAATCGAGAGGACGGGGTTGTGGTCTAACATTGATGATGATAGAATCACATTCGGATTGCCCACAAAGATTAGTCCATCTCGAATAATATATCGTGGTGTCGCCTGGAGCGCTAATCAACAATGGAGAACCTGTTCCAATATAAATTCCGCCGCAATTTCCTTTGAACCACTGAAGAGTGTCTCCAGAACCTCCACTTGCCGAAAGTTGTATTACTCCAACTTCTTCTGCACAAAAATCGTTTTCATTTGTACTCAGGCTAAATGGCCGAACTGGCGGCTGCAACACTTCGACTTCAATCGAGAGGCAATTGCTCAGGTTGCATTTGTTCCCCCAGCGAGCATGATAGATTGCAGAAGAATCGGGGGCTGAAATAGTCAAAGGAGTTCCATATCCTATCGGATTCCCTCCGCATTCATCCTTAAACCAATATAAGGTATCCCCAGCTCCTCCTGTAGCTGTAAGGTTGATCTGGTTTATGGTTCCAGTACAGAAAAAATTAGTATCTACTTGTAGGGCAGAAGGTGATAAAGGCTGAGGGGTTACATTTATCTGGAGACTATCACAGGTAGAGATTCCGCATTGATTTTCGTAAGTAGCCCAATATGTGGTGGTATCGTTGGGAGCCGTAATAATTAAAGGCTGACCAATACCAACCAAGGTGCCTCCACACGAATCTTTCCACCATTTCAAAGTAGAACCTATGCCACCGCCAGCACTAAGAGTAATTATATTAACCGTACCAGCACAGTAATTATTAGTATCCACACCTAAAGAATCGGGGGGCAATGGAAAAGGAATGACATTGATTACAATGGAATCGCATTCTGAGTTTCCACAGGCATTCACCCACCGAGCATAATAAGTTGTGGTATCGGTTGGAGCCGTAACCGTCAAGAGCGAAGGCGGTTCGAACATTCCTGCAAGCACTCCACCACAGTTCTCTGTATAAACTTCCACAGTATCCCCGTTTCCTCCAATCACCCCAAGATTTATCTGAGTGACCCATCCTGTGCAAAAATTATTGAGTGTACTTGTCACAGCAATGGGTTTTTCTGGGAAAGGAATCACCTTTGTGGTTTTGGTAGTATCATTGTAACATCCATTATTATCGGTAAATATATAATTGACTTGTTTGAATCCGGGACCTGCCGCTAAAGGATCGAAAATGGCGGTTCCATTTCCTTGATCGAAGATTCCAGGGCCGGAAAAGCTGCCGTAGGGCAAATGATTTCCCGACAATAACACCGGGACATCATCGATGCAATAGGAAGCCGAAAATGGATTAAAGTCGACGGAAGGCTTGGGCAGCACGGTAATCTGGTAAGTTGTATCGCCAGTGCACCCATTGAAATCGGTATAAGAATATATAATATCGTAAGGGCCGCCAACGCCTGCAGCATCAGGATCAAAAATTGCCTTTCCAATATTCAGATCGATGATGCCAGGACCACTAAAAGAACCCAACGGATAAAAATTCCCTGTAATGGTATCGGGGGATGCATTTACGCAATATTGAGATAATATATTGGTAATAGAAGGTTGAGGAAGAGCATTCACGATCACTTCTTTGAACATGGTATCAGTACAGAAATTTCCGTCAGTAAAATAATAATATATGGAGTGTATACCCACGCCGGCCAGGGCTGGATTGAACATGGCAGTACCATTTCCATAATCGGTTATTCCAGGGCCTTCGAAGTGACCTTGAGGAGCTTGATTACCGGTAAGTGTTGCTGGGGTTGAGTTAAGGCAATAAGAGGTTACAAGTCCACTAAAACTAACCACAGGGAGAGCATTCACCGTAGTTTGTTTAGTCATGTGGTTTATACAACCATTCAATGCCTGATAAGTATAGGTAATATTGTAAGGACCACCTGCACCTGCTGTAGCGGCTGAGAAAATGGCAGTTCCATTCAGATTGTCGGTAATACCAGGCCCCAAGAATGATCCGAAAGGAGCAAAATTACCAGTGAGTAAGGCAATGGGAGAATTCAGGCAATGATTGGGATCGAGGCCTGAAAAATCGACTGCGGGTGCTGGCAAAACTGTTGTTTTTTGTGAATAAGTATTTGTACAGCCATTGGGATCGGTAAAAGAATAGGTAATAGTATGCAAACCTGACCCGGCTATACTTGGATTGAAAGTGGCTGTACCATTAGGATTAGAGGTAATTCCAGGGCCCGAAAATGTACCTTGTGGAGCCATATTGCCAATTAATAATACGGGTTCGTCATTACTGCAATAGGTAGCCAATAAGCCCGTAAAATTTACTTCAGGCAGGGAATAGACAGTTGTAGGCTGACTTACAGAATTGGTACATCCATTGGGATCGGTATAGGTATAGGTTATCACGTAGGGACCTCCTATTCCTGCAATACCAGGATCGAAAATTGCCTGCCCGAATCCGATATTAATAATGCCGGCTCCAGTGAAGAAGCCATCTGGTGCATAATTGCCGGTAAGTGTCGTTGGTCCTGCATTTAAACAATAGGCTGATTGTAGGCCGGTAAAACTTAATGTTGGAAGCGCCGTAACGGATGTAGTTTTGATTATACTATTAGAACAACCGTAAATATCAGTATAGGAATAAGTAATGGGATAAGGTCCTCCCGCACCTGCTATGGATGGATTGAAGGTGCCTACTCCATTATTGCTCGCCATAATTCCAGGGCCGTTGAATACTCCATAAGGTGCCATATTTCCAACAAGCGTAGCAGGACTGGCATTTACACAATAAGAGGGATCGAGCCCGGCGTAATTCACATAAGGCAAAGCCCTTACCGTTACGAACTGAATGTCATCATCAAAACAACCATTTATATCTGTATAAGAATAAGTAATAGTATAAGTACCTCCGGCACCGGCTGCAGCAGGATTGAAAATAGCCGTTCCATCTCCGTTGTCTGTAATGCCTGGCCCCCAAAATGTTCCATAAGGCATGTGATTGCCCCAAAGTGTATCGGGTGCATCATTCTCACAATAAATATTCGATAAGCCCGTAAACGAAACCTCAGGTACAGGATAGACGGTAACATAAGTTCCGATGCAGGCCGAAAATCCACAAGCAGTTTCCCAACGTGCATAATAAACCGTATTTACGTAAGGAGCCGGAATGGTTAAAGGGTTTCCCGTTCCTACAACTTGCTGACTTCCGCAATAATCTTTGAACCATATAACCTCCTCGCCTGAACCTCCTATCGCGATGAGAGTCAAGCTATTAATACTTCCATAGCAATAAGCAGAATCGCTCAATAGGATACCAGTAGGAGCAACAGGTGGTTCGGAAACAAAAATGGTAATCGAATCGCACACCGATGGACCACATGAATTTTCCCACCAAACGTAATATGTAGTGGTAATGTTAGGCGCATCTAATATCACCGGATTGCCTTGATTGATTGGAGTTCCATGACAGGATAATCCCCATTTGAGAACGTCGCCCGAACCACCAAAAGCGGTCAGTCGAATATTACCCGGATAATTATAGCATAAATGATTCGTATCGGTGGTAACTGCTGTAACCGGCTTTGCAAGTGCTAAAACCGTGACGCTACCTGAAAGGCAAATGGAAACCCCACAAGTAGTTTCCCAACGTCCGAAATAAGTAGTAGAAACCGAAGGAGCAGGAATAACTGCTGGGTTTCCGGTAGCTATAAGAGGTCCATTACATGAACCCTCATACCAACGGAATACCTCACCACTTCCGCCGGTGGCTGTAAGGATTACCGAACCTGCGCCTTCACAAGCCGTAGAAGGAATAATTTGAATACTGTTGGGTGGTGTTGGTAAAGGAAGAACATTTACCACAATATTGGCACAAGTGGTGACACCGCAAGGATTTTCCCAGCGAGCGAAGTAAACTGTGGTGGTATCCGGCGAAGGAATGGTAATGGATGTTCCTGTTCCTATAGAATCACCTCCGCATTCACCTGTAAACCAAACGAGATTGTTGCCGCTTCCTCCTATTGCAGTAAGAGTAATGTTGCCAGGATCATCGGCACAAAAGCCTTGCCTGTTCACAATAGCTGAAACCGGGGCTTGTGGTAAAGTAAATTGGGATGAAACCACAAAAGAGGTGTCTTTGGTGCATCCCTTTGTATCACTAATAGAAAGTGAATAATCTCCTTCGGGTATCTCGTTGATATTTTGAGTTGTTGCACCATTCGACCATTGAAAGGTATAATCGGGTGTACCACCGGCAATGTATACCTCGATAGATCCATCATTACCACTTTCACAAGTAACGGGAATTATGGTTGGTGCTCGATAAAAGGTTGACTCTTTCAATCCTGCAAATATCATATCGCTCTGGCCAGAACTGATGAGAGTTGTGCCCGCCAATAATAGGCTGTTAGTAAAATTCCCGATAAAGATGGGATTATATTGCTTGTCAAGAGTCAAATCATAGGATACATCATCCCCAATATTGCCAGTGCTTTTTACCATGCGAAAAACGCCAGCAGAGTCAAGGCGGCATATAAAAATGTCTGACCCTCCTGAACTAACCAGGTCGAAAGAATCCCATTGAGACGAACCGCTAAATTTTCCTGTAATGTATATCTGTCCTGAGGGAGTATAAACAAGTCCATAGGCAATATCTTCTCCGCTTCCACCGGCACGTTTTGCAAAAATTGCGTTTCCCGAAGGATTTAGTTTTACCACAAAAACATCTTTGCTCCCGGCACATGTAAGATTTACTCCTCCAAATGTTGCCGTAGCTCCAAAATATCCAGAAATGAAAATGTTGTTTTGTTCATCGGCATCCAGGCCAAAGGGTTGATCGTCGGCAATTCCGCCGGAGCTTTGCAATGAAAGCAGATTGCCATAGCGGTCGTAGCGAGCAATGAAAATATCATTATCGCCGGCACTAGTCACCGAAGAATTACCAAATGTGGCATTACCTTGGAATATACCTGTTACAACCACTTCATCGGCTATGGTGTAAATCACGGCATGGCCTCTGTCGGGTGATAGACCCCCCCCCTGCTGGATCCAGTCCAATACTCCGGCACCGTTGTATCTTGCAATAAAAACATCTTCACCGCCACTACTTATAAGGTTGTGGCCCTGAAAATCGGCATTACCCTGAAAATATCCCGTAACGAAACAACTTCCGTCGGAAACGACATATAAAGCCAAAGCCTTGTCTTCAAAATTACCCCCTCCTGTTTGTACCCATTTTAAAATGCCCGTTGGACTATATTTTGCCAGGAAAGCATCACTTTCGCCTTGTGCAAAGTATTGGTTGCCTCCAAAAAGGGCCATCACGCGGAAAGAGCCCGAAAGGAAAATATTACCTATACTATCTAAACCTATACCTGTAACTTCGTCATCGAGGCTTCCACCAATTTGCTGTATCCATTGTAAATTTCCCAGATGATTATATTTGGCTAAAAAAATATCCTTTCCGCCTGTGCTGGTAAGCGATGTGCTCCCAAAAACCGCATTTCCGCCAAAAGTTCCTGCCAGAAATATATTTCCCGCCTCATCGGCAACGATGCAGCGCCCCTCATCATGGGCTGCTCCACCTCCTTTACGGGGTAAAAACCATTGTGAAGTGTCTTTACCAAAAATTAAGGCCGGAGGTTGAGTTATAGTGAAACGTTTTATCAGTTTACAATTTTCCTCATCGCGAACTGTTACCTGATAAGTATTTGGAAGCAATCCAGAGATATGGGAAGTATTATCTCCAGAATTCCAGGTAAATATTAATGGTTCTATGCCACCGGTTGTCGTAAGATGAATAGACCCGTCGGCCTCTCCAAAGCACGAAACATTTTTTTTAGTAGCCGTAACACTCAAAGTACAATGATCATCCTGCCATTTCCACAAATCCCTGAAATACCCTGTGGCATTATCTCCTCCACACGAAATATAGGCAGCATCAGAATAAGCAAAAGATACGGAGTTCTCACGCGGTAATGCTGGAAAATCGCTTTTACGTGACCATAGATTGGCATTCACATCGTATTCCCATAAGTCATTCAATAGATTGGTGCCGTCATCTCCTAAAGCAATATATCCTTTTTGATTGAGAGCAAACCCAACTGCTCCACTTCTTCCATGGCTTAAAGCGTTTATGGGAGACCATGTATTGGATACTCTGTCATAAACATAAAAATCCGAAAGATAAGAGCCATTATAACCTAAGCCCACATAAGCCTTGGTTCCAATGCTAAAGGCAGATGCATAAATTCTGCCTTGTCCTCCAAAATTATTCCTTGCAGTCCAAGAATTACTTACTGGATCGAATTCGTAAAAATCCTTCCTGTAAGCGCCATCGTATCCGAGCCCCACATAAGCCTTGTCGCCAATTACGGTAGAGATGCATCCCTGACGAGCCCCACCAGGAAAATTTATACCTGCCGACCATGTATGATTCGTTGTGTTATACACCCAAGTGTCCAATAAAAATCCGCCATTGTATCCTGTTGTGATGTAAATTTTGTTTCCCAAGGCAAAACAAGCAGCATATGCTCTGGCCTGTCCTGGCATGTCGGTAAGCTGGATCCATGAATCTATAGCAGGATCGTATTCCCAAAAATCTTTATGGTAAATTCCGTCGAACCCCATGCCAATATAAGACTTATCGCCAATGGTACAAGCAACAGCTCCTTTTCTGCCACTACCTGCAAAATCACTCTTTCTAATCCAAGTATCCTGGCCTAAGACCACGTTCTGAAGAAAAAGCATCAATAAGAAACAGAATGCAATGGTAATCTTGCTAAAACTATTCATGGGTCAATCAATTAAAAACTTGGGGTTTAGGTTAACTTTCATTCTTCGAGAGCCCTGAACAAGATTCTCTACTTTAAAAGCAACTTTGTCGAGTAGTAGATTATAAATTTCTAATAGAGTAATTTTTATGGCATTTACTGTCACATTAATAGGAATATAGGATTCTAATGATGAAATAATTGGTTGAGAGTTGGTCTTATGGTTCTGTCTCCATAGCTCGAAACTTTTTCCCTTTTTGTAAATCGAGTTTTGGCAAATAATCGATTGGTGGTGAAATGATAGAGCCCTTTCACCACCTCTGGTACCAGAAGAATGAAAAATTAATGGGAAGGGCTTCATCATAGCTAAATCATTCATCATTTATAAGCTAATTGCACATCTTTTCGTATTAGTAAACAAAGTTCAAATTTATGAATAAAATTTTGCAATGGGCTGAAACATCCTCAAGATATTTTATATGAAAGAGACAATCAGCGATCGATTCTTGTTGTATTGATGTCATATTTCAGGAGATTCAGCTAAATAGGTACAATGATCATCATTGATTCAGGGGAAGGTAAAAATTACGGTATTCTTCAAATTGTGATGGGCGCATACCTGAGCCATGAATGATAATTCTTTGTCTATCGAGCAATCCGTCAGGCCGGTAAAGACGTTCGACTTCAAGCATGATTTCTCCGTTTTCATTGGTAACTTGACGTGAAAGTTCTCTGTTGTTCTCATCATAATTCACATGATATCTCGAGCGGCCAAATCTGTTGGTTTCCCAATATTCTTCTATATAAGGGTTGGGATTGTAAATTCTTTCCCAAGTTTCGAACAGATTTCCGTTCTTGCCATATACCTTTCGGAGAATGAGGCGGCCTTCATCATCATAAACAGATTCGCTTAAAATGTATTGATCCTCTGTTTCATTTTCAAATTTTACTTCGCGTCCAAGATCATCGTAACTCCATTTCTTAGAACTGGTGAATTGCACTGAATCATCGTAAGTATTTTCCTCGATCAGCTTATCATTATTATATCTTTTTTCGGTAATCTGTTCTCTTTCGCCGTCGTAATTGATAAATTCAACTTTATCAAGCAGATTGTTTGAATTGTAATGATAAATTTCTCTGTCGAATGATTCATCTACATAAAAAATATCTTTTTCTATCAATCTCGACATAGAATCATATTGAAATGTTAGTTTTTGAGCAAATTCACCACTGGAGTCAATTTCAGATTGTTCGATCAAATTTCCAGAGTCGTCATACTGAAAAGACATAGTAGCCTCCAAATTACCCTCGTTATCATAGCGTCTTTCCATTACTAATCGGTTGTTTTGGTCGTATTCTTGCTCAAGGTTCATGATGATGCCAACGATATCATCCTCAGTAAAATTTTCCGACTTAAAAATGATACGCTTCGTTTCCCTTCTGTAATTTCCTGTCATAGCTGATTAAATGATTTAATTGGCCGTAAAAATAGAAATTTCCGGCTTAAAGCGATTCATATTAGGTGCTTCATAAAAAAGATGAATAGGTATGGGGTCGAGAGTAGGAGCCATAACAGGAATGATTCGCAAGGATATTGGGTGTGTGGGCTAAGGAGGTATTGTTTGCACATATATTTTTTCCCTGCGGATTTTTGTTCACGGTTTTATTATTTGCCATTTGCAGAAATAGCAAGAGAATCCAAATGTTTATCTTTGCCTCACTTTCATTAACTATTCTTTAAATATCTTGTTATATGAAGATAGAATTCAAGAAAATCATGCCTGTGTTGTGTCTGAGCATAGTGGTAGGTTTTTCGTCCTGCACACGAACCGAAAAAATCACTTATCCCGAAACCAAAAGAGTAGATTCGGTGGATGAGTATTTTGGACAAAAAATTCTCGATCCTTACCGCTGGCTCGAGAATGACACTTCTGCCGAAACATCCGAATGGGTGAAGGCTCAAAATGAAATTACCAATGCTTATCTCGAAAAAATTCCTTTTCGGAAATCCTTGAAGGAAAGATTTACACAAATTTGGGATTATCCTAAATATGGGATTCCCTTCAGCAAGGGGAATCTTTATTTCTATTTCAAGAATGATGGAATGCAAAATCAAAGTGTACTCTACGTTCAGGAAGGTCTTGAAGGAGAACCGCGGGTTTTACTCGATCCCAATCGTTTATCCGAAGATGGAACTGTTGCCATTGCTTCATTTTCGGTTTCGAACGACGCTCGATTCCTGGCTTATTCCATAGCCAAAGCCGGTTCCGACTGGAACGAAATTTATGTGATGGATATAAATACCCGACAGAACCTTCCCGATCATATTACTTGGATAAAATTTTCGGGTATGTCGTGGAAAGGGGATGGATTTTATTATAGCCGCTACGAAGCCCCTAAGCCAGGTGAGGAACTTTCGATAAAGAATCAGAATCAGAGAGTATTTTATCACAAGTTAGGAAGTGATCCTACCAAGGATGAATTAATTTGGGAAGACCCCCAACATCCTCTGCGAACCTTTGGTGCCAGCGTTACCGAAGATGAAAGATTCCTTATTATCTCTGAAAGCGAATCAACCTATGGCAACAAATTACATATTAAAGACTTGCAAAAACCCGCTTCATCTTACATTCATATCGGCGACTCTTTCGACTGGGAATTTTGGGTAGTTGACAATTTAAATGATGACTTGATTGTTGTCACCAATTATTTAGCTCCTCGCAGTCAGGCCGTGTCCATCAATTTTTCGCATCCCGAGATTTCTTCGTGGCAAACCCTTATCCCCGAAAAAGAAGAAGTCCTCGAAGGAATTTATCTGGCAAATGGTAAGATTATTTCTCAATATCTGAAGGATGCTTGTAATCATTTATATTCCCATAATCTCGATGGGCAGCTGATAGACGAAATTCCGCTTCCAGGCATTGGTACCATCGGAGGTTTTAGTTCTGAAAAAGAGAAAAATATTGCCTTTTTTGCTTTCACCTCATTTACATATCCCACTACCATCTTTAAATTTGATGTAGAAAAAAATCAAACCGAGGTTTTTCGTAAACCTGATATTAAGTTTAATTCAGAGGATTATACTACTGAACAGGTATTTTATACAAGTAAGGATGGGACAAAAGTTCCAATGTTTATAGTGCATAAAAAGAATTTTTTGAAAAATGGTAAGAATCCTACGCTCCTATATGGCTATGGTGGGTTTAATATAAGCCTCACACCTTCATTTAGTATCAGTTTGATTCCTTTTCTCGAAAATGGTGGAGTTTATGCAGAAGCTAACATTAGAGGAGGAGGTGAATACGGAGAAGAATGGCATCAGGCGGGTACTAAGATGAAAAAACAAAATGTTTTCGATGATTTCATTGCTGCGGCCGAATATCTTATTTCGAATAAATACACATCGCCCAAGAAGCTGGCTATCAATGGAGGTAGTAATGGCGGCCTCCTCATTGGTGCTGTGTTGAATCAGAGGCCAGACCTGTTTGCGGTGGCAGTACCCGAAGTGGGTGTGATGGATATGTTGCGCTATCATAAATTTACTATAGGATGGGCTTGGGCTTATGATTATGGTACAGCCGAAGATAGTGAGGAAATGTTCCATTATCTGTTGAGCTATTCGCCTTTGCATAATATCAAGCTTGGTACGAAATATCCAGCAGTCATGGCAATGACTGCCGATCATGATGATCGGGTTGTACCGGCTCATTCGTTTAAATATACCGCCACGCTTCAGGCCGCACAAGCAGGTGATGCTCCCATACTTATCCGTATTGAATCGAAAGCCGGGCATGGGGCCGGAAGACCCACCTCCAAGATTATCGACAATGTTACCGATAAATTTTCTTTCATTATGTATAACCTTGGAATGAGTCCCAAATTTTAAGATAGAATTCCATCATTTAATTGATTGTTATATAACTGAGAAACCCGGGTTTTAATTCCCGGGTTTCTTTTGTAAACAAGTTACAATTGGTAATTTTGTACGATGATATGTGCCCTGCTATGACGATAAAACCAGGAGATAAAGTACGATTTCTCAGCTCGAGCGGCGGAGGAATAGTAACACGAGTCATTCGGCCCGGTATAGTTGCAGTAGAAATTGAAGACGGATTTGAGATACCAACAGCTATCAACGATTTGGTTAAAATTGAAGAAACTTCTCCTGCAGCTCGATTTTTTGCCGATAATGACCCCTTTCTTTCTCAAAAAGACAATGAATCAAAAACCGAACCCGCCGTCTCTCCGCCCTTCAAGTCAGAGCAAAATGCTTCTCCTTTAAATGAAAGTTATATCGAGAAACTACCCGCATCACGAAAATCAACCATCAATCCTGAAGGAATATACCTTGCTTTCGAGCCTCACGACCAAAATTTATTCATCATTGGGTATCTCGATTTATGTATTGTAAACTTCAGCAGTTACGACGTTTTATATACCTTTTCCCATAAGAGCCCCAAAGGAGGTTACGTAGGAAGAGATTATGGTTCTATACCTCCTTATTCGAAGGTAATCATCGATATCATTCAGCGGGAAGAATTGGAATATGTAGCCAATGGAATCATTCAGTTATTGTTTACAAAAGATATAATGCCCTCGCTATGGTTTCCCGTAACTGGTAGTTTCCGTATCAAACCTGTCAGATTTACCAAAGAAGACAATTACAAATCATACGGTTTTTTACAGCGCAGGGCATTCGTACATTTGATTACCGATCTCAAAGGGCTCAAGCCGGTGGGGAGTTTAGAAGAATTGCAAAAGTATGAAGAGGATGCACCTATGATAATAACCAGTAAGGCTGCTGAATCGGAGTCGTTTATAACCCCTCATAAGGTAGCTCATGGCGAGGCAATTGTTGATCTACACATCGAAGCCATTGCCGAAGATTATAAAACTTTACTACCCGATCAAATACTCGACATACAACTGGCTTATTTTACCCGTTGTATGGAAACTGCCATTTTGGATAAATATTTTAAGGTGACTTTTATTCATGGCGTAGGGAATGGGGTATTGAAAAATGCCTTAAGGGAGAAGCTGAAGGATTATTCCAATGTATATTTTCAGCCTGCTCCATTTGCACGTTTTGGAATGGGGGCCATAGAAGTAATGATTATGCATACTCGGGAATAGTTTTTGATTAAGTAGATAAAATCATAATTATCTTTGTTCTGGCAAATTGAATGATGGCAGTCCATTCTATCGCCTTGGATTTCACCATCCAAGGAGGAAAGTCGGGACAACACAGAGTAGCCTGCTTCCTAACAGGAAGGTATCGCATAGAGCGATAACAGATAGTGCCACAGAAAAGAACCGTCGAAGGGTTGGTTCAGCCAACAATCGACAAGGGTGAAAACGTGAGGTAAGAGCTCACGCTGCAGGATGGCGACATCTTGTGGGGGTAAACCTCAGGCGTTGAAAGGCCAAATAAACCAGGGATGCTCTATGGTTCATAGAGTGAGAGGGTTACTCGCCCAATCCTGGAGGGTAGGCCGATAGAGGTAACAGGTGACTGTTATCCCAGATAAATGATAGAAATCCTGAATTGAGGATACAGAATCCCGCTTATAGGGCTGCCATCTTTTCATTTGCCTTTATTGATTAGAAAACCTAACTAATTTGCAATATGCGGTTTTTCCTTAAATGGATAGCCTCTGCAATGGCCATAGCCATTATTGGTTGGATACTCCCGGGTATAAAAGTAGAAAGTTTTTTAACTGCTTTTATTGTGGCTGGCATCATTGCCTTTCTGAATCTTGTTCTTAAACCCATCCTACTGTTTCTTAGTATTCCTATTACTATTTTTACCATGGGATTATTTATTCTTGTAATCAATGCTATTATAGTGATAATTGCATCTTTACTTGTTCCTGGCTTTATCGTTAATAGCTTTGGGTGGGCGCTGCTCTTCGGCCTTTTAAATTCCATCATTCATTTTTTTCTTGATAATGCTGATTAAATTCAAAATATGAAACATCGTAATATTACCGATCTGGAGGAGATCAACCAGATACTTCAGGCTGCCGATTGCTGTTATATGGGAATGGCGAACGTGGATGGAAGTCCTTATGTGGTTCCCATGAATTTTGGATTCGATAACCAGTATATTTACTTGCATTCAGCAAGAACTGGTAAAAAAATCGATATTTTACGAACCAATCCCAGAGTTTGTCTGGCTTTTAGCGCATTTCACCAATTGAGGTATCAGAGCGAAAAAGTAGCCTGTTCATGGAGTATGAAGTATAAAAGTGTTTTGGTTTTCGGTGAAGTGGAATTTATCGAGCAAAAAGAAGAAAAAGTGAAGATGTTGAATTGCTTGATGAAGAAATATGCTGGCAGGGAATTTACTTATAATGTTCCTGCCTTGAAAGAAGTACTCACTTACAAAGTTTCATTGAAGAAAGTCGAAGCTCGGGCTTACAGGTATTAGAAACAACTCATCACAAAAAACCTGGTTAACATCATGCAAGGTTAAGGCTTTTACCAGTACCCGGGGCGGGACTTGAACCCGCACGACCTCAACGGTCAAAGGATTTTAAGTCCTTCGTGTCTACCTCTTCCACCACCCGGGCCGATAGGAAAACCCGAATCTGCCTGGGCAGCACCCGGGCTTTGAGCGGAAAACGGGACTCGGACCCGCGACCCCAACCTTGGCAAGGTTGTGCTCTACCAGCTGAGCTATTTCCGCTTTTCAATTTTATGTCTGCAAAATTAATAGTATTTTCTGTTTCCTTCCAAATTCTTTATTTCTCTCCCAATAATTTTTTTAGTTGATGCAACTTCATCAAGGCTTCTACTGGAGTTATTGTATTGATATCGATGCGATGAATTTCGTCCTTTAATTTTAACAATAGAGGATCATCCAATTGAAAGAAACTCAATTGAACACCTTCGAGTGAGGATTGTTTCGACGATTTTTCGGCTGAAGAAGCCAAAGAATTACTGTTACGCGAATTTTCGAGCGTTTCAAGCAGTTCTGTAGCCCTTTCGATTACTTTTAAAGGCATACCTGCCATACGTGCCACATGTATTCCGAAACTATGTTCACTTCCTCCAGGCATCAGTTTTCTCAGAAAAACAACCTGATTCCCAACTTCCCTTACTGCAATGTGATAATTCTTTATACGGGGAAATATTCTGGCCATTTCGTTCAGTTCGTGGTAATGTGTGGCAAAGAGAATTTTCGGTTTGAATAAAGGATGATTGTGGAGATATTCTACTATGCTCCATGCAATAGAAATACCATCATAAGTACTGGTTCCTCGTCCAATTTCATCGAGAATGATCAAGCTACGGTCGGAAATGTTGTTCAAAATGCTTGCTGTTTCGTTCATTTCGACCATAAAGGTAGATTCACCAAGGGAAATATTATCGGAGGCTCCGACGCGCGTAAAAATCTTATCGACAATTCCTATGGTAGCTTTTTGGGCAGGGACAAAACATCCAATCTGAGCCATCAATACGATGAGAGCGGTTTGGCGAAGAAAGGCCGATTTTCCTGCCATGTTAGGACCGGTAAGAATAATAATCTGCTGATTATTTGGATTCAGTACTACATCATTAGGGATATACTGTTCTCCTGCAGGAAGTTGCTTTTCGATCACTGGATGGCGGCCTGCGCGGATATCGATGTTCAATCCATCATTTAGCACAGGTCGGGTATAATTTGAACTTGCCGAAAGTTGTGCAAACGACAGGAAAACATCTAAACGCGCTAGTAATCCAGCATTCAATTGCAAAGGTTCCACATATTCGGCTACCGAGCTAAGTAACTCATTAAAAATTCTGTTTTCGAGTTCTACAATTTTTTCTTCGGCGCTGAGAATCTTTTGTTCGTATTCCTTTAGTTCTTCGGTAATATATCTTTCGGCGTTCACTAATGTTTGCTTGCGATGCCAAGTGGATGGTACTTTATTTTTATGTGCATTGGTTACTTCTATATAATAGCCAAAGATATTATTGAATCCAATTTTGAGGGATGAAATTCCGGTAGTTTGGATCTCTCTTTGCTGGATTTTAGCAAGCACATCTTTGCCCTGATAGAGAATTTCACGTAAATGGTCCAATTCTTCATCGACTCTTTCGGCAATGATATTTCCCTTGATCAATACTGGTGGGCAATCTTCCTTGAGTGTTTTAAATATGCGATCTCTGATGAGTTTGCAGGGGTTCAGTTGTTCGCATAATTGCATCAATACAGGATGATGTGTAAGAAGACAGCGCGAAGCAATTCGTTCGATGGCTTCGAGCCCCCGGGCAATATAAAGAACTTCACGTGGATTGGCTTTTCCTATGCTTACTTTTGAAATCAGGCGTTCCAAATCGCCAACAGTTTTGAGATGGGTAGCCAGAAATTCGGCCAGTTCATGGTCAGAAATAAGAAGTTCTACCAGGTCGAGACGTTCTTCAAGTACTTTACGTTCCTTTATAGGCATGGTGATCCACCGCCGGAGCAGGCGGGCTCCCATCGGACTGATGGTTTGATCGAGAATTTGAAGAAGTGAGCGGGCATTTTCGTTGAAGGTCTGAACGATTTCGAGATTTCGAATCGTAAATCTGTCCAGCCAAACGTATTTTTCTTCTTCGATACGGGCAATACGAGTGATGTGGCTCAAACGATCATGCTGAGTTTCGGCAAGATAATGCATAGCAGCTCCAGCGGCTATGATAGCTAACGGAAATATTTCTATCCCGAATCCTTTGAGGGAAACAACCTGAAAATGCCTCAGCAAAGTTTCACGCGCAAAATCTTCGGTAAATACCCAATCATCAAAGGTATTTATGTAATATTTATCTCCGAAAATCTCGATAAACCGATGCAATTTATTCTTTTGAAGAATGATTTCGCTGGGTTTGAAATTTTGCAGAAGCTTGTCGATATATTCATTATTACCCTGAGCTACGAGGAATTCACCTGTGGAGATATCCAAAAAACTTATGCCCGAAAGGTTTTCGCCCAGCTGAATGCTGGCAAGAAAATTATTTTCCTTCTGATCGAGAATTCTATCATCGGTGCTCACACCAGGAGTAACCAATTCAGTAATTCCTCTTTTGACTATGGTTTTTGCCAGTTTGGGGTCTTCCAGTTGATCGCAAATAGCCACTCTATAGCCAGCCTTGACCAGTTTTGGTAAGTAATTATCGAGAGCATGATAGGGAAATCCTGCTAAATCAACCATGGCAGCGGCACCATTCGATCTTTTAGTAAGGACAATGCCAAGGATTTGAGAGGCTTTTATGGCATCTTCGCCAAAGGTTTCATAAAAATCACCCACTCTGAATAAAAGTAGTGCGTCAGGATATTTTGCCTTAATCCTGTTATATTGCCGCATTAATGGCGTATCTGACGAATTGGATTTCAAGAGAAAAATAATTTTCGGTTTCAGCAAAATTAATGTGAATCTGACAAGCCGGCAATCTAATCTATCTGTCAATTTTGCAGTTTACACTGCCAGTGCCTATTTTTGCAAAAAACATCGCACTTTGATAAAGAAAACAACTTCAGAGTTAAATAGAATTTCACCTTCTGAATTCAAAAGAAGTGCCAATGACAGAATAACTGTTGTACTTGACAATATCAGAAGTAAGCAAAACATAGGCTCTATATTTCGAATTTGCGATGCATTTGGCATTGGTAAAATTTTTCTTTGTGGGATATCGGCCTGTCCGCCCGACAGGGAAATTGAGCGAACTGCTTTAGGAGCCACACTTTCGGTGAGGTGGAAATATTTTTCGAGTACGTCCAGTTGTATTCATCAGCTCAAGGAATGTGGTCATCAAATTATCAGTATCGAACAAACTCATAACAGCCTTTTACTCAACGAATTCGTATTTCCTCAAGACAAGATAGCATTGGTTTTTGGGAACGAGGTAGAAGGTATTAACGAAGAAGTATTGAAAATTTCTCATTTTTGCATCGAGATTCCTCAAAGAGGGACCAAACATTCTTTAAATGTAGCGGTAAGTGCCGGAATTGTCTTATGGGAGGTCATCCACAAAGGTTTAAAATAAGGCGTTTGGCATAATTTTTAGGAGAAAAACTCTTAAAATGAAACCTTTTTTTGAGTTTATCAGTTATAAAATAAAAAGATTGATGATTTTGAAAGAAATGAACTTCAAATTTTTTATAAATTTGCCTACTTTTAATAAAAATATTATTTTTGTAAAATATCGTAAACCATAAACCTTACCAAACTATGAAAAAGATGTATAGATTCATCCAAAAAGCTGCAATTCTGGCCTTTATAGGCATATTACCCATAGCCTTATTAGGGCAGAAAGAGAATAAGAAAAGCAGTTATACTCCGTTGGAGGCTCCTCATTGGTACGTAGGTGTTCAAGGTGGTATAAGCCAATTTTATGGTGATATAACAAAGTACAGGATATTACCAGACAAAGACAATTGGAACTTTGGATTTGGAGGATTGCTTGGCCGCCAATTTACACCATTCTTCGGGCTTAGAGGTACACTTGCCTATGGAAATTATAGTGGGCAGGAAGACCGTGCCAGTCATAGCTATTTACCCTCTTACGACCTAAAGGTTGAAGGGAGTTATATAGATTATTCTCTTCAAATGACATTTGATCTCGATCGCCTTATTTTTGGGTATAACCCTGATCGTAAGTTTGGAGTTTATGGGCTGGCAGGTATCGGAAATTCGCATTATAGGGTTAGACAGTACAGAATTTCAACGGGAGAATTAATTGGAAGTCGTGGAGTAAACACTGAAAGTGGTGGAGGCGATGGGAAAGGCATCGATAACCGTGATTTTATTGGAATGATACCTGCGGGTTTAGGAATTAATTATTCCGTTTCCGAAAGATTCGATCTTACCCTCGAAAGTGTGCTTCGCTTTACCGACAGTGAAGGAATGGATATGATCTCGGGCGGAGCTAAAGAAATCAAAAACGATTTCTATAACACAACTACTTTAGGCCTCGTATACAAATTTGGGCCAAGTACTAACCTGGATAAAATGCAAAAAGAATTCGGGAAAATTACTTTTGAAACCACCCCTGCAGTGCTCGAAACACATGGCGATTCTATTGATGTTACTATTCGGGGCACATTCCCCCCTAACTATTTCAACAAAAAAGCTGCCATATGTTTTCAGCCCGTATTGAAATATGCCACGGGTGAAACCGAATTGAAGTGCATGGTTTTGAGAGGAGAAAATGTTCAGGGTGATGCTCCCGTTATTTCTTACAAAAATGGTGGCACTTTTACCTATAAAACAACTATTCCTTACTCTCCCGAAATGAATGTTTCGGAATTGGTCGTTAGCCCGGTAGCATTTATTGCTGAAGGTCCAGTTGGTAAAAGTACCAAATGTGAAGATTGTGCCAAGGCTAAGAAATCATTGGTACTGGGCGAGCGTAAATTGGCCGATGGCGTTATTCATACCTGCAAACGCATCGCTGCCACGCCTAAACAACTTATCGCTCCCCATGGTTACGTAAGAGATATTACGGTTACGCGTGAAGCTAAAATATACTATCCAAAGAATTTATATTCGGTAAACTTCAACTTTGGATTGAATAAGGAAGAGGCTTCGAAAAAGGTATGGGCTAATTTATATGATCACATCAAAGCAGGTTACAAGGTCAAAGATATTACCATCAACGGATGGGCATCACCCGAAGGTGAAGAAACCTTCAACGAAAACCTTTCGGGCAATCGTGCCCAGGCGGCTAAAAATGTACTGAATACCGATTTTGATAAGATGAGAAAAGATAAGAAAAATCCTGTTGCCGTACCTACCGACTTAAAAATTACTACGCAAGGGAATGGTCCGGATTGGGATGGATTCATGAAACTAGTTGAAGCCAGCGACCTGAAAGAAAAGGGAACAATCCTGAATATCGTTAATATGGCCGATCCAAAGAAAAAAGAACAGGAAATCCGCAATATGATCCTGATTTATCCTCAACTCGAAAAAGATCTTTTGCCTCCTTTGAGAAGAGCCGAAATCGTAATTACAGCATTCGAACCTTCGAAGACAGATGCCGAAATCCTGAGCTCGGCTACTACTGAACCCGAAAAACTTACCGAAAAGGAACTTCTTTATGCTGCTACACTCACTCAAGACCTTAAAACCCAGCAAAAGATATATCGTTCGGCTACACAATTGCATCCCAATAGCTGGATAGCCTTCAACAATGCTGGGGTAGTCGAAATTAAACTCGGTAACATCAATGAAGCCGGAGCAGACATTGAAAAGGCCAATAGCTTAGCTCCTGATCAGGCTGAAGTTATCAACAATTTAGGGGCATTAGCCATGCTGAAGGGCGATAATGCAAAAGCCAAACAGATGTTCGAAAAAGCGAAAAAATTAGGAGCCAATGAAAACTATAACCTTGGTGTGTTGATGATTCCCGAAGGGAAATACAGTGAAGCCGTGGCTTCGATGAAAGGTGAAAAGTGCGATTACAATCTTGCACTCGCCCTTATGCTTTCGGGAAATAATGGTGAAGCAGTGAAAGCTTTAGAATGTGCCGAAAAGAATGCTCAGGTTTATTATCTTACTGCTGTTTTAGGTGCTCGCACAGGTAATATTACCTTAATGCTCGATAATTTGGGAATGGCTATTAAGGCTGATGGTAAAATGAAACAAGAAGCCAAGAATGATAGAGAATTCCTTAAGTTTGCCAATACTCCCGAATTCAAAAAATTAGTCGAATAGAGATATTTTAGGATGAGGTTTTATATTGCGGGCTCGCCTCTTTGAGGCGAGCCCGTATCTTTAGTATCTCTCTCATTCCCCTCACAATAAATCACTCCTACTAATAAAATGATGATAGTATCACCCTGAATGACCTCAAAATAGATTAGGGCTGAATCCGTGTAATCCCTATGGGATAATTGTTGTTGATCAAATCTCTTATCATTTCATAATCATCCTTTTTGGCCACAAAATCCAGACGATTTGTATCAATTATTAAAATCCTCAAATTTTTTTGCTGTTTCATGAATTCAAAATAACTCTCCTGTATGGTTCGAAGATAATCCGTAGTTATTCTCTGCTCATATTGTCGCCCACGCTTTCGAATGTTCAACATTAAATGCTGTATGTCGAGATAGAGATATACCATCAATTCTGGTGAGGGCAGCTGGCTAACCATTAAGTGAAAGAGTTTCGAAAAGAGCTGAAACTCATCCGGCTGCAAGGTTTTCCGTGCAAAAATGAGCGATTTCTGAATGTGATAATCTGAAATGATATAAGGGTGAAAAACATCCAGGGTTACGGCATGAACCTTCATTTGCTGAAATCTATCGGCGAGAAATGAAAGTTCGAGAGGAAAAGCATATCGCAAAGGATCAGAATAGAATTTTGGCAGAAATGAATTTTCTTCGAACTGTTCAAGAATCAATTTGGCATTATACTCATCAGCCAGTGACTGGGTCAATGAAGTTTTGCCTGCTCCTATACATCCTTCTATGGTTATATAATTATAAACCAAAGTTTTCATTGTTGTAGCCATCACTTATAAATGAAAAACTGAAAATTAAGAATTTTTTAGAATAAATCGACAGACGGAGCAAAAAATTCAACTTTTCCCTTATCGATGCATAATTCAAGCAGCTTATGAACCGGCATCTGCAATTTTGGATGTATGAACTGGGGTAATATTTCATCTAAAGGTACCAACACAAATTTTCTTTTTTCGATATAAGGATGAGGCACAACCAACCCTTCATTTTCGATGATTTTATCTCCATAAAAAAGAATATCGATATCAATACTACGGGATGAATATCCCTCCCCTTTTCTTTCTCTACCAAGCATCCATTCGATTTTCTGATGCCTTTCGAGGATTTTTTCGGCTGGTAAGTTCGTATGAAGAGAAATTACACAATTCAAGAAAAGCCCATTGGACTGAAAACCCCAGGCTGATGTTTGGTACACTGACGAAGCCAATAGCGGAAATTTCGTGTCGTATTCCAAAAACGAAATGGCTTTCTTTAAATAGGCCATCCTATCGCCCTGATTGCTTCCCAGTGATAATACAACTTGTTCCATAGATTTCAATTATGTTCCCACAATATTATTCATTTCTACATTCACGAGAAAATTTAACTTTGTGCGATAAAATCTTAAAAAATTCTTACCCATGAAACCATTTTGGAAATTCTTTTTTGCTTCGGTTTTAGGCACATTCGTGACTCTTTTTATCATTTTCCTGATTTTTTTCGCATACATCATGAGTTCAATTTCAGCAGCCACAACCAAACCAAGCATAGAAGTCAAGGACAATACTGTTTTGAAGTTTAAGATCGATCGAGATATCCTTGATCGTAAACCTACCAATCTTTTCGCATTTTTCAACTGGACGGAAATGGAACCCGTTGTCCCTTATGGCTTGAATGAGCTACTCGTCAATTTGAAGAAAGCTTCACAAGATCCAAAAATAAAGGGTATTTTACTCGAGATTTCGACAGCACCTTCGGGTATGGCTATCACTGAAGAGCTACGCATTGCGCTGAACGAATTCAGATCTTCGGGGAAATTCGTCGTAAGTTACGGGAATGTTTATCCACAGAAGAGCTATTATTTGGCCTCGCTGGCTGATCAAATCTGGTTGAATCCTGAAGGAAGCATAGAGTTAAAAGGATTAATGGTGGACGCAGTGTTTCTGAAAAAAATGCTGGAAAAGCTTGATATCGAAGCACAAATCATACGTCACGGAAAATACAAGAGTGCCGTAGAACCGTTTATGCTCGATAAAATGAGCCCTGAGAACAGAGAACAAACCTTTCAGTATGTAAGTACCATCTGGAAAAATATCGCCTCCGAAATTGCCGAGGGTCGAAATCTTTCTGTAGAGAAGCTCGATAAAATTACCGACAGTCTTTTGGCTATAAACCCGCAAAAAGCCTTAGAACTTGGCATTGTTGACCGTTTGGTCTATAAAGATGAAATCGAAGATCTTTTATTGTCGCAACAGAACATAGATACTACTTCCAAAATCAATTATTTAGACTTTAAAGATTATTTCAGTGCTCCTGAACCCGTAAAGAAAACCATAGATCGTTCCAAAAGAATTGCTGTAATTTATGCCTTAGGCGATGTAATTGATGCAAAAGGTGATGAGCAGAGTATTGGTACTAAAAACATACCCGAAGCCATTCAGAAGGCACGAGAAGATAGTAAGGTAAAGGCAGTGGTGCTACGAGTGAACAGTCCCGGTGGAAGTGCCCTCACGGCCGATCTCATCTGGCGCGAAATTGAACTCACGAAAGTCATCAAACCTGTTGTGGCTTCATTTGGCGATGTAGCTGCCTCAGGAGGATATTATATTGCCTGCAATGCCACTAAGATCATTGCTTCACCCAATACTATTACAGGCTCAATTGGAGTTTTTGGCGTGATTCCCAATGCACAGAAATTCTTCAATAATCGCTTGGGCCTCACTTTCGATGCAGTAAAAACCAATGAAAATTCCGATTTCGCCGGTATTAACCGCCCCTTGACTGCTTATCAAAAACAAGTTATTCTTGATGAAATTGAAGAGATTTACTCGACTTTTGTGTCTCATGTTTCCGATGGCCGTGGAATGAATGAAGTTACAGTGGATAGCCTCGGACAAGGAAGAGTATGGAGTGGAGTAGATGCCAAAAACATTGGATTGATCGATGATTATGGAGGTCTTCAATATGCCATAGATGAAGCCGCCCGTATGGCAGGTATCGAAAACTACAAAGTGATAGAATATCCTGAGACCAAACATCCTTTAACACAAATTATGGAATCATTTGGCAAAAGCAAAATGCAGAAAGCCATGAAAAATCAAGTAGGTCCTTACTTCAATCATTTTATTACATGGCAAAATTTAACTCAAATAAAAGGCCCTATTGCTCGTTTACCTTATGATATTTATTTCGAATGATCATCGACAAAAATTATATTGACCAACAACCATACGAAATAATAAATCCTTAATTCCTCATAGTTTCGTCTTTTAAAAAGATTTATGAATGCACTCGAAGAAGAAAAACAACAGATAAGAAAATTCATTAAAGCCTGTAAGGCAAAATTAACCATAGAAGAAATCCGACTTTGCAGTCAACTTATTTTAAAAAATATTGAGTCATTGCCTGCATTCCAAAAAGCTGAAACATTGATGGCATATTGGGCTCTGCCCGATGAAGTGCAAAACCATGATTTTATTCTTCGATGGTATCAGCACAAAAAAATCATTCTACCTGCAGTAGATGGTTCTCATCTGAGGCTAAAAGTATTTAGCGGAATAAACAATTTAGCTCAAGGTCAATGCTTTGGCATTGAAGAACCCATTGGCGAAGACTTTGCACATCCCGAAAAAATCGAGCTTGTCATCGTTCCAGGAATAGCGTTCGATATCTCAAACAATCGCCTTGGACGTGGGAAGGCTTATTATGACAAATTTCTTCGATCTTTGCAAACTCTTAAGATTGGCATTTGCTTTCCTTTTCAATTATTGCCTCGAATTCCGGTAGGACCTGATGATATTAAGATGGATATGGTAATTTCATGCTGAATTCAGCCTAAATCTGATTAAGAATGATTAAATCAAATAAAGTTTTATGTATTCAAAAGAACAAATTCTCACCGCCTTACGTCAGGTAATTGATCCTGATCTTAAAAATGATATTGTAACCCTCGGAATGGTTGAAAACCTCCGAATTGAAGAAAATAAAGTTGGATTTCAACTGGTTTTGACAACTCCAGCCTGTCCATTGAAAGGGAAATTTCAGAAAGAATGTATCGAAGCAATTCATCAAAAGGTAGATCCCAATTTGATAGTTGAAGTCGAGATGATTTCGAGGGTAACGAGTACGCGTAAAAAAGCCGTAGAATCTTTGTCGGGTGTAAAGAATATCATAGCCATTGCATCAGGGAAAGGTGGTGTGGGCAAAAGTACGATAGCAGCCAATCTGGCAGTAGCTCTGGCTCGTACAGGAGCAAGCACCGGTCTTCTTGATGCCGACATTTATGGCCCTTCACAAGTGATGATGTTTGGATTGAATAATATAAGACCTGGTGTTACACAGCTCAATGGACGTGATTTGATCGAGCCTGTCGAAAAATACGACGTTAAAATTCTTTCCATTGGTTTTTTTGTTGACCCCGATAAGGCATTGATCTGGAGAGGACCTATGGCCTCGGGAGCCCTTACGCAGTTATTCACTGATGCAAATTGGGGCGTACTTGATTATCTGGTTATTGATATGCCCCCTGGAACTGGCGATATCCATTTAACCCTCGTACAGCAATTGGCTATAACGGGGGTAGCTGTGGTTACTACTCCTCAGGAAGTTGCCCTGGCCGATGCCCGAAAAGCCCTCGATATGTACACCCAAGAAAAGATCAATGTCCCCATTTTGGGAATTATCGAAAATATGTCGTATTTTACACCAGCCGAACTACCCAATAATAAATACTACATTTTTGGAAAAGAGGGTGGACGAAGGTTCTCTGAACGTTATAAGGTACCCCTCTTGGGTAAAATTCCCTTAGTTCAATCCATTTGTGAATCGAGCGACAAAGGCAATCCGATTGCATTAGATGTGGATTCACCCGAAGGGAAAGCCTTTGACCTGCTCGCTGCCAATATAGCAAGGGCCGTGGCTATCCGAAACGATCATCTTCCGCCTACACATATCGTCGAAATATTTGGTGATTAATAGTTGTTGAATGAAAAGTGTTATGCAATGCGTATTGTGTGATACACTTTGCAGCGCAGGAGCCGTGCGGCGTGAGAAGAGCTTGGAACTAAGTTTCGAGAAGAATTTTAGGGTTTGATATGGGGAGACTGGGAGACAAAGAGGATGTGATAATGGGGAAAAATCAGGACCAGCAAATGAAAGACCCCGCCAAAACGTCTATCTCTGGCAGATTAGACTAATAGAAATTTTATTCAGAGGAAGGGGGAATAGTTGCCCGAAGAAATCAGGATTTCTCGGGTTTATCGCCTTTATTCCCTGGATTAGAAATCTCTTCGTCTTCTTTTCCGGACATACCATCTTTGAAACTTCTAACCCCTTTGCCCAATCCTCGCATCAATTCAGGAATCTTTTTACCTCCAAAAAGAAGCAATATGACGGCAATGATGATAATGAGCTCGGTTTGTCCGATGGCACCCGCAAAAATAACCCCTATGCTCATGATATTGATTTTTATTTCGTTAATGCAAAGGTATAGGAATTTTGCTTTAATCATACTGCTATTCCATTAAGTTGCACATTGTTTTTGAAAAATAGACAGGCATCTCCATAACTCAAGAAACGGAACTGGTGGTCGAGCGCATAATTATAGGCCTTTCTCCATGAATTTCCACAAAATGCAGCTACCAACATTAAAAGGGTACTACGCGGCTGATGAAAATTTGTTATCAAGATATCGGTGAATTTGAATTGATATCCGGGAACAATCATCAAGGAAGTGGTTCCACGAAATGCATCTTGACCTTCCTTATCGAGAGCATCAAGAATCGCCTCTAAAGCCATAGAAGTTTCGGGCAAATTACCTTCGTATGGATCCCATTGATTTGTATGTACCGCTCGATGCAAGGGGATTCCTTGTAAGAGTTTTTTGCCTGTTTGATAAAGGCTTTCCAATGTTCTAACGCCTGTGGTTCCCACGACTATCCGGAGCTTTTCTGGTGAAATTAGCAGCCTTTCGATGGTTTCGCACTTCACGATAATTTCCTCGGTGTGCATCACATGTTGTCGTACATCATCCTGATCAACTGGTTTAAAAGTGCCTGCTCCTATATGCAGAATCAAATTCAGAGGCTGAATATCTTTTTTGGGGAGATGTTGAAGGATTTCTTCCGTAAAATGCAAACCAGCAGTTGGTGCCGCCACCGATCCATCACAACGTGCATAAACGGTTTGATATCTTATATCATCAGCGGGTATAGCTTTGCGACGAATGTATGGTGGGAGGGGAATCTTGCCTGCTGCTTCTAAAACTTCCGAAAAAGTTAACTCCTCAGGCTCCCATGAAAACTCAAGGAAAAAGATGCCCTCTTTTCTTCCTACTTGCCTAACCTGAAAGATGCCTCTGTGTTGATTTCCATATTCGAAATCCATTTTCAATACTCCCGATTTCCAGCGTTTTGCATTGCCAACATACGCCTTCCATATCACTGGCGAAGTTTGTTGAAAAGCAGTCTCGATTTCTGAGGAAGGACTTACTGGATTCAGACATAATACTTCGATTTGCCCACCCGTTGGTTTTCGAAAGATCATCCTGGCATGTACTACACGAGTCTCGTTAAAAATTAGCAAACTATCGTGTGGGAGATATTCTATAACGTTTTCGAAAATATCTTCGGCAAGAAAGTCATTGTTGGGATTATATACCAGCAGACGTGAACTATCGCGGGGTTCGGCAGGAAACATTGCTATCTTCTGCTGTGGTAAATCATATATGAAATCGCTGAGATGTATTTCTGTAATCGACATTCATTTATTCCATTTAGACTATATAAAAAGCTTTATAAAGGACTTCAACAACTTTGCGACCAATAATGTATTTCAAAATCATATCAGATTGGAACAATTACATACATATAGCTTCGATTCTCTTGAGCCGAGAAATAAACCTGACTTTCATTGATTCGATTATCCTTTGATTTCGTAGCTGTGGTTTATAGCTTCTCCAGCACAAATAAAAATTTTGTGCAAAAATACATTCTACACTCGAATCTCCATTCGGCTTATTGTCGTAACTTTTCTCTACGGCTATATTTCGGATTTTTGATTCTTAATTTTAAATCCGATTCAATTCGCGTAAGTTCAAATCCCTGTGACAAATTAATCTTCAATTCTTAATTTGTTTACGTAAGCCCTCATAAAAAAATACAGTTTACTGTGAGAATTTAACCCATAACCGTTTCAAAGGTGCTATAAGGGAGATTGTCTCTTGGAAGGGATATCAGTTTTTCAAATTTCTCTCAACGTCAGGGATTTTACGTGAAAAAATAGTAAGTCGGAGTGAAGTCAAACGTGATGCAGATTGAGATGAATTTTTCGAGCCGGGGAAAATGTTTTATTCTTACAAGGCTGCAGTATGGTTTTACTTTGATGTGTTTATGCTACTAAAAACTCTGGGTTTGGAAAGGTGAGAGGATCTCGGGAACCAGGTAATGAGAAGTAAAATTCGTATAATAGTTGATGAGCTTTTCTTTTTTATGATTCAGCCCATGCTTTGAAACAGACTCATATTTTCATAGCCTTGGGATTTTCGATGTTTGTTACGAATTATATTATTTCGATTCCAACATAATACTTTTTTGAATTCGAAGAATGCTTCCTTACGAAGCAGATTATGAATAGGATGAGAATAGCTTGCCTCATATCGAATTCATAGAATGACGCAGCAAATTATTTGAAACCTCAGTACTTTTGCCACATTATTTTAATTTATGGCAAGTATTCGGAAGAACATACCCAATTTGCTCACTAGTTTCAATCTTTTATCAGGGGTGATAGGATTGGCTTTGTTAATAAGGGGGAACTTACCTTTTGCTTCGATGATGGTCCTAATTGCCGGCATCTTTGATTTTTTGGATGGAATGGTGGCGCGCTTATTGAGTGTGAAATCCCTGTTAGGCAAAGAGCTAGATTCCTTGGCCGATGTAGTTTCATTTGGCGTGCTTCCGGGATTTATTCTGTACCATATAGTAATTTCACAAAATCTACTTTGGCCGCTGATAGCCTTTCCCCCTTTGTTAATTCCCGTATTTGCGGCTTTAAGATTAGCCAAATTCAACATCGATAGAAGGCAGGAAGAAGAATTCAGAGGTTTGCCTACGCCTGCAATGGCAATTTTTATCGCTTCCTTAGAAGCTCCTTATGGATTTTCGACTTTATTTCTCAACTCAATCCTCTCCGCCTTTCTTTTCCATCCCTTGACCTTGTCGCTGCTGGCTTTGTTACTTTGCTTCATGATGATTTCGGAAATCCCCTTGTTCAGTCTTAAGATGAAAAGTTTTTCTTTTAAGGAGTATCCTTATCCGATGGTTTTCCTTTGCGTTTCCTTGATGCTTGTTCTTATCTTTAAGACTGCTGGATTGGGTTTTTCCATTTTGACCTATGTTTTCCTTTCACTGGTAAAGCTCTTGTTTCGGAAGAGGGAATAGAAGATTCTATCGCCGTAATTCGAAATTCTGTCCCAGATAAACCCTTCTCACCTGTTCGTCATTGGCAAGTTCTTCTGATGTTCCCGATTTCATGAC
This sequence comes from Bacteroidetes bacterium ADurb.Bin012, assembly GCA_002071415.1. GTDB lineage: Bacteria > Bacteroidota > Bacteroidia > Bacteroidales > TTA-H9 > TTA-H9. The sequence continues at coordinate 46,299 of MWFC01000005.1, forward strand.
ACTTCCTTCGTAAAGCAGATAGGCGCGGTCGGTTATGCTGAGGGTTTCATGAACATTGTGGTCGGTAATTAGTACGCCAATATTTTTATCCTTTAGGTGAGCCACAATATTTTGAAGGTCTTCGACAGCGATAGGGTCGATACCAGCGAAGGGTTCGTCTAAAAGAATAAACTTGGGGTCGACTGCCAAAGCACGAGCAATCTCGGTTCTTCGGCGTTCACCTCCTGATAATTGAATACCCTTGCTTTTGCGAATATGATTGAGCCCGAACTCGGTAAGCAATTCTTCCAAGCGTTTTTTTTGTTCATTTTTGCTAAAATGACTGAATTCCAACACAGCCTTTATATTATCTTCTACACTCAAGTTACGAAATACCGATGCTTCCTGAGCCAGATACCCAACTCCAAGCTGAGCTCGTTTATACATAGGGAATGATGTAATCTCCTGATCATCGATGAATACTTTGCCTGCAAAGGGTTTTATTAAACCCACAATGATGTAGAAAGTCGTCGTTTTCCCTGCCCCATTGGGCCCAAGCAATCCCACTATCTCTTTCTGGTTCACTTCAACCGACACATCTTTCACAACCATACGATTGCGATACTTTTTGTATAAACCCTGAGTGTGCAGTTTCATAAATGATTCTGAGGGTTAAGTTCTTCCCAAAATTCGAAGGCTCTTCGTGTATGTGGTATAACGATGGTGCCTCCTATTAAATTGACGATGCCGAAGAGTTCGAGTAATTCTTCGGTTGTAACCCCGAGTTGATGGCATTGGATGAGATGGTAGCGAATGCAATCGTCACATCGAAGCACCATACTTGTAGCTAAGCCCAGCATTTCTTTGGTCTTTGCATTCAATGCCCCATCCTTATAAGCCATGGCATCGACGCTGTAAATTCGTTTTAAAACTATATTATTGGGTGCAGCCAGAATCTTTTCATTCATTCTCTGGCGATATTCCTTGAAATCATCCACGTTATCTTTCATTTTTAGCAAATAATCAATACATTAAACCACCCCTTCTTTCAAAATATCATGTAAGTGAATTACGCCAAGATAAATACCATTTTCGGTAACCAGCAATTGAGTAATGTTATTGGAGCGCATCACATCCAGGGCATCAGCCACCAGACTCGAGGGTAGGATTGTTTTAGGCGAAGTGGTCATAACATCAGATGCCACAATATTTTTCAGTTCTATATTTTTTTGAAGCATTCGCCTAAGGTCGCCATCGGTAATTATGCCTATCAATCGATCTTGGTCAAGAACTGCGGTACAGCCGAGGCGTTTGGAAGAGATTTCGAAAATTACTTGAGTAATGGGCGTATGAGTTTCAACCTGAGGTTTTTCGTTCCTTAGATAGAGATCAGAAACCCTCAGGTATAATTTTTTCCCTAATGCACCTCCAGGATGTAGTCGAGCAAAATCCTCGATAGTAAATCCTCTGGCAGTCAGCAATGCTACTGCCAATGCATCGCACATGGCCAGCTGAGCCGCAGTACTGGCTGTAGGAACGAGGTTGTTCGGACAGGCTTCATGCTCAACATGTACATTGAGAACGATGTCGGATTGGAGACCTAAATAGGATTGAGGATTTCCTACGATTCCGATCAAAGTATTTCCATTGGCCTTAATTAGTGGCAATAAGACTTTTATTTCGGGAGTATCGCCACTTTTCGAGAGGCAAACTACTATATCGTCTGGGCGAACCATTCCAAGATCACCATGAATGGCATCGGCAGCATGAAGAAAAAATGCAGGGGTACCCGTCGAATTCAAGGTGGCTGTGAATTTCCGACCTATATCTGAGCTTTTCCCTATCCCGGTTATTATAACTCTACCACTTGCTTCCAGAATCACCTCTATAGCATGAACAAATTCATCATCAATGTGTTGCTTTAAACCCTGAATGGCTAGCGCTTCTTCATGCAAGGTCTGCTCAGCTATTTTCCTGATGTTCTCTTTTTCCACCCTTTAGCAATTTTTAATGTTGCAAAGATAAGAATATACCTTACTTCTCCGTTCTAATCGAGAGATGATGATCCAATAAACCGCTTAGGAAATGAGGATCCAACGCATATTATAGAATATCATACTTACCTCAAAGTCATTGCAAACCCTTCACTTTCTTCATCACCCCCTGAAGTTAAGTTGCAGAAAAAATTATTTTAATAGATTGAATTTCAATGTATTGTAATACGTCGAGTGAAATAAACGTCGGAAGAAAACCTTATTGACCTCTTGTCAGAATGAAAAATGGAAAAATTTTTACATGAAAATTTAAAAGTTTCAGATTTTTATATTATTTTTACAATACAGAATGAAGATGCATTTTTGTCGTTGGAAAGAAATAAAATGTATCCCCAAAAGGGGAATGGAGCGTTGGATATGTTAGAAATATTATATTTGCATTTCCTTTTTATAAACATAAATATTTGATTATCAATGTTTAAATTGAATATTCATCATTATGAGTCCATTACTGGTCGGTTGGCCAGAATGGATAAATATAAAAAATTGTTAAAGGAGTAGAATGAAAGTCGAGTTAAGGGAAAAAGTTGTAGTAAAAGATCCACTTTACAGAGCCTTGAAGGAAGTATTTGGCTTTGAGAGTTTTAAGGGTTCACAAGAAGTCATCATACGTAATTTAATGGCTGGCAAAGATACTTTTGTGATTATGCCGACGGGCAGCGGGAAATCATTATGTTATCAGCTTCCTGCGATCATATCGGAAGGTACGGCCATTGTTGTATCTCCCTTGATAGCTTTGATGAAGAATCAGGTTGATGCAATACGGAATTTTGGGATGGAGATTGGGCTGGCGCATTATTTAAACAGTAGCCTGTCGCGTCAGGAACTGGCACAAGTGAAGGACGATTTGGCAGCAGGAAGGACCAAGCTTCTGTATGTTGCTCCCGAATCGCTCACCAAGGATGACAACATTGAACTTTTTAAATCCATCAAGTTATCGTTTTATGCGATTGATGAAGCGCACTGCATAAGTGAATGGGGGCATGATTTCAGGCCAGAATACAGGAGGATAAGACCGATGATTGAAGCCATTGGGCAGCAAGTCCCCGTAATGGCTTTAACGGCTACTGCTACACCCAAGGTGCAGCAGGATATACAAAAGAACCTGGCCATGATGAACGCCACTCTATTCAAAACTTCTTTCAACCGGCCCAATCTGTATTATGAAGTTAGGCCCAAAACCGAGAATGTAATCAAGGATATCATCAAATATATCAAGAGCCAACCTGGAAAGTCGGGCATAGTATATTGCCTGAGTCGGAAGAAGGTAGAAGAAGTAGCCGAAACGCTGCAAGTGAACGGGATCAGGGCTATTCCTTATCATGCAGGGCTCGATCCTCAAACCAGGCGTGAAAATCAAGATAGTTTTCTAATGGAAGACGCTGATGTGGTAGTAGCTACCATTGCCTTTGGAATGGGGATCGACAAACCGGATATACGTTACGTTATCCATCACGACATTCCCAAGAGCCTGGAGGGTTACTATCAGGAAACAGGCCGGGCCGGACGGGATGGTGGTGAAGGTAATTGCTTAGCCTTTTACAGTTATGACGACATCTTGAAACTCGAAAAGTTCCTGAAAAATAAACATGTAGCCGAGCAGGAAATCACTAAACTCCTGCTTAGTGAAACCGTGGCTTATGCAGAAACCACGATCTGCCGACGAAAAGTACTTCTTCATTACTTTGGAGAACAATACACACAAGATAACTGTGGCAACTGCGACAATTGTCTGCATCCTAAAACACGTTACGACGGAAAAGAAGCCGTTCTAACCGTGTTGGATGCTATAACACAAACCAAACAACAATGCAAATCGAAACATCTGGTGCATGTAATTATAGGAAAACTTACTGCAAATGTCAAAGCAGCCAAACATCACAAACTCGAGGTTTTCGGTAGAGGTGAAGAATATGATGAACCTTACTGGCATAGCGTTGTAAGACAAATGCTGGTAGAAAACCTCATCGAGAAAGACATAGAAAATTATGGCATTCTTAGAATTACAAATGAAGGCAAAAAGTTTCTCAAAAAACCAAAAACGATTATGCTTACTCAGGACCGCGAATACGACAACAACGAAGACGACGAACTAATCGATCAAAATACAGGCGCTAAACCTGGCACAGCAGATGCAACACTCTTTGCCCTCTTAAAAGATTTGCGCAAAGAAATATCGAGAAAAGAAAACCTGCCTCCTTTCGTCATCTTTCAAGACCCTAGCCTGGAAGAAATGGCTATTCAATATCCTATTACTCTGGATGAACTGAAACAAATTACCGGAGTAGGAACCGGCAAAGCCTCGAAATTTGGAAAACCCTTCATCGATCTGATTAAAAACTATGTCGAAGAAAACGAAATTATCCGCCCTAACGATATGGTTATCAAATCAGTAATCAATAAATCGGGTTTGAAAATTTATATCATTCAGAGCATCGACCGTAAAGTCCCCTTAGAAGACATTGCTTTAGCCAAAAATCTTTCTTTCGACGAGCTGCTTACCGAAATCGAACACATTGTTGCTTCGGGAACCAAGATAGACATAAGTTATTATATCAACGAATATATCGATGAATACCATCAAGAAGAGGTTTTTGAATATTTCCGCACAGCCGAAACCGATTCTATCGAAAAGGCACGCGAAGAACTTGGAGAAGAAGAATTTTCGGAAGAAGAAATTCGCCTAATGCGTATCAAATTTATGTCGGAAATGGGGAATTAAACGATATTCATTTCGAAAATGCAAGGGTTGCTTTATGATTAACTTTGGCCAATCTCATAGCAAACCCAGCTGTGTTTATTTGTTCGATCAATCACTCTTCATAAAATTTCTGTCCCCTATATGAACTTCAACATCAATAATACGAGCATTCTTTAACTTTGCTAGTCAAACCTTTCTTTATTCTTATAATTATGAAGAACAAATTCAATCTTAGCCTTATTCTCAGCCTTTTATCGCTATTTGGCGTAATTGTCCTGTTTATTCTCTATTTTACACATCGGCCATTGGGTAGAGAAGGCATACCAAAAGCTGCCGAAACGGGAGGCCATCGCATTGCTTTTTTCCGAACCGATTCCATTCTCCATCATTATGATTTCGTAAAGGAAAGAGCTGAAGAACTTGCGCAAAAATCACGAAAATATGGGGAAGACCTTCATCGAAGACAATCGGAATTCGAAAATGAAGCCGCTTATTTTCAAGAAAGTGTCAGAAAAAATGCCCTTTCCGAAAAAAGTGCTCAGGAAATTTATCAAGAACTAATGCAAAAGCAGCAGAGCATAATCGATCTGAAAGATCGCTATGATATGGAGCTGGCTGGCGAAGAAGCACAAATCAACCTCATCTTGTTCGACTCGGTAACCAATTTGCTGAAACGTTTCAACAAAAGCTATGGTTATGATTATATCCTTGGCTACAATAAAAATGGAAATGTTTTCTACACCAACGACACATTCGATATTACTCAGATGGTTATTAAAGATTTGAACAGAGAATACAGGGCCGTTAAGGGTAAAACATCTGGGTCTAAATAAGAATAAAGCATTTTATGAAAAAAGATAAATGCTTATTTCTAATGATAACGGTTTTATTGTTCATTGGCTGCATTCAGCCCAAAGAGAAAAAACCTGGTGCTCTCATCACGCCCCGAAAGATGGCTGAGATTCTCACCGATTTGCAGATTGCAGATGCCTGGATTGCCATAAAACAAAACGAGGGTCAGGATATTAAATTGCTTTCTACTCAAATCGAAGATTCGCTTTTTAAGAAACACCATATTACCCGGGCTCAGTTCGATACGAGTATGGTTTGGTATTCGGCACATGCAGAAGAGCTCGACAAAATTTACGACCAGGTAATCCAGCAGCTTGAATTGTTGAAAGAGCAGAACAAGACATCAAAAAAACAAAATTAGAGCCGCCGAAAAGTTGCTTTGAAGCTTAGTTCATTGGCTTTGTAAGAGCTCCATTCGATGACGTTGTTTTTCATTATCCCAAATCCTGAAACTGTCCAGCTTCCCCCTGCCACTTGCTGTTGAGGAACAGTAATAGTGGATGACGTAACAATAGCAAATGGAGCAACATCGTCCCCTAACTGGAAATAATTATACAACTTAACTTGTGCCGAATTGTCAGGGTCAATCATTATTCTTACGATATATGCGTTTTGGGTGGCCTTGTTGGGAGATTCTGTGCATATCCATTGACCCAGCCAAGGCGTGCGCTCGTCGTCACCATCGGGTGAGATTTCGATATCCTCGCAAGCTTGAAGAACAAACATCAGGCTAAAAATCACTATCCAAACAAATTCTATATTTTTTAATCTAAATTGCCCTAACAGAGAATGGCTTTTCATGGTTATTTACTTTTTTATTTTTCGCTGGTAAAACAAAGTAACATAAAAACTCAGCAAGATGGTCATCACAGCTTGAATCCACAAAGGGGTGGACAGGAGTTCTCCCTCTATCCATCCAAATTGATGACTTGCAAATTTCATACTATAGTAAATAGATTTGCTGATGATTATGCTCACCAATACTACCCATAACAATTTCCATTTTTTCTCGAGGTAATATAGAAGTGAAACATTGATTAACAATTCGGTAGACAGAAGCAAGGTTTTTACGATATGAGGATGTCCACCAGCCAAATGCGAAAGAAGTGGCAAGCCTAAGGCTAAAATGAAGGTATTGGGTTTATTGGTAAAAACAAGAGCCGTGAGAACCCATATACGCATAGGGTCGATCAAGTAAAAGGGGATGCCTGTTATTTTGACCATACGGGGCATGAAACAGATAAAGGCTATGGCCGCAAAATCTACCAATAATATTGGAAAGACTGAAGACGTTGAATTGTTTAGATGGGTTGTTGCTGCAAAATTTCGATCCCTATCCATAAATGTTTTTATATGTTGGATTCGATAAGTGCTTTAACAAGGTGGCTTGCACCTATTCTGAATAGCTGGGGTTTTAGCCATTCAGGGCCGAGAACCTGTTCTACTAAGGTATAATATAAAATTGCCTGACTGGGTGTTTGAATTCCCCCCGCTGGTTTAAACCCAATTTTTTTACCTGTAGAATGATAGAATTCGAGGATAGTATCGCACATTACTAAGGCTGCTTCAGGGGTTGCTGCAGGCGTGATTTTTCCTGTGCTTGTCTTCAAAAATGCGGCTCCTGCTTCCATAGCTAGCAAGCCAGCTTTTCGTATGTTCCTCGTGCTTTCGAGTTCACCCGTCTCGAGGATTACTTTTACGGGGATTTCTTTTGCTACATCGACTATGGCTTTTATTTCGTCGAATACTTCCTTGGTTTTCCCCTCTAAAAATTTTCCGCGATTGATGACGATGTCGATTTCATTGGCCCCTTCCTGGAGAGTCCATTCCACTTCGGCCAAGCGGATCGAAAAGGGGCTCTGCCCTGAAGGAAATGCGCCTGCTACGGCAACTGTGCGAATGCCAGAATCTTTTAATAAGGATTTTACAAATCGGGTAAATACAGGATAAACACAAACAGCAGCTACTTTATTAGACAATAAAAGAGCTAAAAGGCAAAGGTTACCTATACTTTGCCTATTGTCCTTTCCACCTAAAGAGGTTAGGTCGATAAACGAATAAAGTTGCTTTAAGAGGTGTGCATCTTTTTCTTTTGTACTCGCTATTGTTTTTATCTCTTCGATTCTTTCTTTGTTTTCTTCTTCAGAAAAGGGGTATATATTCAATGGTTTCATTTTTCGAGGTTTTTAGTAATTTCAATTTCCAACTTTAAGAAATGTCATCGATTGGAATCAGATTATCTAAGGATTCTCATGATGTCGTTACCTATAGCAAATACCATAATCCCCAAAAGAATAATCATACCAGCGATTTGAGCATATTCGAGGACTTTTTCGCTGGGTTTGCGGCGAGTTACTATTTCGATGAGCAAGAAAAGTACATGTCCGCCATCGAGAGCGGGGATAGGGAGGATATTCATGAAGGCGAGGATAAGCGAAAGCAGGCCTGTAATGTACCAAAATTTTGCCCAGATCCATTGAGAGCCATAGATTTGGGCTATGCCAATAGGCCCTTGAAGGCTGTCGCTGGCTTTTTCCTCACCGCTGATGATTTTCCCAAGGCCCTTGATATTGGCCGAAAGCATATCCATAGCGTCCTTATAGCCATAAGAAAGGGCTTTCCCAAAACTATAAGGTGCCTGTGCATAAGGTATGGAAGCCAAAATACCAATAATACCCGATGAATCGACTGTGAGTTGCATGTTCAGAGTGTCGTTTCCTCTTAGTGTTTGAATTGCTACCAGACGACCTGCAGAATTAGTGATCAGTTCCTTGAATTGCCCGTAAGATTTTATTTCTATAGAGTCGATTTTGAGAATCTTGTCAGACTTTGTTAAACCTGCATTTGCCGCAGGCAATCCGGGGAAAACGCTATCTATACGAAACGGAAAGTTGAGAGGTTCGATGAATCTTACGCCACGGCTACTGGCTTCACGACGGTAGAAATCTTCCGGGATCTCGATGGTAATAATTTTACCGTTTCGTTCTACTTCGAAAGTGCTGCCGAAGAGCAAGTCGACTGAATGTACATCTTTGAAGCGCTCAACGGGTTTGCCATTGATGCGTAGGATTTTGTCGCCGGCCTCGAAACCAATTTCTTTGCCTTTTGCCGAGGCATATATCCCATCTTTATTTATTTCATTCAAAGGGAGATATGATTTTTCATAATGTAAAAGTGTGAAGCCAAATATGAGGATACCCAAGATAAGATTGACGAAAACACCTGCGAGCATTACAATGAGGCGCTGCCAGGCAGGTTTTGAACGAAATTCCCAGGGTTGTGGAGGAGATTTCAGTTGTTCCTTATCCATTGATTCGTCGATCATGCCGGCAATCTTTACATAGCCACCCAAAGGAAGCCATCCCACACCATACTCGGTTTCCCCTTTCTTGAAACTGAATAATTTGAAGTTTCCGGCGTCAAAAAACAAATAAAATTTTTCTACTCTGATTTTGAAAGCGCGGGCCGCAAGAAAATGACCTAACTCATGAAGGATCACTAAAATACTGAGACCTAAAATGAGCTGACCGGTCATGATAAGAATATTCATAAAATTTTGTGGTATTGATTTTTAATTTATTACATTCAATTAACAAACATCGAGCCTAATGGTTTATAAAAATCCTTGAGCTACTTCTCTGGTTATTCTGTCCGTTTCGATGAGTTGCGAAAGATCGGGCGACGAAATAAAATCTATCATGTTCATACATTTTTCGATGATTACTGGCATTCGCAGAAAAGGGATGCGATGTTGAAGGAAAGCTTCAACGGCTATTTCGTTGGCAGCATTGAGAATGCAAGGCATATTTCCTCCCTGATGCAAGGCTTCGAAGGCGAGTATTAGATTTCTGAAAACATGGGTATTGGGTGCTTCGAAAGTGAGTGGAGAATTTCTGATAAAGTCGAAACGCTGAAATGACGAGGGTAGCCGTTCAGGGTAGGATAGAGCGTACTGAATGGGCAAACGCATATCGGGTATGCTCATCTGAGCCTTTATTGAACCATCCACAAATTGTACCATAGAATGGATTACGCTTTGGGGATGAATGATTACTTCGATTTGGTTTGGATTCAGATGAAACAGCCATCTGGCTTCGATTACTTCAAGGCCTTTATTCATCAATGTAGCCGAATCGACCGAAATTTTAGGACCCATGTTCCATGTGGGATGGTGTAAGGCATCTTCGGGTTTCACATTTTGCAACCTTTCGAGACTCATCCCTCTGAATGGGCCACCAGAACCCGTAAGGATGATTTTTTCAACCTTATTCGGTTTTTCGCCCTCGAGACATTGAAAAATAGCCGAATGTTCAGAATCGATAGGGAGAAGATCTACCTGGAGAGATTTTAGGCGGTTCATAACCCATTCGCCTGCCACCACAAGCGTTTCCTTATTGGCCAAGGCAATATGTTTTTTTGCTTCTATGGCTGCTATCACCGACCGAAGGCCTGCAAAACCGACGATAGCTGATACTACCATGTCAATTTCGGGCATTGCAACAACTTCTGCCAGCGCATTTTCACCGGCAGCCACATCGATGTGATCCTGTTCGAAGGCCTGTCGCAGCACTTCAAAATCACTTGATTTGGCAACAGCAACCACTTTGGGTCTGAATTCCTTTGCCTGCGATACCAGAGCCTTCGAAAATCCTTGAGCAGCCAATATTTCCACCACAAAACTCTGAGGATGTTCCCGAACTACATCGAGGCATTGACGACCAATGCTTCCTGTACAACCAAGTATAGCCAAGTGTTTGGGATTCATTAGAATGCTATGTAATTTTTAGGGTCAATTGCCGTACCATTATACCAGAGCTCGAAATGAAGATGTGTCCCCGTGCTGAGTACACCTGTAGAACCCGCAATTGCAATGGGCTCACCCGCCTTGACAATATCACCTTGCTTGCGCAGTAAAGATGAATTGTGCATATAAATAGAAACTACATTCGATATATGTTGTATAGTAATGGTATATCCAGTCTCTATATTCCATCCTGCCTGAATGACTGTGCCATCGAGTATAGCTTTTACTGTTTCACCCTCGGCAGTTGCAATATCTACACCAAAATGCCCATGCCCCGGATCAAAATGTGAAGTTAGATAACCATTTACAGGTCTGAAAAAATTGAACGACGAAATATATGAACTCTTTATTATAGATGTTGAATATCCAGGCTTCAACCCATACTTGTCCTGATTTTCCACCTCCTTGCGCAATATTGAATCCTCAGGTATTCTGGTATCGTCTATCTTCGAATAATCGTGCTTTTGAATAGTGCTGTCGGCAGCCTTACGTAAAGGAACATTACCCGTAAGCACTCTTTGAATATTTTCCAGGTAAGTTGCTCTTTGATCGAGTAAAAGTTCGAGTGAATCAGCCCGTAAAGTAAGTTCGTAAACCTGACGACTAAGATCGGGATTGCTGTATCCAGGAATATATTCTTTGAGAGAAGTAAAGGCAATTAGATAGGTGGTGAGAAAAATAAGACCAATGATAAGAATACCCAAAGTAATAAACACATTGAGGCGCGATAGCTTGAAGCTGAATTTCTCCTCGAAGGTTTCGGCATCCTGAATAACTAATCTATACTTTGATTTAATATTCCGGAAAAGAACAGTCCTTATGTTTTTAACATTGATATGCATAATTCAATCTGCTACCAGGAATATTCCCTGAATCCTCAAAGCCATCAGTTTTAAAGCAATGAATAACTTAATTCTATCTGTAAATACTTGTATGAGAATGCAAGTGATTTAATTGGCCGCAAATTTAATGATAAACACTCTACGTTCCATTTTGTGATTTATCAGCATGAATTCCCCCAATCGACACGGAAGGCAAACTGGAATTCTGAAGCATTGAATTTCTTATCGATGATGTTATTATTGGTGATAACCTACTTCTGTTATGTACAATGTTTTTTATCAATCAGATAACATTGTAATTCGTCCAGAAAACTAGCAAGCTAATTCTCATTGCCGATAATTTAGCCTTCAACGATGGTTTATCGATCTTTCGGTAGATATCACGGATGGTTTTTACTGTTTTAACAGTCGACTTTGAGGGTTTTCCCTTTTGGTTAGTAAAGAGAGGTAGCGGTTTTACAATAAAGAATCACCATTTATCGGCCAAGGAGGTAAAATTGAGAGTTAAAGTGGCAATGTTTCACCAAACCAAGGAAATGAAATAATTTTGCATCTTCGAAGTTATTCAATATACGTTAATTTCCAGAAAAACCGATTATTTTGAAAAGTAAAAACTTCATACCCAAAGGTATAATCATTTTTCTTTGGATTGTTACAATTATTATTCCTACGGGCTGTTCGAATAAGAAAAACACGTTTAGCCGCAGAGTTTATCACAATCTTACGGCTCATTACAATACGTGGTGGAATGGGAATGAGAGTTTGAAAGAAGCCATCAAGGATCTGGAAAAGAATGCAAAGGATAATTATACCGAGGTGCTTCCCGTTTATAAGTTGGGATCAAAGAAGGAGGCAACTGCTATTAATTCGAAAGCCGATCGAGCCATCGAAAAGGCTTCAAAGGTTATACAGAATAACAGCATGTATTTCAATAAAAAAGAATATAACCGATGGATAGACGACAGTTATATGATGATAGGGAAGGCATATTTTTACAAGCAGGATTATGCCTCAGCTCGAAGGACTTTCGAATTTATCCTCACCCGTTATAAAGATTCTCCTCTGATTCCAGAAATTTATCTTTGGTTAGGATTAACCAACAATCAAATGGAGCAATTTTCGCGCTCTGAAGCTGAATTGGAGAAATTTCGTATGCTTTCGGCTCGAAAAACCATGCCACGCAGTATGATGTTATTCTACAACAAAGTTTTAGCCGATTTCTACCTAAAACAGAATAGAACAGAGGAGGCCATCAAAACCCTTCATATTGCCACGGATTTAAGCCGAAAAAAATCTGACAAGACACGTCTTCATTTCATTTTGGGACAGTTGTATATGGGAAAGAACGATCTTATCAAGGCCTTTCAAATGTTTCAGGAAGTCATTAAACGGACTCCTCCTTACGACATGCAGTTTGCGGCACAGCTCAATCTTGCCCGCTGTTTCGATGTAGCTTCGGGTGAAGCCGAAAAGCTCGAAAAGATGCTTCAAAACATGTTGAAGGAAGAGAAAAATAAATTTTATCAAGACCAAATTTATTATGCTCTGGCTGAGATAGCCTTAAAAAAGGGAGACCGTACTGCAGCAATCGAAAATCTTCGCCTTTCGGTAGCTAAGAGTAAAGATAATGATTTTCAAAGGGTTCAATCCTCATTGACTTTAGCCGACCTGTATTTCGAGAAGCCTGATTATTTTTGCTCACAAGCTTATTATGACACTGCTTTGCAGGCCTTGCCCAAAGATCATCCCACTTATGAGGCTTTGCAAAAGAAATCTCAGGTTCTTACCGAATTAGTAAGCAACCTTACAGTAGTACAAACCGAAGATAGCCTCCAGCGTTTGGCTCAAATACCCGAAAATGAACGTTTGAAAATCATCGATGGCATTATTGCAAAGTATGCCGAAGAAGAAAAGAAAAAACAAGAAGAAGAAATGCTTCGCCAGAGCGACCTTACCATGCTGGGGCAAGGCAATATTCAGCGCCAGATGGACCCTTCGGGCGCCTGGTATTTTTATAACCCTTCGGCTATAAGCCTCGGTTTTACTGAATTCAAAAGGAAATGGGGCAACCGAAAGCTCGAAGACCTTTGGAGACTCAGCAACAAACAAATAACCACTGCGTGGGAAGAAGAACAAACTATGGCCTTTTCCGATTCAGTGGCTAATGACAGCCTGTTGGTAAAGATTTCTACCGATCCCTTGAAGCGCCAAACTTATTTGCAAAACCTTCCATTAACACCCGAAAAACTTCGTCAAAGCAACCAGAATATTATCGAAGCGCTTTTCAACGCAGCCTTCATTTATCGCGAAGGATTGCTCGATATGGTAAATGCCGAAAAAACCTTCGAGGAATTGGTAGAACGTTTCCCTGATACCAGTTTAAACAAACATTATTTGCTTGGTTGTTACCAATTGGTAGTGATTAACGAAAAGCTTGAGAATCAGTCAAAAGCCGATCATTACCGTAATATTCTGATTACGAACTATCCTACTACCGATTATGCCAGAATTTTAGGCGACCCGGGTTATGCTCATGAGATTGAAAGGAAAAATAATATCGTCAACGAATTTTATTCGAATACTTATCAAGCTTATCGATCGGGCCAATATTATCTGGTAGTAATGAATTGCGATGAGGCAGCCAGCAGGTTTCTCAATCATCCTCTTTTGCCGAAATTCGAATTTTTAAAGTCATTAGCTATTGGAAAAATTGACGTAATCGATTCGTTGGCGGTCAATCTGCAACGTTTTATCATGCATTATCCTAAACACGAACTTGCTGCTCATGCTCGCAACATTCTCGATAAACTCTCCAAATTGGACCCTTCGATTACCTCAAGAATTCAACTATCCGGTGATAGTATATCTCTGGGTACATCTGCCGAACCTCCAAAAACGCCTTATCTGGTCGAAACACAAAGCGATCATTTTGTACTGCTTATGGTTAATCCTCTACAAACCGATATCAATGCATTGAAAATCAGGATTGCCGATTTTAACGAACGAGCCTTTCGCCTCGAAAATTTTTATACTTCAGATATTTTGCTTAACGACACTTTGCAGATCATCAGCATTGGTGTCTTTAAGAATGCTTCGAAGGCCATGGATTATTATCACCACATTCTGGATAATGAGTATGTTTTCTCGATGTTGAAAGAGAAATTCCACGAAACATTCGTTATTTCCACGAAAAACTATCAAACCTTTTATCAGGATAGAGATATTTCAAAATATAAGTCTTTCTTTAATAAGGAATATCTGAAGAAAAATTAAGGATTTCGATAAAATCAGTGATTTTTAGTGTAAATTTGAAAAAAATATACTATGGCTAAAAATACTATTATAGAGAGCCCCATTGTGAATATCATCGGTTCGATGACATCTATCGAAGGCGATGTGAGCTGTGGAGGCGATATTCGTATCGAAGGTCAATTAAAGGGCAAACTCGAATGCAAAGGCAAAGTCGTGATTGGGGAATCGGGAGTCGTAGAAGGGGAGATATATTGCCGCAATGGTGATTTTGCCGGGAAAATCAAAGGAAGCGTCAATACTTCCGAACTCTTAACCTTAAAATCAACCGTTGTGCTTCAAGGAGATATTACTTGTAGTAAATTGGCTATAGAACCTGGTGCGCGTTTTAGTGGGAAATGCACCATGGAGCTTCCCGAAAACGTTCAAGCCGCTGGCCAAAATGAAAAAGAATGATATTAAACCCTCACTGTTCAACTACGCCAAATACTCTTCACTTGCTTTTCAAATGCTTGTGGTCATCCTTATTGGTGTTTTGGGTGGAATAAAACTCGATCAATATCTGCAATTGAAGTTCCCGGTCTTTACTATCCTGTTTTCGATTGCAGCAGTGTTCATAGCTACTTATTTAGGCATGAAGGACTTCATAAAACGACCTCCCAAACCTTCTCAAAAAATTGATCATAATGACGAATGAGTTCAAACATTATTTGCGCAAATTAATAATCCTTTCTGTATTTCTGGCTATACTTGGTACTATATTGAAGTTTGTACTTCCCAAAGGCATTATTACACCGGCCATGCCTTTTATCCTTATCTTTTTTATGGCTCATACGCTGGTTTATAATAATATGGCAGTGAAAATGATTCATCAAAACCCTAAAAAATTTGTCAATTTTTATATGCTTTCTACTGTCGGCCGGTTGATTTTATTCGTGTTGCTACTTGTCCTCTATGCCTTTCTTGTCCCAAAGGATTTCAAGGCCTTCACCGTATGCTTCTTCATTTTTTACTTGATTTACACTTTTTTTGAACTTTCTACCCTTTTGCCTCAGCTTCGCAAGAAAAAACCATAAGTATTGTCGCGATGATCTACCTTACTCGCCGTGAAACTTTCAATGCAGCTCACAGGCTTTTCAGGCCCGAATATAGCGATAAAAAAAACCTCGAAATTTTTGGAAAGTGCAGCAATCCAAACTGGCACGGGCATAATTATACCTTGTATATTACTGTGAAAGGAATACCCAATTCCGAAACTGGCATGGCCATCAACTTGAAAGAATTAAGCCAGATTATTCAAAAATATATCATCGAAAAAGTGGATCATAAAAACCTCAATACGGAAGTAGATTTCATGTATGGCAGGATGACTTCGATTGAAATGATCGCTATTGCTTTTTGGGAACAACTAAAGCAACCTATTTTAGCCATAGGAGCTCAACTTTACAAAATTCGACTTGAAGAAACCGAAAATAACTTTGTTGAATATTTTGGACAGTAAATCAAACATTCCTGATCAAGAAATGTTACATCACCAATAACCCTTAGCATTTACCAACAATATGAACAAGTCCGACAAGATTATTCACGATATGATAGATGAAAATTCGTTGGGTGGATATGAAAAAATCGACAAATATAATTATGAAACACTCGAGAAGCTATCATTTCATTATTATGAGATTTTAAAACTGATAGGAGAAGATGCCGATCGTGAGGGTTTGCTCGATACCCCCATGCGGGTAGCCAAAGCCATGCAGTTTCTTACACACGGCTATGATCTCGAGCCCAAGGAAATTTTGCTCTCGGCTCGTTTTAAGGAAGATTATAGGCAAATGGTGATCGTAAAAGACATCGAAATTTACAGCCTGTGCGAGCACCACATGATTCCGTTTATCGGGAAAGCTCATGTGGCTTATATACCTAATGGATACATCACGGGTTTGAGCAAGATTGCCCGAGTGGTCGATGCTTATGCTCGTCGCCTGCAGGTTCAGGAAAGGCTAACTACCCAAATCAAGGAATGCATACAAGAAGCTTTGAATCCCCTAGGTGTAGCTGTAGTTATCGAAGCTAAACACTTATGCATGGCCATGCGTGGTGTACAAAAACAGAATTCCGTAACCACCACTTCCGATTTTACAGGTGCTTTTACACGGAAAGAAACACGTGAAGAATTTATCCACCTCATTGGTTCTGAGTTATCATGAGTTTTGAACGTAATTTGTTGAGGGATACCCCTTACCTGTGATAAAGTGCGAGGTGAGAGGGATTTTTGATAAATGGCGAAAACCATAGAGGTGGGTGATTGGAAAGCATGAATTGTTGATAAGTTGGAATTAGTAAGATGCAGGGTCATAAATTCGAGTTGCAACGCTGGCGTAGTGAATCTAAATAGAATTCGAATTCTTAGAATGTTATTTTTGTGTTTAATAGGGCGATATATGATAGCTTCTTTGCACTCTTTTTCAAGATTTGAAAAACCGAAATAAATTAATGATGACGGTAATAACAAGGCTTATGACAATCATTGAAGTAAGAGGGAAATAAATTCGAGTATTTCCCTTTTCGATGCGAATATCGCCTGGAAGATGTCCAAACCATCGAAATAATGACGGTAAGAAGTATAACATCAATCCGATGATAATCAACACAAGTCCTATAATAATGAACCATTTGCCTGCTTTCATATTTTCAACCAATTCGCTGCGATGATAATTATTTTAATTTACGTGATAAAAAAATGAAATAATATTTTTTAATGAGTTTTTTATTGAAACATTGCATCAGATTTTTGAACTTGTCTAACCTTGATGCTATTATGGAATTTTGAGGAATTTATGGACTTGAAGGCTGAGTCGCCATTGCGGAAATTTCTTGATATAATCGATAATGGCAGGAGTTATTTGTTGTTGTCGGCTCCATTCGGGTTGAAGCAGCAAATAACAATCGGTTTTGACTTTCGAAGCGATTTCTTCAGCCCAAGCAAAGTCTGTTGAGTTTTGAATAATGACTTTCAATTCATTGGCTTTATCAAGGATATGTTGGAGGGGGGAAGTAATTTTTTTAGGTGAAACACAGATCCAGTTCCATACGCCTGAAAGTGGCTGCGAACCAGAGGTTTCGAGAAAAGTTAGAATATTATTTTCTTTTAATTTCTGGCAGAGATAATCGAGATTCCAGTTCAAGGGTTCTCCTCCCGTAACCACAACCGATTGAGCCTTTGTAACCATCACACGTAATATCATATCATCCACTTTTTTAGGTGGAAAAAGGTTGGAATTCCAGCTTTCCTTTGTGTCGCACCATTCGCAGGCTACATCGCAGCCACCCAATCGAACAAAATAAGCTGCACGGCCGGTTTGAATTCCTTCGCCCTGTAAGGTGTAAAACTCTTCCATGATGGGAAGTTCTATGCCTTTATCGAGTAAATCTTCATTCATAAAATTCTATCATAAAAAATCAGAATCAAGAATAGACGTAACTTCATATTTGCCTCCCTTCATCCTAAGAATCATTTTTTTGTTCGATTCATGAAGAGGCCAGACGTTTACATCCATATTTCCCGTACATTTCATCTTCTTTTCTTTTAAAATGTTCCCTTTATTATCTAAAATCTGAACTTTATAATTTTTAATTTTTTTACAGGAAGTTATGATTCTGAGTTGTTCGTTATCGAAAACATACTGATAGGAGAAAACATCTTCGCCCCTGAGAGGCAGACGAGAAGAAAGAGCAGGATAATCGAGTTTGAATATTAACGCAGGATAAAATGCCGTAGCTTCGCTCGAGACATAAAGAGATTTAGCGGGTCCAAAACAAATGCCTTCGGTTTGGGAGCCTGCTCGGTCGTCGAGTTCCAGCCGAAGGGCAGTCCATCCTCTGGTGTCGATGGTTTGAAAATCCTTGATGAGCCAAATAAAAGGCACATAACTTTTATAACCACATAAGGCCAGGGTTTGATCGTCTTCGAGGAAATCTGCTCCAGTAATTAACCCATTGGCATTGAAATCGAGTAAAAATACCGGTGAATAATCGCCAGGAATTTTTGGCAAAGAATAAATCGAAGTTCGCTGATTACCCCAGTTTTTCGTAAGAAGGATTAAGCGATCGTGCAAACAAAACATGGCTTCACAATCGAAATTTGTTTTACGGTCTGGCAAACTCGTCTCCAAAGATTTATCCCATCTAAAACGAATCACTTCAGGTGTAAGGCTTACATCACCTTGTTGGGGTATTTGTTCTTTTTTGATTCGATAAATGCATAAGTCGTTTCGGGTGCCAAGATTATTCCCAAAATCACCAATAAAAATATAGTCATCATCTTGAGCAATATCTTCCCAATCCTTGTGAGAAGCATTCAAATGAATGGTTTGGATGATCTTCCCTTTTAAAGTATCTATTCCATAGATTTTGGGCTCCCCGCCGCTATCGTTATGTGTCCAGAATAAACCATTATAGTAGATGAGGCCTGAAGTTTCACTCAAGGCGGCTGGAAGTTTGCGAATATGTATGGGTGGATTGTAATATTGTGTTCTGATAGGGAAACTCAAATCATTGTTTTGCCCCAATAGTTCAAATGAAACTAACAGGAACAATACCACTGATAAACCATATAATCTGAAATACGATCGCATTTCTGTAATTTTAGGTATTTTAGAATTTATAAAATTAGACATAATATTAATTGAACATATTTTGAGACGCTCAGATTTTTTTGGCAAATTTACACTTTAAGCAATAGAGCTTTCTTCGGTGGGCGGACTCATCGTGAGGATCCGATTATCTGATATATATTTGCCCCATAAAGCTTATGGGAGGATGCTAAAAAAGATTGCGGGGACAACCTTAGTGAGGTTCATCAGTGCTTTGGCCAGCCTAATCATTCTGAGCATGAATGCGAGGGTATTAGGGCCTCCGGGCTTAGGAATCATCTCTTTGATTGTAGTGGGGATTGCTATTATTCAGAATATCAGTAATATTATTGGAGGTTCGGCCTTGGTTTATCTGGCTTCGCGATATGATAATTTTTATCTTTACTTGTTGTCGTCGTTGTGGGCACTTATTTCTGCTTCTATAGGAACGGTAATAATGTCATTGACCAAAACCATTCCAGCCGAGCATGTTTACAATGTACTTTTTTTATCACTATTGGCATCGCTCATCAATATTCAACAAATGTTGCTCTTGGGGCACGAAAGAGTGAAAGCCTACAATTGGAGCAGTTTGTTGCAATCATTAGTCAATGCTCTGGCACTGTTTTATTTCTTTTTTATTGCAAATGATCGAACAGTGGATGGCTTCGTCCACTCGTTATATATAGCGTTTGGCGTCTGCTTTTTACTTACCTATTTCATGATTTTTCCTTCCCTGAAAATTACCGCTATTGAGGGATTGGTCCCTTTGGTGAAGGAAATTGTGCGTTTGGGTGGCTCTATACAGATAGCAGGTTTATTGCAAACCTTGAATTATCGTTTTAGTTATTTTTTATTGAAAAAATTTTTTGGTACAGGTACTTTGGGACGCTTTGATGCAGGTGTAAAACTCTCGGAGGGAATCTGGCTCGCTGCTAAAAGCATAGCACTGGTTGAATACTCCAGAATTTCAAATGAATCCGATGAACAAAAGTCGTATCGCATGGCCATCGCTCTGTTTAAATTGAGTTTTTTTATTACTCTTGCAGGTATAATCCTCTTATTATTGCTCCCTACTGTAGCCTTTGAATTTTTATTGGGTCAGGGTTTCCCCGACATCAAGTGGATAATTCTCTCACTTTCGCCTGGCATTCTTGCCATAGCCTCGGGAATGATCTTCAGTCATTTGTTTTCGGGAACCGGCAAACCTCATTATAACATCATTGGCTCCGGAATAGGTTTAATTACCCTGATTGCAGCCGGATATTTATTTATTCCAAAATTCGGACTTATGGCTGCTGGCTTGGTAACCTCATTTTCCTATCTTTCTTCATTGGCTTGCCAAATATATCTTTTTAGAAAAATGTCGGGATATGCTTGGAGCGTCTTTATCCCTCGACGCAGCGATTTTGCCTTTCTTTTTACAAAAACCAACCGTAAACCATAATTTGAAAATCATCAGTCTGATCCTTAAAAACTTTTGCCTTATTTTTCGTTAGTTTAAATGCTTGACAAACCTTAACATTATTGAGATAATGAGGAAACGAGGAGCCTGGGAGACTGTTACAAGAAGACCAGGAGAGGTGACAAGGTGGGTGGTGGATGATGATTGGTGGTTTATAACTGGTGGATGAATTTCGTTAATTGTCAGTTGTTTGTTGTTTGTTGTTTGTTTGTAATTTGGAGACCAAAGACTGTGGGAAGGGTAAGGTGGAATTTATAAGATAATATGATAATTTTGCAGAAATTCGATCGAAATGAAGATTATTGAGACCAGAATACCTGGTTTATTGATTGTAAAGCCTGAGGTATTTGAGGATGAAAGAGGTTATTTTTTCGAATCATATAATCAGCAGAAATTTCAAGAATTAGGTATAGATGTAGTTTTTGTGCAAGATAATGAATCCAAGTCGCAGAAAAATGTAATACGTGGTTTACATTTTCAAAAGCCTCCTTTCGCTCAAGGGAAACTGGTGAGGGTAATGAAGGGTTCGGTTTTGGACGTAGCGGTCGATTTACGTAAAGGCTCTCCTACTTATGGTCAATGGGATTCAATCGTACTTAGCGAAAGCAATAAATTCATGTATTGGATTCCCGAAGGAATGGCTCATGGCTTTCGAACCCTGCAAGACGATACCTTGTTTTTCTACAAATGCACGCATTTCTATAACAAGGGATCGGAACAGGCTCTTCGCTGGAATGATCCCGCTTTGAACATCGATTGGCAGTTAATGGAACCACCCATACTTTCCGAAAAGGACAGGCTTTCACCATTCTTCAAGGATTTTGTCAGCCCTTTCGAATATGAATAGGACCATATCTTCATTTTATATTAATTAATACTCATCAACCTTCTTTTTAACAATATCCTGTATTTTTTTCTCTTTTAAAATTTAGCTCTTATTCCAGGGGGTTAATATTTCTACTAATTCTATATTTACCACAATTCTTTCAACAATCAAAAGAATCTCAGATGAGCACAGGTTGAGGATAGGAAGGAAATTTTTAAAAACTTATAAGAAGGAAATAAAACAAAGCCTTACATTGTAGGCAAAGCCTTTAGTAGCGGGGACGAGATTTGAACTCGTGACCTCCGGGTTATGAATCCGACGCTCTAACCACCTGAGCTACCCCGCCTTAAAAAGTTCGGCAAAATTAGATAAAATAATCCAGCTTGCAAACAATCCTCCGCTCACTTCTAATCTTTTGCTATGCTCTCAGTGTTTTTATTCTGACATTTTTTTGAGTGATAATCACACCGACAATTACCATTAACATTCCTACTAAAATATTAACCGTCAATTTTTCGTGAATCTTGAAATAGGAAAATATCGCTGTAAATACTGGGATAAAATTCGTAAAGATACTCGTGCGGCTCACACCAAGATGGTGCATGCCAAAAGTAAAAAAGATGAATGCAAGTGAAGATGCAAAAACAGCAAGCATGATCAGTGGGTACCATAATCCCCACTCGAAATGAAGCAAAGTAAGCTGGCTGGGTTCGACTATCAATACCAATGGGAGAAAATAAAATGCGCCAATGAAGTTTAACCATGCTACGATGGTGAAAGAAGAATAAAGCATAGTCAGTCTTTTCAGCAAAACTGCATAAATTACCGCAGTAGCAACAGCAAAAAACAAACTAACAATTCCAATTGGATTGAATTGGAAAGAAAAATTGGGGCCTAACAACATAAAAATAATTCCTCCTAACGAAAGAAAGAATCCAAAAATTTGCAGTGGTTGTAAAACTTCCTTCAGAAAAATAGAAGCCGCAATAGCCGAAAAAATAGGAATGGTAGAAATAATAATAGCACTTATGGTTGGAGTGGAATACTTCACTCCATATCCTTCACCCAAAAAATATAAGAATGGTTCAAATAATGCAGCAAATAGGAATAACTTGTAATCTTTCTTTCGAACAGGTTGCAATTGATGAGTAAGTCCGAAAATAAAAAAAAGTAGAGCACTACTGATGACCAATCGAAGAAAAATTGTCGTAATAGGATTTAAATATCGAAACACCATGGTTGTCCATACATACGACATACCCCAAAAAACCATAGCTAATATCACCAATAAATAGACAAAAGCCGAAAATTTACCATCTTGTCTCATCCCTAAGCTTCTTGAGTTGGTATTGCAAAAGTACAAACACCTTCCAGCTGCATCTTGAAAAAATTTAAAATCAAGGGAAAAAAATATAGTTCTCATGACTTTGACTATGGAGATGAGGAGACGGAAGGAAAGGAGAATAGAGATTGGGGATTGGAGATTGGAGATTGGAGATTGGAGATTGGAGGTTGGAGGTTGGAGATTGGAGATTGGGGATTGGAGATTGGAGATTGGAGATTGGAGATTGGAATTTGGAGATTGGAGGTTGGGGATTGGAGATTGGAGATTGGAGATTGGAGGTTGGAGATTGGGGATTGGGGATTGGAGATTGGAGATTGGAATTTGGAGATTGGAGATTGGGGATTGGAGGTTGGAATTTGTTTGCAATTTGGAATTTCTAAGTTATCAGTTGTTAGTTGTAATTTGCGTAAATCAGCGGATTAATCTGCGGAAATCAGCGAGAAAAAATTTTCCTGATGTTGACAAAAGGAAGGGAAAACAGAGGAAGGGAGGAAGGGAGATTAGAGATTGGAGGTTGGAGATTGGGGATTGGGGATTGGAGGTTGGAGGTTGGAGATTGGAGATTGGAGATTGGAGATTGGGGGTTGGAAATTGAAGGTTGGAGATTGGAGGTTGGAGATTGGAGGTTGGAGGTTGGAATTTGTTTGTAATTTGGAATTTCTAAGTTATCAAGTGTTAGTTGTAATTTGCGGAAATCAGCGGATTAATCTGGGGAAATCAGCGAGAAAAAATTTTCCTGATGTTAACTAAAGGAAGGGAAAACAGAGGAATGGAGGAAGGGAGAATAGAGATTGGAGATTGGAGGTTGGAGGTTGGAGCTTGGTAATTGTTGGTTGTTCGTTGTCAGTTTAAAAATACTTGACAAATAGAAAAATTATCCTTATCTTTCTCCTATAAATCCTACCCAAGTTATACCGCCTTTGGGGAAGCGAGTTTCTCCTGCGAGTTTGGTTCAGCCTAACATGCTGAACATTAACTCATGTCTGTGTACTTA